>NC_017910.1:2079362-2772483 GCF_000262305.1 Shimwellia blattae DSM 4481 = NBRC 105725
ATATGCGCATTCGCGCTGACCAGCTCCGGCACCGGCGGCTGGTGCGAGATCCCGCCAGACGCCAGAATCAGCACCCGTTTATCCAGCTGGCGGACAAACTTGCCGATGGCCTCCCCCAGCAGCCGGGCGCGGCGAAAGCCCGGTAGCGGCACCGCGACACCATTAATAAACACCGGCAGCACCGGGCGGGTATCAAGCCCGCCCAGCAGGAACTCCAGCGGCTGGGCAAAGCCGTGATCCACCTGCATACAGTAAGAAACGGCCAGATCAATGCCGTCATCCATCACGGCGCTGGCGCAGGCTTCCGCCAGCTGTGCGGGCACCGGAATATCGCCCGCCAGGCTGTGAAAATCCCCGATGGCATGGCACGCCATGCCGAGGCAAAACGGCGGCATGGTGTCGTAGAAAAAGCCGTTGTAGTGATCCGGGGCAAACAGCACCACCAGCTCCGGATCAAACGCCGCAATGCGGGCCCGGGCGGCGGCAATCACGCCGTCTACCTCCGCCAGGACCTCCGGTGCGGGATCCACATACCCCACCAGGGGGGTGTGCGACAGGCAATGTACGTATGCGCTCATCAGGCCACCTCCGTTTCAGCGGTGGTTTGCGGCGTGGTGTGTGCCGCTACGGGGGTGATCAGTTGCAACGCACAGGAGAGGCTGGTTAATTTTTTCGCCAGGGTCTGGGGAATGGCCGTCAGCGCCACAAAGCGATCCGGGCGCAGCACCACAACAGAGTCTGACTGGCTGGCAAACCAGGTTTTAATACGGTTCTGGGTATCCCCCAGCCGTATCACCCCCGGGTGGTTATCCTGGGGCTGATGGATCTGAACTTCCGCCACCACATTAATAAAGACGCACCCCAGCGCCTGCCACTGGGCAATCTGGCTTTTTGTCAGCCCCCAGCACGGGTTATTCCCCCAGGCGAGAATGGCAAAACACGGGCCGATAACCTCATCAAGCCGCACCACCTCACCGCCTTCAAGGGTGACCCTGGGCTGAATAAACATGGTTCCGACAGGGCTGTTTTTCTGCCCTTCTGCGGCGACCAGCGCCCCCCGGGTATAGCGGGGCATGGGTTTAAAGCGCATCTCCAGGAAGTAGCGCTTCACCGGCGGCAGGTAGTTCAGCACCCGGGTCACCCCGTCGCGCACAACCCCGTGCCAGCGTTTTGGCGGCGCCAGCACATTGCCCGCCATCACCGAGAGGTCAATCATCGCTCTGGCGTGGTCGCGGCGCTCCTGCTGGTAGGTATCCAGCAGCCCGGCCCGGGCCTTGCCCTGCACCACCATGGCCAGTTTCCAGGCGAGGTTAAAGGCGTCGCGCATGCCGCTATTATACCCCTGCCCCTGCCAGACCGGCATAATGTGGGCGGCGTCTCCCGCCAGCAGGATCCTGTCTACCCGGAAGCGCTCCGCCAGGCGGGCGTTGTGGGTATATACCCGCTGGCGAATCAGCTCTACGTTGTCCGGATCGGGCAGCACTTTGCTCAGTAACTGGCGCATCGGCCCGGGCTTGCGCAGTTGCTCTTCGGTTTCACCGGGCATCACCATAAATTCAAAGCGCCGGATACCGTGGGGCAGCGCGGCGGAAACATAGGGCCGCACCGGGTCACAGCACAGGTAGATATGCGGGGTGCCCAGCGGATCGTTGGCAATATCGATAACAATCCACTGGTTGGGGGCGGTTTTCCCTTCAAAGGGGATGTTGAGCGTGCGGCGCACTGTGCTGGCGCCGCCGTCACAGGCCACCAGCCAGTCTGCATGGAGGATCTCCCGGCTGCCTGAGGGGGTTTTCAGGTTCAGGGTGACTCCATCCGGCTGCTGGCTGAAACTCTCCAGCTCCCGGGAGAAGCGCCAGCTGACATTCGGGAAACGCGCCAGCCCTTTAAACATCACCGCGTCCACCTGGGGCTGAATAAACGCATTGCGCCGCGACCAGCCGAACTCGTCAGTCATCGGCTGGATATCGGCAAAACAGCGGCCTTTGGGGGTTAAAAAGCGCATGGCGTGCCACGGGGTGGTATGGGGCAGCACCTGCTCTGCCAGCCCCACAGACTGCATGGTGCGCAGGGATTCGTCATCAATACCGATGGCGCGCGGGTAGTCGATCAGGGTGTCGAGCTTTTCACAGATCACCACCTCAACGCCCATCTGGCCCAGATAGTTTGCCATCATCAGGCCCACCGGGCCCGCGCCAAGAATAGCCACCTGGGTATGAGACTGGGTTACCGCCTGAAGATCCGGTCGGGTTGTTGTCATTATCGTTCCTCATTGCATCACGCGGTGGGGATTACCGGTAAGGGCAAACCGGCACCGCTACGGGTACGGGCTCTACTACCTCGTTATTTGCCAATAACGACACCGAACAGCGGATGCCCCGGCAAGCCGGGATGAGGTTCCGGAGTTGTGACATAATGCTCCGGAAGTGCAGTTGCGATGTAGGGTCAGGTAGTTGTTCATTCTTTGTTATTCATTTGTGAATGATTTTTTATAGTGTTCACAGTATATTCCCCGTCTTTGCGGAACAATAAGAAACCACCCGCGCGTGCACCAGGTGCACCGCATTGTTTTATATGGAAATTATGAAGAACAATACAGCCACCGAATACAAAAACGTCCGCGGCCTGAGCCGGGGTCTGTTGTTACTGAATTTGTTAAATCGCTTTGACGGCGGCGCCAGCGTTGCCCGGCTGGCAGAGCTGAGCGGCATTCACCGCACCACCGTGCGCCGGTTGCTGGAAACGCTCCAGGAAGAGGGATATGTGCGGCGCAGCCCGTCTGATGACAGCTTCCGCCTGACGCTAAAAGTGCGCGAGCTGAGCGAAGGGTTTCGCGACGAGCAGTGGATTTCCGCCCTTGCGGCCCCACTGCTGGGGGATCTGCTCCAGGAGGTGGTCTGGCCGACCGATGTCACCACCCTGGAGGTCGACGCCATGGTAGTGCGCGAGACCACCCACCGGTTCAGCCGCCTTTCGTTTCACCGCAGTATGGTTGGCCGCCGCCTGCCCGTGCTGCACACGGCCGCCGGGCTCACCTGGCTGGCCTTCTGCCCGGATAACCAGCGCCAGCAGCTGATCGAGCTGCTGGCCGCCCGGCCGGAAGAGGAGTATCAGCTGGCCCGGGAGCCGCTGAAGCTGGACACCATTCTGCGCCGGGCCAGGCAGCACGGGTACGGTGAAAATTATCAGGGCTGGCGCCAGGAGGAGAAAATCGCCGCCATTGCGGTGCCGGTATTTAACCAGCAGCAAATTATCGGCTGCCTGAATCTGGTGTATATCGCCAAAGCCATGACTATCGAACAGGCGGCGAAAAAGTACCTCGCCCCCCTGCAGCGGGTGGCAAAGCAAATTGAGCAGGAGCTGGCCGCCCCGGATATCCGGGCAGATGAGCACCATCCGTTTTAGCCGGGGCCGCAGGCCTTATTTCCTTTACCAGGGAACAATTCTCATTTAAATAAAATTGCGCTATTCCACGCTATTCTGCGTTTCTATAAATTCTACAAATCAGACAGGGAGTCAGCATGATAATCAGCCCGCCATTTGTCCGCTCCCGGAATACCGGAGAAAGTGACCTGTCATGGGTCAACAGAATGATACCCGTAGATATAAACCGGAATTTCCCGCTCAACCGGCATGCATCATGGCACGGTGGTGTGCACGTACTCCACACCGACCGGCGCGAGGCAGGCTACGACCGCACTGAGTTTGTCCGCGCAATTGCGGATGGGGAAGTTGTTTCTTTTCGCTCTCCGTCTTCCTCAGCCAGGCGCGACGCCTTCCCGCTGAATTACAACCGCAATGGAAATTTGACACTCGAAAAGCCTGAATCAAACCAGCTAAGGAGAGCGTAATGAACCGATTCTCATTATTCCCGATTTTGATTTTCTTTATCTCCCCTCAACTTTTCGCTACTCAAACACGAAGCCAATATAATTTAGATTCTGATAATTATGCATTGACATTACTTCATAACACTATGGTGGAGATGCTTCAAAGCGCCCCTCAAAAAATCCCGGAAACAATAACAGAAAAATTTCCATTAAAAAACGACATTGACTTTACAATCAGTACTGAAGTGTCAAAAAAAACAATCAAAAAGCCTTCTGCTAAAATCAGTGATGATGAATGGCAGGCATTTATCAACACAACGTTTAGTGCCGAATCGGAAAATGGAATGGTCAATTGCAAACTAGTTGATCTCGATGGTGATGGAAAGAGAGACCTCATTATTAATAGCTACTCAGGAGGAACTGGATTATTTAGTTTTACTGGGGTTCTAAAACGCTCTGGTGATAAATTCATTGATATAAATAATACTAAAAATGATAGCCAGGCTATAACGGGTGTTTTATATTCTGAAAATGGACGCGGAGCCAATCAGTGGGGACAGTGGGTTCGCATTAATGACCAAGTCTACGCACTTTGGTTCAATGGTAAATATGCTGAAGATTCATTTTATTTGTTGCGACCATTTAATACAGACAATAAAGTCCCTAGTATAACCATTTATTATCAGTACGAATACGATAATTTCTCAATAAAATCGGAAGAAGAAGATAAACAGTTAACCCCGGCATTAAACGATCATGATAAAAAACAGCTAATCAAATCACTCAATAATAAGTATTATTTTAATAAGCAACAGGAGAAACAGGAGCCTATTTGCCCCGTCCCGGCAGATACATCATCTGAAGATGCAGAACATTATAGAACTAAAATTGCTGGAAATTATGTCACTCAACCTATTGCAGCTATTCCTGTCTGGTTGAACGGGACGTGTTTCATCGGTTCTGTCGAAAGCTATTTTGGCCGTGGAGAGCTAATAACCATTAGCTCACCGAAAGATTTGAATATACTTGGCACTTACTCTATTACGGGGATACGCCATATAAAATCAATAAAAAAAGAATGGAAATCCAGAGAGGAAAACATTCCTTTATAATCAGATCTTCTGAAGATTCAAGTAGCCGACTGTAGCCCTGCCCGGCGGTTAGCGGGCGGCTTTCGCCTCCAGCCGGGCCATCATCGCCAGAAACGCCTCGCGGCTGATACCGTAATGGGGGTCATCCAGCCGCAGGCCGAACCGCCCGCTGAGCGCGTCATACAGTGCGTTGTTATCCAGTTGCTGTTGCTGGCTCTCCCGGGGGGTATGGCGGGTAATGCGCTGGTTAACCGCCCCGGTGCGCTCGCCGTTATGGTGCTGTAGCGCCAGCAGCAGATGGTGGCGGAAATGGGAGCCAGGCCAGTTCGCCGTGTAGAAGTTCGCCATTTCGTCGTCTGCCGGGTACAGGCGCGTGGTGTCGAAACGGTACTGCGCGTGCCACTGGCCACCACAGGCCACAAACAGCACAAAATCCGCCCCCGAGCGCCCCAGCCGGTAACGCCCGTGGGGGGTGGCCTGGATGGTGGTGTCATCCAGGCGCAGCGGGGCTGTCAGCGTGGCGCCACCGAACCCCACATCGGCAATCCAGCGGCTGCCGTTCAGCTCGACCAGGTTCAGGCGGTGGGTGCGCCCGGGCATATCCAGCGGCTGGGAGACCAGCACCCGGGCATTCAGCCCCCGGACCTCAAAACCGATATCCGCCAGCGCCTGCTCAAACAGGCCGTTTTGCTCATAGCAATAGCCTCCGCGCCCGGCGGTAACCAGCTTGCTGAAGATCTGCCCGGGATCGACGGAGATCTCCCGGCCCAGTAACACATCGAGATTTTCAAACGCAATCGCGCAGCAGTGGTGCAAATGCAGCGCCTTCAGGGTTGCCAGGTCTGCGGCAACCTCTCCCTGATATCCAATCCGTGCCAGATAGGCTTCGCGTGAAAAGTGCATAATCAGTATCCTGCGGGCTTTGTTTAGTTATAGCCTGGTTCTCCGCTTGTGGCAGCGCGTCTCGCCCCCTGCGGATTCAGCCGTACCACCACATACTGGCAGGGCGCACTGCTGCGATTGATAAACACACAGTCATCCGGGGGCCCCAGGGCCAGGCAATCCCCGGGCGCCATATGGTGCTCGTGGCTCCCTTCCCGGAAGATAAGCGCCCCCTCCTGTACCCAGATAAGCTGGCGGGCGTTATGGTAGCTGGCGGCGGGCATCGGGATCTCGCTGCCCGGCGGCAGCGTAATATGCACCAGATCCAGCGGAATATCGCTGTGCGGGGAGAGGTGGCGGCGCAGATACCCGCTTTGCGGATCCTGCCACAGGGGCTGGTCGTGATAGCGCAGCAGCTGTCCTGCGGGCATTTCTGCCCGGGCAATCAGGGTCGACATGCTGATGCCGAAGGCGCCGGAAATGCGCCCCAGCAGGGTGGCGGTAGGGCTACTTTCGGCCCGTTCAATTTTGTGGATCATCCCCCGGGAGACCCCTGCCCGCCCGGCAAGCTCAGCCACTGACCAGCCCCGGGATTCACGTTCAGTACGGATCCGGCTGGCAATACGTTGATTTAATGTGTCGATTATATTATTCATATCGACACTATATTGAACAAAAGGACGGAAGCAAGATGAATATTCGCCAGGCGCATCACCACGACTGTGCGGCCATTGCGGAGATTTACAACCACGCGGTGCGTTTTACCGCCGCCGTGTGGAACGACAGCACCGTGGACAGCGACAACCGCATCGCCTGGATGGATGCGCGCACCGCACGCCGCTTCCCGGTGCTGGTTGCCGAGCAGGACGGCCAGGTTATCGGGTATGCCTCCTACGCCGACTGGCGCGCTTTTGAGGGCTACCGCCATACGGTGGAGCACTCAGTCTATGTGCACCCGGAACACCAGGGCAAAGGGGTTGGCCGCCAACTGCTGGCGGCGCTTATCGGCATCGCCCGCCAGCAGGGAGTACACGTGATGATTGCCGGTATTGAGTCCGGCAATCTTGGTTCGGTACATCTGCACCACAAGCTGGGCTTTAGCGTCACCGGCCAGATGCCCCAGGTAGGCACCAAATTTGGCCGCTGGCTGGATCTGACATTTATGCAGCTACAGCTGGATCAGCGCCAGCCCCCGGAGGCCAGCGCATAAATCCGCCCTGCCGTCAGGCGATTTTACCGCCGCGGGTCAGGTGCTCCCGGCGTTCATCTTCCGGGGCGCGGGCGTCTTCACGCTCAGATTTTCCGTGATGGGCAACGGCCACCCGCAGCCGTTGCTGCTGCTGATAGCGCTGTTCGCGCGAGAGCTGGTCGTCGTCGCTCAGCGCTACCAGTAATTCGTTCATATGCGCAATCACATTCTCCTGCAGGGCCGCATCTACCTGTACTTTCACATCATCAAAGTGAGACATATAACCTCCGTGGTGGCCGGGCTCAGACCATCCTCCGCCCGGCGTCGCGTTCATTGGGCAAAACTGCTCCGGCAATTGTACCGCTATAGCCGCCGATATTTTACTGATAGCTAAAAAATTATCGTCCGGCTGTTTTATTGCAATCATCGGGTGCCACAGGCATCATGTTAACTGATTTAACAAGGAGAACACATGCAGGAATTGATTTCGCTCTTTAATGAATACGGTATCAGTATTAATCACACCACCTCACTGGTCGCCATTCTCGGTATTATTATTCTGACCGCTGTTGTAGTGCATTTTATTTTACACCGCATTGTGTTGCGGGCCTTTGAAAAACGCGCCGCCGCCAGTAGCCATTTATGGTTGCAGATAATCACCCAGAATAAACTTTTCCAGCGGCTGGCATTTATGCTTCAGGGGATAATTGTCCAGTTGCAGTGTGTGTTGTGGCTCCATAAAGACAGTGAAACCGCCGTCATTATTGTGACCATCGCCCAACTGTGGATTATGCTGTATGCCCTGCTCTCTTTTTTCTCGCTGCTGGATGTGATTTACCAGTTATCCGTAAAATATCCGGTGGCGTCGCATCTGCCGCTTAAAGGCATTATTCAGGGGGTGAAGCTCCTGTCTGCCATTGTGGTCGGTATCCTGATGATTTCACTGCTGATTGGTAAATCCCCGGCGATTTTAATCAGCGGCCTGGGGGCCATGGCCGCAGTGCTGATGCTGGTGTTTAAAGATCCGATTCTCGGCCTGGTTGCCGGGATCCAGCTGTCGGCAAATAACATGCTGCGCCTGGGGGACTGGCTGGAAATGCCGAAATACGGGGCCGATGGCGCAGTCACCGATATCGGGCTGACAACGGTCAAAGTACGCAACTGGGATAATACCATTACCACCATCCCGACATATTCCCTGGTCTCGGACGCCTTTAAAAACTGGAGCGGCATGTCGCAGTCTGGCGGCCGGAGAATCAAGCGCAGCATTAATATTGATACCGCCAGTATTCATTTTCTGAGCCCGCAGCAGGAGCAAAAACTGATCCGCTCGCGGCTGCTGAAGCCCTATCTGGAAGAGCGGCGCAAAGAAATTAATGCCTGGAACCACGGGCAGAATGACGAGGGCATCAATCAGCGCCGCTTAACCAATATTGGCACCTTCCGGGTCTACCTTACCGAGTATTTGCGTAACCACCCGCGTATCCGCAAGGATATGACCCTGATGGTGCGCCAGCTGGAGCCCGGTGTCAGCGGGTTACCGGTGGAGATTTACGCCTTTACCAATACGGTCGTCTGGCTGGAATATGAAGCTATTCAGTCGGATATCTTCGACCATATCCTGGCCATTATTGACGAGTTTGATTTACGCATCCACCAGTCGCCGACGGGGTATGATGTGCGTAGCGGGCTTGGCGGCACACGCCAGGCGCCTGAGGCGGGCTAATTCCGGCGCCGGCAGGCAGCTGCTCTGCCGGTGACCGCAAACAGTTTAATGATATTCATTATTTGTACCAGCGGGTTAAACATATCAAACCAATAGCGGCAGCCTGTCATTCTTAACCGTTTGTTACGCCAGCTTTTTTAGCTGACATTAATTTTTTTGCCATTTTCTGCCTATAGCCATTTTTTATGCCGGTGATATAAAAATAACATTCCGCTGTATCACCCGTCCTTTTATTCTGCTGAGGTGGATATGAAATTTATTATCAATGCCAACCAGTTAATTATTAAAATCGGCAGTGGTCATTGTGCATTTCCTAACACCGCCAGCGGTTACCGGGCGATGACAGCACAATGGCAACAGTGGCGGATGCAGAATCAGCAACAAAAAAATATTTGCTGTTAATGTTTCCCCCCGCCTGTTCCTTACTATAATTATTTAACCGGCGCTGTTATTAACAAGTGCGTTCATTGCATGTCTTTTCATGCTTTATTTCGCTAATAAACCCAACGCGCCCTGTAATTAACCACCTGAAAGGGAGAATACAATGAGTAATAATGAATGGCTGCAGGCTATCGGGCTCACTATTATTGTTGCAGCCCTGATAGGTATGTTTATGCGTCTGGATCGCGTGCTCTATAAAAAACACGACGGCAACCAGCAGTAACCGTCGGTATCGCCCCCGTTACGGTGCCTCATCCGGGGGTGGTGCCATTAACGTAATGGCCATCTCCATGGCGGCGCGGGTCTCCGGCGCCAGCTGATGCTGCTTTCCTGCCAGGGTGGTGCGCAGCATTCCGGCAATCACCAGCGATTTTGGCGCCAGGCCAAATTCATGAATTTCCAGTACCACCTGACCAATAACCCGGCACATTTCCGGGAAAAGCGGATGATTGCGATAGTCCATATGCCCTCCTTTTTCGCTGCTGCTAAGGGTAACATATTTCTCCGCCACACCGCCCTCGGTGCTGAGCAGCCACAGGCGCTGCCGCTCTGGCAGCGCCTGTGGGGTTATCAGGCGTGTTTGATCATCACGTGGCGCACCACGGTGTAATCTTCCAGGCCATACATCGACATATCTTTCCCGTAGCCAGACATCTTCTGGCCGCCGTGGGGCATTTCACTGACCAGCGTAAAGTGGGTATTCACCCAGGTGCAGCCATATTGCAGCTGTGCGCTGAGCCGGTGCGCCCGGCCAACATCCCGGGTCCAGACGGATGACGCCAGCCCGTACTGGGAGTCGTTGGCGTAAGCCAGCGCCTGGGCTTCGTCGTTAAAGGGGGTGATGCTGACCACCGGGCCAAACACCTCGCGCTGGACAATATCATCCTCCTGGCGTGCCCCGGCCAGTACCGTAGGCTGGAAGAAGTAACCGCCCCCCGGCACCTTGTTGCCCCCGGTCGCCACCTGGATATGCGGCAGAGCTTTTGCGGCCTCCACGGCTTTGCTCACCCGCTCCAGATGCGCCAGAGAGCTCAGCGGCCCCAGTTCGGTGGTTTCATCATCGGGCTGGCCATATTTCAGGGTCGATACCGCCTGGGCCAGGCGCGCCACCAGCTTATCGTAAATGCCTTTCTGGGCGTAGATACGGCAGGCCGCCGTACAATCCTGCCCGGCGTTGTAGAACCCGAAGATACGGATCCCGTCTACCACCGCGTCCAGGTCTGCATCGTCAAAGACGATAACCGGCGCTTTACCGCCCAGCTCCATATGGGTGCGCTTCATGGTATTGGCCGAATTACGGACAATATGCTGGCCCGTGGCAACGGAGCCGGTCAGGGAGACCATCCGCACTTTCGGGTGGCTGGTCAGCGGATCGCCCACCTGCGGCCCGCGGCCAAACAGAATATTCACCACCCCGGCCGGGAAGATATCTTTTACCAGCTCCGCCAGTTTGAACGCGGTCAGCGGGGTGATTTCTGAGGGCTTCAGCACCACGCAGTTACCGGTCGCCAGCGCCGGGCCCAGTTTCCAGGCCACCATCATCAGCGGGTAGTTCCAGGGGGCAATGGAGGCCACCACCCCGACCGGATCGCGGCGGATCATCGAGGTGTGCTCCGCCAGATACTCCCCGGCGGCCAGACCGTGCAGGCAGCGGGTTGCCCCGGCAAAAAAGCGGAAAACATCCACAATCGCCGGCAGTTCATCCCCCAGTACCGCATGGTAAGGCTTGCCGCAGTTAAGCGACTCCAGGCGGGCAAGCTCTTCCCCGTTGGCTTCAATGGCATCCGCCAGTTTCAGCAGCAACCCGGCGCGCTCTTTCGGCGTGGTCAGGCGCCAGCTGGCGAAGGCGGCATCGGCCGCTTCTACCGCATCGTTAACCTGCGCAGTTGTGGCTTCCGCTACGTTAATGATCACCTCACCGGTCGACGGATTGTACACCGGGATTGACTCACCCAGCCCGGCTACCAGTTGACCATTAATTAGTTGTTGGCTCTGCATTTTGTCACCTTGTTGTGTTGTGTTGCGTTATGTTGTACTGCGTTGTCTATTTTTCACTGCCCGCTACGCTGTCGCCATCCCGCGTCAGCCACCAGGCCCCTAAAATCGGTATTGTTGTCACCAGCATCACCAGTAGCGCCACCACGTTAGTGACCGGCACATCCCGCGGCCGCCCCAGTTGGTTAAGCAGCCACAGCGGCAGGGTTCGTTCGTGCCCGGCGGTAAAGGTGGTCACGATGATTTCATCAAATGACAGCGCGAAGGCGAGCATTCCACCGGCCAGCAGCGCGGAGCGCAAATTCGGCAGCACGATATAGCGAAAGGTCTGCCAGCCATCGGCCCCCAGATCCATGGACGCCTCCACCTGGCTCCAGGCAATGCGCCGCATGCGGGCTATCACGTTATTAAAGACAATCACCACACAGAACGTGGCGTGCCCCACCACGATAGTGAGAAACCCGGGCTCCAGCCCGAGCTGGCGAAAGGCGGTCAGTAAAGCGATACCGGTAATAATGCCCGGGATGGTCAGGGGCAGTATCAGCAGCAAAGAGAGGCTGTTTTTGCCAAAAAAGTCGCGGCGCCACAGGGCAGCGGCGGCCATTGAGCCCAGCACCAGCGCCAGCAGTGTCGCCAGCAGGGCAATTTTCAGCGACAGGGCCAGGGCGGCAAAAATATCGCTGCGCCCGGCGGCGTCTGTAAACCAGTGGGTGGTCAGCCCGGAGGGCGGAAAGCTGAAGGCCGCATCCTCCTGGCTGAAGGCATACAGGCCGATAATCAGCACCGGGAAGTGCAAAAACAGCAGTCCGCCCCAGGTGGCCAGACGCAGTAATAACGGGGAGCGATCATAGCGCATCGAAGGCCCCCCAGCGTTTAACCAGCAGCAGCCAGGCCGTGATCAGCACCACGGGAACCAGGGTAAAGGCGGCGGCCATGGGCATATTGCCGATAGCGCCCTGCTGGGCATACACCATATTGCCGATGAAATACCCCGGCGGCCCCACCAGCTGCGGGATAATAAAATCCCCCAGGGTCAGGGAAAAGGTAAAGACAGAACCGGCGGCTATCCCCGGGATCGCCAGCGGCAACACCACATGGCGCAGGGTCTGGGCCGGGCGGGCACCCAGATCGGCCGACGCCTGCAATAACGAGGGGGAAAGCCGCTCCAGGGCCGCCTGTACCGGCAGGATCATAAACGGCAGCCAGATATAGACAAACACCATAAAACGCCCGAGCCCGGAGGTGGACAGGGTGTTGCCGCCAATCCCCGGCACACTCAGCAGGGCACTGAGCAGCGGCATCAGCCCCAGATGGCTGATAAACCACTGGGCGACCCCGTCCCGGGAGAGGATCAGCGTCCAGGCGTAGGCTTTGACAATATAGCTGGCCCACATGGGCAGCATTACCGCCACATAGAAAAACGCCTTCCAGCGCCCGCGGGCGTAGCGCGCCATATACCAGGCCATGGGAAAGGCAATCAGCGCACAGGCAAGGGTCACCGCCAGCGCCATCACCAGGGTACGCACGATAATGTCATCATTACCCGGGCTGAACAGCGCCCGGAAGTTGTTCAGGGTAAGATCAGGGATAACCGTCATGGTGAAGTCGTCAAAGGTATAGAACCCCTGCAACAACAGAGTAAAAAGCGACCCGAGATACAAAATACCGAACCACATCAGCGGCGGGATCAGCAGCAGGCACAGCCAGTAATTCGGGTGCCGCCACAGCCAGGTGCTGAAGCGGCGTACCGGGTTTACCGGTAACTGCGTGGGGGTTATTCCCAGTACCATTTCACCCTCCCGCCTCAAGGGCTACCATGGCCTCCCGGGGCCAGGAGACCTCAATCCACTGGCCAATGGCCGGGGAGTACGGGCTCCACTGCTGATCCGGCACGGATACCAGTAATTTTTCACCCCCTTCCAGCGCCAGCTCAAGGCGCGTGGCCGCCCCCTGATACTGAATCTGGCGAATCTGCCCCCGGGCCGCAATGGCCGCCTGCCCGTCGAGGCGAATATGCTCCGGGCGCAGGGCAAACAGCCGGTCACCCATGGCGGGCTCCCCGGCCACATGGCCGGCCAGCACATTCGAGGTGCCGACAAACGCCGCCACAAATGCCGTGCGCGGGCGGCTGTAAAGCTGGCGCGGCGCATCAACCTGCTCAATACGCCCGTTGTTAAATACCGCTACCCGGTCCGACATGGACAGGGCCTCGCTCTGATCGTGGGTAACAAAAATAAAGGTGATCCCCAGCTCACGCTGCAGGCTTTTAAGCTCCCCCTGCATCTGTTCACGCAGTTTGAGATCCAGCGCCCCCAGCGGCTCATCCAGCAGCAGAACCCGCGGCTGGTTCACCAGTGCTCTGGCAAGGGCCACCCGCTGGCGCTGGCCCCCGGAGAGCTGGGCCGGTTTACGCTGCGCCATGTTCCCGAGCGCCACCCGCTCCAGGGCACGGCTGGCCTTCGCCTGGCGTTCCGCCCGGGAGACCCCCTTCACCATCAGGCCATAGGCCACGTTCTCCAGCACCGACATATGGGGGAACAGGGCGTAGTCCTGGAATACGGTATTCACATCGCGCTGATAGGGCGGCAGGTTCCCGGCCTGCTGGCCGAGAATATGAATCGTGCCGCTGGTGGGCAGGTCAAAACCGGCCACCAGGCGCAGGCAGGTGGTTTTGCCCGAGCCAGAAGGCCCGAGCATCGAGAAGAACTCCCCGTCGCGGATAGTAATGCTGACATTATCCACCGCGCACACATCGCCGTAACGGCGGGTTACCTGATTAAACTCCACAGCACAGGTCATAGGTCACCCCGGGCCTCAACGGCCGCCCATAATGGCAATGTAGTCCTGGGTCCAGCGGCTGTAAGGGACATATTTTCCCCCTTCTGCCACCGGCGTTTTCCAGAAATGGATCTTCGCAAACTGGTTGTAGCCGTTGGTTTCACAGCCTTTATCCCCGAGCAGTTTGCTGGCCTTGCAGCCCTGGGGAACCGCCGGCAGCGAGCCAAACCAGGCGGCGACATCCCCCTGCACTTTCGGCTCCAGGGTCCAGTTCATCCACTTGTAGGCACATACCGGGTGTTTTGCCTGCGCATGCAGCATGGTGGTGTCGGCCCAGCCGGTCACCCCCTCTTCAGGTACCACGGTCGCGACCGGCTGGCCTTCGCCTTTCAGGGCATTGGCCTGATACGGCCAGGAGCCGGAGGCCACCACCCCTTCATTTTTAAAGTCGCTCATCTGGACGGTGGCATCATGCCAGTAGCGGTGGATCAGCCCATGCTGGTCACGCAGCACTTTCAGCACCGCCTGGTACTGCGGTTCGGTAAGCTGGTAGGGATCGTCAATCCCCAGTTGCGGTTGGGTGGCTTTGACAAACAGGGCCGCGTCGGCAATGTAGATGGGGCCGTCATAGGCCTGCACCCGCCCCTGGTTCGACTTACCGTCGGCCAGGTTTTGCTTCACAAACACCACGCTCCAGCTGTCTGGCGCTACGGGGAAGGTTTTAGTGTTGTACATCAGCAGGTTTGGCCCCCACTGGTAGGGGGTGCCGTAGACGTTCCCGGCCACGGTATACCAGGGGGCATTGACCATGCGCGGGTCGACATTTTTCCAGTTCGGGATCAGGGCGGTGTTCACCGGCTGAACCCGTTTACCCATAATCAGGCGCAGCGACGCATCCCCGGAGGCGGTCACCAGATCGTACCCGCCACGGGCCATCAGGCTGACCATCTCATCTGAGGTGGCGGCGGTTTTGATATTCACTTTGCAGCCGGTCTGCTGCTCAAAGGGGGTGACCCAGTCGTAATTTTTATCGGTCTGGCCCCGTTCGATATACCCGGGCCAGGTCACTATATCCAGCTGGCCTTCGCCCTGTTCAGCAAGGCTTGTCAGCCCGGCGGCCTGGGCCACAGACACGGTGAGGCAAAACACAGTGAGGGCGTGTGCGGCGGCGTACTTACGCATAGCGGTGGAGCTCCTGTCTTAAAAATTATCAATGAGGCCCCCCTGGCCTGAAAATAATTTCCCCTGAGATCAACAGTAGCCTGAGATTTTTATTTGCTACATATCTTTAACAATTATGTGACGTATCGCTCACCGCGTGGTGCAGCACCCCGGGGTGATTGCAGGCGGGTCGTTTACAGTGTAGGTAATCCGCCACAGAAAATAGCCGGTATCACTATTTCCTATGGGTACGGGGGGCGTGAGAGGGAGCTGGCTCAGCCGTGCGGCTGCATCGCCTGCCAGCGGGCGCGGGCCAGGCGGTAAAGAACATGGCGGCACAGGGGGTGCCCGGCAGGGAGCGCCGGGTGCATAAATTCCCCGTCGGGGCGCATTTGCAGTTTTTCCATCACCCGCCGGGACTGGCGGTTATCCGGCGTGGTAAACGCGACAATCTCATCCAGCCCCAGGGTGTCGAACCCCTGGCGCAGTACCGCACTGGCTGCCTCCGGGGCCAGCCCCTGCCCCCAGTGATCGGCGGCCAGGCGCCAGAAAATCTCCACACAGGGGGAAAACGGCAGCGGGTGTGCCGGAACCGCAAGGCCCACCACCCCACACAGTTGCTGGTTATCACGGGACTCCAGCGCCCAGGGGCCCCAGCCGTGGATCTCCCAGTGCTCCATAAACCGCGCCAGGACCGCATCACTTTGCACCGCCGTCAAAACGGCGGGGAAATGGCGCATCACCCGGGCATCGCCGTTAAGGCGGGCAAATGCCGGGGCGTCATCCGGTGTCCAGCGGCGCAGCAGCAGGCGTTCGGTCTCCAGTCTGTTTTCCATTTTCCCCTCCGGTAGCGGTGACAGTGTCACCAATGGTCGTGTGTTTAGTCAAACAGCGGCGTTGATTTGCCGTTATCGTCCACGGCCACGAAGTTAAACTGCCCGTTGATCACCGCTTCGCTGCCGTCCTGGTACATGCTTTCCAGGAAAACGGTCACGGTCACAGTCAGGCTGGTGTTTCCCACCCGGCTCACCCGCCCCACCAGCTCAACAATGGAGCCGGAAGGGATCGGGGTCTGGAAATTAATTTTTTCGGTAGAGACGGTCACCAGGCGCTTGCGGCAGAAACGGGTGGCGGTGATAAACGATACTTCATCCATCCAGGCCAGCGCCGCCCCGCCAAACAGCGTGGAGTGGTGGTTAATAGTGGGGGGAAAGACAACTTTGGCAATGCGGCTTTCTGAATAGGCAATTTTTTGTTCGATAAACGCGGGATCGTGACGGCTCATATATTGATCATATTGATTACAAAATGTGCCGCTGATTATAACAAAAAAACCGCCCCCGCACATCAGTGCGCCCGGGGATGTTTTTCCTTCTGGTGCGCTTTCTTCAGGGCGGCGCGGTATGCCCTGGCCTGCTGTACCGGGTGGCGGGCACCGCGATAGATAAGCTGTATCCACGCATGCTCGTTTTTACGATCGCTGAACACCGGGAAATGGCTTTCCAGATAGTCCGCCAGTTTGGCTTTTTCGGCGCGGCTCGCCAGCGACTGGGCGTACTCCAGCTGCATTTTCGGGGTATTCATCACCCCCTGGGCCTGCAAATCCAGGATCCCCCGGTCATTGCCCAGCAGCTGCAGTATACGAAACCACTGTTCGTACTGCTCCGGGGTCAGCGTGGCCCGGTGATCCATGGACGAAAAACAGTTATCCGCCAGGCCCCAGTTGCCCTGCTCAATCGCCACCTGAGACAGCCGGGCCAGCAGATCCCTTCCCGGCAGGCCGTTAATCAGCGCCGGGTGGTTGATCACCTGCCAGGCGATATCCAGTGCGCCTATCTCAATAGCTTTACGGGCCACCGACTCCAGGCAGCGCTTGTCCGGCGAGCGCTCACAGCCCGCCTGCCAGCGCACCAGGCGATCCCGGGTGTGGACTTCCGGCATATGCAGGGGCAGCTCTTCCAGCGCGGCCTGCAGGCGCGGATCGTCCGGGTGCTGGCGCAGCTGGTGGCGCAACACCTGGCGCGCTTTACCGTCATGACCGGCCTGGTGCCAGGCCCGGGCCACCCTCAGGGCGAGATCGACATTATCAGACGCCAGCCGGTAAGCGTGGCGGTAGCTTTCAAGCGCCGCCGGGTGATCACCGCGCGCCTGCGCATCCCGGGCACGCACCAGCCACGGATAGACCCGGAACTGCTGGTAGTCGCTCAGCCCGGGGGGCAGTAACGGTGGCGGGGTCTGCGCCCGGACACCGGTAACCACGCACCACAGCAGCAGGATAGCCAGGATGCGCATCAGGCGGCACCTGCATTTAACGCGGCAAACATCAGGTGGTTTATCCCCATCTGGCTGAACAGCCCTTCCATTGTCGGCTGCAACTGGCGCTGGCGCCGCAATGCACTGGCCACCGCCTCTTCACTGACCACGTTTTCTTCCACCAGAAACTCACCAAACATCAGGTCGCTGTGCTCATAGCGCAGCAACATGGCGTGGAGCACGGAAGGATCTATCCACGCCTGGCTTATCAGCACTTCGGCAAATAAAATCTGCCCGGAGACATACTGCTGCCAGAGCTGCTCACCGCGCCCGGGGCTGAACAGGCCCATCTCAACGGCCCGCACCACACAGGCATACTGGTCGATCCGGTGGTGGCTGTACCAGCGGCGCAACCCTACTACCACCTCGCCGCAGGGGGCGATAACGCACGCAATCGGCACGCCGATTTTGCGCTCCAGGGCGGAGAGCGAAACCGGATCCAGCGGGCTTTCCCGGGCAACAATCAGTTTATCCCCCTCAAGGCGCCAGGGCAGCACCGCATAGTGCAGCGCAATCCGGGCCGGTAGCCGGGCAATCATCGCCGGGTCCAGCTTACGGCAGTCTACCGCCTCCGCCTGGAGCCCGGCCTGGCTGGCCAGCGCACAGGCCAGCTGCCACGGGGTGATGGTCCCCTGGCGCACCATGCTTCTTCCCAGCCGCACCCCGTTGATGCGCCGGGCCATGGCCTCTTCCAGCCCGGCGGCGCTAAGCACCCCCTGGGCTATCAGAATCTGCCCGACAGGCGGCGCATGGTTGCGCGGCACAAGCGATGCCGGGAAAGCGTGGTGGCTTTTGGCGCGGATCCAGTTGTGCATATTGCTGTCGAACATAAAGAGCCAGATGGCATACACCCAGGAGGAGACGCTGAGCACCAGGCTCCAGAAGAGCCGCAAAATACTGCCAGCCCCCATACCCGGCCCGTAAGCCGCCGCCACAAACAGCGCCCGCTGAATGATCCGGTGCACCAGCAGGATGGCATTTGCCATCAGCAACCCCGCCAGCAGATGGCTGGCGGAAAATATCCCGAGGAAATGCCAGGGATCTGCGGCGGTATGCTCATACAGCCAGACCGCACCAAGCTGGAACACGCACAGCGCGATCAGCACCGAGAGCACGCTGATAAGCCCGCCTTTACGATCGCGCCAGAGAAAATAGTTGTCCTTCAGGTGGTGGCCCCAGCGCAGCTGGTTATACCCCTGGAGCGCCACACTGCTGTTCCAGCGCGCCTTCTGGCGTACCGTGGCGGCGAAGGTATCCGGCAGGTAGCGGCGCACACATACAATGTCGCGCAAATGGGCCCGGAACCCCACCGGCACAAAATAGTCCCCGCAGTCGGAGACCTTCATCCGGCAGAATATGCCCTTGATCCCGCGGCGGCGCAGAATAAAACCGGTTTCATAATCCACCGCCATGCTGTTGACGTTAAAGGCCACGCCGTCGCCCTCTTCCAGCAGCACCATCAGCGCCCGGCGGCTGATACAGCAACCGGCACCGGTACGGGTGACCTGGCCGGTAAGTGCGGCGCGCACCGGCAGGCGCTTGCCCTGAAGCTCGGCAAATTTATCCACATAGCTCAGCCCGCTGAACTTGTACCAGGGGCGCTCATAGGGGTAGATGGGAATGCGCACCACATCGTGGTAGCTCACCAACTGGCTGAACAGCCGGAGCTCCGGCCCCATGACCACGTCCTGGGCATCGTGAAAGACAAACCCGGTGAAGGTGAAGCTCGCCTGGCGCTCAAAGCCGAACACCGCTTCAAGCAGGCTATTCAGGCAGGCGGCTTTAGAGGCCTGCACGTTGGGCACGCACACCACATGGTGAACATTGGAGTAACCGGCGCAGGCTTCCTTCACCTCCTGCGAGGTGGCCAGATCGTCCTGATAGGTGCCGACAAAGATATGGTAGTTTTCGTAGTCCAGCTCCCGGGTTGCCAGGCGTATCATCCGGCCAATGACACCCGCCTCCTGCCAGGCGGGGATCAGGATAGCCAGCGGTTTCTCACGCGAGGCTTCCGCCGCCGGGAATGGCACCGGCCGGGAAATACCGCTGCGGCAGCTTTTGCGCAGCCAGTAAAAAATATCAATAACCAGATCGTCGAGCCCGTTGAGCAGCAGCAACAGCAGCAGGATAACCAGCCCGGTTTTGAGGAAGTAAAGCCAGGTTGTCGTGATATCAATCAGGCTAGCCATAAATACGGAGGGGCCCATAAACCCGTGCAGAAGACAAAAGCGGAACAAAAACATCCGGCAAAAATAATGAATACCGGCAACAGTTGCGGGCTATGATAGTAGATCCTGGTCACACTTAAAAACCTTATCCGCCTTAAAAGCATGAAATTATATTTTTATAATTCAATGCGTAACATTTAAAACATTTTCCTAACGTCCTGGCGGAACGGGGGTTTACCGGCCTGCGACAAAGAGGGAAAACAGGGCGTTTTCCCTTCTTTGTCAGCCATATCAGGCAGCGTTAACGGCGTTTCCCGGGCAGAGTTTTGACCAGCTCTTCTGGCGTAATCGAGGCCACCACACTTCCGGGAAGCGGCATCTTCAGTATGTGGTTTTTGATTTTGCCTATCACGTGCATCTCACAGGGCTTGCAGTCAAATTTCAGGGTCAGGACCTCGTCCTGGTGCACCAGCTGCATCGGCGTGGCGCGCCAGGCTTTCACCTCTTTGATGCCTTTGGCCTGTTTCGGGCACATATTAAACGCAAAACGCAGGCAGTGTTTGGTGATCATCACCGGCACCTCATCTTTTTCCTGGTGTGCTTCATAGGCCGCGTCAATCATAGTGACACCGTAACGTTCATAGAACGCCCGGGCTTTCTGGTTATAGACATTCGCCAGGAACGTGAGGTGGGTTTGCGGGAATAACGGTGCCGGGGTGCTGACCGGCTTGCGCTGCCCCCGCGTCCAGGCCGCCAGCCGGGCGTCATCCAGGGCGGCAATCGTGTCGCGTCGCAGCTGATTAAGCAGGCTGCCGGGCACAAAGAGCACCCCCGGTAACGCGATGCTGACCTCCCGGGGGTAATACAGGGTCTGGCCCAGGCGGGATAACCCGTCCCGCAGTGCCTCTGCGGCTTTCTCCGGCTTGCTGGCCGGGCCAAAGTCCCCTTCCAGATACCGGGTCACGCTGACCCCGTCTTCACTGGTAGCCGTCAGTATCAGTTGCTCCTGCCAGCCGCCGAGGGTCAGATCCACCGCGATACGCCGCTCGCTGGAGGTTTTCAGCAGCGCCTGCTGCCAGTGGTGGTCGAGGTTGCGGTTGAGCACATGGTGCGGGCGCAGTTTTTGCAGCGCGGCGGGCATCTCGTTAGGCCAGATCCGGTAGCTGTCTGCGGCGGTTTTCTCTACTGTATTCGCCCGAAAGCCGACAATATCGCGCTTGATCAGCACATTGAGCCCGTCGCCGTTTGCCAGCGGCTCCCGGGTGCGGACATCCAGATGATCGCCTGCGACCCGCAGCACCTCTCCGACCGGCAGGCCGACAAATTTAGGCGAGTCAAAGGCGCCAATATTGCCCTGGCGACCGTGGATAAAATAGTCCGTACTGCCCCGGTGGAAGGTTTTGTCCGGCGAGGGGATAAAAAAGTGCTCCGTGCGGCCCGCCGAGGCCCGGCACAAGTCGCTGCGCTGCTCGAGAATGCCATCCAGCAGCTGGCGGTACATGGCGGTGATATTTTTCACATAGCTCATGTCTTTGTAGCGCCCTTCAATTTTGAAGGAGCGGACACCCGCATCAATCAGCGCTTCAAGGTTGGCGCTCTGATCGTTATCTTTCATCGATAACAGGTGCTTTTCATAGGCCACGACCCGGCCCTGATCGTCTTTTAGCGTATAGGGCAAGCGGCAGGCCTGGGAGCAGTCACCCCGGTTGGCGCTGCGCCCGGTCTGGGCGTGGGAGATATAGCACTGCCCGGAATAGGCCACGCACAGGGCACCGTGGATGAAAAATTCGATGGTCGCATCCACATTGTCATGGATGGTTCTGATCTGGCCGAGATCCAGCTCCCTGGCCAGCACAATCTGTGAGAAGCCCACATCGGACAAAAAGCGCGCTTTTTCCACACTGCGGATATCACACTGGGTGCTGGCGTGCAGCTCAATGGGGGGGATATCCAGCTCCAGTATGCCCATATCCTGCACGATCAGGGCATCCACCCCGGCCTGGTAGAGCTGGTGAATCAGCTGACGGGCAGGCTCCAGCTCGTTGTCGTGGAGGATGGTATTCAGGGTGACAAAAACACGCGCCCCGTAGCGGTGGGCAAAAGGCACCAGCTGCGCCAGATCCTGCAAACTGTTTCCGGCATTATGCCGGGCCCCGAAACCGGGCCCGCCGATGTAAACCGCATCGGCCCCGTGCAGGATAGCTTCGCGGGCAATGGCCGTATCACGGGCCGGGCTGAGTAATTCAAGATGAGAACGCTGGCGCATTGTTAAGGGTGTCCGGGCTGGCTGAAAGGCGCTTATTGTAGTCATAAGCGCGCTATTCAGAAAGCCCCCGGTGGGCAGATAACGTCAGCTTTGCTGCGTATCTCAGGCCGGTTTGCGGGCCAGCAGCGTGGCAAAGCGCAGTTTTATCCGGTTGCCGTCTGCGTCTGTGCGGTGCAGTTCGCCGGGATCTTCATTGTATTTCACCAGCTCCCAGCCGGTGTAGTAGTCGCTCAGTTCACCGCGACGGAAGGTAAACGGGAAGCCGACACTGCACGGGTAGTCGTCCGTATCCATGGCGGAGACAATCAGGTTATAGCCCCCGGGTGCGGTAACCCGCTGCATATCGCCGATAAGCCCCGGTATGGTGGCCGGCTCCAGGAACATCATCACCACCGTTGAGAGCACCAGATCCCACTGCCCGTCCAGACGCAGGGCGTTTAAGTCCGCCACGCCGGAGTGTAAATTTTCCAGCCCTTCCCCGGCGGCAATGCGCGCCAGGTTTTCCACGCTCATGGGGTTACGATCCCAGGCTTGCACCTCAAAACCACGGGCGGCCAGATACAGGCTGTTGCGCCCGTTGCCGCAGCCGAGATCCAGCGCCTTACCGGTGTGGATATATTTCATCGCACTGAGCACTTCGGAATGGGTACGGGTCAGGCCGTATTTCCCGGTAAAGTAATTTTCATCACGCACAGTCATTCGCGCTCCTTACATGTGGCGCCGGTTGGCACCTGAGTCGTTACAATAAGTTTGCCCTGCACCAGCAGCACCAGGGTGCGCAGAATCAGTACCCCGATAATGGCCGCCGCGAAGATAAACAGCGGCACGGCAATCCAGGCTAAAGCGCCGCCCGGCGCACTGTGCCCCAGGTGCAGCGCCGTGGCCGCAAGGGAGGAGACCCCGAACGAAAAGCTCCAGAACCCGGCGTTAAACGGGTTGGCGCTGTACCAGGGAAACAGCCGGATCATAAACAGCAACTGCAGCAGACCATAGCCGAATAGCATTTTGGCGAACACATCTACCTGGCCGCTGTTCACACTCAGCCAGGCGCTACAGGCCACAAAGGCCGGTGCCATCTGGATCCCGAGCGAGGCCCGCACCGGGGCGGGCATCTCATTCAGGCTGCGCAGCCGGTAAAGGATAGCCGGCTCCAGGCTCAGCCAGGAGAAGACCCCCGCCCCGAGGAATAAAATACCAATGTCATGGAACCCCAGAGCGCCGCAGGCCATGGCGCTGATAAAGTTATTCGCCACCGTTGGCAAATAGAGCCCGGGGGTGGTCGCTTCCGCCGGGTGCGACCCGCGCCACAACCCGCCGCTTTGCCAGGCCGCATAGAGCAACTGCACCGCGGCAGACACCACAAACATCCCGGTGCTCAGCGGCCTGCTCAGTGGCACCAGGGCAATGGCCACCAGCATGGTGGTGGCCGGAAACAGGCTGACAAAACTGCTCTGTAGCGGGTGGTGTATCTCGTCAATAATGCTCTGGTAGTGCAAAAACAGCCGGGAGAGCCAGGCCAGCGCCAGCAGCAGCCAGATAACCACCGCCGCACCAACCAGCACCAGGCCGGGCAGCTCCGGCACCGGCCAGATGGTGGCGGCATAGCGCCACGCCTGCCCCATACCAATGATGCCCAGCACCATACCGAAATAGCCTGAAGGGAGATTGAGCCTGCGCCGGGTAGGCGCCGGGATTGTCGAACGGGTCATTTTTGCTGAACTGATAAAGTGTATTTGAGAGGCAGTTTAAACTAATGTGAGCCCGATCACCATGCTGCTCTGTGTCGCATCTGCTACGGTTAACGAAGACCTTCTGCGGGAGCCCGGTCATGAATAAATATCGTCTGAGCGAGCAGATTCGCCCGGTTGAGCTCACCCTCAACGGGCAACACTTGCGCCTGCGGCTGCGCCAGATTATCGCCTGCCGGGATTTTGCCGACGTGCGCGCCGGTGATAGCGGCGGCTGGGTAGATAGCGACACCTGCCTGAGCCAGCACGGCACCAGCTGGATATACGATCAAAACAGCCTGATATTTAACGGGGCGAGCATCCGTGATAACGCCCGCATCCTCGGCCCGTGCCAGATATACAACGGCGCCATCGTCACGGACAGCTGCTGCATTGAAAACAGCGAAATTGGTGACCGGGCACAAATTTCACACCAGGCGGGGATCCACTATTCGCGGGTGCGGGGCGCCTGCCAGATCCGCGACAATGCCCGGGTGCTGAACGGCAGCCATATTCAGGCGGTCGCCGGGTTAACCGCCAGCGACTGCCAGCAGCTGCGGGTGGCCGATCAGGCAACGGTGTCGGCCTCCCGGGTGGTTCACCAGGCCCAGGTGTGCGGCCATGCGATTGTTAACCACGGTTTTATTGAACACCGGGCGAGGATTTTTGATCACGCGATTATCGACGGTAACGTCCGTAATAACGTCTGGGTGTGCGACAGCGCGCAGGTTTACGGGCGGGCACGTATTGTGGCGGGCAACGGGGAGGATGAGATCCCCACCCTGCGTTACAGCACCCGGGTGTATGACAGCGCCCTTGTCATCGGCAACTGTGTGTTGTGCCACCATGTGCAAATTTGTGGCCACGCCACGCTGAACGGCGGGCCACTGCAACTGGACAACCATGTGGTTGTCTGCGGCTATGCGCGAGTCACCGGGAATGTGTTTATTGAAGGCGATGTGCAGATCGGCGAAAGCGCCTGTGTGGAAGCCTTTGACGGCGACAGCCTGCATCTGCAGGGCAGTAAAATCATTGCCGGGGAGCAGCACATCACCCGCAGCAGCTTCCCCGGGGTTTACTGATCTTCTGCGTCGATTATCCGCCCGTAGAGATGGACATCGTGGAATGCCCCGTTCAGGTATTCCGCCTGCACCAGGCGGCCTTCCAGCGTAAAGCCATTACGCCGGGCCACATGGTTGCTGGCCTGGTTGGTGACAATGCATTTGATGGCAAAGCGCCGCACCAGCCCGCTGCGGGCATAGTGGTGAATAAACGCCTGCAGGGCGCGGGACATAATGCCCTGCCCCTGCAGCTCCTGCGACAGCCAGTAGCCTATCCACCCGGCCTTGTTGGTGGGCTCTATCTGGTTAAATGAGATAACCCCCGCGGGCTGGTCATCGTAATACATAATGAACATTTTGGCGTATCCGCGATGGTGCAGCAGATAGTTGCCCTGCAGGGTTTTACGGATATCTTCGGCGCTGTTCACATGGCGCGGCCAGTCCATTGACTGCTGTAGCCACGCCTGATTTCGCTTCACCAGCCCGTAGAGCGCCCCGGCAAAGCGCTCATGTACCGAATAGAGCACCAGATGCTCATCTACCGGGATAATTTCATCTTCCACACCAGACTCCTTTACTTGCCGCCCGATGCCCGTGCGTTAGCGCATTTTGCGATCGTCGACATATTTTCGCTGGTCTGCCGCTGGCGGGAAATACTGGTAGAGCCAGGTTTCGCTGATGGCGTCACCCCGGCAGCGCAGATACATGCGCATCTCCACCGGATCGGTTGAGTCAGATGTCGGATACCAGTCAAACAGAATGCGGTAGCCGTCAAACGGCTCCACATAGAGGATTTCAATCTGTTTCGCTTCACCGCTGGAGAGGGTTATCACCGGCTCAATGCCTTTGGGCGCGGCGGCTTTCAGATCACCGCCGACAAAATCAATGGCAAACCGGCGGCACCATTTTTCCGGGTAGTGCTCACCAGGTGCCCAGCCCTCAGGGAAGCCGCCCATGCCGGTACGGGTAGCCAGTACGCGGGCCAGCGGCGTATGGAATGGCGCCTGGCCGCTCCAGTACAGGCGGTAGCTGAAGTTCAGTGTATCCCCGGCTCTGACGGGTTTTTCCGGCTGCCAGAAGCAGACAATATTGTCCAGGGTTTCGCCGGTGGTGGGGATCTCCATCAGCCCGATGCTGCCTTTGCCCCAGTCGTTACGCGGCTCCACCCATAAACCCGGGCGCTTATTGTACCACCCCATCACATCCTGATAAGAGGCAAAATCGTGATCCGTCTGCAGCAGGCCAAACCCTTTGGGGGTATGGTCGCTAAACGCGTTGAACTGCAGGCGCTGGGGGTTGTTCAGCGGGCGGCAGATCCACTCCCCGTTGCCGCGCCACATGGCCAGGCGATCCGAGTCATGAATTTGCGGGTGGATGGTATCGCACATGCGCCGCTCGTTGGTGCCGCAGCTGAACATGCTGGTCATGGGCGCGATCCCCAGCTGCTGCACGTCTTTGCGGATATAAAGATGGTTTTCCACCTCCATTACCACCCGCTTCGCCTCACAGTGGATAATAAATTTATAGGCCCCGGCAACGCTCGGGCTGTCCAGCAGGGCGTAGACCGTAAAAGTAGTGTCGCGGGGCTCCGGAGTTTCAAACCAGAAGGCGGTGAAGTCAGGGAACTCTTCCGGGCGGTCTGCGAAGGTGTCAATGGCAAGACCACGGGCAGACAGACCATACTGCCAGGTGTCGTCTACTGCGCGGAAATAGCTCGCCCCGAGGAACGAGACCACATCGCGGCTCGCCAGTGAGGGGGCTTTAAAGGCTTTAAAACCGGCAAACCCCAGATCGGTCTGCCCTTCCAGCTGGCGGGTATCGACCCCCGCGTTATGGTAATTAAACAGTTCCGGGCGAAAGTGAATCTCCCGCGCCTGCCGGGTTTTCGGCTCCAGTGCGTACATCCGCACCCGGCGGCGAAACCCCATCCCGACGTGGAAAAACTGGACATCCAGTTTGCGGTTTGCGCTGCCGTTCCACAGGGAGTGGGCCGCATCATACTGAATGCTGTTGTACGCCTGGGGGGTGAGGTTTGCGAGCGTCTGCGGCAGCGGGCGTGGTGCCCCGCCCCAGGGCTGCTTTGCCAGGTCCAGGGCCATACTTTGCAGGGCATTAAAGCTAAAAGGTTTGCTGGCGCCATCCGCAATGGCGGCGCTGTCTGCCCAGGCGGCGCGCGAAAAAAGGCCGGATAATGCCGGAGTGCCGCATGCTGCGGCCAGAGCCATCGAGGCTTTAATAAAACGTCTGCGATTCATGCCTGAAAAATCGTCCTGTCTGTGTCGATGTATTTGACCCCGCCAGCGGCGGGATAACGGCAAGAGAGATCACTAATCCGCTCACTCTAGACAAATTCCTGGCTCAAGCCAATCTCTTTTGCTTTTGCGCCACAGGCGTGAAAATTCAACAGGATAATTCATATTTGCCGATTAATTCGGCCAGTTCTGGTGAGATAACCGCCAGGCCCGCGCCCCCGGCGGGCGACTTTATTTTTCAGCCCGGGGCTTGACGCGGACGGCAGAGTATTGCTCTGCCCGGGTGGCGGGGTTAGTCGAGGGTGACCAGCGACCTCATAATGCGTTTAAACAGCTGCATGCGGGTGCGCATAAAGCGGTTTTCCACCCGCAGACCCGCCCGGGAATTGAGGCCGATGCGTAACATGCGATCCCGGTGTTTAATGCAGGCGGGCCAGTTCAGCGGCCCTTCCAGTTGCCGGTGGTGGGTATCTGCCACGGTGGCAAACTGAACCCAGTAGTCGGCCACCTGGCGGGCAAAGGCCAGATCGCGCCCGTTAACGTACTGGCACGCCGGTGGCGTTGTCGCCAGGGTATCAAAGACATAGGGCACTTCGTTGCCATGCCATGTGCCGTGGGGGTAGGTTTCCCTCTCCGCTTCGGCCACATAATCAAACCAGTAGCGCCAGCAGGGCTGCCCCTGGCGCTGCTGGGCCTGCATCGCCACAAATCCCATGGTGGTAAAGGCCATATCCCGGCACAGCTGGCGCCCCAGCTCCAGATCGTTACTGACCCCCGGATACAGCAGGCGGATAAGCCCCAGCCCCAGGCGGCGCTCACGGCGCATCCGCTGGATTTGCGCCTCCAGATCCACCCCGAACCAGGCCATAACGCTGGCCTCATCACTGTTGCTGCCAATCATCAGCGGCAGCGGGTGCTGGCGGGCGGCGAGAAACGTCTCCAGCATGGGTTCCGGCAGGATCTGGTCACCGCAGATAGGCACCGGGCCGGTGGTGAGTGGCGCAGGCAGGTTGATCAGCTGCTGCGCCGGTATGGCGCGCAATTGCGCGAGTGTGGCCTGCTCCAGGCCAAAGTGCGCCCCCAGGGCGCTGGCCTTACGGGCGGCGGCAGCGGCGGGCAGATCCGCAAGTGTATAGGCGCTTTGCACGATGGCCTTATGAAACAGCCCCCTGGCCCGGGGGGATGCCATCAGCGACAGGACGCTGCGCGCCCCGGCCGACTCGCCAAACAGCGTGATATTGTGGGCATCGCCCCCAAAGGCGGCAATATTGTCCTGTATCCAGCGCAGGGCGGCTATCTGATCGCTCAGCCCGAAGTTATACAGCGCCTCTCCCTGCTGCTCTTCCGCCAGTGCCGGGTGGGCGAAAAACCCCAGCTGACCCAGCCGGTAATTGACGGTAACCACCACCGCCCCGCGCCGGGCAAGGGATTTCCCCTCATAGGGCGGCAGGCTGGCGGCCCCGATGGTGTAGCCGCCACCGTGCAGCCAGACCATAACCGGCAGCGGCCTATGATGCTCCCGGGGGCGCCAGATATTAAGGTAGAGACAATCTTCCGAGAACGGCCCCGGATCGCCCCCGCCCAGGGTCTGGCAGCTTTCACGATCCTGCCAGCAGGCGGGGCCGAAGGTGTCGGCCACGAAGGGGGTATCCCGGCGGACCGGCGGGCGCGGCGCCCGCCAGCGCAGCTCGCCCACTGGCGGGGTTGCGTAGGGGATACCGCGCCACAGGGCGATATCCTGTTCAATAATGCCGATGATAGTCCCCTGCGCCAGAGTGACGACCGGCACGTTCTGCTGTTCCATCTGTTTCTCCCGCTAACGCTACCTGCCAAGCGTACCGGGTTTACAGCAGACCGCAACGTTGTTTACTGCGATCTTCTTCGCGCTGATACAGGGTGTATTCGTTGTAGACCGGGCAGCCGAGCGCATATTCGAAGCTGTTCTGGCTGCTCTGCCCGGCGCTGAGCGTATAGCTTTCAATGCCAAGGCTGGCACAGATATTCGCCGCCGCGCTGAGCGGCAGAAAATCTTCATAAATGATGGGGCGGGCCTCCAGCCAGCCGCGCCGGATCAGCATTTGCGGGTCGTCCGTGCACAGGATGGTGCGCCGGTTGCTTTCGCCCTGGGGGGTCAGCCGGTAGCGGAAGTACGCCAGCTGCTGCTGTTGCAGCAGCTCTGCCGTGTCGGGAAAGCGGGTAAACACCTGCTGGAGCCGTAACTGGTGGCTGACATTATCAGTGGCGCTGCCCGCCTCCTGTAACAGGGCGTCGTACAGCGCCCGCCCTTTTGGGGTCAGCGCCATGCCCCGCTGCTCCACGGCACCAAACCGGGCCCGGCGCACCCCCGCCTGATCGCCGAACAGCACCGGCTCCCGGGGGGCACGAAAACCGGTCTGGCGGATCAGCAGGGGCAATATTCTGCGCGGCGGCCCTTCAATAATCGCCCGGGGCTCCAGGCCATATTCCGGCATCAGCGCCTGTACCCGGTCAATGTCCAGGGTGCGCGGGGCCAGGTGCGTAATGTGGCAGCCATGAAAGCAGACCACATCGGCCAGTAGCGGGTGGTACTGGCTCAGCGCCTGCCAGGCAGAGTGCCCCACCTGCGCGCGATGCTGCCAGCTAAAGAGCCCGAGGATTTCGGCAATAAATGCCCGGGCCTGGTCGTGATCAAAGCCGCCGGTGGCCTCATGCTGATCCAGCAGGGCCCGGCAGCGACGGCTGAAAATATCCCGGGAGGCGAGAAGATCGGTAACCCGGCGGCGCACCGCGGTATCGGTGATAAGCTCCGGGCGCAGCAGCGCGGTAAACACCCGGAACGGATTGCGCCGCAGCGCCAGTTCATCCACCGGGCGAAATGCCGTGGCGTGGGCAGGCACCCCCGCCACCGAGAGATCATAATACCCGACCGGGAACATCCCCATCACCGCAAAGATACGCCGCAGCAGCGCCAGCTCCTGCCAGGTGCCCACCCGTATTGCCCCGTGGCGCTCGACATTCAGCCGGGACAGCTCATCGCTGTTTACCAGTTGCTCATGGAGCGTGCTGTTGCGCTCCAGCACCGCCAGGTTGACGTCTGCCACCAGCTCCAGCAATGCACCGTACTGGGGAACTTCCTGCTGATACATAGCCGATATTGCCTGAGCAAAAAGCTCACGCACCTCATCCGCCGTTATTATCCGGGCCATAGTCTTCTGCTTTCAGGTTGCCTTGCTGCAAAGCGTAGATAACCGGAGATCCCGGCGCGGGAAGAATCTGTTTTTTGTGATCCCGATGGCGGGATAAGTTAACTATCAAGGTGTTGCCGCTTAAATGTTAATAAAATTTTGCAATGCAGTTATCATAATTTAACAGTACCACTTGTTTCACCTGCGGGGCTGCTTTAAACAATAGCCATGGAAAAAAATGTTCTGTTTAATCAGCGCATTCGCTTGCGCCACCTACATACCTTTGTCGCTGTTGCTCAGCAGGGGACGCTCGGACGGGCCGCAGAGACGCTGAATCTCAGCCAGCCTGCCCTGTCCAAAACCCTCAATGAGCTGGAGCAGCTGACCGGCACCCGCCTGTTTGAACGCGGCCGACTTGGCGCGCACCTGACCCTGTCTGGCGAGCAGTTTCTGACCCACGCGGTTAAAGTGCTCGACGCCCTCAACCATGCGGGACAGGCGCTGCATAATCCGCCCCGGGGCCCTTCGGAAGTGGTGCGCATTGGCGCGCTGCCGACCGCCGCACTGGGGATCCTGCCGCCGGTTATTGGCCAGTTTCACCGCCAGCAGCAGGATGTTACGCTGCAGGTGGGCACCATGAATAACCCGATGATCCTCTCCGGGCTGAAATCGGGCGAGCTGGATTTAGGCATTGGCCGGATGTCTGATCCGGAACTGATGACCGGGCTCAACTATGAGCTGCTGTTCCTCGAGTCCCTGAAACTGGTGGTGCGCCCGGATCACCCCCTGCTGCATGATAATGTCACCATGAGCCGGGTGATGGACTGGCCGGTGGTGGTCTCCCCGAAAGGTACAGCCCCGCGCCAGAGCAGCGAGGCACTGCTGGCGGAACAGGGCTGTGAACTGAGCGCGAACTGTATCGAAACGCTGTCGGCGTCTTTGTCGCGGCAGTTGACCATTGACTACGATTATGTCTGGTTTGTACCTTCCGGGGCGGTCAAAGACGATTTGCGCCAGGGTGCGCTGGTGGCGCTTCCGGTGCCGCAGACGGGAACCGGCGAGCCTATCGGTATTCTGACCCGGGTCGATACGCCACTCAGCGGCATCGCAATGCGCCTGCTGTCGGCTATCCGTAAATCGATGCCCGGCTGATCAGCCCATCCAGTAAGCGAACTCCCAGGCCGCCGTTGCCACCAGCGCCAGTAACAGGGCGCTCAGGGCGGCCAGCCACCAGCGGCGGCGCCAGACGGCAATCCCCAGCAGTATCCCCAGCACCGAAAGGCTCCAGGGCCAGGCAACAATAATGGTCAGCCAGCCAATGATCAGATAGTCCTTCAGCATATTCCCTCTACCTGCTAACGCTGGATGGATGCGATCCCTGCCGGTTTCCCGAACAGAAATCCCTGAATTTCCGTGCAGCCCTCTTCTTCCAGCACGCGAAGCTGGGCCAGGGTTTCCACCCCTTCCGCCACCAGCGGGGTATGAATCGCCTTGCCCAGTGAGATAATCGCCCGCACAAAGGAGCGGGCCTCCGGGTGGGTTTCTATGTTCTCCAGAAAGCAGCGATCCAGTTTGATGACATCGAAGCGGAAGTCCCGCAGCGTGCTTAATGAGGAGTAACCGGTGCCGAAATCGTCCAGCGCGATGCTGATCCCCATCTTCTGAAACTGGCGCAGGATGTTAAATGTCAGCGTTTTGTCGATGATAAACGCCGTTTCGGTCACTTCGAACTCCAGCAGGCTGAGCGGGTAGGCCATGCGTTTGAGGATTTCGCGCACATTCTTAATAAAGTCATGGTGGCGAAGCTGCACCGGGGAGATATTCACTGAAATGCGCTTGCGGATATTGCCGGCCAGGGACTCGCGGCAGACTTGCTCAATAACCCAGTAGCCCAGGGGGATAATCGCCCCGCTCTCTTCCGCCAGCGGGATAAAGACATCCGGCGGGATCTCCCCGTAAACCGGGTGATGCCAGCGCAGCAGGGCTTCATACCCCGTGATGCTGTTATCCCGCAGTGCCCGTTTGCCCTGGTAATGCATAAAAAACTGCCCGGCAGCCAGCCCTTTGCAGATATCGGCGGACATCAGGTTGCGCATCCGGGTTTTTTCGTCCATTTCCGCTGCGTACCAGCAGATGTTGTGGTCGACATCGGCCTTAGCCCGGTGCATGGCAAGATCCGCGTTACTGATCAGCATGTTGATATCGGCGCCGTCGTCCGGGTAAACCGCGCCGCCAATACTGGCGCTGATGGCGATTTCACGGCCATTTATCCGGTACTGGCTGTTAAAGCACTTATCCAGGCGGCGGGTAAATTGCTCCCGCTCACCGGGGGTATTGAAGGGTTTGACTGCGACGAACTCATCGCCGCCGAAGCGGGCAATAAGCTCATTTTTACCGAGCATTTCCCGTGCCCGGTGGGCGGCACGCTGGAGGATCTGATCCCCGGTGCCGTGACCATAGAGATCATTAATATCTTTGAACTTATCCAGGTCGATGGTGAAGATGGCGACCTTGTAATATTCGCCACGGGTCAGCACCGATGCGATAAAATTAAACGATTCGCTGCGGTTTGGCAGGCTGGTCAGCGCGTCATAGCGGGCCAGATGGGCAATTTTGTCCATCACCTCTTTCTGTTCACTGATATCGCGGGTGATTTTGGCAAAGCCCAGCAGGTTTCGCTGCTCATCATAGATGGCATCAATAATAACGTGTGCCCAGAACCGGGAGCCGTCCCGCCGGTAGCGCCACCCTTCGCCTTCGAATTTCCCCTTCTGGCGCGCAATGGCTAAATTATGGGCCGGCAGGCCGATCCGCTGCTCGCTGGCGCTGTAGAACAGACCAAAATATTTGCCCGTGATCTGGCTGTGGGTGTAGCCCTTTGCCCGCCTGGCGCCCTCATTCCAGCTGGCGACGGTGCCATCAGGGTTCAGCATGTAGATGGCATAATCTTTAACGCTTTCAATAAAATGGCGATATGCAATATCGGTCAGGCGGTCGTTAGTCATGGATGAGCCATCTGGAAGAAATTCACCTAATCAGCATAATGATACAATCTATATTATCCGCAGCGGCCACTCCAGAACAAACACCGGGCAGAGGGATGGTGACAGTGTCACCAAAAGGCAGGAAAGCCGCCTGCGGGATGGCAGGCGGAAAAACAGACGGGAGGGTTATTTATCGCCGAAGTAGATCACCGTGCGGATAGATTTGCCCTGGTGCATCAGTTCGAAGGCGTCGTTAATCTGCTCCAGCGGCATCCGGTGGGTAATGAACGGGTCGAGGCGAATTTTCCCGGCCATGGCATCTTCCACCATTCCCGGTAGCTGGGTGCGCCCCTTCACGCCACCAAATGCCGAGCCCCGCCACACGCGGCCGGTCACCAGCTGGAACGGACGGGTGCGAATTTCCTGCCCGGCACCGGCAACCCCGATAATCACGCTTTCACCCCAGCCTTTATGGCAGCACTCCAGGGCAGCGCGCATCACGTCGACATTACCGATACATTCGAAGCTGAAGTCCACCCCGCCGTCGGTCATTTCAACGATCACCTCCTGGATAGGCTTGTCGTGATCTTTCGGGTTGATGCAGTCTGTGGCCCCCATATCCCGGGCCAGCTCAAATTTCGCCGGGTTGGTATCAATGGCGATAATCCGCCCGGCTTTCGCCTGTACGGCCCCCTGGATTGCCGCCAGGCCGATACCGCCTAACCCGAAGATAGCGACGGTGTCCCCGGCTTTTACTTTGGCGGTGTTATGTACCGCACCGATCCCGGTGGTGACGCCGCAGCCCAGCAGGCAGACTTTATCCAGCGGGGCCTGGGGGTTCACTTTGGCAAGCGAGATTTCGGCCACCACAGTGTATTCACTGAAGGTGCTGGTGCCCATGTAGTGATAGACAGGCTCGCCCTTGTAGGAGAAGCGGGTTGTGCCGTCTGGCATCAGCCCTTTGCCCTGGGTGGCGCGCACCGCCTGGCAGAGGTTGGTCTTGCCGGATTTGCAGAATTTGCACTCGCCGCATTCTGCGGTGTACAGCGGAATAACATGGTCGCCGGGTTTCAGGCTGGTCACGCCCTCCCCGACTTCCACAACAATACCGCCGCCTTCATGGCCGAGGACCGCCGGGAATACACCTTCCGGATCGTCGCCAGACAGGGTGAAGGCATCTGTATGGCAGACGCCGGTGTGGGTGATTTTAACCAGCACTTCACCTTTTTTCGGTGGCGCGACATCGATCTCAACAATTTCCAGCGGTTTTCCCGGGCCAAAGGCCACGGCTGCACGAGATTTCATATGCTCTCTTCCTGTGGTGGGAATGGTTTTATTTCAGGTACGAACGAATAAGATGGGCCACATCGGCCATCCGCTGCTCACGCTCCCGGGCAGTGGTTTCACCGCTGACCAGTTCGTCTTTCAGGTGGATTTCCAGCATTTCGCTCATCAGCCCATTAGCAGCGCCCCGGACAGCGGCTATTTGCTGGAGTATCGCCAGGCAGGGCTCACCCCCTTCCAGGGCCCGCTCCAGCGCCTCTGCCTGCCCGCGGATACGCCGTACCCGGGTGAGGATGCGTTTTTTGTCTTGTGGTGAATGGGGCATTGTGCGGCCTCTGTATACTATAGGGGGGTATGGTATATGATCTGCTATGTTATTGCAAAACAAAGAAAATTGTTTTATTTCATAAAGTTATACAAATGGCGTTTCGAACATAAATAGACATAACAGGTATTTTTTGTGTCCCAAAAGTGTCCCCGAACGCGATTTTGTCCCCAAAGTGTCCCCAAAATGTCCCAAAATCCGGGCCCGGAATCGGGGGTGAATTCTGCTTCCGGCGTGAAGATCTCAGCAGGGATCCGGAACACAAAATGCTAATAAAATGTGAAAACAAAGGGCGCTCAATAACAGGAAAGGATAGTAGACGAGGAAGAAAGACAACGATCCGGACGTGCGACTAATGCCAAATCTTTACCGGATGATAATTACGCGGCATCGCGGAGACATCCGCCGCCATAAGCTGGGTGCGCATATTGTTAGTCCAGCCGCGCTTTGGCGCGCCCCAGAAGTACATTCCCCTCGGTACCAGGGATATAAAGGCATCGTTTCCCTGCAGGTGAAAACATTCCTGCAGAAACCACCCCACCGTCAGGCCGCCTGGTTCAACCCACCCGCGGGGATTAGGTAGCGACAGCGCCAGCTGGCCGTGCCCCATATGGCCGACAGGAGTCCAGTTCGCCCCACTATTATGGTGAGCATGGTTCGGATACCCCGGATCCAGCCACTTAACGCTGGTCAGCATCAGAAAATTCCAGCCAGAATCAAAAATTATTCCGCCGCCAGAATTAAACATCTGGATCCCGAATGCTGATCGTTCCGGTGGCGTCCAGATGTCATATATAAAATACTCAATATCTGCGATGTGTTTGTTCCACCATTTCATTACCCGCATATGCCGCCATATCACCGCTCCATGCCCCATGGAATCTGCCGTCTGGCTGGGATAAGCACATATGCGGGAATCCGAATTCACCGGGCGGAAAAAAACTAGCGGGCAATTAAATGCTGCCAAATCCATATAACAAAAACTAAAAGGCTCTGAGGATGAGCCTCTCGAAAAGTGGCTATTTTTGATAAGACCAGACGATCGCAAAACATAATTGACGTCCTGCTCACTGGCAATGGAAAGATCATGTTTATTAACCAGCTGGATACCGTAATTAGCCATAATAAACACCCCAGTGTAGGGTAAATCCCCCCTCGCAAAGGTGACCACCTAAATCGTCTGGATACCCCGACCTATCGCTACAGACATGGATAAAATCGGGGCCAATATTGATAACCGGTGGCCGGAATGAAAATACCAGGCCCTTTGGCACAACGACATGATTCATGAGCGTACAGTAGGCAAAGGGTGTTCCTCCGTTAAAGTGAATCCCGTGGATCCTTTCATTAATGGCCTCGCGACGTACAGGAAAGTCGCGCCACCCCAGCTGGCGCGACATAATCACATTATGGTCAAAACGCAAATTCCCTCGCTCATCAAAAACCTGCCACCCATAAGTCATTTACAAACGCCCCACTTTGAACCTGACGACGTTATTCGCATCAGTAAATAACAGGTTATTGTCATTTTTACTCAGCCGCCAACCGCCACCGGCGCCATATCCGGTTGACTGAAGTGAGCCTGATATTTTGCCACTGTCGATAGTGCCATCCTCGATCCTGGCTTTATCAATAAACATTTCATTTCCTTTAGCTATCATCACCGGTACGGATTTTTTGCTGGCACGGTTATAGAGCGCAAAGCTCTCTGCATACATCACCAGGCTACTGGTTTCACCATCGCTACCCAGAACAATACCGGCCCCCACTTTTTTGCCGTTATCGGTTTCCACTTTAATGGAATACAGTGCACTGAGCTGGCCATCCAGACCGGCTACTGTTTTTCCCTGGGTTTGCAGGGTTGATGACATATCGCCAACGGTTGTACTGAGGCTGGTCAGGGAGCGTGTCGCCAGCGTTATTTGTCCTTCTGCCTGCGTCAGTCGGGTGGTCAATGAACGCACTGCACTGCTATCAGCCTTACCGGCTACCGAATTTTGCAGACTGGTTATCTGCTGGCCTTGTGCTGTGGTTTTCCCTTCCGCACTGGTTACTCTGGCGGTCAGGCTGGTGAGTGCCCTGGCGGCTGCATCTGCCCCTTCCTGCGCGGCATGGGCATCAGTGATGTCCGTGATCACCACATCATCGATAAACAGCTCATAGCCTGGTGTGCCGTTCCCGTTAGCTCCCCGGGTGGACACCCAGACCACCCCGCGGGTTTTCCCGGCGCCCGGCAGGCGCAGTTTGCCCGTGAATTTCACCCATTGGTCCCGCGCGCCCAGGGTTGCCTCCGTAATACGGATGGCACTCTGCCAGGAATTCTTTCCGGCCACATCCTTTACCCACAAACCAACGATTGTCTGCCAGCCCGGCGAGGGCGATTCGCTTTCCGGCATCATGGCCCAGAGCTCGAAGGTATAAACCGCCCGCTCCCGCACGTTTGACCAAGGGCCCAGAGCCTTATCACTGTTTCCGAGCTCTCCGGGGCTACGCCTCAGGCACAGGCTCCGGCTGCCAGTAAATTTACTGCTGTCCACCACAAAGGCACTGGCGCCACCGAGGCGCTCACCAACGGCATAGCTTTCCAGGGAGCCGTCAAACCAGGGATTAGAAATCTGGTTACGCAGGGTGTTTACCCGGCTTGTCAGCGTGGTGACACTTTGCGACTGGGAGATCAGTGCATCTTCTGTTTTGTTTATCCGGCTGGTCAATGTGTTTACCGCCGCGCTGTCGGCCTTTTCAGTAAGTGATTTATTCACAGAGGATAAGCCGTTTTTTAACGCAGTGATCGCTGTCCCCTGGCTTGTCAGCCGGTTCCCCTGCTGGATAACCGTGTTATTTAGCGTTGAGATGGCCGCAGCATTAGCGCTGGATTTCATCATGGCACCGGATGCCGTGCCCAGGCCCGCCATGACGCCATTAATGAAGACTACCGATGTTGAAACGATAGCTTCGGCGCTGTTACCTCCGGGCGCCGATACCTCCAGCCCACCACCAGCTTTTAACCCTTTGCGCCCCAGCAGAATATAAGCTCCGCGAAAAGGTAATGTGTTAATCACTTCGGATGTCCCGCCCAGAGTCATTAGCGCATCGCGAATGATCTCCCGGGATCGGGATGGTTCATCGTGGGTCAGTACACAGATCCAGCTCCCGTTATCGAGCGCTGCGATATCCGTTACCATTTTTTCCGCCGCTGTTTTACTCCCGTAAACGTCATATTTTGTTGCTGAATCTACACGGGTCGAGCCATCACTCTGCGGCCTGAACGTAATCAGGTTATAACTGCGCCCCGGGGCAAACAGCCGTTTGCCACTCTCATCATATAAACCGGTAACAGCACTGGAGCCATTCCCTCTGGCAGTCACGGTAAACACGGTCCGGCGATTTAAAGACGCCTGCAACTGTGTAGACCGGGAATTTACCGCCACAATGTCGTTCTGATGCTGAACAACGGTATTTGTCAGAGAATCCAGCGCCCGGGCAGCCCCATCCGCAACGCCTTTCGTGGTAGATAACTCATTCTCCAGACGGGTTATCTGCTGGCCTTGTGCCGTGGTTTTCCCTTCCGCACTGGTTACTCTGGCGGTCAGGCTGGTGAGTGCCCTGGCGGCTGCATCTGCCCCTTCCTGCGCGGCATGGGCATCAGTGATGTCCGTGATCACCACATCATCGATAAACAGCTCATAGCCTGGTGTGCCGTTCCCGTTAGCTCCCCGGGTGGATACCCAGACCACCCCGCGGGTTTTCCCGGCGCCTGGCAGGCGCAGTTTGCCCGTGAATTTCACCCATTGGTCCCGCGCGCCCAGGGTTGCCTCCGTAATACGGATGGCACTCTGCCAGGAATTCTTTCCGGCCATATCCTTTACCCACAAGCCAACGATTGTCTGCCAGCCCGGCGAGGGTGATTCGCTTTCCGGCATCATGGCCCAGAGCTCGAAGGTATAAACCGCCCGTTCCCGCACGTTTGACCAGGGGCCCAGAGCCTTATCACTGTTTCCGCGCTCTCCGGGGCTACGCCTCAGGCACAGGCTCCGGCTGCCAGTAAATTTACGGCTGTCCACCACAAAGGCACTGGCGCCACCGAGGCGCTCACCAGCGGCATAGCTTTCCAGGGAGCCGTCAAACCAGGGATTGGAGATCTGATGACGTAATGTGTTGATTCGGCTGTTCAGTGTGGTGAGATCCTGAGACTGAGAAGTTAGCGTATTTTCCGCCCGGGTAACACGATTGTTCAGCGCAATCACGGCGGTACTGTCAGCTTTTTTATTCAGATCCTGGCGCGTTCCCTGTAACCCATTATCCAGAGTAGTAATCGCAGCCCCCTGGCTGGCCTGGGTTTTACCATGCTGTTCGGTTAACGACTGCAGCCTGTTAATAGCGCGGGCATTCACAACATTACCGGACTCGGTCTTCCCTACCCGGTTAGTTAGTGCCGTCAGTGCCTCACCCTGTGCCGCAATAGATCCAGCCTGCTGCCCGACAGCCTGGGTAAGGGACTGAAGTGCCGTACTGTCGGCTTTTTTACCCAGCCGGGTTTCCAGGTGGCTCAGTTTGCTGGCATGCGCTTTTTGTTCTGAGGTCAGAGAGCTCAGAGACTGCGTAACCGTCGCCTGGTTTTCATCAAACAGGGTTTGCAGTGACCTTCTGGCGCTCGCCTCAGCTTTGTCCGCAGTGATCCGGGCATTCATCTCCTGAAACAAGAGGCCTGATTTCAGGTCCGCCAGGTGATGGCTCTCTGAATTTCCCCGTACCTGAGTCGCAAGTGTCTGCCGGTTCACAGCCTCTGCTGCATCGGCCCGGGTTCGGGCCTGCTTCTCCTCCTGCAACGCAGCAACACCCGCACCGGGGGTTGGCCTGCCGACAGCAACCCAGTCGATAAGAAAATAATCCCGTTCATTCTGGCCAGCCGCCAGATCCAGCCTGAAACGGCGAATGCTCTCTGACGGATTCCATGGAATATCCTGTATGGTCAGGGTGGCCACACCGTCCGGATCATACTCCGGCTCTTTGAACACCAATGCCCGGTGGGCAGACCACCCCGTTTCACCGACACCAATCCACCACAATTTCCCGCGCCATACAGGCATTCCGTTACGCTTAATACGCAACTTAATAAACCGGTAAGCGCTGGCGTCAACAGCCATATGATTTGGTGATCGGGCAGAAGATTGGGTGTTTTTCGCCCGTAGCCAGCCATCATCTGTAACGGTCATAGGAATGCGGCTGGCGTCATCCTCTGTCCAGCCATCTGGCCCGGTATCGAAATACCAGATTTTCAGACTATCGAACTGCTCACCCGTGCCCGCCGCAATCTGCGCCATCTGTCCGGCCAGTGACGAATTAACATCCTGAATCAGGTTACGGGTTTCCCGGAATGCCGCCTCACGAGCGGCCTTCTCTGCCAGAAGCTGATCTGCCGCCTCCGATGCCATCAGCCGGATTGACTGGATACGATCGGCGCTCTCTTTGAGAACGGCTGCTGTCCAGCCTGCCTGACTCTGTGCCAGTGACTGGCTGAGACTGTTACCCGTCAGCTTTACCTGCTGACTGAGCTTATCGTCACCGGCGATGCGTTGCTTGTCGGCTGTTTCAATGCGCTGCCCCAGAGCCTGAGACACCTCGCTGACCTGCTGATCAATGTCACTTCGCAGGGCGTCGGCCTCTTCACTCAGAGCCTGATGAACCTCCCGGATATCACGCTGGCTCTCCTGCCAGGCGGGCGTATCACGCATAGCCTCAGTGAGCTGGTTGTAATAATCTCCCACCTTATCGCTGGCCATGCCCATCACCCATTCGGTCCAGGGACTTTTGTTGCCCAGACGATCCACGATCCGTGCCTGGTACCAGAATACGGCGGCGATTTGCAGGCCCATCTGCTGATACCGCTGCCCCGGGTAGGCCACACTGGACAGAATCCGGGGATTGCGGCCATCCCGGTTAGCACTGTACTGCAGTTCCGTATGCTGGGTATCTTCGGCGCCTGGGGGAAATGCCCAGGTCAGTTCGACGCCATGGAGCAATGATGTTGTCGTCAGGGCCAGGGGCATGGCGGGCGCCCCTTCCTTCCCCTCCAGGGTCTGTAACGCAGAATATCCCCAGCTACTGGACACATCAGCGGCATTAATGGCCCGGACGCGGACCTGATACTGCCCCCCATAAATACCGGTGACATCAAATGACGTGGTCGTGGTCCGGGGCACATGGTTCCAGTTGCCGTGATTACGGCGCCACTGAACCTGGTAGACAATGGCATTTTCCACTGCCCCCCAGGACACCCGCATGGTGGCCACGCGGATCCCCTGCTGCACCACGGAATCGGCGGTTATGGTTATCTTGTCCGGTGCGCGCTGGTTTGACGGCGGGATAACGCTGACGGGACGTTGTTCAATAACCGCACCGCTATCGATACGGGCGAATTTATCCGGGTCATGGGAGGCGGCCACAATGGTGAACGAGGCATCATCGTTTTCTTTTACGCCGGTCACGCGGTATTGCTGTACCCGGAGATCATCAAATTCCAGCGCCCATACGGATTCCTTTTGTGGCACCTCACCATAGGCCGTCGTGACCGTGACCTGCTGGCCGCTGATCGCTTTAATGGTGCGGCTCTGGGTTACGCCTGACGGTAAATTAACCAGCAGCCGGTCACCGGGCCCGGCCGCAGTTTTACGGTCAAGGGTAATAACCCGGCCGTCCACCGCACAGATGCGTCCGCCATTCACTTTCCCGGCCAGCATTTCATCGGCCACCCCGATGATGTAACCCGGCTGCGGAATATTGCCATCGAGACCTACGGAAAACGTCACCAGGCGATCTTTGTTATTGGTGAGGATCCCCCATCGACCTTTGCGGTTTGCCTCCGACTGGCGAGTACAGCCGATGGCCGTCAGCTCGAGCTGGTTAAAACCATAGCGGGCCACCAGGTCACGCTCAAATACCGGCTCCGTGGCATCCGTGTAGGCGTTGTCCGGATCGGACCACGACACCAGCGCATTGGTATAACGAACCTTACTGGTAGTGCCGGAATAGCGAAACTCGCCATTGATAACATTCGCCCTGGTATAGGTGTAATCAATATCCCGGGGCATATCAGCCAGGGTGACAATTTGATCCCCGCTCCAGCAGGTCAGGCCGCGGTAGATGGCGGCGAAGTCCCGCAGAACACTGTAAGCATCAGCCCGATCCTGAATATAGACATTACAGATATAACGCGGCTCGGTTCCGGCACCGCCTTTACCATCCGGAACCGGCTGATCGCAGTAACGGGCGATGTTATACAGGCTCCATTTATCGATATTGGCGGCCGATAAACGGTGACCCAGGCCAAACCGGTCACTGACAACCAGATCGTAAAATACCCACGCAGGGTTATCCGTCCATGCCCATTTGAAGAGCCCCTGCCAGAGACCGCTATATTGCCGGGTTTCCGGATCGTAGTTGTCAGGGACGCGGATCACCCGGCCGCGGGGTTCACAGGCAATCTGGGGAATCGAGCCATTAAATTGGCTGGAATCAAACTCTATATACAGCAGTGCCGTATTGGGATAGCGCAGTTTGGCATCGATGACTTCGGTATAACTTTGCAGGGTCATCCCGTCACCAATTTTGGCACTGTTGGCATCGGGGGTGATTTTGCGTAACCGCAGAGTCCATGTTGTGCCAGCGGGCGGGAGATCAATTCGGTGGCTGCGTTCATAACCCGATGTAGTTTTCCCCGTAACAGCAGCATTCAGTACTGTTATCCAGGTGCCACCATCTGTCTGTAGATCGACAGCATAAGCAACAGAATTACCCACCAGATCACCGTTACTTTCCTGCTTATACAGGGATGGCCACTTTAACCGCAGGCGGATCGCCGATAGCTGAGTGTTGGTAAAGGTATGGGTCCAGGCTGTCTCATCAGATACCGCAGTGCCTACAGATATTTCATTTTCCGTCCCTGGAATTCCCGGGATATGAGTCTGCATCTGCGTGCCGGGCCTGAAATCCCACACAACACCAGTAAAGTTTTCCGTGCCGTCGGCATTTTGCAGCGGCGTGCCGTTCAGATAGATATCCCTTCCGCTCAGACCACCAGCGAATTCACCTTCCCCCAGCGCCAGCAGGATTTTGGCTTTGGCTACAGATTGCAGGTCATCCGGATGTTCCGACGGTGTACGGGATTTGGATTGCCCGCCTTTGTGCCCGGTTATTAATTTCGCCATATTGCACCCATAAAAAAACCGCCCTCAGGCGGTTAATTGAAAATGGTCTGGTTTACTGCTGATCTTCGACATAAATCCCGGCGGAAATAATCGCCCCGCCAATCCGCCGCTGGCCATACATTAGCGGCACCGGGTATCCCTGAGAGATGGTATTCGTTACGCCGCCGAAGGCATAGCTGGCCTGGTTTTCCGTCGCCTGTTTACGGGCCAGCCCTCCGGCCTGTGGCGAAAGCATCTGGATAACACCGCCCAGCGCAACCGATGCCCCCAGTTTCATTATCGGCACACCTATGGCACCGCCGCCGAAATAGGTAATGACTCCACCAGCGACCACCAGTACGGCGCCCAGGATAGTCTGGAGTACACCAGCTCTTTTGCTGCCAATTATCACAGGAGCGATCCTGATGGCCTCTTCGCTGTGATCCATTCCCAGCTCCTCCGCGACAAGGTTTCGTTTGCCGCTAAATACAGCGTAAGTCAGGCCACGCTGCTGGCTGGTATTTAAGAAACGTTCAAAACCCGGCAGCAGGATATTCAGAGCCCGGATGGCTTCACTGGCGGACGATACGGCCAGCCGGAACTCCCGGCCAAAGGTTGCGCCTAATATGCCGTACAATCTGATAGTGCGCAGCTTATCGCAGGACGGAGATGTGGGCATATTTCCCCCAATGAAAAACCCGCAGAGGCGAGTTGGTAAATACAGTTCAGAACGAGACTCACATACTGACAGCGTAAAAGTGCTCCCTACCGTCATGATGGCTTTCAGTGATTATTACCACTTTTCCCTCCTTTTAATCTGGCAATATTTTTCTCGATCAAATATTCGAACCTATTTGAATATTCAATGCCGTGAACGGACTTTATTTTTTCTAACTCAGGATGATACGAAACAAGGATTGCCAGGGGAGTATGTTCAGCCATACCATCCAGCATTAGTCGTGATAATGCATCGAGATTTTCAGTATTAACATCACCGTTCCTGTCAATAATATTTAAAACGTCGACACCATGAATCAATACCTGCCGCCTGCTTTTGTCCAGATTGTGCCCACAGTGCTTACAAACAACTGCCGTAGCCTTTACCTTCTCTACACATGCCGGACAAATCTCCACACCACGATATGAATTTCCGATAAAAATTGCTGCTATGTATGCCAGAACCCCAATGATCAATAAGGTACATCCAACGATAATGAAGATTTGCCGCTGCGCAATAAGCCCAATGTTATTGACCGATCGCCCCAACGCTGTATAGACAGTTACATCCATATTTAACGAATAGATTAAAGCAATAATAGATATCGATATTATTAGAATTGATATTGTTTTTATCATTACGAATTCCTTTCCAGATAAATAGAACAAACGTTTATCATATGAAAAAGAATTTAGCATCAATAAAGCATAAACAAGAACTTCATTTCAAATTAATAACTCACGTGGTTCATTAGCACTAATTAATAACAACGCGCTGATATATCATATAATTATCAATGAAAACACGTGAATTTAACTGTTGGCAGTGAAAACAAAAAAACAAATGTCATTAACTAAAAAAATGAAATTCAAAAAAATTTATTAATCCACCATCTAACTCAGCGCCATCATATAATTAACATTAAAAAAACCACTAATAAATCCCCATAATCATAAAAAGTAAAAATGCGAACACATTTTTGCTGGCAATTATCACAGGAGCGATTCTGATGGCCTCTTCTCTGTGATCCATTCCCAGCTCCTCCGCGGCGAGGTTTCGTTTGCCGCTAAATACAGCGTAAGTCAGGCCACGCTGCTGACTGGTATTTAAGAAACGTTCAAAACCCGGCAGCAGGATATTCAGAGCCCGGATGGCTTCACTGGCGGACGATACGGCCAGCCAGAACTCCCGGCCAAAGGTTGCGCCTAATATGCCGTACAACCTGATGGTGTGCAGCGTATCGCAGGGCGGAGATACGGGCATATTTCCCCCAATAAAAACCGCAGGGTCTAGTTGGGATTGATTATCATTTATGTTAGTTATGTACCAAAAGCAGTCGCTGCTAACTTTGTCCCATATTCATCAATGGGCGCAGGTCAATCTATACGCTAATTGTTTTGCACTTAAGTTATGAATTATAGTACCTATAGTGAAATTAAGTACTTTTGTCCTAAGGAAGCAAAGTTGTGAAAGATTTTTCAAAATACTCAAAAGCGTTAGGGATGGCTAAGTTCTATGTTTATGCATTTTATGATACTGAAGACGCCGCTAAAAAGCCGTTTTATATAGGCAAAGGCAAGTCAGAACGCTGTCTTGATCATATAAAGTATAATGATGGCTCTCCGAAATCAGAACGAATTAATCATCTGTTAAAAAAAGGAAATCTGGGTATCGATATATTACGCCATGGCATGGATGAGGCAACCGCGAAGCTTGTTGAAGCAACATGTATTGATCTCTTAGGTGTCGGAGAACTGACCAACAAAGTACGAGGAAGCAGCTCCCTTATGGGGCGAATCACGCTGGATGAACTAAACTATCTCCTCCTTAAGCAAAAAACGGAAATCGCACCTGAACATGCAGGGCTCGCTTTTTTACTAAACAGCACCTACAAGTCCGGCATGAGTGCACTTGAATTATATGAAGCTACGCGTGGCGTCTGGGCAAAAGTACCAAAAGATGAAAACCTAAAATTTGCATACGCCACCTACGGCGGTTTGGTGATGGAAGTTTACGAGATACAGTGCTGGATAAAGGCAGGCTCTCAGCAGTACTTTACCCGGGAACTGATCATCCCCCCCGAAACTAACCGTTCAGAGTTTGTTGGACGAATCGCATCACCAGAAGTCAGAAAATTATATGTAGGCAAGCTAATCAAAAAATCGCGCAGTCATGGTAGCCCTTTCGTAAAAGTCGGGCTGGAGTAATAAACTGACCTGCTCCCCGTTGATTAATACACCTCAATGCTAGTCATGTTGTTGAGGCTGCTAATATCCGCACCTCGCTCTAAGCAGTCACACAATGAGATCATTTCTCAGGAGAGTGCTCCCCCTCCGCTAAATCGCAGGGGGGATTGTGGCTATCCACTTATTTCATTCACATCGCCAGGCGCATAAGTCCTGCTACCTCGAACTCAGCCAGGCATGGCTTTCCTACCGGCGACGTCAGTAACTTACGGAACTCAACCTCCATATCAGCAGCAATAGTATCGAATTCACTACAGCCGCAAATAACATGCCTAAGTAAGTCCTTTCAAACTTTTTGCTCCTACCTGTAAGGGTGTCCGTTTTGCGTACCTCCTTTTCATCCAGAATTTCAGCGCCTACGCGACGTGACTCGTCTAATCTTATTGCCTGTTACGTCAGGTTGTTTAGCAGCGTCTCCGGCCGTATAGAGTATTGCTCTTCAATAGCCAGGAGTGGGATAGTATTAAAACCGACCAACGGATTAATCAGGGATGCAGCCAGCGTCTGGTGCGCTAGCGGATCAAGTCATGGTTACAGTGTCATTATTTCATGAGCACTGATGATTTTCTTTTCCAGTGCCTGTGCTTTCAGTTGTTCGGCTTTTGCCAGGCAATATTCCGTAATGCCGGAGTCATTTTTTGGCATTACCGGGAGAGTCTGCATATCCTCCAGCTTATCAACCAGAGCACGGCGTATAGACTTTGACTCCCGGGTCGCAACGCGAAGAGCTTGTTTAATGTTCATCTCAATTACCTCTGCCGGACACCCGCCGTGGGAGCCCGAGGGCTTTACACTTTTTGTGTAAAAATCCCCATCAAGTTCATTGGTCGATTTTTCAATAAAATTGTTATTGCATATTTCCGATTTATCGCACTGTCTCCGTGCGGCATCAACTATTTACAGAAATTTTAATTATCTGAGAAAAACCCGCAAAAGCGGGTTTTTCTGCCTATCAAAATAAAGCCTTAAGCCATTTCAGGGAACAACTCTTCAACTTTATTTTCTACGGTATCTGCAACTGATTTCGTTTTGTCTTTTGCATTCAAAATAGAGATCGTCTCACGATATTCAGGTGCAAGTGCGTACTCTGTAAATGACGCATCAAAACCAAGCGACTTAACCTTGCTCTCAATATCTGATAGATTAACATTAAAAAACTCCTTACGATTATTCACCATATTTACCCGGTATGCAGAAAACTCATTATGTAGACTGCTTTCAAGTGCTGGTGCATCATCGGAGTAAATTAATGCATGAATATCAAACTTAAACGGTACTGATGCAGATCCCAGTTCATTAACCCGGTCTTCAGGTTCAAGCCGTCTGGTTAAACCAATTTTATAGACATTCTCGCCAAACGCTCCAATATTAGAAATTACATAGACATGGCCGCTGCGGGTTAACTGAGCCTGAGATTTTGCACGCTCAGATAAAGCCCTTGCCTCTTCAACCTGAAGCTCCAGGTCAGCAATTTTAGCTTCGATACGAGATTTTTCTTCAGCATTTGCCTTCTCAAGCTCTTTTTTTGCCCTTTCCATTGCCTTCTGGAAGTCCCGCTCTGCCTTTTGTTCATCGCGAATAGCTTTATCGTATTCACGCTGTGCCTTCTCTTCCTCTCGTTGCAATTCACGCTCTTCTCTGAGAATATCTTTCTCTTCCTGAATCTTAAGTTCTTTTTCGTGACAAAGCAGTAATTCTTCCAGCCGTAAATTCAGATAATCATACGTGATACTTATATTCATTGATTGTCCAAATTTATTGAGGGCATCAAAAGCACTTTCAATACGTTTTTTCAGTTGTTCAACATTGCCTGCTTTAATTTTACCAATAGCAGCATCACATTCGCTATTGAATGCTCTGATGAGCAATTTCACATAACGCTTGATCATTTTTTTACCTTCTGCTTTGCTACCATTCACTTCCCAACTGGTATTAAAGTCACAGGCAACATCTTTTCGAATTAGACTCTTTTGCTTTTCTTTATTGTAGATAATGGCTTCCTGGAAGGCTTTCGAATCATGATAGTCGAAACGCGGTTTGTACATGCCATAATCAATCATATCAACAGAATCACTAACTTCCGCGAGTTTTACAGAAAGCCCCAACAATAACTGCCGCTTTTCATTATACGATTGTTTTAATTCAGTCAGTTCTTGTTCCTGAGACGCAATAAGTTCCCTGGATGCTTTTTCTCTTCGTTGTATATCTGCATACTTATCTTTAACTTCTTTATCTATTGCCTGGCGCTTTTTATTAACTTCACTATCTATCTCATTTCGTTTATCTTTCACTTCTTTATCAATAGCATTACGGCTGGACTTTTCCTCATCATCCATAGCCTTTTTCATTTTTCGTGCTTCTTCTTCAAGATCAACAATCTTGCTGTAACGTAAAAGATCGCTTGCATGCTTTTTCTTCAACAAAATATGCATCACAATCATAACAACGAATAAAACAGCAAGAACACCTGCTGTTATTGTTAGTCCCAGGAGCATTTAAAAATCCTCTTCCCTTAAAAAAGTAAGAGAATAGTACCAAATGTTGCCATATTTATCATGGTGATATGTTCATGTACTCTTACCCTGAAAAACACCATCATACCGCACCACCTTCATCGTTCTGTCCCGCCAGTATCCGCCATAGGGCACCTGCTGGCTCAGATGGCCATACAGATGATGCAGCAACATATTCCCCTCCAGCAGGATCCCGGCGTGGTTCCACTTGTTCGCCTGAACCTGCATCAGCACCACATCCCCGGGCCGGGGCGCACCACTAAACTCCCGAAAACCGCACTCATACCAGCAGTCCTGATAAAAATTATCCGGGTACGCATCTTCCCACCAGGGGTAATCAACCCGGTAATCAGGTAGCTCAATGCCGTGGTGCTGGCGGTAATAATCCATCACCAGCCCCCAGCAGTCGTAATGACCCAGCACAAATGGCCTGCCGATTAATGGCAACTGCCCCCTGGGGGTGATGGTGCGGATATCGCCATCGGGCCAGCTGATGATATGCCAGGGTAGCAAGCTGGTATCGCACTGGGCCTTATCCAGTTCGCTCGGCTGACTGGTTGCATCGGGATGGCTGTGAACAATTCCAGTGATGGTGCCCCACGCTTCCACTTCCGCATAGTCCTCTGGCGCCAGAATAAAGTGTTCCGCAGGATCGGCTGCCAGATTACGACACGGAAAATAACGTTCTGAACGTCTGCTGCCGGCAATCAGTCCGCAGCACTCTCTGGGGTATTCTGCCGCGGCATGGGCCTTAATGGCCCGGATGGTTCGCTGGTACATTTCACCCCCTCAGTAGTGAAGTTCCCGGGAAGCCGCCGAAGGGTAACGCATTGTTCTCGCCGTGGCGTAACTTGCAGGCCGTAAGGGTGCCGTTGCAGACATCTCTGGCGGGATCATCAACCGGGTTATTGTTTATGTCAAAGCACCGGGCTCCGGCGTAGTCACAGCCATCGCCGGTACGGTACTGATTTCTGATACACCATGTACAGAGGGAATGGAGCTGGCGAGTCGGGATCATCAGCCCCTGGAGATCCATCGGGCTACTGAGGGTAAACTCCACTACCTCGCTGGTTTCACCGCTCTTGGTATCGATAAAGTAGAACCGGCATTTCTCCTGGGTCGGGTCTGCCCCCGGATTACCTTCAGGAAAATTGCGGGCATCCAGATACCGGGTCAGGGTGTCGTGGATGGTCACTTTCGCCTGCAGAAGGTCATCGTAATGGAGGCAAAGGGCCGTAATGGAGTTATCAATATTCGCGACCTTCAGTATTGGTTGTGCATCACTGCCGACTGTTGATACCTCAATACCGGTTATCTCACAGGGCCAGGCCCGGTATTCATTGCCCTGCCACCAGATAGATTTTGCCGGTAAACGGTTTACATCACCGCCAGCGGCCTCAATCTCCGCTGCCGTATGGGCCAGTTTATAGCCATGAAAATAGAGAACATCGTCCATGCCGAAGGTGCTGCCGTCGATTTCTAACAGCCTGACTTCATCACCCGGCTCCAGTTTCTGGTAGTCAGCTGTGATCATGGTTTAAACGCCTGTTCAAAGGTTGCCGAAAGGGAATAATTCCCGCCGCCCAGGGGGACAGGCTTATAGTGCTCGCAGCGATACAATCCGGCGGCCTCCAGTGGCGGAGTCCACTGAAATGCCCTTACCCCCTGATGCCGGTCCAGAAAACGTTTAATAGCGCCGATGTACTCCCCGGTGCCGGTAAAATTCACATCCCACTCCTGGATCCGGCAATTGAGGCCGTCACCCGAAAACTGCGCGTAGCCGTCACCAAACTGAGATTTTCTGACCCGGAAACTGACGGTCTGGGTCGGCATTACCCTGGGGCTCCAGGTGAATATTTCTATCGTCATTTACCGTCCTTTGACCGCGTTCCAGATGGCACCGCCGGGGCGCATATCCGCAGCCAGTAGTTGCTGATATTTCTCCTCAACAAATTTCCCAACCTGCTGACCAAATTGCTGATACCCAGCCGGCCCCCGGGATGAGACATTGTCGTTACCTTCAATGGTGATATACACCTGCGGTGGCGAAGCTGAAGCCCCGGACGGAGCACCAACGGCCCGAACACCGAGTGAACCGTCTGGCCCCCGGGATAAGGGCATAATCGCCTCAGGACCATTCTCCGCAAAGACCCCGGCCCCTTTGGCGAAAGCAAAGAACTGCGGTGAATCATAGATAGCATTACTGTATGCGCTAAGTGACGGGGAGTCGTATACCCCCCCTTTGGCATTAAACTGAAAGGTCGATGCGTAGGACTGAAGCGCCGTTCCGGCACTGGCTGACGCAGATGCAGATGCAGCGCCACCAGCAGCACCAATCCCAGCCCCGACAGCGCCCATAATGGACTGAAGAACGGTACTGGTGACGACGGCCTGGACAGCCATATCAACCAGATTTTTAATCACCGCCTGGCTCAGGGAGGCAAACAGGCCAACCATACTCTCCTTAAAGGTCTGCGTTCTCATCAGCAAACCGGTAAGCATATTGGTGGCCCGCTCCTGAGTCGTTTCAATGAGCCCGATAGCAAGATTGCTCAGTTCCCCCTGGGATCGGTACAGTCCCAGCGCCGTCTGGTATTGGGCATCTGCAGACTCTTTTGTAGCCTGCTGCAATAACATTTCATAGCGTTCTTTATTCAGGTGCCCGGCCTGATAATAAGCCTGCAGCAACGCCCGGCGCTGATTCAGTTGATTATCCAGTTGGGCAAGTGAGTCGACATCAGCGGCAATAATCAGGCCGGGTGCCGATACGGAGTCCGCAAGAGCATGGAGCATTTCCCGGGTGGTATTATGAGCCAGCGTGACCCTGGCCGCCTGATACTCGCGTTCAGTCAGCAGCCGGGCATTCAGCAGGGATTCAAGCTCCCGCGACGCGTGCTGCTCTTTGATGACGGCGTCTCTGGCCGGGGAATATTGCCCGGCCAGAGCCATGCGCTGGGCCTGATAATTCTCTGCGCTCCACAGCAAGGTACGCTGCAGCTCGGTGGCACTGACCCCCTCTTTTCGGGCCGCCTCCGTAAGTTGCCGGTGACTTTCCTGCTCCTGCAGATTGATACGATCCAGGCTTGAGCCATGTGCCTCTTCGATGGCCCGGCGTAACTGTCGGTACTGATTTACTGCACTTTTGGCGCCTTTACCGCTACTCTCTTCTCCGGACCAGGGATTATCGGGTTTGCCAGTATTCAGCGCTTCCGGCCGCTCAGTTGCGCCTTTCACATCACTGGCAAAACTGGTTATCCGGCTGGTGAGGCCCAACCGGGCCAGAGAACGGACATTACCCACGCGCTTAATATTCTCTTCGGTCTTATTTAATCCTTCATTGATGGCCTCAAGTTCAGCCCTGGCACGCATCTGTCCCCGCCTGACCCCGGGTAACTGACCAAATGGATCAAAGCCGTCGAGGCTGCCAATTAGGGTGTCGGCATCCTGGATTTGCTTTATCAGTTTATTACGCTGGATAAGCTGATTCTTGTGCTGCTCTTCCAGATCCAGCTGTTTCACATTGAGCTGATTAAGGGAGAGCTGCATTAAAGCATCACTGGTTTCAAGGACGGCATCTTTTAGCGTAATGGCCGATTCTTTCGCTTCTTTAGCTTTATTGTGAAAGTAAAACAGCGCTGATGCGGCCAGTGCAGCGGCGCCCAAAGGCCCGCCCACCAGCGCCAGAGCCCCCCGGGAGAGACCAGCCGCTACAGATACCGCCCTGGCGGACAGGGATAACCGACGATTGGCTGCCGCCAGCTGAACCTTCGCCTGGGTAGCAAGATGGGTCTGGGCCGTTTCTTCCCGGATCAGACGGTTAAATTCATTTTTGTAATTAACAGCCAGACCATGCTGTTTCGCAGATCGCTCCATCTGGCGGTAATAGCCAAACTCTGCATCATTTCGTTTCAGTGTGGCCGTCGCGGATGCCAGACGCATCCTGGCACTATCCGCATCAGCCCGGGCCGCGGCCCTGACGGCCACCTCATTCTCTTTCCAGTCCCGGATATTACTGCGGATCCCTGCCGTCAGTTTAGTAGTCAGTACCGGTATCAGGGTATACAGAGCCACACTGGCTACGGTGTTAAAGTTACTGCTCAGCCCATTAATGGCTTCCGTCGCATGCTGGATCCCACTTCGTAACGGGCCGCTGCTGCTTTGGCCAATTTTAATCACCAGCCCTTCGAAAGCACTCGATAATCCCAGCAGATCGCCGTTAAGGTTATTCACCCTGACAGACGCCTGCTCGTGGGCTGTTTTGGTCCCCGTCAGGGCTATGCTCAGCTCATCCAGCCGGGCCTGGTTCTGAATCAGAATGGATGCGGCGCTGAGGTTTTCCGCCCGGAACAGCTTTACCGCCTGGGCGGTGGAAAGGTTTCGGTTCGCCAGACTGGCAAGGGCCTGGCTCAGACCAACCACAGAGGGTTTCAGGCTTTTATCGGTGCCTTTTTCCAGCGCCAGAATCACATTCCGTAGCGCAGTACCGGACTCCGAGCCTTTAATCTCCCGCGCCGCCAGAACCTGAATAGCCGCATTCAGCTGTTCAAATCCGATACCTGCCTGGGCCGCCACGACACCGCTGTTTTTTATGGCCAGGGTCGTATCGGCAATTTCCGACGCCCCATATTTAGCCCCCGCCGCCAGCACATTGATATAGCGATCCGCTTGTTGCGAGCTGGCGCCGAACTGATTAAGGGAAAGCGCCAGTGCCCGGGTCGCGTCCGGCAATGTCGTCCCCGCCGCCTGCGCCAGAACCAGAGCGCTGGCCGTTGCCTGCTGGAGTCCGTCAGCGGTTTTCAGTAATTCCGGCCTGGCCGAGGCCATTAATTTCAGTGCCTCGGCAGCCTGGCTGGCACTGTACTCCGTTGCGGCCCCCATCTGCCGGGCAGCGGCATCGAGAATCAGCAACTGTTCGCTGGTGATGCCCGTAATGGCCTGCAGATCAGAAAGAGCCTGACCATAACGCCTGGCGGTGCTGATGATGGTCGAAAGGGAAAGACCGGTCCCCGCCAGCAGCGCCAGTTGGCCCCCGAGGCGAGTGACAGCATCACCAACTTTCAGATAGGCATGTTCGGTTTTTTTCGCCTCGGCCCGGGCCTGGCGATTAAACCGGCCAGAAGAGTTCTGCGCATCACCATAAGCGCCGATAAGCTGTGACCTAAAATTGGCCGCATTAAGGTGCAGGCCAACGGCCAGGGAAGCAATATCACCCATTACATCAGGACTCGCATAATGGCTGCGCACTGTTCATCAATAGCAGAACGACCGGCAGCAAGGGAGGATTCAACAGGCGCCACAACCTGGCTCCCGGGTTTATGAAAAATACCCTGTTTCAGGAAATAGGCTCGCCAGTGAAAAAGCATATCGGCTGGCAGTGCGGCGATTTTGGAAGGGTCTGGCTCGCCCCAGCGATCTGCCAGCCAGAAGATCATCTCCAGCCAGGGCGAGTCATTCAGTTTTTTTCTGCATCCTCCAGGCGGCCAATGGCATGACGTTTAACAATGCCTACCGCCTCGAGCAGCACCACATTGTCATGGACCGCAAGCAATTCAGCCGCTGTTGGTTTGTCTTCCACGGGAATAAGGGTTCCGTCGGGCTGAACCAGGCTATCGATAATAATCTGGATGCTGATTTCAGAGGCCTTACGTGGATCACCTTCTACCTGTGCCGCAGCCATGGCTTCTTCATGGCCTATCAGCTCTGCTGCCGTCATACGGCGTAACCAGACAGGGGTCCCCAGCAACACGGCTTCACTGACCACCGGCTGCGGCGTCAGTAATGCTGTTTTCAGGGATGTACATTCATTTTTTTTCATGATGCCCTCGCAAACAAAGATGAAAACAACCGGGGTTATTTACCTTTAGCTGGAGCTACGGTTCCCCATTCGATTTTGTTCTGTTTCCCCTGCACAGTTATCTGAATAGCCTCACTGGCCGGGGCGCTGATGTCATTCATCTGCCAGCCAGAAAGCGCCAGTAACATCAATACAGTGCGTTGATTCGGTAACTCAACATAGAACTGCACCGTCTGACGTTGCTCAGCGGCATTGAGAAACTCAGCGAAATGCGGATTTTTTGGCGCGTCGATAAATCCCAGCGATTTCTCCGGCCCGTCCGGTAAGTCAGAGATGGACTGTTTTTGTGTATCGATAAGGGTGGTGCAGTCAACAAAGCCCCCCGTCATCCCCATTGCGCCAAGTGCTTTACAATTTATCAGTGGTTTAAATGTGCTGAACGCGGCCCCCATCAGCCCCCATTTCACTACAGTGCCAGCAGGCAACATTGCATATTCCGGTGAGGATTTATCAGTCATTGTTATTCCATCAGGTTGTCAGGCAGCAGGTGCTACCGGTTAAGAATGCCGTTACGAATTTCCACAGCGAGGATCCGCAAAACGGTCCGGACGTTATAATCCAGCGCCGGGCGAATAAACGGGGCGGGAACCTGTTTAACGGTGCCAAACTCCTGGGCCAGGGCTTTGATCGCATGCTTTTTACTGGGCCCCACCCGGAGAGTAACAACGGTATTTCCCCGGGGCGGTCTGCGGGATGCCCGGATTTTGATGGAGTCCCGCATATGCTCCGCCCCGGAGGTTTGATCAAACCCGGCATGTTGCTTCATGTCCTCTTCAACAGCGGCCAGAGCCGCCTTTCCGGCATCCAGCAAGACCTTACGGCCCACGCTCTCCCCCAGGGCAAGAAGTTGTCTCTCCAGCTCATCCAGCCCGCTAACTTCCATTTTGATCATGGTGCCTCCCGGTAAATAAACGTGAAATCCCGCGCCAGGCGATACCGTGTGTGCCCGTTCACCAGATCGGCTTTATCCTGATAAATTCCGCCCCTGGTGATGTACTGGATCGGCACCCCTTCCAGTACATCGTGTGTCATGCCTCGCCATTCTGACCAGATGGCCTTTTCCTGGGCCAGCAGTCCCGGGTAATCGTCCACCCGATACAGGGTTATCTGAAAGCGCGCTGAAACCAGCCCCGTACGTAACATGCCGGAATACAGTTCCGGATCGGACACACGCTGATAGGTGACACCCTCCAGCTGGTTTTCAGGCAGTAACAGCGGCCAGGCCTCCAGGCCAGTAATACGTTCCAGCGCCGTTTTAATGGCCAGTTCTATCATGTCGGGTATCCCTCTCAGCCTTAATTTCAATCCTGTCCGGACGGGTACGATCCACTGCCACCACGGTAAACAACAGTTCCTGCCAGCGGATCTGCCAGCCAATCCGGATATCGGGTCGAGGCCGGAGGGTAAACAGCCAGGTCTCCACCACCTGTTGCTGGTCAAAGGTTCTGATTTTGCGGTTTGATTTCACTTCGGCCATGGCCCATACCGTGGCGATATCAATCAGTTGATCCGGGATAACCTCGCCCAGCTTTCCGCGAACCGTGCGCGGACATTGCAGAGTGATACGTTTGTTAAGCTCGCCGGCATGCAGCACAGACATCACCGCCTCCTGTTATTTATCAGGCACCGATCCCCACCCGGAAGGGCTCCAGCAACCAGCGAGCCTGCCGGGGGAGCCCTCCGGTATCGGGGCCATCTCCGCGATTAGCGTACAATCCGGCCAGAATCATTAATATTGCGCTGTGAACCGAAGGTGTTATTACCATGCCGTGTTCCCCGGCGATACCGGCCTCCCGGGCGCCTGCCAGTGATAACGGGTCCGGATATAACGGGCGGTTGAGAAACTGAATCGCCGCATCTTCGGCGGCCTGCAGATAGAGCTCTACGATCTGTCTCTCGCCGGGCTCATCCACCCTCAGGTGCTCAAGCGCCGTATTCAGATCAACTATCGTCACGGCTCACCCGCTTTATTCACCGGTACTGACTTCATTTTGTTTTCCGGGCCCCACTCCTCAGGGACGATCAGACCATTTGCAGCCAGTTCGGCCGCCCTCTGCCGGGATACAGAGAATGCATCATCCAGGCCACGGTAATTATCTCCGTCCAGAAAGCGGCGCTGAGCGCGGACAGGGATCAAGTCGTTATTGCCCTCAGCCGGAAGAGGTATGTCTGTATTTGGGGCGGATTTTGGGGATGTTTTCATGGGGCACTCCAGTCAGGTGGTGGGGCCAGGCGGCCCCGGTTGTCAGAATCACTTCACCGCTTTCCCCGATACCGCTCCGGTAACAAAGGCTTCCGGGCGGTAAACGGCCATGGCCAGGCGCTCCTCTGCCCGGATGGTGACCATATTTTTAATAAAGTCATCTTCGTTTTCCGTGGACAGCAGGACCTCAATTTCCATGCGATCGAAAATTTGAGCCGCCATATTAAATGCGCCAGTAAGGAAGGTGTTCTGGGCCATGGCCTGGGTTTCCACCACCGGCAGCCCCCATATACGTGACACACCACCGTTAACCGGTTGCGCGATGATATACCGACCCTCGTTGTCTTTGGTCAGTTCGATACCGGCCCAGTCAATGGGGTTGAGTACAAACCCGGATGCCGGATATTCCGCCAGGACAGCCTGTAACACGGCCAGGCGCAGACGATCGATCGGTGTCGCGCTGGCGACCGGAATCGCCGGGGAAAACTCCTTCGCCTGAGGCAGGATCCCCAGAATATTCGCTCCCGTCCCATCACCGGCCAGTAGCTGTAGCTCCTCTCTGAAGCGCAGGCCATATTGCGCCCGGCCATCGATATAACTTGCCAGGCCAGGTGCGTCATCCAGGATCTGACGCGAGGCTTTAAAGTGGTGGGCAATCGTGCGCACCGGCGCGTTTTTCAGTTCAAATTTAATATCTGACTTTGGCTTTTTAGCCCCTTCCTCTACGGTTGCCGCGTTATTGGTAAAGCCGGTTTCCTGTACAAATTCGATGCCGTTAGATGCTGTTGTCCCGGGGATCAACAGATGGCGAATAGTGAGCGTACGTTCCGGCGGCGCAATAATGCCCGGCATGCGATCAGCTACGACGAGGCTATTTGTGGCACTGCCCCCCGTACCGGTGGTCGCAGGCACGTTCATGATGTCTTTTTGTTCCAGTTTGACGCGAATACTCTTGCGGGCAGAGCTGTCCATCCCCTGGTAGGCTTCGCTTTCCACCACCAGTTGCCCCAGTGTTTTTTGTCCCTGAGGCGCATCCTCAGCCCGGCGGGCGCTTTTCTGCTCAAGCTCTGTCAGACGTTCTTTAAGCTCGCTGAGCGTATTCAGACTGTCATCGGTACGCTGCTTAAGCTCCTGGGTGACTGTTTCGCCGGACTCCATCTTTTTCCTGATATCTTCACCAAAGTTTTTCACCTGATCGATGACCTGGGTGAGTTTGGCGGACACCTCGCTGATATTCTGGGGCTGATCTTCCGCGGATTTTTTCTGGTACATAATGGTCCCTTAACGAATGGTCGGGAGAGTGAACTGGCTAAGTTGCCGCACCATGTCAGCAATTGCCGTTTTGGTTTCGCCGTCGTCGCCCCCGGACTCACTCCGGTAAAGCAGGTTTGACAGCCCACCGCTGGCGATAGCGACGGACTGTGTTTTTGAAAAGCCAGCCTCACGCAGGAACTTTTCGAACTCAGGTAATGACGGGAGATTGCCGTGGGCCAGTACCGACTTGATCACATCAATACGGGCCTCATCATTGGCGGGGAGCGTGACGATAGATATCTCCACCAGATCGAGCTTTGTCAGGGTACGGATGCGGGTTTTCTCGTCGTAATTTGATTCCCGGACGTAATAACCAATAGAGAGACCGGTGATAGCCCGGGTTTTCATGCCCCGCCAGGCGGTCTTCGCCTGATGGGCATCCTCCAGCCACAACACCCCTTCGCCAAATAAACCGTGGCTGTCTTCTTTCAGGCTGCTGATATCCCAGTTACCAATTGGCTCGCCACTCCGGTGTTGCCAGAGCACGGGGAAAGTGCGCTCTTTTGCCCGGGTTTCCTCTATGGACTCAAGAAAAGCGCCCGGCGCAACAACCTCGTTGTAACTGTCCACCACGTTAAAAACCGAACCGTAGCCAGAAAAAAGACCGTCATCGCTGACGGCCTTAATATCGAAATCGAATGCTTTTATCTTCATGGCGGTGTTTTTGCGCTGCATGCCGTAGCCTCCTCTGATGTGATCTCCAGCCACTGGCGCAGTGCGCTTTTGGCTGCATCGCTGTCCCCTGTCTTGCCAAGCTGCTCAAGGGGTAACAGATTGGACTGAACCGTCAGTTGATCCCCGCCCGGATGGGGTGCCATGTTCTCTTTCTGGCGGGCTTCGTTTCGGGTCATAACGCCGTTCTGGGTCATGGTGGAATAGAACGCGGCCCTGGCGGCACTGTCAGCCCGCAGAAGCCCCTCAATGGAGAACTCGGCGAAATAGCGGTTACGTTCCCCCGGAATCAGTAAACTTTTACGGATGGACTGTTCAATGCGGGTAAGCCAGGGACGCAGGGAAAAGGTCAGAAAGCCAATCAGCATTTGCTCCACGCCGCTGCCCCACATCGTCTGCCCCTGGGCGTTATGGCCAATAAGCCCCGGCCAGACGCGGAACCAGCGGCAAATTTCCTCAATATTGAACGCCCGGGTCTGGAGCATCTGGGCATCTTCCGGGTTCATAGTGACGGGCTGAAATTTCATCCCGGCTTCCAGCACCATCATTTTCCCGGTGTGCATCGATCCGGCAAATTGTGCGACCAGCGAGTCGCGAATGTCTTCACGTTGCTCTTTCCTGAGAATTTGCTCCATGGACAGTACCCCGCTGGGGCGCATACCGTTTTTGAATACCCGGGCACTGGTTTCATCGGTGGCCATGGCCATTCCGAGCGTCTGACGGGCATAGCTTATAGGCGATAACCCGATAATACCGTTAGTGCTGAAGGCCCGGATATGCATCAGATCTCTCTCGTGGATCTGGCGGGTACCGTGGCTACCAGGATCCCGGTAGGTATAAACCGGTGTACCGGTACTGCTGCGCTCAACTTTCATCCGCTCCGGACGTAAGGGAGTCAGCGCGGTGATCCTTTTACCGGTGCGGTCAATTTCACCGTAGGCATTTCCCCATAGCAGCAGGCTAGCCATCACCATCTCCCAGAACTCCACCGCAGTCATATCGGCATTGGGCTGGTTATGCAGGAGTTCATACAAAGGGTGCGCAGGAGCCGGTTGTCTGCCATCACGGGTGCGCTCATAAAACCCAACCGGGAGCGTAGCAATGGTTTCAGATAATAGCCGGACACAGGACCAGACAGCCGACAGTTGCAGGGCTTTATCTACAGTGACCTGTTTCCCGGCGGCAGACTCTCCCCCGGCGAAAGCCGACCAGAATTCCCCCTCAGTCAGTGACACGGGGATCCCCAGCCAGCGGCGCAAAGCACTTTTCACCCTACCGGGCTTTTGCTCTTTATTCATGATGTCTCACACGATGATGGGGTTGCTGAAAAAGTCACCAATATCTCCGGAGTCCTCTTCATACCCCTGCGCAGCGCCAATGGCCATGGCGGAGGCCACCAGCCCGTCAATACGTCCGGTGCTCTTCTTCTTGGCAAAAATACGGTTATCTTTCTGATCGGCTTCGGTAACGGCAGAGGCCGCATTCCAGCGCAGGCAGGGGTTGGTTTTGATGATAATACTGGCGTCATCCAGCATGCCTTCGAACAATTCAATGGAATGAGGCATCCACAGGCCGGAGTCCTTCGCCTTGTAATAGCCCTGACCATGGGGAATTAACGGGACCGAAACACCTGCTTCTTCCAGTTCCGGCTCCAGGTATTTGATACGGTACTGATCGAAAGCGACGGCCCGGATATCAAACTGCAGCGTTAAATCCGCCATACGCTCAGCCACAAAGCCATACTTAACGGCTTTTCCTGGCGTAGTGTGAATATATCCATCCCGGGCCCAGGCGTCATAAGGCACCCGGTCCGTTTTTGCTCTGTCCTTCAGGGTGTCTTTTGGTGTCCAGAACTCCACCAGCAACTTACGCTGCTTAGGAAAGAATAAGGCCAGTGAAGTCAGATCCCGGGAGCCGGATAGATCCAGACCGCCGTAGCACTCTTCTCCGGCCAGTTCATCAACCGCAAAATCACTTTCGCAAGCCATCCAGACGGCGCTGCTCATCCAGGGATTATCCGCATCCACCCACTGGCAAAAGTTCAGCCGCCGGACAATACTCTCTTTCGACGGCATCCCCCGGGCCTGGATAACCTGCTCCCGCAGGTAATCGTGGTCGAAGGTATGGCCCAGCGAAGGGTTTGCCTTCTTCCAGCAGGACTCATCTTTTAGCGGATCTTCGCCCTCATCCAGAGAGCAGATAAACGCAAAGAAACTGTCGTCCTCAATGGCACCGGCGGCAACTTTACGGCCATACTCATGATATTCGTAGCAGACACTGGTTTTATCGTGGCCGCTGTTGGTGATCATGAAAATCAGCGCCTGGCGTCGGCCTTTCGTACCGGCACGCATCATCTCCACAACAGTATTGCTTTTGTGCTCGTGAACTTCATCGATCAGGGCACAATGGGGTCGCGGACCAGACTGCCCGTCATCTGAGCTGATGGGCCTGAAAAATGACGCCGCCTGAAGGTACGCCAGATTCCATTCCCTGCCAGCACCACCTGATTTCTGGATCCTGGCCGCCAGTGCCGGTGACTGATCCACCATAGCCACAGCGTCACGAAACAGCACCATGGCCTGATCTTTTTTGGTGGCTGCCGCATAGACTTCTGCCCTGGGCTCTTTATCTGCCGTCAGGCATAACAGGCCTATGCCCGCCGAGAGTGGCGACTTACCCGATCCCTTCCCCGACTCCACATACGCCATACGAAACCGACGAAAACCCTGGGCGTTTTTCCAGCCAAAAAGGGAGCCGACAATAAAAGCCTGCCACGGCAGCAGGATAAACGGCTTCCCCTCAAAGTCGCCACCGTTGAGCTTCAGGACTTTGGCAAAGAAGTCGACTGACCGCCGGGCGGCTTCAGGATCCCAGACCAGCCCCCGGGCGCTGCCAGACTCCAGATCCCGTAAATGGCGACTACAGGCATGGCGAATATCGGGCCCGGCCAGTTCTTTTCCTGAGCTCACATCCCTGGCGTAACCGGTGACAGGATCAGAAGAATTCTGCGAGGGGGTCTTCCTGGTCTTTTTCACCATGAGTTTTGACCTTTGTTCGGGCTGCGGGAGTCAGGCCAAACTCCACCAGGTAGCTTTTAAAGCGCCGGTCAGCATCCGCAAGCATGGCCACCGCCGGATGCGCTTTAATCAAAAATCCGCCCTCGGTCTGAACCGTATACGTCCGGCCTTCTACGGCAATGGTGTTACGCAGTTGCAGAATGTCGGCGTAAATATCACATAACCGCTCAAGTGCCAGCGCATCAGCAACCGTCATAATCTGCATGTCATCAAGCAGTACCGACAGCTTCCCCCAGGCCAGCATTCCCCAGTCAGTGAGGTGCTCCGGTGGGCTGGGGATCTGGCGGGCTGGACGGGGCTCTTTATCGTTGAGTTTTCGTTTACCGGGGTTGCCGGCAACCACTTTTAGCTGGGTCGGTTTCTGCCGCCTCCCGGCCATGAAAACCTCCCGGAAAAAAACTTTTCATTTCGCGGTTGTGCACAAAAAGGAGGGGGCGTGGTCATTCTGGCCTGGGGGGCCTGAGTTTTAACCCACCCCTCCCCCTGGCAATGATCACAGATCAGGTCTGGTGAACCAGTGGGACGAGGGATCCAGAGGCATGCCATTTTCATCACAGCCGATAATTACCCCGCGTTTTTCCATACGCTGTTTGGTGGAGCCGTGGTGTGGTGCACAAAGTCCCTGCCAGTTGCCCCGATCCCAGAACAGCTTTTGTGCCCGGGCGATAGCCCGGGGATCACCGGCGCGTAAGGCATCTTTCAGTTTGTGGGGAATAATATGATCCACTACCGTGGCGGCAGTGGTCTGCCCCTGCTGCTGGCACATCACGCATAGTGGATGAGCCCGCAGAAATAGCCGCCGGGCTTTATCCCATTTACTGCCATAGATCCGCGGGTTGCCGGTCATTCTGCAGGCCGGGTTACGCCACCATCAGCATTCAGTACAGCCTCCGGCATCCGCATAACCAGCGGTTCATTATCCAGCACTTTCATGCCGTACTGGCCAATCCAGGTTGAGGTCTGGCTAATGTTACTGGCAATAAACTCCATCACTTCACCCATCAGGGTTTTGATGGCCGTTTCCGGGTTATCACGCCAGTAGCACTCAATAGCCACCAGCAGCGGGTCTGATCCGCTGGCAATACTCTGCGCACCTACGCTGTAGTGCTTTTTACGGGACGCATCCGTAATGCACTGCAACTGGCTTTGCTGGACGGTTTCCCCTTCCGGACCACATACCTGGGCGGTGATAGTGGCCACCCGGTAACCGGTGTCCTCCTGGATACCGGAGGCATAGAACAGGGCCAGGGTAAGATCATTACGTAAATACATGGGTTAGAGTCTCCAGTTGCGCTGACCACGTTTTCGGCGGCCCTGAGGGTGCGGTGTGTCAGATTCAGTAGGGGTAGATTGAGGATCTTCGGAATGTTCAGACCGGGTATCCTGCGGCCCGGTGACCTCCTCGGCAATTGTCGTGGTTAATACCGGGCGACTGCCCTGTACATGGGTAAAGCTCAGTGCCTGAATGGCCTTGTCGATCAGCGACTGGCCGTCGATCTCCAGGGCGACAAGTGCCCCATCGATGTACTCGATTTTGAAACCCTTCATGGAGGCTCCGGTGGAAAGCGGGAGAAATGTCGTAAGCTGCGGGGGATAAAACCGTTGAATCGGATCGTTACAATTAAGCCCCACATCTGTGGTGGGCTGCACAAAGACGGGGAGTATTAGTGGCGACACTGCGACCTGACATATTCTTGCAGGTACTTCACTTTTTGCTGATCGCTGATAATCCCGGCTCTGATACGGAGAATGTTTCGTCCAGCAAGCTCAGAGAGTTCGATACTGGCATCATCGCCCACGCCGCCGGTGCTGGTGGTGGGGGCTGACGCGGGTGCGGTACAGGTCCCCTGGATCCGCACCCGGCCACCAGCATCAAGCCTGCGCTGCAGAACATTATTTTTAGCCTTTGCATCTGCTAACTCCCTGGTATATCTGGCATCAAGAGATTCAATATCCCGTTGCCTGGCCTGCATTTCCGTAATCATGCCCGAGGCCTTTTTCAGCGCCAGAGCAGACTCGTCACGTTGTGCCTTATAGCTAATGGCATTACTGCGATAATAATGCGCCATCGCAGCCAGCAAACTGCATATCCCCAACAACGCGGCCACTAACACCGGATGATGTAATAATCTCATGATCCCTCTCACCCGGTCAGAGCCGACAGCGCAAGCCCGAATTTACGACGCCGGGCACTCAGACCATTGGCTCCGCCGTTAATAATGCGCGTTACCCGGGAGAGATTACCGGTATACCGCAGACACCCTTTGGCAGAGTAAAACCAGGCTGCGGAACGGGCCGCATAACTGTCCTGCTCCAGAAGCTCCGGATTAGCGACCAGGTCAATCTTCAGCGCAATACCGCAATCCAGATAATTTGTCCGTCCGGTTATCTGTTTCAGCCCTCTCCCGCGGTATTTCCAGCCATCGCCCGGCGCCCGGTTCCCGAGATTTTCTTTCCCCCACTCGCCGCCATAAACCAGATTAGCTATCGCTTTCTGATTTGCCTGCTGACCGGCGGTGCGCCCCAGGGCAAGTGCCTGTTGCTCTGTAATACGGTGTCTGCCAAATACCGGCACTAACCTGTCGGCTGCATAATTAAGGCTTTCCACCAGCCTCTTAAAGCCACCTGATTCATGCCCGATCTGGGCAATAAACATCGCCACATCAGCAGGCGATGAAATACCAAACTCTTTTAATGCGGCCGAGACATGCGGATACCAGCGCGCAGCCAGCCCGGCGCTGATACCTGCCGCCCGTTGAAACTGTTGTTGATTCATAAGTTATGCCTTTGGATTACCGCCGAAACGGGTATTCAGAAACCGTAAAGCCAGCTTGCGGGATTGCTCAACGCCGACGAAGCCAATGCTGCCGCCGATAGCAATCGAGAGGGATTTGTACCATTCGTAATATTCAAGGACGGAGGCGACTGTCAGGGTCAGTGCGCCACACAGTAGCCCTTCCAGCAGGATCATCTTCCAGCCACCGCCCATATAGGCAATGCGTAAGCCAGCCATAACGACCGCCAGCAGCACCGCACCAACGGGGGTTTCACCTCGCCACCAGCTCTGGAGTAACTCCAGAAACTCGGGCCAGGAATGGGGATTATTGTGCATTTTCATGGTCTCTCACCTCGCTACATGCGGGTGCTGATAACGTACCGGGATATGAACGAATGATGTGCCGTGTTGCGGAGGGTGAACGATTTAACAACAGCATTCAGAATAGTATTCATACCATATGATGGCTTGCAGTTGGTGTGTATGGTGTGTATAAACTAACTATCGGATAGAGACCAGGAGGGAGCCTGAAGAGCTCGGAACTGATATCACTACTGGAGAAAAATGGCTGGGTCCTGGAGCGCATCAAAGGCAGCCATCACCAGTTCTCCCATCCCGATTTTGCTATTGTCATTACTGTTCCGCATCCCAGAAAAGACGTGAAGCCAGGAACGCTCCGTCAGATCCTGAAGAATGCGAAGCTAAAATGATCAGAAAGATGCACCGGCATTATTCACACAGGAGCAGATATGTTATATCCCGCATTCGTTGAGGTTGATAAAGACGGTACCGCCAGTGGCTGGTTTCCTGACGTCCCGGGATGCCTGTTCGCCGGTGACAATATGGAAGCCGCGTTTGCCGATGCCCGCAGCGCCATAGATGCACACTTTGAGTTGCTGAGTGAAAAGGATCTGCCCATTCCCGGGGCTCACCCTATGGAAGAGCATGTTGTGAATGATCCGGGCACTTATACCGGTGGCCGCTGGTTATACGTTGACGTCAACATGGATAAGTTCGATGGCCGCGCTGAACGCATCAACATAACCCTTCCCCATCGTCTTCTTGAACGCATTGATTCAACGGTTAAGCACAAACCAGAGTACGGCAGCCGCAGCGCCTTTCTTGCCGTTGCCGCAAGGAATGAACTCCACAAATCGGATTGAGTGCCCCGGCAGAGGCAGGCCCTGATTTTGCCCAACATAAGTCACCAGGGCATGAAGTCTGCGATGCACATAAAAAGGAATCCAGCATGAGCAACTATTCAGATTTATATCAGATGATAAAACTCAGGGTTTGCCAGAATAATGACATCCCGGTCTCTTCCCTGATGGACAGGCATAGTTACCGGATAAATCAGGTGTGGTACCGGATTGGACAGATATTTACTCTCGAGTGCGTACTTGATGAATACCGAAAACTTCATGCATCCGAGTATTACCCACTGGAGAATGAGGCGGCTTTACATCATATGATTTTCCATATGACAAAGTGGAAGCTGGAGTACATCCGTGAACTTACGCTGAATGACAGCCTCTTTATTATTTCAGAACGACTAAAATCTGAGCATATGCCCGCTGAGGCCGTGGCGTTTCTCGAAAAGGTAAACTGCACAGCTCATCACTATCCGATTGATGAGTTCCCTGCTAAGGACTGGGCTCCCAGGGAAAATTCAGTTTACCTTCGCCCTCACAGTTAGCCATTACGGTAATCTCAGCTAAAATACACTGCAGCCGCTCTTCAAGAGCGGCTTTTTCTTTCAGCAGGCTGTTATAACGTGATAGATGTATTTTTTGCTGTCCCAGCCAGTTTTCAAGCTGGGTAGATGACATGCCGGGATTATAGAAGTAAGGCTGTGGCTTATTGACCATTATCTTATCTCCTTACCAGTAGATCCGCTGATGTTCTCACCAGAGATACTAAGGCATCAAAAAAGTTACTTACTATTAGAATGGAGCAGAGACAAAGCCCTGCCAGCACCATCAACATAATTTTTTGCCACACTTTCGCAGTGGCCCGGTAATCCCGCCGGAAAAACGGCCTCATTTTCAGGCTGTCTTATGCGCTAGTGGGCCGCCAGCCCAGACTCAGTGATGCTTTACGCCACCTTTCCCTCACTACGTCGCCGTGGGAATCCGACCTGTATCACCGTCGTCGTGCTGCCGAAATTGATTCAGCATTTCAGTACCGCATGGATTTTACTGTTTCATCGTGATCTCCTTTATCTCATCCACCGTTTGATTAAAACGCGCTGTCTCCATCTCGATGCCAATACCACGACGACCCGCAGCAATAGCCATCTTCATCGTCGAACCCGATCCCATAAAGAAATCCGCCACCACATCTCCGGGCTTACTGCTGGCATTAATCATTTCCCACAACATATCAGCAGGCTTTTCGCAGGGGTGTTTTCCGGGGTAGAACTGGACCGGCTTATGGGGTAATCCCCCCGAAAAACCGGTGTGTTCATAAGTAGAATTTTCTCGTAATCTGAACCGGGGAGATCTCTATGAAAAAATCACGCTTTACCGACAGCCAGATCATCGCCATCCTCAAGCAGGCTGAGGCCGGAACGCCAGTTGCTGAACTGTGCCGCGAACATGGTATGAGCAATGCCAGCTTCTACAAGTGGCGTTCACGCTTTGGCGGAATGGACGCATCCATGATGGCCCGACTAAAAGAGCTGGAAGATGAAAACCGCCGCCTGAAAAAGATGTATGCCGAAGAACGGCTCAAAGCCGAAATTATTCAGGAGGCTATGGCAAAAAAGTGGTGAAGCCATCGCAGCGAAAGCAGATGGCACAGGACGCGGTCAGACACCGAAGCGTCAGCATACGTTTTGCCTGCCAGTTGTTTGCTGTCAGCGAAAGTTGCTATCGCTATCAGCCTCAACTGAATGAAGAAAACACGGTTATTGCTGACTGGCTGCTCCGTATCACCGACAGTCAGCGCAACTGGGGTTTTGGTCTGTGCTTTTTGTACCTGCGTAACGTAAAAGGCTTTAAGTTCAATCACAAAAGGGTATACCGGATTTATTGCGAGTTGTCGCTGAACAGGCGAATTAAACCGAAAAAACGACTGAAACGGGATAAGCCCGAGCCGCTGGCGGTGCCTGAAAGCCGCAATGAATGCTGGTCGATGGACTTCATGCACGATCAACTGTCGGATGGTCGTTCCGTCCGATTGCTGAATGTTATCGATGACTTTAATCGTGAAGCGCTGGCCATTGAGGTAGATTTTTCTCTTCCCGCAAATCGTGTGGTGAGGACACTCGAACAACTGATTGAGTGGAAAGGTAAACCAGCGGCAATACGATGTGATAATGGGCCAGAATATACCGGCAAGATACTGATGTCATGGGCTGCTCAGCAGAATATCACCCTGCGTTTTATTCAACCCGGAAAACCTCAGCAGAATGCATATATTGAGCGATATAACCGGACAGTACGTTATGACTGGCTGGGACAGCACCTGTTTACATCACTGGACGAATTGCAGGGCTATGCCACACGCTGGCAATGGTTTTATAATCACGAGCGTCCGAATATGGCACTGAATGGTTTCACGCCAATGCAGCATATTCAACGCATGACCTGATTCTACTTATCGCCTCCGTTAAAAATGGGGGGATTACCATGGCACCAGACATCGGTATAGGGCACATACTTTGTCACCATAAATGGCCGGCGAAGCTGATGCCATTCATCCACCAGCTCAGAGTATCGTCGGTTTAAGGCCTGGTGCTGAACGGTGAGCCGGTCATATTCAGTGGTGAGCTGATTCACCATCGCCTTCTGGCCTGCGACCTCCCTGAACAAAGTTTGCAGCTTTGCATAGTCCGCTGCGTTTGGTAGCTGCCACTGGCTGGTCCCAAACCAGTGAGAGACCATATTCTTTTTGCCCGTGGCATCTGCTATCTGTTTTGACGTAATACAAAGCGCTTTGCGGGCATCCCGGAAGTAACTGATCAACGGAGCAAAAAGGTGCTGTTTAGTTTCGTCACACCGGGCACGGTAGCCATCGTCTTTCGCCCTGTAGGGCCCCTGATAATGCCCGGCAAAAATAACCCGTTCGGTGGCCGGGAAATATGCCCTCAGGCTCTCTTTACGACAGCCATTCCAGCGGCCGGATGGCTTCGCCCATATAATGTGATTGAGGATCCTGAACCGGTTTCTGGTGAGGATTTCAATATCCGCCGCCAGCCGGTGGCCACAGAACAGATAGATGCTCCCCGCTGGCTTTAAAACCCGCCAGAACTCTGCCAGGCAAAGATCCAGCCAGCGAAGATAATCACCGTCCCCTGCCCACTGGTTATCCCAGCTCTGCGGTTTAACGTTGAAGTACGGCGGATCAGTAATAATGAGGTCGACAGAGTTGGCGGGAAGCCCGGGCAAGATCGTCAGGCAGTCAGCGTTGTACAGAACAACACTGTTTATATTTACAGTATTTTCCATAGATCAGTAAGCATTACTCTGATAGGCTCACAACGCTTTTGCGCGAAAGCAGTGGGCCCTGGTTTGCTTGTGACCTCATGCATGAGCAGATGGCTGGTCGGGTGCGTCAACACCTACCAGCCGCCCATTTCCACAACTAAATATCCCCTGGTACTTAGGGGCTCGTATGATACTTCCGCACACGCAACGATATGCGCACGTCACGCTCGGATATCAGCAGCTCATTCACATTATTTATCCGCCCGCGCTCCCTGATAATCCCCGTTTTTATATGCTGCCCGGCGCTTATTTACCCCAGGCCGGTTATTAGCGTGGGGTGCCAGACAATAAAAAACCCGCACGGTGGCGGGTTCATTTGGATTCATTGGCTGAAGGGCGCTTGCGGTACAGCTTTGCGAAGCATACAGGGATTCAAACGGTTTCCGCGCAAGAATGCAAGCCAAATCTTTCGCTATCTGTGTCGAATGCATCACACATTGGCCGGTAAAGTAGCGACTCTGCGATAGTCAGCCAGACATCAATTCGTGACTCACATGTGCGGAATGACCATTCCGGATATTGAATATTCAGTGCCCTGGCCATCGACTTTTTACTCCTGCCATAACCGTCATAACGCTCATGTAATAATGCAATCATGGCCGGAGGTAATTGCTGCCCTACTACGTGATCAATAATCAGCGCTTCTGCGTCAGAACAAAACGCCAGGCCGCTTTTTAATTTCCCGTTAAGGAGATCGGACAGATATATTGCCAGTTCATCAGAATTCAGCCCTGACCGCTTAAGATCCCGCAATGCTTTCCGCACCGCTGTCCGGGTAACTTTATTGCCAGCCAGCAGCCGGTTAAACATGTTGTCTGGCTTACCGCTGCCGATATAAGACCACCGGCCCCACATGCGAAGTTTGCCCTGAATCCAGATACTTTCCAGTGTTCGCAGCCGGATAATTTCGCCCGCCTTACCGGTTTCAGATGGATATATCATGGTCCCCTCCGTGCATTGTTTTAATGTAGTTTTTCAGGATCCGGTAATCCACCAGCACTGACCCTGACCAGCGCACTGCCCGCAGTACCTGCCAGCGCTTATGCAGATGATCGATAACGACTCGCTTCAGATGGGGTCCCATGGACTGGCCTCCCTGATAATAATCTTCCCGGACTCCCCCAGATCTTGGTAATGCGGCAATCCCATACGTGCGCGTCGTTCGCATAGACAGCATCCATCAGGGCTTTAAGCATATTGTCGCAATCCGGCTTTGCCTGATGCGGCTGCCCCGAATAACGGACCCGCTTCAGCCTGCTCCAGCTGGTGGGCATTGGTATAACGAAAATAACGTGACAACCAGATACCGGGAGGCTGACGCCCTGTAATCGGACTTCATCGCAAAAAGCCCGATACCGGAGCACCTCTGGCCGCTTTTTCCATTTGTCGGCCCGGGTCTGGCGGGGCTTACCCATGGGGGTAATATTGAAGGTGATCATTGCGACCTCCTTCCTGAACGCGTACAGCCCTGGTCCCGGATCCTCTCGGGTAGCCAGGCAGCAACAGTCCAGGAAAGAAAATCCGTGTTCAGGCTGCGTTCTGTCTTTACCCCGCGTGATGAATAACGGGCAACCAGCTCATCCGCCTGCTCTGTTGTACAGTTGAAGTGGTAAAACCAGGATCGTTTCATTGCATACCTCCGCCAGGGGCGAAGCGCAACGAAGCACCGGCATGATCTGCCGCGGGTGAAAGTGTGGATATCGTTTGTTGAATGTGCGCCATGGTGCCTCCCATAGCGCTGTGCTGCTTCGGTGCCGGTTGTTCAGGCCGACACCGGTGATAATACAGAGGGGGGAGTGAAAATCAACCGGTGTTGTTCACAACAACACAGTGTTGACAGAATAAGATAGTAAGCTACTTTCATCTTCCAGCTAAAAATCCAAATAAAAAAACAAAGGTCATACACTATCAAAAGTATCAGATTTAAGAACGTAAAGATTTCAAAAATATTTTTCAGCCTAATGATTTTTAATATTCAAAATAAATATCAAACTAATCTAAATACTGTATAATACAAAACTTATTTTTAATTGATTACACCCACCTGATAGAATACCATCAGGTGGGTGTAACATTCAAACGACTAGAATTTCCCCGCTCCTGCTAATCTAATAAACTCAGAATCACTAATACCAATTCGCATCCAATTGCTAACTAATGCAGCCATTTCACTTGATGTTCTTGAATATCGAAGCTCTCCAAGCCATGTAAATTTTATCCCATTTGAATCTGTAAAACTAAAAATATCACCATCATCCTGTATCGCTCTAATTTTTTGAGTTTCAGGATCGGGCATGAAATCAAATGTTCTAATTACTGGCTTTTTTTGCTCCAATCGCAAATGGATTTCACACCTACTATCATCATTAACAACAAGACTGTATTTTTTAGCATCCTCAAAAGCTTTTAAAAATACAAACGGAGTCTTATCCTTCAACCTTAAAGTATCGCAAGCAGGAGTGAAACATATTAAATACTCATATTTAATTTCCTTACTTTTATCAACCGTAAGTATAGAGTTCCTTTCTCCATCTATGATGGTCGCGCCGGCTTCGGCTACCTCGACATCCATTGGTTCTTTATTTTTTTCAGGCAGACAATATCTCAATAATGTTCCGGATGTTAATGTTGGCGTCCAATCAGCACTCCCTGTAAGTTTTGAGCGGCCAAAAGCTTCTCTTTTAAACGCGACTAAACGACCAAATTCATATTCCGATTTTTTAGAGTTATCTACACCGCCTGCTAATGACTCTGATATTAAATTTCTTTTATTCTCCGCCAATTTAAAAAATGAGTTATTCGGCAAATCGAAACCTTTATCAGTAATATTACCTGCATCAAGAAGCATCAATATAGTATCTCTATTAATGGAGTAGTTGGCGTTAACCTGACAGTCTCCGATACAATCAGAGTTTGCTTCAACCCAGTGTTTTATAATATCATTACTAAGATACTTGTCAGATATTTTTTCAAGCCCCAGGGCATTATCACACTCAGTAACAAATAAATCACGAAGCATTTCTGAAACATCACTTGATGGATTGGTGATTAATTTATTCGCTATATAAGATGAATCCAGCCAATTTCCAAACCTTGTCAACATGTGATGGGTATTATCACGAATAGCACCAACTGATGCTAACGCAAAAGCAGGAATAAGACCATTAGAGAAACGTGTAAATAAACGAATCAGTTCATCAGGTAATGTTGCTGCTTGTGTATCAGTTTTATTTCTTAGGATAACTATAGTGCTCGCATTTTCGGCACAATAATCAATATCAGAAACATCGTTAACAGTAACACCACCACGTTTGAGATACTGCTTTATCTCATCAAATATTTCCTCACCAAGCGGCTCTCCAGTATAAACACAGAGTAATCTCAATCGACCATTATCACTATCATCAGCTTTGGCGATTTTTTCTAAAATCTCTAATGTTAAAGAAGAGCTCTGCCGCTCTAAATACCAATCAATAACAATTAAATCAGATATTTTTGCTGCTTGTAAGACTTTATTAACTTTAGAGTCTCTCTCCTCACCGGCATCATCATCAGGTAAAACAAAAGCACACGCAATTCCCTTTTCAGCAAAAACATCCGAAATAGCCCTAATATTAAGATCATGCTCATTATGCTCACTTATCTCTACATCAGGATTCTCTAACACAAATGTATTTTCGTCACCAAATCCAGTGTCTGTTGATATTGGAAGATGAACATTACGATTCGATGATTTAACCCAAGGTTGGTTATCAATAACCACAGCCGTTTTAAGGAAAGCTTTCACCGCATTAGATTGATGTTTTTGCCAAGAATCATTATCTACATGGCTCATATTAAATCTCCTTATCTAATACCGGATGAATTTTAAACACAGGGTTAACATCGATACCGGCTTTAATTAAAGAAATATCGAAACCTTCATTTTTTAATGTCTGTTTTGTAATTGCCAACCCCATGCCTCTGCCGCCTTCCTTTAAGGTTTCGCCAAAATTAAATATTCTATCTCTGTATCTATCTTCTATTCCAGGACCATTATTTGATAATAAGAACCCATCAATGTCGGCATCAAAATATATTATCCTATCCCCAGAAACCCGATGAGATAGCCAATATATTGCATTATCAACAATATTAATAAATGCGCCAATTATGGCTGATGATTTGCATTTAACCGTAAAATCCCTAAAAGCATGAGATATTTCTAATACTATTTTATGTTTATCTAACTGCTCAGTGAAAACAATCTTAACGACTCGGATAATTTCACTACCCGAAAGCTCTATCGTTTGACGATGCATTCTTCTTCCCAATGGATCTAAGGCTTTTAAATAGCCATCAAGACGCTCAATATGAACTCTTAGATCCATATAAATTGGCGATAAAGGTGCATTTTTATCTGCCCAAGGCTTAAACCTCACCATAGCTGAGCGAATACCTTTTATGGAGCTTTCAAACTCATGCTGAAGAATACCTACAGACATTCCCATCTGTGCAAATTCAGAATAGAATTCGATTTGCTCTTCAAGAATTTGGTTTCTTGCTTCTATTGCAGCGAATTTATCATCGTATGTATCTTTTGATTTGATATCATCAATCAATGAATCTAATTGGCTTTTTATGGAGCTAAAGTTAACAAGTTCATTATTATATAATGCATTAATTTTTCCGTTAATATCGTTCCTAATTAGCTCAATTTCAGATGGGCGTTGAGCCGATTTTTTCACAAACTCGTCAATAATCAATTCAACATCGACTCTAGCTCGAGAAAACTCAGACTTAATAACTTCATTTACTGAGTTAGTCATAGTTTTCAATGCAGTCGCAGCTGATCGTCTTATCGCCATTATATCTTTAATGATTTTATCACTTTCATTCTGGATATCAGCAATCGCATTATTTCTTCTTTCAGATAATGGGATTCTTTGACGCGACAATTCAGCTATTTTTTCAAGAGAGGATGCCATTGACTTATTAATCAAATCTTCTCTAATTTTTGAAGATATATCCTCATACGAAAACCAATCATTTTTCAATCGATTGGTTAATGCTAAACCTCTAGGTTGAACAATGGTTAATTGTGAGTTTAATTTTTTATATTTGTCATTAACTTCTCGTTCAATATCTCTCAACACTTTGCCGAAATCAGAAATATCAACATTGAATTCTAATTGTTGCAATGCAATAGAACAATAACTATCTATTTTTAACACTTCATCTTCGAAGTGGTTTTTATTATAGAGTTCAAAAAAATCGTCCAGCTCACTTTGAAAGTCTTTTCTTCTATTTTCAACTTTAGCTTTTTGTTTTTTTAACAACTCATTCTGTTTTTTATATAAATCTTTAATTTCATTAAAATCATCAGTTTGTGCCCCGCTTTTTCGGAAAAACTCAATAGCTAACTGACGAAATAAACCTATTAATATAGAGCGAAAATCTCTATAAGCCTGGTTTTCTCTAAAGCCTTCACGGCCAGCCTTTTCTGACAGAGTTTCGTTGTTTTCTTGCGTAATTGCAACGTATCCGAATCCACGCCGATATGAAAAAAACCAATCTCTAAATGATTGCGTTCTTCTTTTCTCAATATCCAGCCAATCGACATCTGAATTTCCATATGGTAAAACTCGTATTCCATTCTTATAAATATATAAACCACCAATCCTGTCTGTTTTTCTTGACATATTAGTCCACTCATCCGGAGTCAATCGAGACTCATGAGCAACCCCTTGTACATAACCATATTTAAAAGAAAACGCACCACATTTTGACTGACGCCCTTTACCATCGACCCAATTATATATAAATTCCCTTTTTTTCCCATAAATTGAAACTACACCAACAAACTGACCATACTCATTAAATTCCCCTTCAAAAAACTGATCTGTTCGATCAAAATCAGAGTTTTCAAAGAAAATTTTTCCGCCAATTAACTCTTCAACTTCTCCCGCGCGATGAATCCTAAATTCGGTTTTAATAACAGGTTTAGAATCCAACATTAAGTTAGAAAAACCTAATAAACTACGTTCGAGTTTAGATGCTTCTTTATCTGTTCCTCCCTCTATATCATCATCAAGTTCTGGTGCTACCGGTAAAAGGATAAAATGAGTTCCATATCCCCCATCTCGTAGCGATAATGAGTCATCATCCTTTTCCCTGAGCATTTTATCAATCGCATCTGGGTTTATTTTTTTATAGCCACTTAATTGTTGCTTCAGGTTATTATATTCATCTAGATCAATCTCATTTTTGAGATCATCAATATTTTTTTCTACTTTATCAACCAATACGGTTATATCGCTATTGTTTAATACGTAGCCACCGTCATATTCTTCAACTGGAATATTTATTGCGCTAATGTCAATACCTGGTTGTTCGAATAACCCCCAGTGGACAAGAGCAACAACCAAATTATGTAAACCATCCTCACGAACAGCTCTTGTCATCAACAGCGTAATAGGAGAGATTACGGCTATAGCTAATCGACCGATTCCTTTCTCCCCCATAATTGCACGTGAAGCCAAGGCTTTCGGACCACGCCACTCATCTTTCCCCAATAATTTTTTATTATAATTAATTCGAGATTCTGTCCCTAATGTTAACCAGCGACTTTCGACATCCTGGCGAGTCATTCCATACCCATTATCTCTGAGTATGAGAATCTTATTTTGTTGAAAATAATCAACTTCAACGTTTTCAGCATAGGCATCATGAGCATTTTTAAATAATTCATGTATAGCAGTAGGAATACCCGCAATCTGCTGCCTTCCTAGCATATCTACAGCTCTAGCCCTAACTATTATTTGAGTCATTCAGACCTCTCAGTTTTTTCTAAAATTGAAGCCGCTTTCTTAGGATATAAATACTCATATATAGCTAAACCTATTTGGTGCATCATTTCCGGCGGCACCGCATTTCCTATTTGAGTTGCAATTTGAGCTGAGTTCCCATGGAAAATATATTCATCGGGAAAAGATTGTAACCGTGCAGCCTCGCGAAGTGTAATAGATCTATTTTGCTCAGGGTGTGCGAATCGTCCCTTAGTTATATCCGTGCACCCCGTAGTTAAAGTAGGTGCCACATCATCCCATCTCATTCGCCCATAAGTATCTGAAAAAGAACTGCCTTTAGATTTCTTATGACAATTTAATTGTAAATAATCAGGCAAAGACTCCCGCCCACCGCCATTCTTTGGTATCTGCTCAAGTCGCTGAATATTCAACGTCGAGTGTCTACGAGCAAAGTGCAGGGGATCCTTTAAATCAGAAGATACGCCTATCGGGGGAACGGGTAACTCACCAATTGCCTGAGATACAGTTATTTTTGATTGTGTTTCGATATTTAACGAAAAATCTTTCAATCCTTTTTTCGTGGCAATTAGTACCATTCTCATCCGTCGTTGAGGCACACCTAATGTCGCCGCATTTACCTTAGTCGGCTTCATTACGACGTAACCTGATTTAGAAAGCCAATTTTTGTAATCTAGAAAGATTCCGGTTGATGCAAGTCCTGGCACATTCTCCAAAAACACAACGGATGGCTTAAAATAATTAATAAATTTCTTAGACTCAAATACAAGATTCCTACGTGAATCTTGTGCGTTTTTTGTTCTATTTTGATTACTAAATGGTTGACATGGTGCACACACTACAAGTAGATCGAGCCCGTTTGGTATTAAATCAGAAAATTGTTCAGGTGTAACCTTTCGGATGTCTTGCTGAAGCAGTCTTACTGATGGATGGTTAGCACTATACGTTTTACATGCTAACGCATCAAAATCAACAGCACCAACAACATTAAACCCTGCCTTATTCAAGCCAAACGATACGGCCCCTGAGCCACAAAATAAATCTAATGCGATGGGTTTAGGTGCGGATGACATCATTTACATTCCTACATCTTATAAAAAATTAAATATAAAAATATTTTCTCGTTAAAGACACGTTACCAACATCAGGAAAACCACATCAGTAACAGTAACCATTAACAATCAATGAATTACAAGATATTAACACTATCATGTAACCCTGTAATTTATCATATTCTACAAACATGACACACTTAGAAACAGTGATTATTGTGTATTACTGTATAGCTCTACACAAGTGTGTAAACTCAACCTTTATGCCTTAAATTAAATCATAATATTAAAAATAATCAACAAGTTAACACTAAAACCACCATGAAGTAGCTCTCTGTATACCTGCCAGGCTTTTAGCATTATCCAGCATATATAAACTCACAACAAACTCCCCTTCCCTCATCACGAACCCGGCCCTGAACGTGCCATCCGGATTTCGGTACACCACAAACGGTCTTGTGCTCTGGTTAAACCCTCTGATCTTCTCGACTGGTATTTGCATAGCTCCCCCTGAGTGGATCTGCAGTTCTCCTCGTCTGCACGCTTCCTGAACCGGCCAGCGATGGTGCAATCAGGTGCGGTTGTTTAATTTCTACTACAAATTCCGCGGGGAACAACTACCGGGTGCCGTTTTTGCGATACGAATTCCAGTCAAAAATCACCCACAGGCCATTTCCGTCCTGTAGCCGGTCTACAGCCCGGGGACCAAGCACCTCCACCAGCGCAGAGAAATTCAGGTTTGTGAGGATGCCCGTCGGCCTCATGCTGGCGGCACGGCGATCGATAATCTGGTTTAGCACCACAAACTCGTTGCGGGTGTCGCGCTGCACTCCCACCTCGTCCAGCACCAGCAGGTCTGCCCCGCACAGTCGCTCAATCAGGTCCCCTTCGGAGCGCCCGGCGCTGTAACCGTCCCTGATGCCCAGCATCAGGTCTGCCACGGTGATGATCAGCGCCGTTCGCCCCCGGCGCAGCAACGTGTTGCAGATGGCCGCCGCCAGGTGATTCTTCCCGGTTCCTGGTGAGCCGGAGAACACGAAACAGGCACAGTGGCCACTTTCGGCGTTGCTCAGCCAGGCTCTGGCCATGGTGAGTGCGTTGCGCTGGCCAGGGTTTTCTACCTGGTAATTTTTAAACGTGCATGCCTGGTAGCGTTCGAGGATCCCGGAGCGGCCAAGTATATTTTCCAGCCTGATGCGCTGGTTCTCGCGGATCAGGGCTTCTGCGTGGCGGCGCCCCTCCTCCCGCTGCCAGGTCATCAGCTCGGCGGCGCTGGTAAATTTGGGCCGTACCCCTGCGGGCATCACCTGCTGCAGGCGTTTCATGAGTCCGGTCTGGTTTCCCATGGTCTACCCCCTGAATCCCGGTGGTATGGCGCTATCCGGGACAGAAACACCACTAAAACCCGCGCTTCTGAAATGGTTTTCGCTGTGTGCGGCACGCGGTGAATTCTGGCACTTCTGGAGCCAGGTCGTGATGAAACGCTTTATCCCGGCCCGGGTTTTTCGTCGTCGGGGATTGGCATCAAGCCACCCGGCCATATTCCGGATCTCCTGGCGGATATCAACCGCCGGGTATAACTTCGCCTGTTCCTGCAGGTAGCGCTCACCAAGTGCAAAATTACCGTCCCCACCCGACAGGGGAAGTTTTATAAATATCGGGTCTTCGACTTCAGCGTGCAATGAAAAATGTTCAGCTCCGGACAAGTGGTTTTGTTCCTGTTCTTGTTCCTGTTCTTGTTCTTGTTCCTGTTCTTGGCTTCCTGGCCCCTGGCAAGCCCCTTCAGAGCCCCTTCGGCTCTGGCGTTTTACATCGAGGTGAAAATCGTCTTTATAACGTTCATAAAACTCTGAAAGGAAAGCATTTTCAGGAAGGCTGGCATACTCTCGCCGGACACCTGCACACTGGTTATCCCTGGGGTTTAATGATCTCCCGACCTGATAAGCAGCCATTTCATGTACCCAGATCATCTCTGTAGCCTCATCATAGCTACAAAATCCCACTTCAATGGCCCTGCTAAGCCCCTTGCTGGCCCCTTCAAAGCCCAGCCCCGTCTCATGAGATAAGTACAACACGGGCAAGTAATACAGCCCCAGCATATTGGCGTGCGGGGATGTCATAAGATACAGGGCAACAACCTGAGCTTCCGCGCCCGCTTTTCGCAATTCGCGTCCTGATTTTCCCATCCAGAACTGGGGTGAAACTTTTGCGTAATCACGCATAAGCACTCCGTTACGTAATGAGTTGTTCCACTAAGGGTATGAGCGCATGCAAGTGGTCCATAACCCGGTTTAGTTTTATAAGCGCTGTCGGGCAGCGGATGGCCAGTGCGGCCATGGCTTCACCGTAGGATGCCATCAGCCTGGCGCTGGCCAGCTGCGGAGAGTCAGGTTCTTCCAGTTCAAGGCGTTTATCTCTGGGCATGGCCTGAAGGGCGGTGTCTGTCAGCATGCTGGCCATCTGCCGATACCGGTTTCCGCCAAGCCCGAAGATCCGCCGTACCCGCTGTGCCGCATTGCGGATCCCGGTCTCACTGTCTGGCCGCGGCAGAAGTTCTCCCCCCACGGTTTCATGATATTTTTCGCTGATCGCGATACTGACGGTTTTCCAGCTGGTGCGCAGGGCCCAGTCATTAACCCCCACCGCCACCTGATCCACAGTTACCCTGATTTTCATGTTTCAGACCCCCTTTCGAGCTTTGCTTTAGCATATGAGTCGTAAATTTCTGGGTCATATTTCAATTTATGATCTGAAGCCAGCTCTAGTCGGAACGCGTTTTTTTCAGGGATAAGTTCCCCCCATTGAGAAACTGCTGATGGGTGAACACCCGCAGCCTGAGCTACTTTTGTTCTGCTACCGAAGTAATTAATTGCTTCTTTCTTTAGCATAAGATGCCTTCCTCTTGGTGAGTTTTCTCACAAAGACTATGAATTGAGGAAACTAAAGTCAATAGAATTTAAGATATCTAAACTATGAGCAATTTATCTATCGGACAGAGAGTCCTACAGCGACGTAAAGAAATCGGCTTCAATCAGCGAGAGCTGGGCAAAGCCGTGGGAGTGTCACACTCCACCGTTTCGTTGTGGGAAAGCGATACTACTGCTCCTAAAGGCAAAAACTTACATACCCTTTCGAGAATACTCCAGTGCTCTCCCACCTGGATTTTATTTGGTGATGAGGACAAATCTCCGTCAGAACCAGTCCCCGCAGAAGCATCAGAATGTCTTTCACCGGATGAAACTGAATTGCTTGAGCTCTTTCGCTCTCTTCCTGCCTCCGAGCAGCAAGCTCAGCTAAGTGAGCTGCGAGCTCGCTCTGAAAACTTCGAAAAATTATTTTCTGAGTTACTAGAAGCCAGAAAGCGCACCGGCAGGAAATAGCCAACATACATTGCGTGTTGGTTTTTTTGTCCCGCTTGGTGAGTTTTATAAACAAAATACGATTGCCATTCATGTTGAGTTATCTTAACTTCAAGTCTCAGCAACGCGCTGTGTTACTCCGGTAAACGTTCCGCTGGCCGGCGATAAGGCACCAACGAGGGAGGAAAGCGATGACCATAAATGCCTGGCGCTCGATGATTATCGCCACGGTAATCCTGGCCCCGCCGGAAATCCTGACGGCTATTGGGTATGGAGACTGGTAATGGAGATCATTCAATGACTGATTTTGCACGAAAACCCGCACAGCAGCAGGCTATCCGTCTCAACTGGTGCGGCATTGCAATCCGCCGGTTGTGTTACCTGCTGGCGCAGAAAGGCAATCCTGAAATCTAATACCTGAAAGTACATGCTGATAATTACTTTCTGAATATGCCACAGGTATTTTATTTTTTGGTAAAGCCGTAATTTAGATATCTGACTAATTAGAAGTCATTCGTAAATAAAAAATATATTTACCTGAATAATTCATACCGATTACAGCGGATTGATATCAGGCTGCACTTCCCTGCGGCCGGTATCCCCGCACCTCAGAGGAGCTGAACATTATGAACACTTACGCCTACTACATTAAAGCCAAAGCTAAATCAGACGCTAAAAGCCTGTTCTGCTGGTTCTCTGCCAAATCAGACTCCCGGGCTGAACGGGAAATAGCCAACATCCTGGAAGATGCAGATATCGCCACCGGCCGTGGCACCGACTATCAGCTACCACAGCGCACCGGCTGGCATGCGGTAGACGATCTTCCGCGGGAAGGTATTCTTGATGAAACCTGGTGTGAGCGCTACACCCTGAGCGCCGATGACAACATGACCTGGGAAAGCATTATTACCGATCTGCCACCGGCCACCGGGACTGATACCGTTAATATCGCCTCCCTCACGTTCGGGCATCGCGTGCTGGCCCACCTGCTGTCACCGGCGGCCATGCTTTATGACATCAACAAACCACTACGCACGCAAATCTGTGCCATTGAAATGAATACCGATGCTCAGTATGAACAGAATCTGCTACTGGCCTGTAAAAGCATCGATCAGATTAAATATTTCCCTGAGAAGCAGCTATGGGACCTGGTCCAGGCCATTGCCCTGGCATTCCCCTGTGATGAGGGAGCCCCCGTACTTGCTGACTTGCTGGACTTCCTGAAAGGCTACGTCGCTATTACAGAGCCCGGGCGGCTGGATTACACCCACAACTGGATTGAAAAGTGGCGTGCCAGCAAATCCCCCGGCGCGGCGGCCAGCGCAGGCACCCCCACCCCACGCCCGGCCAGGGGCGCCCCGCAAAACTTCCGTTCACTGAATATCGAAATTGCCTGCGCCCTGTGGCCGGGGGATCTGGATTACCACGCCATCGATGCCCGGATCATTAACTGGGCCAAAAAGATCATCAATGACGATCGGAAAGACTGGAAACGGTGGTCCGCCGTAATTCACATGCAAGCCGACATCCTCGCTTATGACCGTCAGACCATCTTCGACATGATCCGCCACGCCCCTGACCCGGAGGTTTGCCACCAGGGGAATGCGCTGAAATCTTATGTAGCTGACTTTCTGAACCAGCATGGCGTGCGTAGTGAACATACAGGGGAACAAAACAGCGGAGAGAGTCACTGCGGGGATGAAGAACATCACGAAGAGGCCACCAGCAATGTGCAGATGGAAGCGGATCGTATTGATGAAACCCAAAACGATGCTGGCCTGCCGGAAAGCCAGACTGGCGAGCGCCCGGGCAAAAGCCATACTGCGGCTGATCTGTTGCCGGTTACCGTAGCGACATTGCCGGGGCATCAGCCCGCAACCTGTTTTAACCATCTGATGGTTGATATTGAATGCATGGGCCGCCATCCGCTGGCGCCAGTCGTTGCCATTGCCGCGGTATTTTTTGCGCCGGAAACCGGAGAGTCCGGGCCGGAATTTTATGAAGTTATTGATCTGCACTCCGCCATTACCTGCGGCGGCCAGCCGGATGGTGAGGCCATTTTGTGGTGGCTGCGCCAGTCCTCAGAAACCCGGGCCGCCATTCTCAGTGATACGGCTATACCTCTCGGTGAAGCACTGTTGCAGTTCGAGCTCTTCATTGGCAGCCATGCTGATGGCGGGACAGATACCGTGCAGATCTGGGGTAACGGTGCCGCATTCGACAACGCCATTATCCGCCAGTCATTCGTCAGCGCGGGCCTGGAGCCGCCCTGGTGTTTCCGGAATGACCGGGACGTACGCACGCTGGTGGCCCTGGGCAACGCGGCGGGTATTGATCTGCGCGACAGTATTCCGTTTGAAGGTGTTCCCCACCATGCGCTGGACGACGCCCGGCACCAGGTGAAATACGCGTCTGCCATCTGGCAGCGACTGATGGCTCACTGATTCAGGGGCCGTTTCCCGTGGCCGGAGCAGGTGATTGCGGTTAATCACTCGCCCTCCGGCCATAACGATAATCTACCCCCCGTAAGGAGCAGGTTATGGTTCAGATAATTTTTCATGAAGAGTGGGTTGTGCAAAATAAACTGACCGAGAAAACAGGACTCAGTGCCCGGCAGATAAAAGCCTGCCGCCTGGGAAGCTGGATAGAGGGCGTACATTTTAAACGCCTGTCACCTTCCGGCCTGAAAACCCTGCGTGGCGTGGTCTGGTACAACTACCCGAAAATAAACCAGCTGGTACAGGATTCCTGATATGGCGGCTGTACTTCCCACTGGCGTAGAAATACATAGTGACAAAATCCGCCTTAACTTTCTGTACCGGGGGATACGCTGCCGGGAGGTTCTGAAAGGGTGGGAAGTCACCAAGACCAATATCCGCAAAGCGGGAAACTTACGCCATCTGATCATCAGCCAGATACAAAATGGCACTTTTAATTACAGGGACCACTTTCCGGAATCTCCGGCGGCCAGACGATTCGGTACCACGCTTCAGGTGCATACCTGGGGAGAGCTGGTGAATTTGTGGCTGACCACAAAAGAGGAGGATATTTCGTTCAGCACTCTCTGCAAAATACGCGCCCAGCTGGTTTCCATAAACCAGATCATTGCCCCCGGTACAGAGATCTCAGCCATCCGCCACAGCGATATCCTGCGATACCGGAAGGCGCTGCTCCACGGGGAGAATTTCTATCCGGATAACAGCCGGCGCAAACGTAAAGGCAGAAGTGCCGAAACCGTGGATAACTATATTTCACTGGTGTGCCAGATCCTGCGGTTTGCGTACCGGAGCAAGTTTATTAACGACAAGCCCTTCGAATTTATTCCAAAGCTGCGTAAAGATCGTAATAAGCCCGAGCCACTGATGCGCGAGGAATACGAGCAGCTGCTGGCTGCCCTCTCCGGGCAGGACAATAATTTATGGAAATTTGCGATCAATAGCGGTATCCGCCATGGTGAACTGGCGGCCCTGGCCTGGGGTGATGTAAACCTTGACGCCGGTACAGTTCACATCTGCCGCAATCTTACCAATCAGAATCAGTTTGTGCGGCCAAAAACCCGGGCGGGCGACCGGGTGATCACCCTCCTCGCCCCGGCCCTTGAAGCCCTGAAAGCGCAGTTTGTCCTGACCGGGCATCTTCCTGAAACGGCTATTGAGTTTGTTACCCGGGAAGTGGGAAAAACCCGGCCACAAAAGCAGCGGTTTGTATTTCTGCCGGGAATGAAGACCAGGCGACCAGGGCAGTATTTTCAGGTGCAGTCTGTTGCCCAGCGCTGGAATGCGGCAGTCAAGAAATCCGGGATCCGCCGCCGGGCGCCCTACCAGACCCGGCACACGTTCGCCTGCTGGCTGCTTTCTGCCGGTGCAAATCCGTCTTTCATTGCCAGCCAGCTCGGCCACGAGGATGCGCAGATGGTGTACCGGGTGTATTCATCGTGGATCCAGGCGTTTGATGGTGACCAGGTGGCGCAAATGAATGAGAGGCTGTGGGGGGTGTAGGTGCGGGCGCGGTGACTTAACAGAGCCGTATTTCAAAATAGGCCAGAAATGGGAAGTATTGCGTATCGTTGTAATTCAATATATGAAAAATGATAGTTTGATATTGTCCACTAACATTCTATATAAAAGTTAAAGCACATCAGCAATAATAAACATTATTCGAAATGGATATTGATTATTAATATCAGGTTAATTATAAATATACAAAAGGCACATGATGTGCCTTTTGTATATGATTTATTTTTCGGATGATTTTGCAGACTCCCTCATAATTAAAACAGAAGCGTTAAATAAAAAAGATATCAGTTCAAATACAATCGCAACCCCATAAAATAATGCCCACACACACATAAATTTCATTAAAGGAGTTGATAGTATCTTATCAAAAATGGCCACCAACATGACAGACGCATATACAACTAAAGGATAGCCCATATCAACATGGATAATTTCTGGGCCAAACTTAAGTTTGGCTTGATTTTTGATGAGAAAAGCCATAAAACTTGTAGGCATTACAAACATCAAACCATAAACGCCAATCCCAAACCCGAGCACACTAGGGAAAATAGATAAAATAGTATCTGCTGGTTCCCATTTTAGACTAGCCATGTGGAAAAGATCACCTTGTAAAACAAAAATAGTGAACACCAACATGTAGAACATTTTCTTTAATACTTTACTCCACCATAAATTCAGAGGCGCTACTTGTGTATTGTAAACTAAACGGCCAGAATATACATAGGCATTAACAATGCGAAATACAGAGCCAAGAACAGGGATCTTTCTTAACACCCGATACAATTTGAACATCATACATCCCCCTGTTCAGTGCCTGTTAATCATTTTTATCAATGAATTCTTTATTTTCTGCCGATATTTTTTTCCTGACTTTTGTTTTTTTAATCGCATCAATAATCAGTTTTTTCACTTCAAGCACTCGATTTCTCATCCCTCTAAATGCTTTATCATCCAATGACTCTCTCACGGGATAATCTTCCATCTGGTATTTCTTACGGTCCCCGTGTTCATCCACATAAGATACCTCTGCATTACCATATTTAGCAGCCAGCAGAAGCTGTGCTTTTGCTGTTTTCGGAAGATCTGTCATTAAAGATTTATCAAAACTTTTATAATTTGATTCCCACTTGCCAACTCTAAGATCCTTTAACTCTTGCTCATATTCTTTACTTAACTGCATTTCAGCTGCATCATCAAATGCGTCAGAGTTAGAAAAAGACACAATCCCAGAATAACGCTTATAACCTTTCTTTGGTTCCTCTAAGAACGTACGAATTGAATCACCAGAAGTAAGCTCATCAATTTCAAGACTATGCTCTTTAAAATTTTTAACAGCATGAACCGAAATTGTTTTTTTCAATGCATTAATTAAAGGATTTCTTGAAGGTAAACCTTTATCATCATGAATTGCTAATACATGAGTATAAGGATCAAAAACAAACTCAAAATCAAAACGTCGGCTACTTGTATTTCCTTTAGAACGGAACTCTGTTTCACCACTATTAGTATTGACAAGCTCATTTACATCATCAAATTTCAGAAAGGAACCGTAAACTACCTTCCGAGCACCATCAGAACCAGCATATTCGAATTCAGAAACAGAAAATGGAGCAAAAAACATATCACCACGAAGTGGTACTGCTATGCTACTTAGCTTAAGTTTACGTTTTTTGGCATCCTGAACCAAATCTCCCATAGATTTAAATAACTTACAATACCCTTCATAGCCGATCTCTTTAACACCTACTTCAATGGGCAACATCTGGATGTTATAAAATTTGTAAATAGCCATATTCTTCGTCCTCTGAAATAAAAGCCCTAATGTAACCTTCATTTGTATGGCTATTCAAGAATCAGCACCCCAAAGAATGATGCCCGTATAGATATTAACAACAACACTGTACAAATGTACAGTTAAATCATCAATCGTTATATTCTTATTTAGAATAAATAAATATATAATATAACAAATAGGAATATTTGAAATTAACTTACTGCTCCAATACCAAATAAGGAAATCCGGAAAGCAACAGGGTAGCAGAAAGCCTAATAAAAACGATAAAGTGGTGCTATACCAGCATTATTCCGCAACCGGACAGTCAGATAGCGGTGATGAACCAGACGGTAGCGGCCAGCCATTACAATGGATATCATCCGTACAATATGCTGGGATACCACTCACAACGGGAATGCATACACAGGAAGTCATCGCAACCGTGAGGGAGAAAAGGCATCTGGATATTTAGGACCAAGTTCACAGAATTGACTGAGCCACATAACCTTAGATGTTCTATGGTGAGCAGTATCTTCAGATATCCGAAACATACCAAAATTCATATCATAAAAGGATCAACCCAAATATTTAGTTAGGGCTGAGAAGAAGCGATTCAGGTGTGTCCCCATTATGTCCCAAAGAGAAAGAATAAGGGGAAATAGTTATTTAATAACAAATAGTTATGCATGTGAAAATTAACTATAGGGGGGTATGGTATATGATCTGCTATGTTATTGCAAAACAAAGAAAATTGTTTTATTTCATAAAGTTATACAAATGGCATTTCGAACGTAAATAGACATAACAGGTATTTTTTGTGTCCCCAAATCCGGGCCCGGAAGCGGGAAACGCTCAATAGCAGCACTCAGAATAGTATTCATACCATATGATGGCCTGCAGTTGGTGTGTATAGTGTGTATAAACTAACTATTGGATAGCGACCAGGAGGGAGCCTGAAGAGCCCCGCATCCCAGAAAAGACATGAAGCCAGGAACGCTCCGTCAGATCCTGAAGAATGCGAAGCTAAAATGATCAGAAAGATGCACCGGCATTATTCACACAGGAGTAGATATGTTATATCCCGCATTCGTTGAGGTTGATAAAGACGGTACCGCCAGTGGCTGGTTTCCTGACGTCCCGGGATGCCTGTTCGCCGGTGACAATATGGAAGCCGCGTTTGCCGATGCCCGCAGCGCCATAGATGCACACTTTGAGTTGCTGAGTGAAAAGGATCTGCCCATTCCCGGGGCTCACCCTATGGAAGAGCATGTTGTGAGTGATCCGGGCACTTATACCGGTGGCCGCTGGTTATACGTCGACGTCAACATAGATAAGTTCGATGGCCGCGCTGAACGCATCAACATAACCCTTCCCCATCGTCTTCTTGAACATATTGATTCAACGGTTAAGCACAAACCAGAATACGGCAGCCGCAGCGCCTTTCTTGCCGTTGCCGCAAGGAATGAACTCCACAAATCGGATTGAGCGCCCCGGCAGAGGCGGCTATAGATCTCGCCCTATGGCAATATCATTTAGCCTCCCATCATCAATGACGGGGTCTGTACCCACGGCGAAATGGATCAGATGGCGGTCACCATTCTGTCTGTCGTCGCGCAGGCTGAACGGCAGAAAATACTGGAGTGCGCCAATGAAGGCAGATTTCGCAGCAACTTCGTATTGCTCGCTCCACGTTTATAAAATCATCATGGAGTGAGTTTAAATTTTTGCATTAATTGGTTCCTCGAATTTTTAAAGCTATAAGAATTTATTTTACCCAATTCATTTTCCCATAAGGGGTTTACTTTAATGTAATCCACAAGCGTTTGTATCTCATCATCGGAACTTCTCCGATCATTATTTTTTGCAGACTCCTGACTGTACTGACAGGGAAGCACTGCTGAAAAGTTATATCCAATTCTCATACTGATATACTCATAAATAGATTTAGTGGGATAGTTTCTATCGTAATCTATTGTTGAGGCCATAAAAAAACGCTAATATGCTCCCCCCCGTGGTTATGTCCGGGAGATTTACGATCAAGCGCATATGGAGAACTGACTTTTGGATATCACTATCAGCGCTGCGCAAGCTAATCATTATTCGTCACTCCGCGCCATTGAATTAGCCGCTTTTGAAACACTTCGTGAGGCAGGTGCAGTGACAGGCCAGGCTGTAGCAAATAGCCTGAAGGATTTTGATGATTTCAGTCGCAACGGTTTACTGCTTAGCGCCTTTACGCCAGATGCAATCCCTGTAGGATTTATAGCTGGCAACATCGAAGACATATGGCTTCACATTGCTGAAATTGATGTACATCCAGACTGGCAGCGCAAAGGCATTGGCAGATTATTGATGCAGGCTATCCTCTCTTCCGGGCAGCAACGTGGCCTGGCCGGTGCCACACTCACAACGGATAACATAGCAGCCTTTAATTCTGAAATTTACGCCACACTGGGTTTTGAGATTGTGGAAGGCCCGTCGTGCCCGCCCCACCTGATAAGCAAGAAAGCTGAAGAGATAAAAATGGGCTTCAACCCGGCGCGGCGCGTGGCTATGCGATTAAACTTTTAAAAATAGCGTTGCATCGGCCCGTTGAATTTTCAGTTATTCAGAGAATGACGTTTGCAGATAACCCATTAGCACATCCTCTGATATGCCCGCTAGATTTAGCGTATTTTATCGATTTACCTTTCCGCGACGATAATTCTGTTTTCATGTTGTCAGCGAGATCTGCTATAAAAATCGCATCTGATATTTAATCCAACAATTCATCACTACAAAGATCCCCAATGAAAACAGCATGGAACTCATTACATCTTGGTGTAACTCATTTTTTACTGTTCTATATAGCAATATTTCTTGTCACTCCCGGGGAAACGCCACTGTATCCCATGGTTATCTGGTCAGGGATGATCATATTTAGCGGGCTAATAGTACAATTCTATTTAAATAAAACAATACGAAATAAATCTGCTGGCCGCCTTCGGAAAAACCATAAAAAAACGCAAAAGATAGCGTTAATTTCAGCACTCCTGTTTTTGATAAGTTGTGTTTCCTTTAAATTATCAAATTATATCAGCATTATGATCCCCGGCGTATTGATGTTTATGACAGCAATATCAATAATATGCACCATCATCTATCATATAAAATCAATCGATAACAAAGAAAAAACCATAGCCACAAGAGTAAAGCTGGTGGTTAAGTATTCATGGATCATTGTGTCATTGATTTCATACTACCTCGCCCGCTCACTAACATCTAACTCATGGGATATTCACTTTGATAGCACATCTAACAAACTCACAACGGTAGTCACAGCGTTAATAATCATTTTTATTTTCTACTATGCCATTTACTTTATTTTTATTGCTTTATTGTACTTTGTCACCCTACACAAGAAAAATATAAAGAAAAAAACGTCTGTCGACAGTAACCACTCAATATCAATTTTCGCCCCACTATTTATCATCGGATATATCTCATTTATTGCATTTAACGTGCAGACGCTTAATGTCATCAAGTTTGGCTTCGGGTTTTCCATAAAATATGATACGCGCGATACTTTCTTTTGCAGCGATAGATATATGTTACTTAACAAGCATCCCGATGCCCGCTTTATGTTTATCTCTGAAGGAAACTATCGCGCATTAATACCACATAATGATGATTATTATGTCTCACGTTTAACTTGCACAAAGAGTGAACCTTTTTATTCTTTAATTAGCGTAGTGGAGAAAAAAGACATCATATTAGCGGCGTTGAAAGCGCGATCAGAAGTATTTTCCAGCGACGTAAAGGCGATAATATCCGGTGACGCGCATCATTTCCGTAAATTTTCTGTTTCTGATACAAGCTCATGATCCGCTGTCCTGATGAGACTGCCCGCCACCCTGCAGGATGGCGGATAACCGCAGCTGGCAGCAGTATGCCGGGCGCAGGCTGAAACAGTAAAGCACCGATAAGCCAGAAGGATTTTACTTCCTCAGAGAATAGGGAAAAATGTGCATCATATTAGCGGCCAGTGGATATACCCCCAGACCCCGGGTCGTACTTTTTAGTTTATCTAACGTCGCATTCTCTTCAGGCACTTTACCGCCCCACACTGTCACGCCCTCAGGTATATCTGCCGGACGATTTTCATTCTCACAGGTGATCTCAATTGTTTCGCCATTGCTGAACGTGATAATCAGCGATGATACGTCCAGATGTTGTGTTACCCCATGTTCATTTTTAGCGTCTACTTTCATGAAATCTCTCTTGTGCTCTTGTATGTCATCCGTTCCGGAGGTGCAACGACATGATATCGTCATCCAAACGGTGGTGATTTCTGGTATCAATTACCATCATCTCCCGGAAAGATAAACGCGTTTTTTACCTTTGCGCGGGATGATAATGAAATTAACAGCACAGACAGCCCCTCTTATGTCGTCACACCTGGCGGCCGGTTGCGCCTCTGGTCCGGGAAAATACCGTACCATTATGGACAGCGTTACAGCGGAAAAAGTCAGCCGGATTATCCGCTCGGATGTCATCCCCTATTCAGGTGAAAAACACACAGATATTATCCACCGCGTGTCATCGGCCTTCCCCGGGACACCTTACCTGGCGGATTCCCTCACCGGCGGGCCGGACACCCCCGAAGCGCTGGTTGCTAACTTTAACGGCGTGGACTGCTTTACCCTGATAGATTACGTCGAGGCCCTGGCCCGCAGCCATGATGAGAAATCATTTCTGCACCATCTGGTGCAGGTTCGCTACGTTGAAGGAAATGTAGACTACCTCAGCCGCCGGCATTTCTTTTCTGACTGGTTTGCCACCACGCCGCATAACGCCCGGGACGTGACACCGGATATCAGCCCTGACTGCACCGTTGCGGACAAACACCTGAACCGCAAGACGGATGGCGGTGAGTACATCCCGGGTCTGGGCACCCATCCCCGCACACTCAATTACATTCCCGGAAAAGCCATCAGCCCGCAGATGCTGGGCCAGTTGCAAAGCGGTGATTATGTCGGCGTGTACTCGCCACTTGCAGGCCTGGACGTTTCCCATGTGGGTATCGTTATCCACTATGACGGGCAGATATGGTTCAGAAACGCCTCCTCGCTGGACGCAAACAGAAGCGTGGTGGATTCGCCGTTCCTGGAATATATGCGCGCGAAACCGGGTATCGTCGTGCTGCGGGCGGAGTAAACAAAAAAATCCACGCAATCGCGTGGATTTTTCTGAGTTACCGGTTACCAGGGGTAGTAAATATGCTCCGCCTGTTCACGTGCTGGCCCGTCGTCGCCGGTCAGGCGTGCCGCCACCGTAAACGCAAAATCAAATACCCGGCCAAGCCCCCGGCCGCTGATAAGATTCCTGTCCTCCACCACGTGGGCATCCACATACACCCCGTCTGTCACCTGCTGCCAGAGATCGCCGGAGCAGACATAACGCCGCCCGTTCAGAAGCCCGTTGCCGCCCAGTACCCGTGCTGCCGCCGAGCAGATCGGGCAGATCAGCCGCTGCTGCCCGTCGTGGCGGCGCACAAACTCAATCACCTGCCCGTTACGGGCCAGGTTCATGCTGCCTTCCGGCCCGCCGGGCAGGATCAGGGCGTCAAACGTCAGATCCAGGCTTTCGGCGAGTGTTGCGTCTGCCAGTACCGGGATCCCGTGATAGCTGGTGACCTCACGCGTACCGGCGCAGGAGAGGGTCTGCACCCGGATATCCAGACGCCGTAAAATATCGATAACCACCATGGCCTCCCCCTCTTCAAACCCCGGGGCGAGCAGAACGGCTGCCGTTTTCATAAACACTCCTTAGCGTGAGATTACCAGTAGGGGAACCAGGTCTGGCGCAGGCGCGTCAGCGCCTCCAGATAGAAGTAGTCACCCCAGCTACAGCACTGATCCACACCCTTACCGCTGGCCATGTGGTATACCGAGTGCTGCAGCAGCCCTTCGGTCGGGTCGTCATCCTTCGCCAGATAGTTATCCGTCAGCGAGCTGACAATCCGCAGCGCCATCTCCTCATAGTGCGCCCGGTGCGGATCCAGGGCCGGCAGCGCGTTCACCAGCTCCAGCAGGCCACAGGCGGCAATGGCCGCAGCGGAGCTGTCGCGCACGGCATCGGTGCCCAGCAGCGCCAGATCCCAGTGGCACACGTCATCCTCGGGCAGACGGTTGAGGAAATAGTGCGCCAGGCTGCGCGACAGCTCCACCAGGGATTTGTCCCCGGTATAGCGGTAGCTGAGCAGGAAACCATAGATCCCCCAGGCCTGCCCGCGGGACCAGCAGGAGGTATCGCTATACCCCTGGTGGGTATTACCAAAGCGCGGCTCGCCGGTCGTGATGTCCATATAATAGGTGTGGTATGTGGAGGCATCCGGCCGCACGATATACTTCGCCGCCTGCTGCACATGGGCAACCGCCGCCTGCCGGTAACGCACATCGCCGGTCTGTTCGCTGGCCCAGTAGAGCAGCGGCAGGTTCATATTGCAGTCGATAATCATGCGCCCCTGCTGCTCAGGATCGTTTAAATCCCCCCAGGCCTGGATAATGCCCGCCACCGGGTTAAAGCGCTCCATCAGTTGATCCGCCGCCTGCAGGGCAGAGTTGCGGGCTTCCTGGTTGCCGGTCAGCCGCCAGGCGTTAACGCAGGAGAGCGTATACAGAAAGCCGAGATCGTGATTCGCGGTATCAATGCGCCGGGTAATGCGCCGGGCAAACGACGGCAGATAACGCTCGGCAGCGGCCCGGTATTTATCATCACCGGTCATCTCCCAGGCCAGCCACAGCTGACCGGGCCAGAAGCTGGTGGTCCACTCTACGTTATCGGTACGGGGCCAGACACCGTTTTCACAGGCCTCCCCCGGGAACTTATCGCCAAACGCCACGATATTTTTATCCAGCTTACGGGTCACCCGCGCCAGGGCTTCGTCAAGTTTCTGGCGCACTGCCAGCCGGTCTGTCTGGTATAACTCAACAGGGCGAAGGGCTTCGGTAATTACTGCACTGGTCATAACAACTCCTGAATTATTGTCTGGCCGGTTCAACCGGGGTGGTATCCCGCACCGGGGAAAATGCATCTGACTCGTCACGGGTAGCTTTACAGCGCGACAAGGTAAAAGCGGAAATCAGCGTAAATAACAGGGCACAGCAGCCCATCAGCAAATAGGTATGTTCGAAGCCGATTTTGTCGTAGAGGTAACCCGCAGGCGGCGCCACCACAATGGAGCCCACATAGATCATCGCCTGGTAGCCCAGCAAATACATGGTGGCGTTTACGCGCTTATCGAAATGCTCGGCAATATATTTGAAGACCGAAATCAGCAGCAGGGCTATCTCTACCCCGTACAGCGGCTTGATAATGGAGATCATCACCGGGTCGCTGGTCAGCCCGCAGGCAATCAGCCGCGCCCCCACCACACAGCCGCACAGCAGCAGGCCGCGTTTGGCCCCATAGCGGTTAACCAGCCAGGGCACTGACATCATCATCAGAAATTCCATGCCCGACTGAACCGTGCTCAGGTAGCCATACCAGGCATTGCCCTGCTCGGTCGTGGAGAAAAACGACACGAAGTAGCGCGGGAACTGCTGCTCGGCGATAAACATCATCCATGCCACCCCGGCCACATACAGGCTGAACATCCAGAACTTGCGGTTTTTCAGCAGCATAATCACGTCCGCGAAGATGATTTTATCGTCAGAAATCACGTCGTTATTACGCAACTGCACAGCGCCAATTTTCAGGCTGATTAACACCCCCAGCATCAGCAGTGAGGTCACGCTGCTGAGCACGAAATTAGCCATCGGGGTCAGGTTAAACAGAACCCCGGAAATGGACGCCGCCGCCGCCCAGCCCAGGGAGCCCCACATACGAATGCGGCCAAATTCCAGCCCGTACAGGCGGCTGAAGCGATCCGTATAGGACTCCGCCCCTGCCACCCCGGCATACCATCCCAGGCTCAGATACATCGCGCCGATAATAATGCCCGCCATGGCGTAACTCTGCAGCAGCGGCTGGTAGACAAAGATAAAAAACGGCGCCATCAGAGCCGAAACCGCGCACACAAAATAGAGCAGCCATTTGCTCATCCCTATTTTGTCCATGATGTAGCCATACACCGGCTTTAAGATCACCGCGAACACGCCGTTGATCGCAAACACGCTGCCGATGGTCATGCTGTCCAGCCCCACTTTCTGGCTGAGCCACAGGGCATACAGCCCAAAACTGGATGACCAGGTGAAGAAATAAAGGAAAATAAACAGGCTCATTTTGTACTGTGCGCCACGCACAGAGGATGACGCATTCATGGGCAGATCTCCGGCAATAAGCTGAGTGATTTTTCAGTACCATCCACCAGGATGCGGATGCGCATATCATCAATAACCACCTGCGGGCAGTGCCCGGGGGCAAAGTCTGCGGTGTCGCCCGCCCAGACCGCGCTGACTAAAACATGCGCCCCCGGCGTAAGCTCACCACGCAGCACCGGCACAACGGCCCGCCCGGCAAACATCAGGTTGCTGTTCGGCGGCGTGAGTACCCTCTCGCCGGTACGGGGGGTGTCGCTCAGGCAAATAATGGTCGACAGGTCCGTGTCGCTGTTCAGCCGGCAGCCCCCTGGCTGGTCGGGGGTTTGCAGCTGCGGCTGGTAAAGCAGGCTAAATCCCCCTCTGCCGTATCCAGATGGCGGGCGCTCTCAATGCGGTGAACGCGCACCTGCCAGGTGCCCAGCACCAGCAGCCAGGTATCGATCACCACGTCATGCCACGGCCGCCAGCGGCTGTAGATAGTCTCGTCTGAGGTCACCACCTGTTCACAGTCCCGGCGCCCACGCCAGTAGTTGTCTTTTTCTGCCAGCAGCAGTGTGGAATCCACCGCCGCGTGGGCCAGGCCGTAGCGCCCGCGCTCACAGGTGAAGCCATAGCGGCTGGAATAGGCAAACTTGCAGTATTTCGCCTCGGTATTGACGAAGTTATTCAGCTCCAGCTGGCCTGATGTCAGCATCCATAAATGGCCGGGCTGATGGACCAGGATCTGATCTGCCAGGGGGATACTGTGGTGATCCGCAAGGGTCGGCAGCGGCAGTTCGGTGGCCTGCCAGAACGGGTCATCCTCTGCCAGTGCCAGCACCAGCATGGTTTTCAGACCCCAGTACGGAGAGCCTGGCCCGTTATAATCTTCCGCCATCACCAGGTTCGGGTAGCTGTAGCCGACACTTAAAATGCCATCCCGGTCAAAGATCGGCTGTGCCAGCCACCAGCGCAGGTGGCGCAGTACCAGGCCTTTCACCACCCCGGGGGAGAACACCTCCAGCCCGGAAAAGGCCACTGCACTCCAGAAAGCGGCCTGGGCAAAGCGGTAGGTCAGGCTGCGGCCAAAAGGAATGGCTGAGCCGTCATCAGCAAAGAAATGGATAAAATCCGTGGCAAATTGCGCAGACCGCTGGCGCAACAGGGCACAGCGGGTGGGATCCACATCCGCCATCAGGCGGGCGTAAATCAGCCCGTAGAAATGGAACCCCATGGAAATGTAGTAATCGCGGGGCCGTCCCGGGCCGTCTGAATACCAGCCATCCCCCAGGTAATAGTGCTCCATGGCGGCAAAGTGGCGCTCCAGCGCCTCACGGTTAACCGGCATCCCCGCATGGTGGAAACCCACCTGCACCAGGATCGGGAAAAAGTGCCAGTTATTATCCGGTATGGCCTGATCCTCACTCTGTTTTAACCAGCGCCAGAGGTTCTCCTGTTCACCCGGCGTAAAGTGAGCCAGCACCTTATCACCGGCCAGGGATAGCAGCAGGCCAAAGGCGGCCATTTCCACAATCTGCTGATCATAAGGCACCACCTCGCCCCAGTAGTCCGCATGTTGCGGATCGGTGCCGTGTTTAATGGCCTGCAGGTAAAACGCAAACTGCGGTGGCTCGTCCCCGCCAGCCAGCAGCGGCGTGGCGCCCCATAACAGACGGGAGAAGGTTTCCATTGCCGCCACATGTTGCCCGTAGTGGGCAGTAAAATTACCGAGATCAATCCGGCTAACATTATTTTTAAAATAAGGGGTTACCGCATTAAGCATCTCGCTGACCAGTTCCCGGAGATCGTTTCGGGTACGTAGCGGATTTACTAAATCAATGTTTTCAGGTTGCACAAGGTCCTCCCGTCAGAATACGAGAACAGATAAGTGATTGTTATTTATGATTTATAGTAATAACGATGCTCTACGGGACATAGAGTATCCGCTTTTATTCTGCAGGCTGAGTGAGCAAACTCACAAATTTAAACCGCTATTTCATTTCGCTGCTGTTTTTGCGTGTCAGGCATGGGTAAATTACAAACCATGGCGTAAAAATTTAAAATTATTGCACTCCCTGAGGAGCAAAGCATGATGAGCACACCGCAATTACTGGAACGCATCACCCTGGATAAACGGACCATGTCGTTTAACCGTATGCGTACCACCAGCGCCATTTATTACCACTGGCACCAGTGTGTCGAGCTGCTGTATATCTCCAGCGGTTACGGCATTGTGGTGGTGGATAATCAGCACTATACCGCCCGCCCGGGGCGGTTATTTGTCTTCCCGCCCTTCCGGCTGCACAAAGTGCATGTTGACCATAATGAAAAAAACCCTTACCACCGCACCACCATGCATATTGAACAGCCGGAAGTTGAACACGCCCTGCGCGACTTCCCGCGCCATCAGGCCCGGTTTTCCGCCCTTGCCGCCAGCCATCTTCCGGCCCAGGTGTATGATTTAAGCGAGCATGGCCCGTTTATGGAGCGGATCCTGAGCCAGTTTGCCGACCGGGAGCACAGGGAGGATATTCCCGCCAGTGAAGTGGCCTTTCTGGTGATGCAGATTATGGCGTTTTTACCCGATCAGCCGGAGCCCGGCCTCCCGCCCCAGCGCAGCGTGGCCTCGCGGATAATGAACTGGATAGAAGAGCACTACACCCGCAAATTCTCGCTGGATGACCTGTCTGCGGCATTAGGGTTGTCGCGCAGCTACACGTCGCGGGTCTTCCGCCAGCAAACCGGCGGCGGTATCCATGAATATTTGCTGACCCGGCGGATAAAACGCAGCTGCGAGCTGCTGCGCACCAGCGGCGACAATATCGATGAGATAGCACTGGCGGTCGGTTTCAGTGAAGCCACCTATTTTATTACCTGCTTTCGCAAAATAATGGGAATGACGCCGCTGCAATATCGCAAAGCCACCCGGGAACAGGGTACTCATCAGGCGGCGGACCAGGCCGACAGATAATCACGCCGGCAATAAGTTAGTAATCCTCATAAATATCACCCGTTCCACCCCTTCCCCCGGGTTTTTCGGGGGATAAAAACCCCCTGCTGCCTGCGGCCCCTTTTCATCTTATCGCCCGGGTAAATACCCCGCTTTTACGCAAAATGACGTATTACTAATACTAAAATCGCAGAAATACGCTGAAAATTTAGCCAAAAACAGGCATTGCAATCGGTTGCGCGCGCATAAGATAAAAACGTCATTTACTGTGACGAATGCCGGATAATATAAAAATAAAACATTATTTTACTTTTATGCTATTTTTTAAATACCGCCCCTTAACTGTTATTTTTTCAATTAGTTTTCTGATCTGCGATATTGATAAACTATGTCTGTGCGGGGCAAGTGGCTCCGGATATGGCGGAGGAAAGAATGGAATTGCACGCAATGCTCAATCGTTTTTTTGAACAGGTCAGAAGCAATGCTGATTTTCCTTCTTTTATCACCGAGCTTCGGCGCAATGATATCTCTTACTACATCTATTTTGTCGCCACCGGCAACGTTAAAATAGTCACCACATCCGATACCTATATGTCGGTAAAAACCCACCGCGGGCTGATAAAGATCAACCAGGCCGCCTGCTCACGGCTGGTAAGGATTGTCTCCCGGCGCCATTTCTCAGGTAAAACAACCTACGATCAATACTGTAAAGAGCTTGCCAAAGCCGGGGTCTTTAAATGGGTGGTGGATGTGAATGAGCAGATGCGTCATTACTGGTCAAAGGACAATCAGCTACTGCACTCAGAGCAGATAATCATGTCCCGCCCGGGCGAATAGCTCAAAATGTTCATCGTGTGAAATAGTAACCATATAAACTATATCCCGTAGATACAATGTCTGCATCACTGAGAGATATGTTTTTTTTCTACCCGGGGCTCCCGGGTATTTTTTTATCTGCGCTCTGCCCTTATCCCCGCCGGGTACAGCGGCGAAACTGCATCCCCTGCCCGTCTTTATTATCCGCAAGGCTCGCCAGCTCCAGCTGGGTCAGGATCAGCTGGCAACGGGCCGGGCTGAACCCGGTAGCGCGCGCAATATCATCAATATGGGTCCATTTCCTGGCATGCAGAAAGCCAAGGACGGCCGTAGCAACATCAGTCATTCCCTGCTCGTTGAACATCTCATCCTCCTTCTGGTGGTCAGTTAATCATCGCGGGCGTGGCGCAATAACATATGGCACAAAAATCAGCTGCCTGCCATGGGATAGATACCCGGATATCTCACTGGCCGGAAAGCTGCGGCTGCAGCCAGCGGCCGGTCTCTGCCGCCAGTTGCCCGCTGGCCTCAGCAAATGCGCGCACCGCCCCCGCTGTGCCGCTCCCGGCGGCAATGGGCCGGGTAATGATAAAACGGCGGCTGGCGAGCAGACTCCCGCTCTTCGCCTCGCTCAGATACAGCCAGATATCAATCTTTACCCGGCCCGGGGTTTGCGAATAGTCGCCTTCAAAAACCGCCAGCTGGCCGGACAGCCGGAACTGTGCCGGCAGGCGCTGCTCATCGGTTATCACCGTGCCGCTACAGTGCTGGCTTTGCAGTGCCTGCGCCAGCGCATCACGCAACAGTAACGGCGCGCGATCCTGCCAGCGGGCACCCTGATACACCATCAGTTCATGCTGTTCATTGCGTACCGCTATCCGGTCGCTGTCCAGAAAATGGCTGGTGCGCGGCGCGGTCACTTTTAAGGTGGTGCCGGGCTGCGGCTGCAGGCACAACGCCTGAGTGTCGCTGACAGCCAGCCCGTAACGCTGTACCGGCGGTGGCTGTTTGACCAGGGTGCATCCTGCCAGCGCCAGCATACTCAGCGCGGTAAGCGATCGGTACAGGGGGCCTTTCATTGTGGCGTATACTCCTTGTAAGTCTCCCCGTTCAGTAAATAACTGCCGGGGTTGTCTTCCATTTTATGGCCTATCCCGGCAAGAATTTGCAGGGTGTAGCGCATCTCCTGTAGTAACGGCGCGAACTCGCCAAACCCGGACAGCCCGCTGTTAATGGCGCCCTGGTTGTTTTTAATCAGCTCCCGGAATGTCAGGCTGCTCTCTTCCAGCGCCCCCAGTGCACGGTCGGTCTTACGAAATAAGGCGTGGCTTTGCCCGTCTGCCCGGGCCAGCAGCTGGTTAAGATGCAGGCTGGCGCCCATCACATTGTTGAGGATCTCGCTCATTTTTTGATTCTGGTTTTCCAGCGCGTTCGTTGTTTTATCAACATTTTTCAGGATGCTGGCCACATTGTGCATATTCTCTTCAGACAATAGCTGATTAAGCCGGGAGACCATGCCGTTAACATTGCTCATCAGATCGCCGCCGTCCGTCAGTAGCTGGCGCAGCGGCGAAGGGGTCGCCCGGATCACCGCCACCTGCTCCGGGCTGGTTTCCAGCGGCGGGCTGGCCGCACTGCCAAGGCTTAGCTGAATAATCGAGGTGCCGGTGATCCCGTTATAGGCCAGCATGGCCACCGTATCCTGTTTTACCGGGGTATCTGCGGCCACTTTAATTCTGGCCCACACGGTGGCAGGGTCGTTTTTATCCAGCTTCAGGGTGGATACGGTCCCTATCTGGATGCCGCTGTACTCCACCTTACTGCCGTAAGAGAGGCCGCTGACCGTCTCATTAAAGACAATATCGTAATAGTGGTACGCCTCGCGGTTGCTGGCGTGGCTGAGCCACAGCACCGCCAGCAAGCCGCCCGCGAATGTCAGCACCACAAACAGCCCGATAATGACGTAACTGGCGCGTGTCTCCATCTCAGTTCTCCTTCCATGCTGTGGCCGCCATGCGCCCACGCGGCCCGGCAAAATAGTCCTTAATCCAGGGGTTATCCTGGTGCGACACCACCTCAAGGGTATCTGCCACCAGCACTTTTTTGTCGGCCAGTACAGCCACCCTGTCACTCAGCGCATGGAGCGTATCCAGATCGTGGGTCACCAGAAATACCGTTACCCCCAGCGCATCACGCAGTACCGCTATCATGTTGTCGAATGCTGCCGCACTCACCGGATCCAGGCCCGCGGTGGGCTCATCCAGCATCAGGATCTCCGGGCTCAGCGCCAGAGCCCGGGCCATGGCCGCCCGCTTGATCATGCCGCCGGAAAGGGCTGGCGGGTATTTATCCCCCGCATGGGACGGCAACCCGGCCAGCGCCAGATACTGCCGGGCCTGGCGCAGCGCTTCACCATGAGGAAGCCCCGCAAGCTCAGTGAGCGGAAACGCCACGTTTTCCGCCACCGTCAGGGAGCTGTACAGGGCCCCCTTCTGGAACAGCACCCCGAACCGCCTGACCAGCGCCGACCGCTGCGCGGCGGGCAGGCTCAGCATATCCTGCCCGAATACCCGGATCTCCCCGGCCGCAGGCTGAATCAGCCCGACAATGCTGCGCAACAGTACCGATTTCCCGGTGCCGGAGCCGCCGATAACCGAGAGGATCTCACCCCGGCGAACATCCAGATTAAGATCCTGGTGAACCACCTGGGTGCCAAAAATATTCGCCAGCCCGCGAATTTCAATAATATTCTCCGCCATGGCTACCACCCCGCTTCCATAAAAAAGAGGGCGAAAAACGCATCCAGCAAAATCACCATAAAAATAGAGTGCACCACGCTGGTGGTGGTTTTCTCCCCCACCGAGGTTGCGCTCCCCCGTACATTAAACCCCTGCAGGCAGCCAATAATCGCCACGATAAACGCAAATACCGGCGCCTTGCTGATCCCCACATAAAAATGGCGTACGTCGATATTTTCCTGAATCAGTGACAGGATCAGGGCCAGCGGCATATCCAGCGATCCCAGGCAGACCACAATTCCCCCGGCGATACCGCAAATCATGGCGATAAATGTCAGCGCCGGCAGGGCCACCATCATCGCCAGTACCCGGGGCAAGACCAGGATCTCGACCGGATCCAGGCCACTGACTTTTAATGCATCAATCTCTTCACTGGCCTTCATGGCCCCTATCTGGGCCGTATAGGCGCTGGCCGTGCGCCCCGCGACGATTATCGCCGTCAGCAGTACCGCGAACTCGCGCAGAAAGGCAAACACCACCAGGCTCACGGTATAGTGCCCGGCGCCAAAGCGGGTCAGCAAAGAGGCCCCGAGAAACGCAATCACCGCCCCGACCAGAAATGTCAGCAGGGCCACAATCGGGATGGCATTAACCCCGCCGGTTTCGATACCTGCCAGTAGTGGGGTTATCCGCCAGCGGGATGGCCGCCACAGGCTGGCAACCAGTGTTGCCAGCACCTGGCCCATAAAGCTCAGCAGCTCAGTCAGTGCCTGCCAGACACCGGAGGTGGTTTTGCCAATGCCGGACAACCAGGCCAAAAACGGGTTCACCGGTGGGGATGGGGGTAACGCAGGGCTCTCCTTGCGGGCGCGTTCCATCAGCGCCAGCAGGTTATATTGCTGTGCGGGCAGCTGCCCCTGCCAGGAGGTGATATCAGTATTGCCCGGCAGGCGGGTAATCAGGCTGGCGCCGGAGGTGTCCAGGGCGGCCAGGCCATCCGGATGCCAGTGTATACGGGGATACCGCTGCTGTAGCCGGGCTATCTCCTGCTCGATCGCGCGGAAATTTGCCAGTGTCCAGTCACCGGAAAGAGAAATATCGGGCGTGTCCTGCGCCCCGGTAATACGAAAAAACTGAAAACCCGCAGACATCCCTGGCTCCTGCTTATTCCCTGTCAGCACCGCTGTTCCGTCGCTGTCGTATATATAACGAAATGCTCTGGTGAATCTACTCTTCCGCAGGCGGAGATACTTATCAGATAATGCGTCGCCGGATTGTACCGTCCCCCGGCGTACTGATATCTTCGTTATTCAGTGTTTTTGCTATTATCAGTAGTGCACTCGGGCAACCAGGAGAAAAATATGCAACGCATTGCGCTTATCGTGTTATCCAGTCTGGCTCTGAGCGGCCCGGCGCTGGCCAGTAGCCCCTGGGAGGGGATGAAGTTTATGCTGGATAAATCAGTATTAACCGCTGATATCCGGGCCCACTGTAAGACCCCGTCCACCATCAGCGACGAAACGCTGGTTCAGCGGGTATTAGGTAACCCGCAGAATAAAAGTCTGGTGCAGAGCGCGGCGGATTACCGGGATAAAAACGACCTCACCCGTTATAACCAGACGCTGGCGAAAATCCGCTGCCCGATTAACTAACCTGCCCCGCTTCACGGCACCACACCCCGCAAGGGGTGATGGTCAGCTGCGCTTGCCGTTACTCATCATCAGCATAAATATGGCACCTATTGCCGGAGAGAGCAGTGAAAATATACCGGAAACCAGCGCATTACCCTGTGTCAGCCAGAGGGTAAAATGGTTAATGCCCCCCGCCAGAATAAGCATCACCAGTAACGAAGCGATGCCCGCTTTATAGCCGGAAACCGAACCGGTGTAATAGCTGACAGACAATATCGCGATAAGCACTGCAAATAACAGATAAATCATCATCTCCTCCCTGGTTATCATTGCCGGTGAACCTGTCTGCAAATAGCGCGGCTCCATGCCGCTGCTATTTATCATATAGCGTATAACCGACCCCGCAGAGCATGATGGAGATCAAAGTTTATCATCCGGTAAATCCGGTTAAGCACGTGATGATTAATACCGAAATTCAGGCTGTTATTTACGTATGAGAGTTTTGCAAAAGAAGGACGGAATAAAACCCGGTAAGGGGGAAACTGCGGCACTGAAGTTGAGGGAGCGGTTGGTCATCTATACTGATAATTCGCTCAGATACCATCCAGAATAAAATCCAGCGCCCCTTTTACAGTCTGACGATACTCACTGCCATCGCAAAACTCAGCGCCCAGAGCCTTTAACGGGATACTCGCCAGTTCATGCGTCATTAAAGCGTACTGCTTACCATCAATCAGTTCCAGTACGGGATTTAATCGCACCGGACGTACCTCAGGATTTGGATAACGCTCTACAGGTAACAGAGGGATCACAATGCGCGTATTCAATGCGCCAATGATATCGCTCGTCACATCTATGAGTAGAGGGTACAACGAACTTCTTCCGGGATTGCGATAAATGGTAAATTGCATGATTCAGAACGCTCTGTAGTCATCACTGAAGTGCCCATGCTCATCATGGAAGCGGTTAAGCGCTTCCAGCCCTTCCCGATTCTCTTCTTTCCAGCGAGTGGAGGCGTGCTTTTTCAGTTCGGCATCAAGGGCTGCGGCCAGAGTCTGACTCATATTCACCCCGGCAGCACGGGCGGCAGCGATCAAATCGCGCTCCAGCGTGACAGTGACACTCTGAGTAGTACGTTGTTTCATGTCAGGACCTCTCTCTGCTTTCCTGTACGTTCAACTTACACGTATTTTTACACATGGTCTATTCTGGTCGCCTGTATGGACAGGCTGACAGAGTGCCCTGATGCGATCAAAATGACCAATACCAACACAGCTGGCGGTCCCGTTTCTGAAGATAGCTTCAGTATGATGAGACCGCCAGACCACTCAGGACTGCAGGGTTGCCAGGCGGGCCGCAAAACCGACAAATAACATGCCAATCAGGCTGTTGCCCAGTTTTGCCAGTTTTTTACGGGTTTTCACATAGCGGGTCACAAAAGCCCCGGTGAAAATCAGGAAGCTCAGATAGGTAAAGCTCACCATCTCCAGCACCCCGGCGAGGATCATAAATGCCACCCCGGTATGCGGCGCGTGCACATCAATAAACTGCACAAAGAAAGAGACATAAAACAGAATCGCTTTGGGGTTGGTCATGCTCAGGATCAGCGCCCTTTTCAGGGTGGCGCTACGCGGCTCCTGGGCGACATCATGGCCGGCCCCTTTTTTCAGTAAAGTGGCATAGAGGATCTTCGCCCCCAGATAGAGCAGATAAAACGCCCCCAGATAGCGGACGATATTAAACAGCACCGGCGTGGTTTTTATCAGCGTGGCCACCCCGGCCCAGGCGAGAAACATTAACACCGCATCGCCAATAAATACCCCCAGCGCTGCAAGATACCCCTGGCGCACGCCGTGCGTTACGCTGGTTTTCAGCACAAAAAGCGTATTGGGCCCCGGAACCAGGACAATAAAAATTGCGCCTATTACATAGGTCCAGAAATTCAGTACCCCTAAGTCAGAAAACACATTTCCCCCACGTTTATTAACAGTGAACCACCACTCAACCAGAACGGACCATATTACCGCAGTAAACATACGGGTAACAGGCGGTTATCCCCCACGGCCGCCGCCGGGCTGTATCGTACGCGTTACATGGCACTGTACGCCCCCGGCGTTAAAACCACCTGCACATACGCGTTAAGGGCGCTTTTTCGGCATCATGCGCAGCAGCGTATTATCACGCCAGAAATAGTGGTGCGCCAGCGCCGCCGCCGCGTGCAGGCCAATCAGCCAGTAGCCGAGGTTAGCCAGCAACTCATGGTAGCCCTTAAGGGTATCGACCAGGTCAAAATCCGCCTCTGGCGCGTAGGGCATGGCAATACCGAACGGGAACCAGGGCCGGGCGCGGTAATACATCATCACCAGGCCGATAACCGGCAGCGCGATAAACAGCAGGTAGATAGCCAGATGCCCGAGGTGGGCAAAACCGGTCATCATCGCGGAGGGTTTAGGGGTAATCGGCGGCGCCGGTCGTTTCAGGCGCACCAGAAGCCGGGCGACCATCAGAATAAGAATGGCCGATCCGCAGGAAATATGCACCATATTAAACACGGGGCGGTAGCTTCTGGGGAAAAAGCCTCGCAGCTCCATGGCGCAATAGGTCAGAATAACCAGTAAAAATACCAGCCAGTGAATGCCAATTTGTAGTCCCGAATACTTATCCCGCATAGCCGTTTCTGCTCCAGTGTGTGAATCCAGCAAACATTAATGATATTTCATTAAAAATTCATTAACTTTTCACCGGGCTATGCTAAATAGCGTTTCCTGAACAGAAAGTGAACACGCCTTGTCTGGCGGTAGCCTGCCCGGGTGGCAGGCTACCCCACGGCCTCAGGCGCTGATGCTCTCCATCGCCTGCATAATCCGCTTATCAGAGACCGGGTACGCCGTACCCAGCTGCTGGGCAAAGTAGCTGACCCGCAGCTCCTCTATCATCCAGCGGATCGCCTGGACGTCGTCGTCATCCCGGCGGCTGGCCGGTAATTTATGCAGCCAGGGCTGCCACGCCTGCTGCACCTGCTCGATTTTCAGCATCTGGGCCCGATCCCGGTGGGGATCAATGGCCATTTTCTCCAGCCGCTTTTCAATCGCCTGCAGGTAGCGCAGCGTATCGCCAAGGCGCTGATAGCCATTCCCGGTCACAAAACCACGATAGACCAGCCCGTTCATCTGGGCTTTCACGTCGGCCAGCCCCAGGGCCATGGTCATATCCACCCGCCCTTTCAGGCGTTTGTTAATGCTGAAGACCGCCGTCAGGATCCGCTCGACCTGTTGCGCAATATCCACCACCGTGTCGTTGAGGTTTGCGCGCACGATCTCATGCAGCCGGGTAAACCCGGCTTCATCCCAGACCGGGCCGCCTGCGTCGGCGATCAGTTTATCCACCCCGCAGGAGATGCAGTCATCAATAAGATCCAGCACTTTACCGTAAGGGTTAAAGTAGAGCCCCAGTTTGGCTTTGTTGGGCAGCTTCTCATGCAGGTACTTAATGGGCGACGGAATGTTCAGCAGTAGCAGGCGGCGCAATCCGCGCCACATGGCGTGCTGCTGCTCCTGCGGGTTGTCAAACAGGCGGATGGCAACACTCTCTTTTTCATCCACCAGCGCAGGCCAGGCTTTCACCTGGTAGCCACCGCGTTTTTGCTCGTAGTGGTCCGGCAGTGCGCCAAAACTCCAGATATGCAGGCCGCTCTGTTCGATACCGTCGTCAGCAACGGCCGAGATAGTTTGCTGAACTTTCTCTTTCAGGCTGTTTTTCAGCGCCTCCAGCGACGGGCCCTCACTGAGCTTTTTCTGGTGTTCATCCACCACCCGGAAGGTCATTTTCAGGTGTTCAGGCACCTGCTCCCAGTGCCAGTCTTCCCGATCAATAGTCACCCCGCTCATGCGCCGCAGCTCGCGCTCCAGGCTCTCCAGCAGCGGTTGTTCCAGCGGCGTTACCCGCCCGAGCACCGCATCTGCATAGTTGGGGGCCGGGACAAAGTTGCGCCGCACCGGCTTCGGCAGCGATTTAATCAGCGCTATCACCAGCTCCCGGCGCATCCCCGGCACCTGCCATTCAAACCCGGTCTCTTCCACCTGGTTGAGCAGCGGCAGCGGAATATGCACCGTAACCCCGTCGGCATCGGCCCCGGGTTCAAACTGATAGCTGAGGCGCAGCTTCAGGTTCCCCTGATGCCAGAAGTTCGGATAATCCAGCTTGCTGACCTGCTCCGCCCCTTCCCTGATAAGCATACTTTTTTCAAAGCTGAGCAGATCCGGGTTTTCCCTGCTGGCCTTCTTCCACCAGCTGTCAAAATGGCGGGAAGAGACAACATCGTGGTCAATACGCTGATCGTAAAATTCAAACAGCGCCTCGTCATCCACCAGAATATCCCGGCGCCGGGAGCGGTGCTCCAGATCTTCCACTTCCGTGCGCAGCTTCTGGTTATCGCGGAAGAAGGCATGGCGGGTCTGCCAGTCCCCTTCGACCAGGGCGTGGCGGATAAACAGCTCCCGGCACAGGGCGGGATCAATCGTGCTGTAGTTCACCTTGCGGGCCGCCACGATCGGTAACCCGTAGAGGGTGACTTTTTCACTGGCCATCACCGCGCCCTGGGCCCGCTCCCAGTGGGGCTCGCTCCAGCTGCGGCGCAGCAGGTGCTGGGCTACCGGCTCTATCCATTCTGGCTCTATCCGGGCGGCAATACGCCCCCACAGGCGGCTGGTTTCGACCAGCTCCGCCACCATGGTCCATTTGGGCGGCTTTTTAAATAACCCGGAGCCGGGGAAAATCGCAAAGCGCGCATTACGCGCACCGGTATATTCCTGCTTGTCGGTATCTTTCATACCGATATGCGACAAAAGCCCGGTCAGCAGCGCCGTATGCACGGTGCGGAAATCTGCCGCTTCGCTGTTCACCGCAATGCGCAGCTCTTTCACCACCTGGCGGATCTGGGTGTAGATATCCTGCCACTCCCGCACCCGCAGGTAGTTGAGATACTCGGTGCGGCACAGGCGGCGGAACCCATTGGATGAGAGGGCTTTTTGCTGTTCGCCCAGGTAGTTCCACAGATTCACAAAGGCCAGGAAATCTGAATCTTTATCCTGGAAGCGGCGGTGCTTCTCATCGGCGGCTTGCTGCTTCTCCTGCGGGCGCTCCCGGGGATCCTGAATAGACAGGGCCGCGGTGATAATCATCACCTCGCGGACACAGCCATGTTTTTGCGCCTCCAGCACCATGCGTGCCAGGCGGGGATCCACCGGTAACCGGGCCAGCTGGCGCCCGGAGGCGGTCAGCTTATAGCTGCCCTGCTGCTCGTTACTGATAATGGCGCCCAGCTCTTCGAGCAGGCGCACCCCGTCCTGAATATTGCGCTTGTCTGGCGCCTCCACAAACGGGAACGCGGCAATATCCCCCAGCCCCAGGGCGGTCATTTGCAGAATAACCGAGGCCAGGTTAGTGCGCAGGATCTCCGGGTCGGTAAATTCCGGGCGCGATAAAAAGTCATCTTCAGAATAAAGACGGATGCAGATCCCGTCCGACACGCGCCCGCAGCGCCCTTTGCGCTGGTTGGCGGAGGCCTGGGACACGGGTTCGATCGGCAGGCGCTGGACCTTGGTCCGGTAGCTGTAGCGGCTGATACGCGCAGTACCCGGGTCAATCACATATTTAATGCCCGGCACCGTAAGCGAGGTTTCCGCCACGTTTGTGGCCAGCACAATGCGCCGCCCCGTATGGGGCTGGAACACCCGGTTCTGCTCGCTGTTTGACAGCCTTGCATAGAGGGGCAGCACCTCGGTGTGGCGCAGATTCAGTTTGTTCAGGCCATCGGCCGTGTCGCGAATCTCCCGCTCACCGCTCATAAAGATAAGAATATCCCCGGGGGCTTCATGGCCCAGCTCATCCACGGCGTCAAAAATCGCCTGTAGCTGATCGCGGTCCGTATCCTCGGCGTTGTCCACCACCGGGCGGTAGCGCACCTCTACCGGGTACGTGCGCCCGGAGACTTCAATCACCGGGGCGTTATCAAAATGGCGCGAGAAGCGCTGGGGATCAATGGTTGCCGAGGTGATAATAACTTTGAGATCCGGGCGGCGCGGCAGTACCTCTTTCAGGTAGCCGAGCAAGAAATCGATATTCAGGCTGCGTTCGTGGGCCTCATCGATAATTATCGTGTCGTACTGCATCAGCAGGCGATCCTGCTGAATTTCCGCCAGCAGGATCCCGTCGGTCATCAGTTTAACGAGGGTATTTTCCCCCACATGATCATTAAACCGGACTTTATAGCCCACGCAGCCGCCGGGCTCGGTTTCCAGCTCCTGAGCAATGCGGTTCGCCACGGTCCGGGCCGCCAGGCGCCGGGGCTGGGTATGGCCTATCCAGCCTTTGATCCCCCGCCCCAGCTCCATGCAGATTTTCGGCAGCTGTGTGGTTTTACCGGAGCCGGTTTCCCCGGCCACAATCACCACCTGGTGGTCGCGAATGGCCTCCAGAATGGCCTGTTTTTTCTGGCTGACGGGAAGATTATCCGGGTAGGTGATCGCCGGGCGCGACGCTTCGCGCAGGGCGACTCTGGCTGCGGCGGTGTCGATTTCCGCCGTCAGTTCCGCCAGCAGCGCCTGGGCTGCCTGCGGATTTTTCATTTTGCGCACGCCATGCAGGCGTCGGGAAAGCGGCTGCCGGTCGCGCAGCATGAGCGAGTCGAGGCGTGTCTGTAAATCAGACAGTCCGGGGATTTTATTTTCCATATTGATCTTTTGTAACGCGGAACAGTGCCGTCTGGTGTCAGGTAACGTTTTGGTTATTGCACCAGTTTACCACAACGGGGGGTGCCCCGCTTTGTTCAATAAAACTGAACAGAGAATTCGATTTATTAAGCTATCTCTGGCGGGGATATCTGCATAAAGTGATGGCCTTGGCCGGGAAACCGGAGTTATCAACAATGTAAGGAACACCACATGAGCAAAGTACTTGTTCTTAAATCCAGCATCCTGGCAGAACATTCTCAGTCTGGTCAGCTGGCCGATTATTTTGTGCAACAGTGGCGTGAAAAACACAGCGCCGATCAGATAACCGTGCGCGATTTAGCCGCCCAGCCGGTCCCGGTACTGGATGGGGAGCTGGTGGGTGCTCTGCGGCCTTCCGATGCGCCCCTGAGCCAGCGCCAGCAGGAAGCACTGGCCCTGTCCGATGCGCTGATTGAAGAACTCAACGCGCACGATACCATCGTGATTGCCGCCCCGATGTATAACTTCAACATTCCGACTCAGCTGAAAAACTACTTCGATCTGATTGCCCGCGCCGGTGTCACCTTCCGCTACACCGAAAACGGCCCGGAAGGCTTAATCACCGGGAAACGTACTATCATCCTGACCACCCGCGGCGGGATGTATAAAAATACCCCGAAAGATATGGTGTCCCCGTATCTGAACGTGTTCCTGGGCTTTATTGGCCTGACCAGTCCGGAAATCATCTTTGCCGAAGGTATCGCCTATGGCCCGGAAGCAGCAGCTAACGCCCAGGCGGAAGCCAAAGCTGCTATTGATGCGGTGGTTGCGGCCTGATAGCCCTGCCACTCAGGTTATGCCGGGGCCTCCCGGCATAACGGCCTCAGGCGGGTTTGTTCACCACCCCGTCAAACACCAGCCGTTTCCTGTCGGCTTCCGGCTCCTGGAGCGGTTCAACCTGATGCAAACTGGCCTTGCAGCGCACCACCAGGGTCTGGTACTCCCGGGTGCCGCGCACTTTCCATTCCAGCTCCTCTTCACGCAACGGGCGCACTGCCCGGGCCGGGCTGCCTAAAATCAGCTGATTTGCGGCAAACTCCGCAGCGCTCTTCACAAATGAGGCGGCGCCGATAATGCTGTTCTCACCAATCACGGCACCATCCATCACCACGGCATTCATACCCACCAGGGCATTTTTCCCAATCCGGCACCCGTGCAGAATCGCCCCGTGGCCAATATGGCCATCCTGCTCCACCACCGTATCCTGCTGCGGGAAGCCGTGCATCACGCAGTTATCCTGCACATTCGCCCCGTCTTCCACCACTATTCGCCCAAAATCCCCGCGCAGGCAGGCATTGGGGCCAATATAGACCCGGTGGCCGATGATAACATCGCCAATCAGCACCGCTGTCGGGTGAACAAAACTGTCGTGGGGCACAACCGGGGTAAGACCGTCTATCTGATAAACCGGCATAATTTCTCCTTAGTAGGGTAATCCGCCAAAGCGCTGATACCAGGAGGCATCGGGCTGCGGCAGTGCGCCAACGGAGGTTTCCCCCACCTCGCTGACAAACTGTAGCGCCCCCGGCGCCACCCGCTGGTAGATATTGATACACAGCTGGCGCGCGCTCTGCCCCTGCCAGTGTGGCGGCAGCAGTGCGTCTGGTAGCATGGGGTCTTTTAACACCACCCGGCGGTAGAAATGGATCAGTAATAACTGGATCAGGAAACAGCGCCGGGGGGTCAGTTCACTGGCATCACTCTCTTTAAGCAGCGGCAGCAGCGGCCGGAAAGAGTGAATAAACTCCCCGTAGCGTTCGTTTTTCTCGGTAAGCTGCCAGCACTCCTCCACCCGGGATTTCAGGGCGCTCTGCGACAACTGCAGCGGCGAGCGGGCCTCAAAACAGATAACATTTTCCGCCACGCCGCTTTCGTGCAGCAGCGCCTGAACTTCCGTGAGGTTCTGTGAAGGCGAGGCCATCAGGCTGGGGGCCAGCGTGCCAAATCCCTGCCAGATCAGCTGGTTTTTCACCTGTTGCAGGGTCTGTTTGTCCAGCCCTTCAGAAAGCAGCAGCAGCCAGGTGCCGTCCCAGTCGGGCTGGCCTGCCCGGTATATTTTCGCCGCCGCCCGTCGCGCCTGGCGGTAGCTGGATTCGGTCATCCGGTAATAGCTGCGCCGCCCGACCCGCTCCACCTCAAGCCAGCCGTCTTTATTGAGCCGGAACAGCGATGTGCGCACAAAGCGCTCACCAAACCCCAGCCCGGACAAGAGCGCGGTCAGGCTGCCCAGCCAGATTTCACCGCCGCGATGCACCAGCGCATCCCCGTACAGTGAAGCAATAAGCGACGTACCGCTCACCGGTACAGCGCCAACCGCCTGCTGGATAAAAAGATCGAGCTTACTCATCTGATACACACCTGAAGCCGTTTATTCAATAAACGAATCATACCACAGGCGCGCCGGAATCAGCCTGCTGAATTAACAATGCAATAACATACCGGGCGCAATATCGCACGGCAGGTTACAGAGGGGGGAATGACAACAAGAATGAAAAAACAACCGCCTGACCGGTATTATTTACAAAATGAAACATATTACCGGTTTAATTTGTCATACAAATGAGGATAATGAGGACTTCTGACGTATACCCCGCTGATCATTAGCCGGCACCAGGGGTGAATGGTGCCGGTTTTTTTATTGATACCCGTGCGGTTACGCCGTCAGGATCAGAAGGTGACACCGGCCCCGAGGTAGGCACCGTCCACAATATTGTGTTTCGGATGACCGGATTTCCCGTCAACACCCGCATAGCGATAACCCGCCTTGAGGGTGACCAGTGAGATGGGGCTCCAGCTGATACCGCCGTCAGCCTCAGTGTAGTTTTTAACACTGTTGGTCATGCTGTCCGGCGCCACATACCCTTCCCCGTAAATGGCGAAGTTCATCGGCAGATCGACTTTAAAGCCGCCGCCAACCGGGAAGGCCATGCCGTCATCCCCTTTTTTCGGGTTCAGATAGACCGCTTTCGCCCCGGCATTGAGCATCACCGGGCCGAGGTCAAAATTATACCCCACACCAGCGCCGCCATATTCGCCGCCGTCGTCCGTATCCCAGGTCCAGTTGCCTTCCACGTAGATACCACCCGTGGATTTGCCCATGTCCACATTAAGATTGGTAAAGTTTTTCCCCTGTTCAAGAGAGCCACCAATTGCCAGCGCCTGCCCGGAGGCCACCAGCAGCCCGGTCAGGGCAATCACTTTAATACTCTTCATTATCATTTGCTCCACAGCGCTTACTTATTTTATCCGGCCGGGATTATAAGCACATGTTTTGCCTGACGGTATCAATTAGAGATCTTTTTATATAACAAATCGTAACCATTTCCCGGGCGGGAGGCGCCGTACAGAGAGCGCTATTTACGCCACCGGGCCCAGGGATCTTCAGCAGGGGCGCGCTCTTCAAGGCTGTCCAGATACAAATTTTCCACCTCTTTACGCGCCCAGGGGGTGCGGCGTAAAAACTTCAGGCTGGACTTAATACTCGGATCATTCTTAAAACAATTGATGTTGATCTGCCGGGCCATACCTTCCCATCCGTAGCGGGACAGCAGGGCATTTAAGATGGCTTCAAGGGTCATTCCGTGCAGAGGGTCGCTGGAGGTGTGCGTCATAATCAGTGCCATATAACAGGAAAATTGCGCTCACCATACTGGCTGATACCGGTGAACGCAACCCGCCAGCCAGGCAAAGGCGGCGGCGCTATACCCCGTTACCGCCGCCCGTCGCCCATGCCGGTTACCCGGCGCGGGCAGTTGGTCCCCCCAGCACGCGCTGGATCTCCCGCAGGGCTTCCGGGTCTTCAATGGTGGTTAAATCCCCCGGGTCACGGCCTTCACACACCGCCTGCAGCGCCCGGCGCAGCATTTTGCCGGAGCGGGTTTTGGGCAACCGGGAGACAAAATAGACCCGCGCCGGGCGGCCAAAGTGGCCGAGGTTATCGTCCACCCGGTGCTGTATCGCCTGCTCCTCCTGCTGCGCCACATCCGCCAGTAACAGACTGTCGCCTTGTTTTGGGATCACAAACGCCACGGCCACCTGGCCCTTAAGGGTATCCTTCACCCCCACCACGGCCACCTCTGCTACGTTGGCGTACCCGGAGATGCTCTCTTCTATTTCGCGGGTGCCCAGCCGGTGACCGGACACATTAATCACATCGTCAGTCCGCCCGAGGATAAAATAGTAGCCGTCCTGGTCACGAATGCCCCAGTCAAAGGTGGCATATACCGGGCGTTCAAACAGCGACCAGTAGGTGCTGACAAACCGCGCGTCATCCCCCCAGATGGTCTGAATACAGCCCGGCGGCAGCGGCCCTTCGATAACCACCATGCCTTTTTCATCCGGCCCGCAGAGCTCGCCCGTGTGTTCATTGACCAGTTGAACGTTATAGCCAAAGACCGGCATCCCGGGGCTGCCGGGTCTGGTGGGGCGATCATCAAGTGCCCGGGCAAGGGCCATAATCGGCCAGCCGGACTCGGTCTGCCAGTAGTTATCCACCACCGGGATACCCAGGGTTTCTGTCACCCAGCGGGCGGTGGGCTCATCAAGGGGCTCCCCGGCCAGATACAGCGCCTCAAGGGAGCTGAGATCGTGGTTGCGGATCTGGGCGGTGGGGAATTTTTTCAGCACCCGGATAGCCGTCGGTGCGGAAAACATCCGGCTGACCCGGTATTTTTCCACAATCCGCCACCACTGGCTGCAGTCCGGCCAGGTGGGGGTGCCCTCAAAGACCACGGTCGCCATGCCGGCCAGCAGCGGCGCATAAACGATATAAGAATGGCCCACCACCCAGCCGATGTCCGAGGTACAGAAAAAAACGCCCCCCGCTTTGCCGCCAAAAATCGTCGCCATGGTGGTCGCCAGCGCCACCCCATAGCCCCCCACATCCCGCTGCACCCCTTTGGGCTTTCCGGTTGTGCCGGAGGTGTACAGAATGCAGGAGATCTCACCGGATTCCAGCCAGCAGACCGGCACACGGGCCTCCAGATGCTGCTCGCGCAGTGTGGCGTAGTCCTGATCGCGCCCCGCCACCCGCGGCATATCCGCCAGCCCCCGGTCCACCAGCAACACCTGCGGCGGCGGGTTATGGCTCAGGGCGATGGCGTCATCCAGCAGTTTTTTATAAGGGATCACTTTACCGCCACGGGAGCCCGCATCGGCGGAGACGATCAGCACCGGACGCGCATCGTCTATGCGTGCCGCCAGGCTGTGGGAGGCAAAGCCGCCAAAGACCACCGAGTGGATGGCGCCAATCCGCGCACAGGCCAGCAGCGTAATATGGGCTTCGGCAATCATGGGCATGTAGACCAGCACCCGGTCACCACGCCCTACCCCCAGGCTCTGCAGCATCGCCGCCGTGCGGTTGACCTCCGTATGCAACTGGCGAAACGTGAAGGTGCGCTCTTCCCCGGTCTCCGCCGAGACGGCAATCAGGGCCAGTGCGTCTGGCTGGCTTGTCAGCCAGCGGTCGAGTGCGTTATGGCACAGATTGGTCGTTCCGCCGCAAAACCAGCGGGCAAACGGCGGATTCCGGTAATCCAGGGTGCGGTCAAAGGGGGTCTGCCAGTCAATACGCCGGGCCTGCTCCGCCCAGAAACCGTCAGGATCATCAACAGAACGCTGGTAAAAACTCTCATAAGACATGGTGCTCTCCTCTCAGGCGCGGCCCAGGGCCCGCATCAGATGATATACAGGTCGAGATAGTCGTTTACCGGCATCTGCTCCAGGCGCTGCCTGTCCAGGGAGACCTCCAGAATGCGCTGCTGCTGGCGGGCCGGGAACTGGCGGGCCAGATTGGTTCTGAATTTATCAATCAGGCGCGGGATCCCCTCAGCGCGGCGGCGGGCGTGGCCTATGGGGTACTCCACCACCTGCTCATCCATCCGGCTGCCGTCGGTAAAGACGAGGGTCAGCCCGCTGGCAATCGCGCGCCGCTGCGGGTCGTGATAGTCCCGGGTAAAGGCCGGATCCTCATAACAGCGTATTTTCTCCCGCAGGGCGTCAATACGCGGATCCCGGGCCACGTTATCTTCATAATCGGCAGCACTCAGGCGCCCGAACAGCAGCGGAATAGCCACCATATACTGGATACAGTGGTCCCGGTCCGCCGGGTTGTGCAGCGGCCCCTGCTTATCAATAATCCGGATGCAGGCCTCATGGGTGCGGATGGTCACGCTGGCAATATCTGCCGCCGTTTTCCCGGCCGCCTGCATATTCTGGTGCAGTGTCATGGCCGCTTCTACGGCGGTCTGGGCATGGAACTCCGCCGGGAAGGAGATTTTAAACAGCACGTTTTCCATCACATAGGTGCCGTAAGGGCGCTGGAAACGGAACTTTTCGCCGTTAAAAGAAGCATCATAAAACCCCCAGGTTTTCGCGCTCAGCGCTGAGGGATACCCCATTTCGCCGCTGCGGGCCATCAGCGCCAGGCGTACCGCCCGGGCGGTGGCATCCCCGGCGGCCCAGGATTTACGGGTGCCGGTATTGGGGGCATGGCGGTAGGTGCGCAGCGCCTGGCCATCCACCCAGGCCAGCGATACGGCGTTGAGGATCTCCTCCCGGTTCAGGCCAAGCAGTTGCGCCACCACCGCCACAGAGGCCACCTTGACCAGCAGCACATGGTCAAGCCCTACCCGGTTGAAGGCGTTCTCAAGGGCGATGCAGCCCTGAATCTCGTGGGCTTTGATCATTCCGGCCAGCACCTGCTTCATGGTTAGCGGGGCTTTGCCCCGGGCCAGTGCCGTGCGCGACAGCCAGTCCGCCACCGCCAGGATCCCCCCGAGGTTATCCGAGGGGTGGCCCCACTCAGCGGCAAGCCAGGTATCATTAAAATCCAGCCAGCGGATCATCGCGCCGATATTAAAGGCCGCCTGCACCGGATCAAGCTGGAACTGGGTGCCGGGAACCCGCGCCCCGTTGGGCACCACCGTGCCCGGCACCACAGGGCCGAGCAGTTTTTTACAGGCCGGGTACTCCAGCGCCTCCAGCCCGCAGCCCAGGGTATCCAGCAGGCAGTAGTGGGCCGTCTCCCACGCGAGGGTGGAGTCAACCGGGTAATCGAGAACATAATCAACAATATCAACCATTTCCTGATCAAATGGCGGACGCAGGTTAGCGCTTGTCAGAGTCATCATTATTTTCCGTCAGGGTTATTTTCACAGGTAAGTCACGGCGTTACTGGCGCTGATCCAGCGCCACAAAGGCGCGCGCATCCGGGCCGGTATAGCAGGCAGACGGGCGGATAATTTTGTTATCCAGCCGCTGTTCAATAATGTGTGCCGACCAGCCGCTGACCCGGGCCATCACAAACAGCGGGGTAAACATGGCGGTGGGAACGCCCAGCATGTTGTAGGAGACCGCAGAGAACCAGTCGAGGTTGGGAAACATGTTTTTGGTCTCCCGCATTACGGATTCCAGGCGATCGGCAATGGCGTACATCTTCATGGAGCCCGCCTCTCTGGAGAGTTGCAGGGCAATGGCCTTGATAACCTGGTGGCGGGGATCGGCAATGGTGTACACCGGGTGACCAAACCCGATGACCACTTCTTTGTTTTCGATCCGGCGGCGGATATCCTGCTCGGCTTCATCGGGGGTTTCATAGCGCTGCTGGATCTCCAGCGATACTTCGTTCGCCCCGCCGTGTTTTGGCCCGCGCAGGGCGCCAATCGCCCCGATAATCGCCGAGTAGATATCGGAGCCGGTCCCGGCAATCACCCGCCCGGTAAAGGTGGAGGCATTAAACTCATGCTCCGCGTAGAGGATCAGCGAGGCGTGCATTGCCTTAATCTGGCTCTCTGTCGGCGGCTCGCCGTGCAGCAGGTGCAGAAAGTGGCCGCCGATGGTGTCATCGTCCGTCTCCGGCTGGATACGTTCGCCATTGTGGCTGTAGTGATACCAGTAAAGCAGCACAGACCCCAGCGACGCGAGCAGCTTGTCGGCGATATCTCTGGCACCGGATACCGTATGGCCCTCTTTTTCCGGCAGGGTGCAGCCCAGGGCCGACACCCCGGTGCGCATCACGTCCATAGGGTGGGAGGCCGCAGGCAGAGACTCCAGCACCGTGCGCACATTGGCTGGCAGTCCACGCAACGCTCTGAGGCGCACTTTATAGCTGTGCAGCTCATCGCGGTTGGGTAATTTGCCGTGGATCAGCAGGTACGCCACCTCTTCAAATTCACAGTGGCGGGCAAGATCGTGAATATCATAGCCACGGTAATGCAGATCATTGCCGCTGCGGCCCACGGAACACAGGGCGGTGTTCCCGGCGGGGACGCCGGACAGGGCAACGGATTTTTTCGGCTTACCGGTACGCGTGTGCTGCAAAATGGTCGTTTCGCTCATACTGGCCTCGTGATTCTGTTCAGGGTGTAGGGTAACAACGGGTGCCTGCCGGTCGCCGGGCTAGCGGTGCCTGCCGGAGGCAAATAGCGCGTCCAGTTTTTCTTCGAACTGGTAGTAATTAATGCTTTCGTAGAGTTCGTTGCGGGTCTGCATCATCGGGACGACGCTTTTCTGGGTCCCTTCCTGGCGCAGGGTGCTGAACACCTGTTCGGCGGCCCGGTTCATGGCGCGAAATGCCGACAGCGGATACAGCGCCATTGCCACCCGGGCAGTACGCAGCTCATCCGTGGTGAACAGCGGTGTGGCGCCAAATTCGGTGATATTGGCAAGGATAGGCACCTGCACCGCATCGGCAAACTGACGGTACATGGATAATTCAGTGACCGCTTCAGGAAACAGCATATCGGCCCCGGCCTCAATATAGGCCCGGGCCCGGTCGATCGCCGCGTCCAGCCCTTCCACGGCCAGGGCGTCGGTGCGGGCCATTATCACAAAATCCGCATCTGTGCGGGCATCCACTGCGGCTTTGATGCGATCGACCATCTCCCCGGTCGGCACAATGGCTTTATTGGGCCGGTGGCCGCAGCGTTTTGCCCCCACCTGATCCTCAATATGCAGCGCCCCGGCCCCGGCTTTGATAACCGATTTCACCGTGCGCGCCACATTAAATGCGCTGCTGCCAAACCCGCTGTCCACATCCACCAGCAGCGGCAGCGGGCAGACATCGGTAATACGCCGAATGTCGGTCAGCACATCATCCAGGGTTGAGATACCCAGATCGGGCAGCCCCAGCGACCCGGCCGCCACGCCGCCGCCAGAAAGGTAAATAGCCTGAAAACCCGCCCGCTGGGCCAGGAGTGCATGGTTAGCATTGATAGTACCGGCTATCTGCAGGGGGGATTCCCTGTCCAGCGCCTGGCGAAACGCCTGCCCGGGAGAGGTGTGGCTCATGGTTTGCCTCATTGTTATCTGTAAGGGGGATATCTTCAGATAGCAAACCGCGTGCCAGAACCGCGCAACAGGCCGCAAGCCCGGTGCGGCGGGCCTGGTGGGGTAAAAGCGCTTCAGCTAACGTTTCAGGCCGGGTTTCATTTCGCTTCCTTGAAACAACAATGAAACACAACTACAACATATGGACAGTTTTCCTGCCTGGTATTGCTATGTCTGACCACAACGCGCCTGCGGTATCCTCCCCCACCAGACCCGTTATCTGGACCGTTTCGGTCACCCGGTTGTTTGATCTGTTCCGGGATATCAGCCTGGAGTTCGACAATCTCGCGACCATTACCCCCATCCAGCTGGGGTTTGAAAAAGCGGTGCAGTACATCCGCAAAAAGCTCACCAGCGAACACTGCGATGCGATTATCGCCGCCGGCTCTAACGGCAGTTACCTGAAAAGCCGCCTTGCGGTGCCGGTGATCCTTATCCACCCGGGGGGTGCCGATGTGTTGCTGGCGCTGGCAAAAGCGCGGCGGGTTGCCACGCGTATCGCCGTGGTCACCTATAAAACCCCGCTCCCGGCCCTGCAGGCGTTTCAGCAGTCGTTCCGGTTACCCATTGAGCAGCTCAGCTATGTAACCGAAGAGGATGCCCGCACCCAGATAAACCAGCTGAAAGCCGCCGGAATCCGGGTGGTGGTCGGCGCCGGGCTGATCACCCAGCTTGCCGAGGAAGCCGGTATGGCGGCCATTTTTCTTTACTCGGCAGATACGGTGCGTGAAGCCTTCAGTAACGCTCTGGAGCTTACCCGCCGGGCCGCTCCCCACCCGCCCCGGGATATTCCCCGGGGCGGCACGCTGAAGCCCCGCTACGGGCTGGAGGATCTCCAGGGCCATACCCCACCAGTGGAGCAACTGCGGCGCACCATTATGCTGTATGCCCGCTCCCCGGCGGCGGTGCTGATTGAGGGAGAGACCGGCACCGGCAAAGAGCTGGCGGCCCAGGCGTTACACCAGGAGTATTTTGCCCGCCGTGGCGGCGAGGGGCACCCGCCATTTGTGGCAATTAACTGCGGCGCGATCGCTGAATCCCTGCTGGAGGCGGAGCTGTTCGGTTATGAGGAGGGGGCGTTTACCGGCTCGCGGCGCGGTGGCCGCTGCGGGCTGCTGGAAACGGCCCACGGCGGTACGCTGTTTCTTGATGAGATAGGCGAAATGCCCCTGCATCTGCAAACCCGGCTACTGCGGGTACTGGAGGAAAAACGGGTCACCCGGGTGGGGGGTCAGCAGCCGGTGGCGGTGGATTTCCGGGTCATCAGCGCTACCCATTGTGATCTGGACCAGGCCATCGCCCGGGGGGCATTCCGGGCCGATCTGTTTTACCGTCTCAGCGCGCTGCGCCTGCGGATCCCGGCACTGCGCGAGCGCGGGGATGATATCAGCCTGCTGGCCCGGGGTTATATCACCCGCGCCCTGGCAGCGATGAATATACCGCTCAACGCCGCCCTGGCCGGGCGTATTACCCGCTGTATGCCCCCGCTGCTGCACTACCACTGGCCGGGAAATATTCGCGAGCTGCGCAACATTGCCGAGCGCCTGGCCCTGCTGCTCGCCAGCGATATGGTCAGTGACGATACCGACCTGCGCGCCCTGGTGCCGGAGCTCTACCCGCCAGAAAGCCCCGAACCGCCGCCCTCGCCCCTCGCCGCTCATGATGTGCTGGCGCTGCACGGCGGTGACCATCAGGCCGCCGCCCGGGCGCTGGGGATCAGCCGCACCACCCTGTGGCGGCGCTTAAAGCAGCCGCCCGGTGGGAGCCGCTGACGGGTTTATTCCCATTCGGTCCGGTTGCGGCCGTTTCTTTTGGCCTGATACATCAGCTCATCGGCTTTTTTGAGTGCCGCCTTCACTGAGCGATCTTCCCCGGGCCAGCCGGTCACGCCACAGGAGATGGTGATATTACCCACCCCCTCAATGGTGGTCTGCTCAACCACGCCACGGATGCGCTCAGAAATATCAATGGTGGCCTGGACGGGGGTGTCCGGCAGGATCAGGTAAAACTCTTCGCCACCCACGCGGCAGGCGTAGTCCGTATCGCGGCAGCTATCGGCCATGATCCGGGCCAGGCATTGCAGCACATAGTCGCCCACATCATGGCCGAAGGTATCATTCACCCGTTTGAAGTGGTCAATATCAACAGAGATTATCGCGAACGAGCGGCCGTCTTTTTCCAGCCCCTCCAGCAGAATATCCGTTGCCCGGCGGTTTAACAGCCCGGTGAGGTGGTCCCGGTTCGCCTGGTCACTCAGCCCCTTCATTTTCTGGTTGATCAGATCAATGCCCTTAAGCAGCCCGCCTTTAATGTGGATAGCCTCCTCATACCAGGCATTCACCTTCATCACGGTACTGGCGGCCCCTTCCGCATCCAGGGTGGCGGCCCCGTCAGCCAGGCGGCGTAACGGGGCGGAGATCATCCCCGACAACCACAGCAGAATGCACAGCCCCGGAATGCTGAGCGGCAAAGTGCCGAGGATCATCTTGTTCATTAAGGTGTCCAGCGGCGCCAGGGTGCTGGCTTTTGGCTCCTGGGCTATCACGCCCCACGCGGACGAAGGCACACTGGAATACCCGGCAAGCATCATGACCCCCCGGGAGTTCACCACCTCCATCGAACCGGAGCCACCAGACTCTGCGGCCTGTACCACTTTATTATTGGGCTCTTTCGTGCCGCTGCGGGTGGGATCCGGGTGATAAAACAGCATGTCATCCTGATCCACCAGGTAGACATAGCTCCTGTCATTCTGGAAATGGTTTGAGATAAGCGAACCGAGGACATTCTGCTTATTTAAATGAATCAGGCCGCTGACAAACCCAAGATAAACATTACTACTGCTGTATACCGGGTAGGTCAGGTAAACAATTCGCCCGCCGGACTCCGGCACCAGGGCGTGGCTGATAGTCTGTGTTTCTGTTTCCAGGGCCGGCTCTGCAATGGCCGGGTTCAGCCGGGTGCCATTCTGGCTGAGGTTTTGCGGATAGGTGGCTACTACCGTTCCGGAGGCATTCACAAACATCGCCCCGTCGAACCCGGAATCCTGCTGCTGCAGGCGTTCCAGCTCCTGTAACAGCGCCTCAGAGTTATTAATTTTATGCTCAACAAAATTCGCGCTGTAGGCCAGTTGCTCCATACTCACGCGAAAATAGAGCTCAATGGTGGAGGCAATACGCTCCGCATAGGCTTTATTTTTTGATAACGCATTGGTTATCAGCACACTTTCCTGAACCTGGCGCGCCGAATAAAAACAGTTCAGCAAAGTAATAATTGTGACAAATAATGCGAAAATAAGGATCAGGGTTCTGAGACTTACTTTTCTGAATACAGTCCATTGCATGGAATTTCCCCCCGTCATCCATTAACAGGTAAACGACAATATTCCGAAGAATAATGCATTATAATAAATTTATGCTACTTCCGGCAAATAAAGAAAATATCCGTTAATAAAACTAATCAATAATTTCGTCATTATAACAGCGGGCGAACACCCTATATTAATTTATCCCTCTGTTTGCCACTGATTACGCCCCTGTTGCTTCGCCCGGTAGAGTGCCCTATCCGCCCGGGAGATTACCTGCGCTACAGTATGGCACCCCTCTGAAACCGCAATTCCCATGCTGACCGTCACCTGATCACTCACCTGTGACGCCACATGGGGCAACGCCGCCGCCTGCAGACTGGCCTGTATCCGGTCGGCCACCTGCCCGGCCTCAGCAAGGGACGCCTCCGGCAGGATAACCACAAACTCCTCGCCGCCATAGCGGGCCACCAGATCTGCCGGGGCGCGAACTGATGAGGCCAGCACCCGGGCAACGGCCGCCAGGCACCCATCCCCGGCCTGGTGGCCGTAGTGATCGTTATACTGTTTAAAATGATCCACATCGAGCATCACCAGCGCAAAGGGCTGCTGGCGGGTGAGTGCCTGGTTAAGGTAGCTCTCCATTGCCCGGCGGTTGGCGGTCCCGGTGAGTGCATCCTGGTGGGCGAGAAGATCAAGCCGCGCGATCAGCAGGCGATTTTCCTGATAACGATACCAGGCCTCGCTAAACCAGCGCTGCAGGATATACCAGCCCCCGGCGAGCGTTGCCGTCAGCAGTATCCACATCAGCAGAAAGTGGCCACGGGCCCCCGGGTTAAGCCAGGTGCCAAAGACCAGAGCCGCCACCCACAGGGGGAATAAAAAAAGCAGCAGCGCGCGCGGGTGGTAATAGAGCGCGGCCAGGGCGCTCAGCATCAGGATCACCATCAGCGGCCAGCCAGAGGGCAAATGCCACCAGACGATAAAATAATAACAGCTGTAGCTCCACATCAGGCCAATCGCCAGCAGGAGCACCATACTGAGTGAGAGGCTCAGCGCCTGGAAACGGTAACAGACAATACTCAGCGCAACACTCGCCACCATAATGGCGCACATCACGCCATCTATCAGCGGTAATACCTGCTGCTGAATATGAATCGCCGCATCGAAATGGGGAAAAATAAGGTTGCGCCCGTAGACCATCAGCGCAAAGCTCAGGTTCACAAAGGTAAACCAGGGCATGCTCAGTGCCAGGGCGTGCCTGACCATATCATGACGGTCGCGCCATATGACATCCCCACGGCGATTCCCCACGCGGTATTTCATCCCTGAACCTCTTATAAGCCAGTAAAACCGTTAAGCGGACGCATTCTGGCGCTCCGGGGGTGTGGCCGGGGCGGCGTACCAGTGCTCTTTCTTCACCACAATAGCCCCTTCCGGCTGCATAACAAAATTGGGCGACATAATTTGCACACCAAACTCGTTAAACACATCCTGGATATTGCTGTATAGCCCGTTACGGGCGTCCGCCAGGGAGACACCGGGAAGCAACCGCACCTGGAGCTCATAGGCGATGTACCAGTCCATCAGACTGAGCTGGCGTACCAGGGGGGCGGGCTCCGGGGCAATACCGGCTGAGCGGTGTGCCGCCAGCTCCAGCATGGCGTGAACCTGCCGCCAGGGGGTGTCATAACCGATAGTGACACTCACGGTTAAATTCACCCCGCCCCCCGGCTGGCGGGCGCTGAGATTGGTGATTTTACCGCTCACCACCACCGCATTCGGCACGGTGACAACATAGTTTTCACGGGTGGTGATTTTGGTCGCCAGCATCCCGATTTCGCTCACCTGCCCTTCGTTGTCGGCAATCCGGATAATATCCCCTTTGCGTAACGCCCGGGAGTAGATAAGCACCAGCCCGCTCATGGCGTGGTTCATGACCCCTGCGGAGCCCAGCGTTAACATCAGACCAAAAAAGACGCTCACCCCTTTAAACGCCAGCGAATTCGCCCCGGGCAGAAAAGGATATGCCGCCGACAGCGCAAACAGCCAGATAACCACGGCGATAAGTTTGCGGGTGGCGCCGACCGTATCCGGGTGGATCCCGGGAACAGACATCCGCCCGGACTCAATCTGGTTGAGTAACACCTTAACCAGCTTAATGATGACGGAGGTTATCAGGAAAATAAGCAGCACAATACACAGCCCCGGTAAGGCCGCCACCACAGACAGGGAGATCCCCCGCACCACCCGCATGGTCCACTCTCCGAGTGATTCCCCCCACACCCGGGTCCAGGGGAATAAGCCCAGCACCCACCCCAGCCACAGGTAGCAGACCATCACCGCACACAGCAGCATCACGATGCCGTAAAGCCGCGCTTCAATATTGCCCAGCAAGCGGCGCCAGTGACCGGGAATAAGCCCCCGTCTGGCGGCTGCGGCCTGCTGGTAATAACGCTGCACCCACTGCCAGGAGCGCCAGGCGGCAAAAATAAGCGCCAGCAAAACGAGCGCCCCGGCCACCGCCTTAAGGGCCGCGAAGAGCAGATAACGGTGATTATACTGGTCGCGTAGCGCAACGCGCTGGGCCTCCATACGGGCCATTACCCGCCCGGTGGCCTGGTCGAGCGTGAGGTCGTCCCCTTCATCAAGATCTGCCTGGGTCAGCAGCATGACCGGTTTACCGTTGATGGAGATCTGGCGCCCCTGCTGGTGGTAGCGCATCACCGGGGTCGCTATCAGCGGGTGGCGCAGATCCTCCTCACTGAGGCTACGCAGGATATTTCGCACCCGTAGCACCCGCTCCCGGGGGGTGGTGAGGCCAAATTTCGCCTGCAGCATCACCACCGGCTGGTGGAAGATATAAACGGTGTTGGCCTGCTCCCCGGGGGTGGGCTGCTGGCGGGGCTCTGCGGCCGTGGCCTGTGCCATATTCAGTAAAAAAAGAGCCAGAATAAACCCACGCACAACCTTCATGATGATCCCCTGTCGTTGCGAATAGCGGTGATGGCGCATTACGGTGATGCGCAGCGCTCAGACAGAGAATAGACCAGCGCAGCGTAAATGAGGGGCCCGCGCAGGGGAAACAGCGAAGCGGGGGAACAAAAGCGGGAACGGGCGGCCAGGGCGGCCGCCACAGTAAAGGGGGATATCAGGCCAGTTGCGCCGCCTGCGCCATATGCTGCCGGGCACGGGCAATACCGGTTTCGCGCCCCAGGGGTCTGATGTCCATGCCTTCGGCATAGATAAAATCCACATCATTGATCCCCATTAACCCGAGAACCGCGCGCAAATACGGTGTTACCGCATCGGTGGGCTGGCCTTCATGTATCCCGCCGCGCGGGCTTATCACCACCGCCCGGACCCCGTCAACCAGCCCCTGCGGGTAGGTTTCCGTGTAGCGGAAGGTTTCCCGTGCCCGGGCCACCAGATCAAACCATTTTTTCAGATCCGTCGGCACGTTGAGATTGTACATCGGCGCGCCAATCACCAGCAGATCACTGCGTTTCAGCTCGTCAATAAGTGTGTCTGACAGCGCCACCCCCTGGCGGATCCCGGGGCGCGGATCCTCTGCCCCGCGCAGGGCGGCAAACAGCGCCTGGTCGAGTTTTGGCAGTTCTGTGCGCGTCAGATCGTGCTCGGTAATGGTGTCGCGATGGCCGGCCTGCTCACGCATCCGTATGTATTCGTCGATCAGCTGATTACTCAGCGATGCCTGGCCATTAATACTTGATTTCAGAATCAGCACATTGCTCATGGTGATAACCTCAGGGTAAGTTTGCTTGTTTGTAGATTATCACTACCCACAGGAATCAATAAGTGACATGATTTCCGCCTATTGTTGACCAGAAGGAACCAGTTAATGCGCACAGAGTTAAGTGGTATTCCGGTTTTCACCGCCGTTGTCGAGTGCGGCAACTTTGCCAGGGCCGCCGCGCGTTTGCACCTCACGCGATCCGCCGTCAGTAAAACCATTGCCCGCCTTGAGGAGCGGCTCGGGGCGGCGTTATTCCAGCGCACCACCCGCAGGCTGATCCTGACAGAAGAAGGCGAGATTTTTTATCAGCAGTCCCGCCAGGCGCTGGACTGCATCCGCGATGCGGAAGATGAAATTAACCGCGGTAAAGAGCATGTGCAGGGGCGTTTGCGCATCAGTTTACCGGTCCTCTTTGGCCGCAATTGCGTGGCCCCGATCTTATTTACCCTTGCCCGGCGCTACCCCCAGCTCAGACTGGAGCTCTCTTTTAGCGATCGTCAGGTTAATCTGTTTGAAGAGGGATTTGATCTGGCCATTCGCATTGGTGAGCTGGCGGATTCGGGCTCGCTGAAAGCCCGGCCATTAGGCCACCATAATATGGTGCTCTGCGCGTCAGCGGCATATTTACGCACCCACCCCGCACCACAGACAATAGATGAACTCGGTGAGCATCCGGCTATCGGATATTTACATAACGGTACTCTCCAGCACTGGCGGCTTAAAAACGAGCAGGGTATCCGCGTGGATTTCCGGCCCGCAACCGTGATGTCGGCGGATGATTTCTCTGCTATTTCTCAGGCGGTGAATGATGACCTGGGAATAGCCTGGCTCCCGGACTGGTTAGTGGCCCGGGAAATAGCCCTGGGGCAGTTGCAGGTTATTCTTCCGGAAAGTGCCAGTGAGCGTTTTACCATCAGCGCCGTCTGGCCCCAGGCCCCGTGGTTGCCGCAAAAAATCCGCGTAACCCTTGATGCACTGGTAGCCCGGCTGCCGGAGCAAATGGCGGATGGCGGACTGCTGAATAATAGTAAACAATAAATAAACGCCGGAGGATCCTCCCCCTCCGGTGCCGACAGGATCACGGGAAAATACGCAGAAATACCCGTAAGCGGTTAACTCAATAATGTATCCGCTAATATAAAACACCCCGCCATATAAAAAATAAGCGATGTTGACCAATATCACATTGTTATTTTATTTATCACAAACAACATTCCGGCAACAATATATACCCACAAAGGAGTAGTATATTTTCGCTACTTTACTAAACGCGAATCGCGTAATATCTGGGTGCCCTATCGCGCGCGATGCCGGAGTGCCGCCGCTTAAAAATACTATAAATAAACATCATGGAGAATATTATGTCGGACACGACACCCTTTAAGGTGCTTATTGTGGATGACCACCCGCTTATGCGCCGGGCTATTCGTCAGTTACTGGAGTGTGACAGCGCATTTCATGTTGTCGCTGAAACCGGTGACGGCAATAACGCCGTTGCTCTTGCCGCCCGGTATCAGGTGGACGTAATACTGCTGGATCTGAGCATGAAAACGATGTCCGGCCTGGAAACCCTGACCGCCCTGCGCCAGAACGGATGCAACGCACGCATCATTGTGCTGACCGTTTGCGACGCCGCCAGCAGTGTCTGTGCCATGACAGAGGCCGGGGCCAGTGGCTATTTACTCAAAGATACCGAGCCGGAAATCCTGCTGGAGGCGATCCGCCAGGGGGCCAGCGGCGTGCCGGTATTCAGCGACGGGCTCCACGCGCACCTGCACGGGCGCCATGATCCAACCCGGGATCCGCTACGCACCCTGACCGAGCGCGAGCTGGACGTGCTGCATGAAATCGCCCGGGGCATGACCAACAAACAGATAGCCGGGGAGCTGAATATCTCCGAGCAGACCGTGAAAGTGCATATCCGTAACCTGCTGCGCAAGCTGAATGTCCGCTCCCGGGTTGCCGCCTCGGTGTTGTTTATCCGGGCCGCTCACCCCGCCTGAGCCCGCATGTGGCGGGCTCTGCATTACTTTTCACCGCCAGGCAACTGGCTCCTCGCCTGGTCAATACTGCGCTCAATCACCCCCCGCCGGGTATCCCCTGCCGGTAGCAACGTCAGCATGGTGCGCCATGCGCTGATGGCCTCGTCAAAACGCTGCTGTTCAAATGCCGAAAACGCATACGCGCTGAGCAGGCGGATACTGGTGGTGCCCTGCGCCACTGCCTGGCGCAGCAGCGCAGCACCGTGCCGGTTATCATCAGGATCAGACGAGCGGATCAGCGCCTCACTGTACCCCAGCAGCACCTCGCGATCTGCGGGTGCCAGCCCATAGGCCCGGCCATAGGCACCGGTCGCCATGCTGGCATTGCCCAGCGCCATGCCAACACGCCCCAGCATAACCCAGGCCTCAGTATTGGTCTGATCCTGCTGTAAGCGGGTGCGTAACCCCAGGGCCAGGCGGCGCAGGTCGGGCTCATTAAGCGGCTGCGCCCGGGGATCCAGCGCCCGCTCCAGCAGGGCTGGCGCCTGCGCGGTGGCCTGCTGCCACTCCCGCACCGGGCCGTGCCCGCCGGTCAGCATATAGCTCACCAGCGTGACCACCAGCGCCACGGCGATCCCCGGCACAAACAGCCAGCGGCTCCCCCGGGTGCCCGGCGGGGCGGGCTCAGGCCCGGGCGCGGCAACCGCCACCGCTGCGCCTGTTGCCCTCTCGCCACCAGAGCGGCGGGTACGGGCCACAATAAACCAGCCGCCGCCGGTGACCGTCAGCACCGGCAGCACCCACAGCCACAGGGTTAACGGGGTCAGCGGCGGATCGTAGGTCACGAAATGGCCATAGCGGGCCACCATATAGTCTGTGATCTGCTGTTTGCTTTTCCCCTCCTGCAGCAGTTCATAGACCTTTTGCCGCAGATCGACGGCGATCATCGCGTTCGAATCGGCAATACTGTTATTCTGGCACTTCGGGCAACGCAGCTGGGTGGTGAGCTGGCGAAACGCCTGCTCCTGGGCCGGATCGTTAAACGTCATCACCTGTGCACCGGCGGCCAGGGTGGTCAGCACCCAGAGGGTGGCTATCAGCAGTATTCTCATTGCCCGTCTCCGGTGCTGTATTTTTCCCACAGGGGCCGGAGTGTGGTCTCCCACACCCGGGCATTCAGATCGCCCGCATGGCGGTAACGGATAATACCGTTGCCGTCAATCAGGAAGGTTTCCGGCGCGCCGTACACCCCGAGATCCAGCCCCAGCATACCGCTGGCGTCAGACAGGCTCAGCACATAGGGGTTGCCCAGCGTGGTGAGCCACTCCCGGGCTTTGTGACCATCGTCTTTGTAATTCAGCCCAATCACCCGCACACCCCGGGCCGCCAGCTGGTTAAGGTACTCATGCTCTGCCCGGCAGGTCGGGCACCAGGTCGCCCAGACGTTCAGCAGCACCGGCTTTCCCCCGGCCAGCAGAGTGGACTGGTAATATTTCCCCGGCGTATCGAGCGACTCCAGCCGGAACGCGGGCACCGGTTGCCCAATCAGGGCCGATTCCAGACGCGTCGGATCATCCCCCCCGGCATTACGCGCCAGCTGCCAGAGCAGCAGCGCGGCAATCACCAGGAACACCGCCAGCGGAATCATCAGCATATGGCGCTTCATTATGCCTCCCTCACCCGTCGTTTACGCTGCAGCAGGCTGCACAGCCCACCCACCGCCATCAGCAGCCCACCGGCCCAGATCCAGCGCACAAACGGCTTATAGTACAGCCGCACCGCCCAGGCGCCGTCGCCCAGATCCTCCCCCAGCGCCGCATACAGATCCCGGGTGAGACCGCCATCAATCGCCGCTTCGGTCATCACGGCGCTGGTGCTGTGATAGGCGCGTTTTTCCGCATACAGTGTGGCCTGGTGGCGCCCCTCCCGGGTGACATCAATCACCCCGATCCCCGCCCGGTAGTTCGGCCCGGCCACCTCGCGCAGCTCACGGAAAGTAAAACGGTACCGGTGAATGGTGACACTGTCACCCATTGCCATGCGCACATCCCGCTCAATGCTGTAGTTCTGGCTAAAGGCAATGCCCACCACCAGCACCGCCAGGCCAAGGTGCCCGGCCACCATGCCCCAGTAGCGGGCTCCGGGCCGGTTACCGGCTTTCACGCGCCGCGCCACATCCGCCACCAGCAGGACCATAACCCAGCCCGCCATAGCCAGCCCCAGGGCAGTGAGCGCTTCGATTCGCGCCTCAAACAGCCAGGGCAACAGCAGCGCCAGTGGCAGCGTCACCACCAGCGCTACCAGCAGCTCGCGGCGAATTTTCCCGGGCCGGTCCCGGCCCCAGCGCACCAGCGGGCCGATACCCAGCACCAGCGCAAACGGCACCATCAGCCAGGTAAAGAGGGTGTTGAAGAACGGCTCGCCAATCGAAATGCTGCCCAGCCCAAGCTGTTTATGTACCAGCGGCAGCAGCGTGCCCAGCAGCACCACCAGCATGGCGGTCATGAGCAGCACATTGTTGGCCAGCAGCAGCGACTCCCGGGACCATAGCCCGTTGCTGACCGGTGAACGTATCCGCCCGCCACGCAGCGCAAACAGCAATAGCGAGCCGCCGATAACCAGCACCATAAAGGCGAGGATATACATCCCGCGCGCCGGATCGGAGGCAAACGCATGCACCGAGACCAGCACCCCGGAGCGCACCAGGAAAGTGCCCAGCAGGCACAGGGAAAAGGCGCAAATCGCCAGCAGCAGGCTCCAGGCTTTAAAACTGCCGCGCTGGCCGGTCACCGCCAGCGAGTGCACCAGCGCAGTACCGGCAAGCCAGGGCATCAGGGAGGCGTTTTCCACCGGATCCCAGAACCACCAGCCGCCCCAGCCCAGCTCGTAATAGGCCCAGGCCGATCCCAGCACAATGCCGAGGGTTAAAAAGATCCACGCCGCCAGAGTCCAGGGGCGGGCAAAGCGGGCGAAGGTGGTGTCCATCCGGCCGCTGAGCAGTGCGGCAATGGCAAAGGCGAAGGCCACCGAAAACCCCACATAGCCCATATACAGCAGGGGCGGATGAAAAATAAGCCCCGGATCCTGCAACAGCGGGTTAAGATCCCGCCCTTCCAGCGGGTAGTCCGGAAAGGTGCGGGCAAAGGGGTTTGAGGTAAACAGGATAAACAGTAAAAAACCCACGCACACCATGCCCATAACCGCCAGCACCCGGGCCACCATCACCAGGGGCAATTGCTGGCTGAATAACGCCACGGCAAAGGTCCAGCCGCTCATCAGCAGAACCCACAGCAGTAGCGAGCCTTCGTGGCCACCCCAGACGGCCGCCACCCGATACCAGACCGGTAACTGGGTGCTGGAATTCCCCGCCACATAGCGCACGGTAAAATCATTGATGACAAACGCGTGGGTCAGGATCAGAAATGCCCCCGCCATACACAGCAGCAGGAGCCAGGCAAACAGCCGCGCAGAGCTCATCATGCGCGTATCGCCCCGCGCCACACCCCACAACGGGTAGAGCGCCAGCAATACTGCCACCCCCAGCGCCAGGCACAACAGCCCGGTTCCGATCTCCGGCATCATGAGCGCGTGTCCTCACCATTACCCGGCAGGCGGCGGTGGTTTTCGTTCATCGCCCGGGCCACTTCCGGCGGGGTGTAGTTTTCATCATGCTTTGCCAGCACTTCCCGGGCCAGGATCCGGTTGCCGGGGGTCAGCTCTCCCTGCACCACAACCCCCTGCCCCTCACGGAACAGATCCGGCAGGATCCCCTCATAGGTGACATCCACCACCCCTTGCGCGTCGTAAATGCTGAACGAGACCCTGAGCGTTTTGGCATCGCGCGCCACGCTGCCGGGCAGCACCATTCCCCCCACCCGCAGGCGCTGGCCGGGCTCCGGCATGTGCTGCGTTTCGTTTTTGCCATACAGGATCTCCCCCGGGGTGTAGAACAGATCGATATTGGCCCGCAGCGCGTACAGTATCAGCGCCACGGTCACCACCAGGCCACCGAGCACGGTCAGGGCAATCCATAAGCGATATTTACGGCGTGGGTTCACGGTGCCTCCTGCCGGGTTCTGGCCGCCAGGCGGCGCGCCTGCCGGGCCTGTTGCTGCGCTACCGCGCGTAAAATGCTCCGGTGCTGGCGCACCGTATGCAGCACCAGTATCGCCAGCGGCAGCAGCGTCATCAGCACTGCCAGCCAGACATAAAAGGCGTAACCGCCCATGGCAAAAAAGTCCTGCCAGCTTGCAAACGCACGGCTCATGAGTAACCTCTCCGGGCGGCCAGCTCACTGACCCAGGGGCGGTGTTTGTCCACCAGCAGGATCAGGTTACGCAGGCGCATCAGTGTCAGCGTGACGGATAACAGTAAAAAACCACAAATTGCCCAGCGCAGCGGCGAGCGCATTGCCGGATCAATACTTTGCTGCATTCGGGTAGAGCCCTGGTGCAGGGTATTCCACCACTCCACCGAGTAGTGGATCACCGGCAGGTTCACCCCCCCAATCAGCACCAGAATGCCCGCCGCGCGCCCGGCCAGACGCCGGTCATCAAAGGCGTGCCACAGGGCAATGGCGCCGATATACAAAAACAGCAATACCAGTTCAGAGGTCAGGCGCGCGTCCCACACCCACCAGGTGCCCCACATGGGCTTACCCCAGGCAGAGCCGGTGATCAGCGCGATAAAGGTCAGCACCGCCCCGACCGGCGCCATAGCCGCCACTGCCAGGTTGGCCATTTTCAGCTGCCAGACCAGGCCGGTAAATGCGGCCAGCGCCATGGCGGCGTAAATCCCCATCGACCACATGGCGGCAGGCACGTGCAGGTAAATAATCCGGTAGCTTTGCCCCTGCTGGTAGTCCGCCGGGGCAAAGCCAAACCCCCGGATAAGCCCCGTTGCCAGCACCAGCGCACTGGCAACCATCAGCCACGGGAGCAGCGCCCCGCAAACCTGATACAACCGGGCGGGGATCGCCAGTTGATGAAGTTTTTTCCACATACAATCACCATTGCACAAAATAAAACCAGTTACCGGCTACTGCACACTGATGCGTAAAGCAGCCGCCGTTACAAACGGGCTCAGGGTGGCGCTACCGGCCAGCAGCGCGCCGAGGATAGCCAGATAGCCGTCTACCGGCAGATGCTGGGCCGCGGCGTCCATTGCGGCGGTGGCGAAGATAAGCAGCGGCACCGTCAGCGGCAGCACCAGCACGCTGAGCAGTACGCCCCCCCGGCGCAGGCCGACGGTCAACGCCGCCACCGGCGCCCCCAGCATACTGAGGGTCGGCGTGCCCAGCAGCAGCGTCAGGGCCATGATTTGCCAGCCGGCAAAATCCATTCCCAGCAACAACGCCGCCAGCGGGGAGAGGAGCAGCAGCGGTAGCCCGCTGACCACCCAGTGTGCCGCCACCCGGGCCAGCACCACCGCAGGCAGGGGCAGCGCCAGCAGCATCAGCTGCTCCAGGGTGCCGTCGTTAAAATCATCACGAAACAGGCGATCCATGGACAACAACGCGGCCAGCAACGCCGCCACCCAGATAACCCCCGGGGAGATCCGCGCCAGCAGTTGCGGCTCCGGGCCAATAGCCAGCGGAAACAGAGCTATCACAATCAGAAAGAACCACAGCGGATTGGCAATATCGGCACTGCCGCGCAGCGCCGTGCGTAGCCCGTGGCGGAAGACCTGCACCATCATGCCCGCCCCTCCCCATACGGCAGCGCAATACGCCGGATATTCCACGCCCCCGCCATCAGCGGCTGGTGGGTGGTCAGAATGACCATGCCCCCCTGTCGGGTATGCGCCGCCATGTGCCGGGTCAGGTGCGCCACGCCGCTGGCATCAAGGGCGGTAAAGGGCTCATCGAGGATCCAGATGGTCGCCCGGGTCAGCCACAGGCGGGACAGCGCCACACGCCGCTGTTGCCCGGCAGACAGCCGGGCAACAGGCAGATCCTCATACCCCGCCAGCCCGCAGCAGGCCAGGGCTTCCAGATATTGTGCCGCCGTGGCATCCGGGTGGTAAAAGGCCAGGTTTTCCAGCGCGCTCAGCCGGGCGTTGACCCCCGGCTGGTGGCCTATCCACAATAGCTGCGGATAAAACGCCCCGCGCACCTGGCTCAGGGGGGATCCGCCGTAGCAGACCTGGCCACTTTCCGGCACCGCCAGCCCGGTCAGCATCCGCAACAGGGTGGTTTTACCGGCGCCGTTGGCGCCGCTGATCTGCACCCACTCCCCGGCACCGATAGTAAAGGAGAGATCGTCAAACAGCGCCCGGCCATCCCGGGTGCAGCTCAGGGATCTGGCCTGTAGCCTTTGCGTGTCGCCCGTCTGCATCAGGTTAAAAACCGTTCTCTACGCCGCGCATATCCGGAAGCTGGTGAGCAATCCCTTTATGGCAGTCAATACAGGTCTGGCCGTCTTTAATCGCCTGATCGTGCAGTTTCGCCGCCACGCTCTTCTGGGCGGTCAGATCCATATACTCAAAGTTATGGCAGTTACGGCACTCCTGAGAGTCGTTATCTTTCATGCGCCGCCACTCGTTTTGCGCCATGGTCAGCCGGTGAGCCTCAAATTTTTGCGGCGTATCGATAACCCCGACAATTTTGCCGTACAGCTCTTTGCTGGCTTTGATTTTACGTAACATTTTCGGCCCCCACTCGTGGGGAACGTGGCAGTCCGGGCAGGTGGCGCGCACGCCGCTGCGGTTGCTGTAGTGCACCGATTCCAGGTACTCCTCGTATACGGTGTTGCGCATCTCATGACAGCTGATGCAAAACGCCTCGGTGTTGGCTTTTTCCATGCCGGTGTTAAAACCGCCCCAGAAAATAATCCCGCCGACAAAACCGGTCAGCAGCAGGGTGCCAAGGGCCAGACGGCTCGGGCGCCGCCACCAGTGCCACAGGCGGCGAATCACACCGGGTTTCGGGTTTCCATGTTCCATAATGACCTCTTATTTCCCGTAGCCTTGCAGCGGAGAGAAGGTGTTTTCCACAATCGGGGGCGTTTCGCTCTGCGGCACGTGGCACTGCAGGCAGAAATAGCGGCGCGGTGCCACATCGGCCAGTACGTGCCCGTCACTGTCGGTAAAGTGGGTGGGGCTGATGCGCGGTGCTCCCGTGGTGCGGTAACTGGCAACACCGTGGCACTGAAGGCAGCGGTTGGTTTTTGTGGTCACCTGATACCCTTCCACACTGTGCGGCACCAGCGGCGGCTGGTTTACGTAGTTGAGCGGCATCCGCTCCTGCTCTTTGGGGATTTTGATCCCCCCCTCCCGGGTGCCCGCAACTTCCGGGGACTGGCTGAGATCCACGCCGTTTACGGCCCAGACCGCACCGCTGGCGACCAGGGCCAGGGCGGCTAACCACCGGCACACCGTTTGTTTCAGGTCGTGGCTTTTCATGATTTCGCTCCCGAATTCCATCGTGTTGTTATTGTGAATACCTCTTCGGCACAGACATCCACACAGCGCCCGCAGGTCATGCAGTCGCGACCGGTGATCTGCGCCGGGCGGGTATGATCCAGTACCGGCTCCCGTAGCACATGGGGCTCCGGGCAAACATAAAAACAGTCCATACAGCGGTCGCAGCGCGCGCGCCCTGTGGCGCTGACCACCAGCCCCCCTTTCTGGCCCGCCAGCCCGTACAGGGCCCCCAGCGGGCACAGATGCCCGCACCAGCCGTGCTCAACAACCAGTAAGTCAAACAAAAACAGGGCGAGGATCAGCAGCGAGCCGCTGCCAAATCCCATGATCAGGCTGCGCCCGAGTAGCGACACCGGGTTCACCCACTCCCAGATCAACGTGCCGGTCAGCGCACTGCCGCCCAGCACCATGATGAGGATCAGATAGCGCAGATAGCGCGGCAGCGTTGCGGACGGGGTAAAGCCAAACCGGCGCCGCAGCCAGCTGGCGCAGTCCGTGACCGGGTTTAACGGGCACACCCAGCTGCAAAACAGCCGCGTTCCCGCCAGCCCATACAGCACCAGAATGGTCGCCGCGCCGGTAAGCGCCTCCCACCCCGGCAGGTGCCCGCTAGCCAGGCTTTGCAGCACCATCAGCGGATCGGCCAGGGGAACCGTATCCAGCAGCAGGCTGGCGCTGTAGTTGCCGTGCAGGATCCAGACCCCCAGCCAGGGGCCGCTGAGGAACATCCCCAGTACCAGTAGCTGACACAGCCGCCGCAGTACCAGCCAGCGGTGGCTGCGCCACCACCCTTTGCGGGCCCGCGCCGCGTGACCGGCCTCATGTTTACGGTTTGCCATCGCCCGCCTCCTGCCAGCCAAAGCGGTAGTGGTGGCCCAGCTCTCCCCGCGCCAGATCCAGGGGCAGAACCCGGATGGCGGGCTGCTCCAGCACACAGACTTTTTCGCATTTACCGCAGCCGGTGCAGGCGTTGCTGTGTACGGTGGGCAGAAAGCGCGCGTGCTTCCCGGTGCGGCGGTTGTGCGCCAGTTCGAGGGTGATGGCCTCATCAATGCGCGGGCACTCCCGGTAGCAGACATCGCAGCGCAACCCCTGAAAATTCAGGCAGTTTTCCTGGTCAAGCAGTACCGCAAGCCCCATGCGCGCATCGTCGATGGAGGCCAGATCCTGGTCGAGCGCCCCGCTGGGGCATACCCGGGCACAGGGGATGTCCTCGCACATTTCACAGGGAATATCCCGGGCCACAAAGTGCGGAGTACCGGCCGCCAGCCCGGAGGCCAGGGTCGCCAGCCGCAGCGTGTCGTAGGGACAGGCCTGCACACACTGGCCACAGCGGATACAGGCGCTGGCAAAATGGCTTTCGTCCAGCGCGCCCGGCGGGCGCAGGCGTACCCCGGCGGCCCGGGTGGTCTGCTGCTGTAGCCCCAGCACCACCGCCACTGTCGCCAGCCCACCGGCGGCCCGGGCCAGATCGCGCAGGAAGCGGCGCCGGTGATTGCGGTTATTCTCCAGCCGGGACACGGTGTCAGGCCTTCATCAGCCGCACGGCGCACTTTTTAAAATCCGTCTCTTTGGAGAGGGGATCTGTCGCGTCGAGGGTCAGGTTGTTCACCAGCTGGGCCGCATCAAAGAACGGCATATAGACCAGCCCCCGGGGAGGCCGGTTACGGCCACGGGTCTCAACGACCGATACCACCTCCCCCCGGCGGGAGATCACCTTAACCTTGTCGCCGCGCCGCAGGTCACGCGCTTTGGCATCCAGCGGGTGGATAAACAGCACCGCCTCCGGGAAGGCCCGGTGCAGCTCCGGCACCCGGCGGGTCATACTGCCTGTGTGCCAGTGCTCCAGCACGCGCCCGGTGGACAGCCACAGATCGAACTCTTTATCCGGCACTTCTGCGGCGGGCTCAAACGGCAGCGCGAAGATAACCGCTTTACCGTCCGGTTTACCGTAAAACTTATAGCCCTCTCCCGCTTTCACATAGGGATCGTGCCCTTCGCTGTAGCGCCACTGGGTCTCTTTGCCGTCGACCACCGGCCAGCGCAGACCCCGGGCCTGGTGGTAGGCGTCGAAAGGTGCCAGATCGTGGCCGTGGCCGCGGCCAAACCAGGCGTACTCTTCAAACAGCCCTTTTTGCAGGTAGAAACCCAGCTCGCGGGATTCATCATTCAATTGGTTCTCCGCCAGCTCGCTCAGGGGGTAGCGGGCTACCTGCGGCGTGGCAAACAGCACGTCGTACAGGGTTTTACCGCGTAATTCCGGCTTCTGCGCCAGTAAAGATTCCGGCCAGACCTCGTCCGTGCGAAAACGCCGGGCAAACTGCACCAGTTGCCAGAGATCCGATTTGGCCTCACCGGGGGCGGTGACCTGCTGGCGCCAGAACTGGGTGCGCCGCTCGGCATTGCCATAGGCGCCCTCTTTTTCAACCCACATGGCGGTCGGCAGGATCAGATCTGCGGCCAGGGCGCTGACCGTGGGGTACGGATCAGACACAATGATAAAATTGCGCGGATCGCGCCAGCCCGGCAGCCGATCCTCATTGATATTGGGGCCCGCCTGCATGTTGTTGTTGCACATCACCCAGTAAACGTTCAGTTTGCCGTCTTTCAGGGCCCGGTCCTGGGCCACCGCGTGCAGCCCCACTTTCGCCGGGATCGTGCCCGCCGGGAGTTGCCAGTGCTGCTCACAGATCTGGCGGTGCTTCTCACTGGTGACCACCATGTCTGCCGGTAAGCGGTGGGCGAAGGTGCCCACTTCCCGGGCGGTGCCGCAGGCGGAGGGCTGCCCGGTCAGTGAAAACGGCCCGCACCCGGGGCGGGAGATTTTGCCGGTCAGCAGATGCAGGTTGTAGACCAGGTTATTGGCCCATACCCCACGGGTATGCTGGTTAAACCCCATGGTCCAGTAGGAGATCACTTTTTTCGTCGGATCTGCATACAGCTTCGCCAGCTGCTCCAGCTGATCCGCCGGGACACCGCTCATCGCCACGGTTTTTTCGAGGGTATACTCCGCCACAAAGGCTTTGTACTCATCAAACGTCATCGGCTCTGAAGCATCGGACCCCGGGTTTTTCGCTGCTTTTTCCAGCGGGTGGCTGGGCCGCAGGCCGTAGCCGATATCGGTGGCCCCTTTGCGCAGGTTCACATGCCGGGTGAAAAAGTCCTGATTGACCGCGTTATTCTGAATAATGTAGTTGGCAATGTAGTTGAGGATAACCAGATCGCTCTGGGGGGTGAACACCATGCCGTTATCCGCCAGTTCAAAGCTGCGGTGCTGGAAGGTGGACAATACCGCCACATTCACCTGAGGGTCTGACAGGCGGCGGTTAGTAATACGCGACCAGAGGATCGGGTGCATTTCGGCCATATTGGCACCCCACAACACGAAGGCATCCGCCTGTTCGATGTCGTCGTAGCAGCCCATGGGTTCATCCATACCGAAGGTGCGCATAAAGCCCACCACGGCAGAGGCCATGCAGTGGCGGGCGTTCGGGTCAATGTTATTGCTGCGAAAACCGGCTTTAAACAGCTTCGCGGCGGCATACCCTTCCCAGATGGTCCACTGGCCGGAGCCGAACATGCCTACCGCCTCGGGGCCTTTTTCGCGCAGGGCGGTTTTGAACTTCGCCTCCATGACGTCGAACGCCTGTTCCCAGCTCACGGGAGTGAACTCGCCGTCTTTGTGGTACTCACCGCCTTTCATGCGCAACAGCGGCTGGGTCAGACGGTCTTTGCCGTAGATAATTTTCGGCAGGAAATAGCCTTTAATGCAGTTCAGCCCCCGGTTGACCGGTGCATCCGGATCCCCCTGGCAGGCGACGATTTTCCCCTGTTGGGTGCCCACCAGCACGCCGCAGCCCGTGCCGCAAAAACGGCACGGCGCTTTGTCCCAGGTAATGGCTTCCTGCTGGCCCACCACCGCCCGGGCGACGCCCGGTACGCTGAGCCCGGCAGCCGCCGCAGCGGCCGCGACGGCATTAGCTTTCATAAAGCTACGACGACTGAGTTTCATGGTGTTTCCTCACCTTGCTGATCCTGCTGGTGATAAACCAGCGATACCGCCAGCACGCCAGCGACATTGCGTACCGACTCAATGTGTTGCACCAGTAGCAGGTGCTGTTTTGCCTCGATCACGAGGATAATCTGCCCGCTGGCCGCATCGGTCAGCGCCACTTCGCAACCGGCTATCTGGCGCAACTGTGCGCAGATAGCCGCGAAATCACCGGATCTGGCCTGAACGATCAGGCTGCAAACCTGCCAGTTAGTGGTCACAGGCGTACTCCACGGTTATTGCCGATACCGGGCAGCTGGCAACGCAGGCGCCGCACCCCGGGCAGGCATGATTATCAAGTTGTGGCTGGCTGATACCGGAGAGCTGCGCCCGGAAGGTGATGGCCCCGTAAGGGCAGTTATCTTCACAGCTACGGCACATCACGGCGTTACGGGTCAGGCACTGGCTGCCCGGGGAGACCGCCAGGCGCCAGGGGTGCGCCTCGCGGGGCAGAAAGAGTGACCGGGGGCAGGCGGCCGCGCAGGCATAGCAGAAGCTGCACTCCCCGCGGGAGAAATCCACCACCGGATAGCCGCCGGGGCCACGGCGCAGAAGCTGATTCTCGCAGGCGTTAATGCAGAGATCGCAGCGGTGACAGTGGGCCAGAAAATGGGCCTCATGGCCGCTCCAGGGTGGGCGGATCCCGGCCATGGCGCTGTGGCTGCGGCCGGTCAGCAAACCGCGACGCGTTCTATCAACCATGACATTGTCTTCCATAAACAGCGCGCATCCAGGCGCGAAACGGCCAAATAAACGGATAATCCGTAGCGTTTTATATGGCTGTTAAGATATTTCACCCGGCGTAAGCGGCGCATACCCCAATAGGGTTAAATACCGTGACCGGATCAAAAGAGTGGTTATTCAGGATGATGAAATGTGCTATTGCTCACATTTTATGGCAGGGGGCTAACTCACCCTCTGGCGGCATGGGCCCGGCAGAGTTGTTCAATAAGTTCGCCAAGCTGTTTTACCCCCTGCTCTTCGCGCTCCCCCCAGCTCCAGGCGGTATTAAAGCGGAAAAATGACGCCCGGCTATCGGTGGCGGAAAACATCTTCCCGGGGGCAATGCTGATATTGCAGGCCAGCGCCCTGGCGCTCAGCACGCTGGCATCGATCCCTGCGGGCAGCTCCAGCCATAAAAAGTAACCGCTGTCGCTGTGGTGAATGGTGACGTCCGCAGGCAGATGGCGCAACAGGGCCTGCCAGGCCCGCTGTTTGCGCTCGGCAAGCTGGCGGCGCAAACGGCGCAGGTGGGCGTCGTAACGCCGGGAGGTAATAAAATCCACCAGCGCCAGCTGCATCGGGGAGCTGGTGGATAAGGTGCTCATCAGCTGCAGTTGCTGGATACGCCGGGCATATTTCCCCGCCGCGACCCACCCAATCCGGAACCCCGGCACCAGGCACTTGGAAAATGAGCTGCAGTGAAGCACCCGGTCCTGATTATCCCAGTATTTCGCCGGCAGGGGTTTATTGCGGCCGAAATAGAGCTCGCTGTAGACGTCGTCTTCAATCAGCACCACGTTATAGCGGGCAAGCAGCGCAACCAGCTGCGCTTTTTTCCCGGCACTCAGGGTAAACCCCAGCGGGTTCTGGCTGTTGGTCATCAGCCAGAGGGCTTTCATCGGGTACTGCCGGAGCGCCTGCTCCAGGGCCGCCAGATCGATACCTTCGCGGATATCGGTGTTAATCGCGACCGCTTTCAGGCGCAGCCGCTCCAGGGCCTGTAGCGCACCGTAAAAGCACGGGTCCTCCACCCCGACCCAGTCACCGGGCTCACTGACCGCCTGGAGGCTCAGGTTCAGCGCCTCCAGGGCTCCGCTGGTGATGACTATCTCATCCGGGGAGATATTCATCCCCTGGCGGGCATAGCGCCTTGCAATGGCGTGGCGCAGCCCGGCATTCCCGGGGGGTAAGTTCTCTATCACGCTCATGGCGGTCATGGTTTTGCTCACCCGGGCCAGGGAGCGGGTAAGCGGTTGCAGCGGGAACAGGCGCGGATCGGGAAACGCAGAGGCGAACGGCAGCACATCGGGGTGGCGGCTGGCCTGAAGAACATCAAAAATATAGCGGTTGATATCAACGGATTCATTACTGGTCACCGGCACAGGAGGGGCTGGCTGCTCCCGGGAAACCGGATGCGGCGCCACATAGTAGCCGGACTGGGGGCGGGCAATAATTCGCCCCTGACTTTCCAGTTGCTGGTAGGCGTGGCTGACGGTCATAAAACTCATGCCGCTGCTGGCTACCTGCTCGCGCAGTGACGGCAGCCGATCACCCGGCTGCCAGACGCCAAGGGCTATCTGTTCGCTGATTTGCTGTGCCAGTTGCTGGTATTTTTTCATTCTGCTGCCCCGTATCGCGACCTTACGCACAGCATATCAGATGTTAAAAAAAGGTATATATTAAGACCTGTTATTGTTAAGCGTACGCCCATACTGATATGGGACAAAAGACAGGCGGCAAAATGGGAGTATTGTTCCCCGGAGAGCATAAGGTATGCTGCTTCCCGGGTGATATGACTATGCTATGGAGTGGAGAATGAAGCGCGCAGCAACGCAATTATATGGCCTGGCCCTGGGGCTTGGCCTGGGTCTGACACTACTCTCTGGTGCCGCAACCGCCGGCGAAAACGGCCAGCTGGTGACGCGCAAAGCGCTATCCGCCGCCGATCAGCTCAGCGAGGCTGCCGTTCAGTACCGTATCGGGTATCGCGCCGGAAATGGCGTGGCCGGTAAAGGCATGCGCACAGACAGCGCGGCCATATTCCTCCCGTTTGGCGAGGCGCCCAAAGAGGGCTGGCCGGTCGTGGTCTGGGCCCACGGCACCGCAGGCATTGCCAGCGAGTGCGCACCGTCGCTCAACCCGCGCACAGCACGTGAGAGCCAGTATCTGAATACCTGGCTCTCGCTGGGGTTTGCGGTTGTCGCGCCAGACTATCAGGGGCTGGGCTCCGGCGGGCTGCACCACTATCTGAATGCCCGCGCCGAGGCCTGGAGCGTGCTGGACAGCATCCGGGCGGCGCTGGCGCACTTCCCGCTGCAAAATAAACTGATCCTGATTGGCCAGTCCCAGGGGGCTCACGCCGCCTTTGCCGCCGCCGGGTATCAGCCACAATATGCCAGCGATCTGAATATTGTGGCGACCGTGGTCACCGGCACCCCGTATTTTAATCAGCCCCAGGCGCTACAGGCGTTGCTTGACACCCGCGACCAGGAGAGCCCCGAAGGTGATCCGCGGATCCCGCCGCTGTTTTATCTCTGGCAGTCGGCCGCTGACCATAACCACACCATTAACGCCGCCGATTATTTTACCGGGGCGGCCCTCCCCCTGCTGGCGCAGTCGCGCCAGTTATGTCTGCGCCCGTTAACCGGGGCCGTGGCAAAAAACAAACTGACGATGAGCAACACCCTGAAACCGGCCTTCCGGGAGATGCTCGCCGCTGAGGAGAAGGTCATCAGCTTCCCGACCCTGAAAATAACGCATCCGGTGTTTATCGGGATCGGGGGGAAAGATCTTACCTTCCCGGGCGCCATGCAAAAACAGTTCGCCCGTGATGTCCGGCAGGCCGGGACGTCGGTTAGCGTGCATTACTACCCTGAGCTGGATAGCGACAGCCTCGTTAACCCGTCGCTGCGCGATGTGGTGCCTTTTGTCCTGCAACAGATGGCCGCCGGAGAAAAGAAAAGCCAGTAAACACCGGGCGCCCTGCGGTTGCGTAATCGCCAGCTATGGCCTATAGCTAAAGCGTCTTTTGTTTATTTCAGGAGCGAACTATGGGTTATTACGTGATTAAAAAATCGGAAAAAGCCGTCGCGCAGCCTTACTATTTTCTGCTGAAAGCCGGGAACCACGAAACCATCGCCACCAGCGAAATGTACGCCACCAAAGAGGCGGCCAAAAAAGGGATCGCCTCAGTGCAGAAGAACGGCCCCAGCGACGATATCCGCGACGAAACCGTCTGACGCGCGACTCCACCTGGCTGTGCATCAGGCCAGCCAGGTTTTTAGCGTCTTCCCCGCAATATCCAGAAACGCTCTTAGCCCCGGCGACACAAACTGCTGGCGGGGATAGACCAGATGAATAGGATCCTGCTTCGCCTGCCACTGGGGCAGCAGCCTCACCAGCCGCCCTTCCTGGCATGCCTGGCGGCATAAATAGTCCGGCAATAGCGCCACACCGCCCCCGGCCAGTACCATGTTCATCACCAGGCCAATATTATTCACCACGATTTGCTGGCCCACCGGCACCGTGACATGCTGCGCCCCCCGGGAGAAGGCCCAGGCGGTTTTCCCCATTGGGGTGAACTGCAGACAGGGGTGCTGGCAGAGCTGTTCGGGGGTTTCAGGGGCGGGTGTGGTTGCGAGATACCCCGGGCTGGTAAAGACAGCCCAGCGGGCGGTGCCCACTTTGCGGGCCACCAGCGAGGAATCCTCCAGCTCCCCGGCCCGGATAGCCGCATCAACCCCTTCAGAGACCAGATCCATACGCCGGTGGGTCAGCAACAGCTCAACCTGTAGCCGGGGCCAGCGGTCGCGTATCTCCAGTAAAATGGATGCCAGCAACTGTTCCCCGAGATCCGGCAGTACCGACACCCGGAGCAGGCCGCAGGGTTCAGCGGCGACAACCTTAATGGCCGCTTCCGCATCCAGTAACTGCCCCAGCCCGGCCGAGGCGTGCTGAAAATAAATCTGCCCCGCCTCCGTCAGGTGCAGCCGCCGGGTTGTGCGCTGGAGCAACGTGATCCCGAGGCGTTTTTCAAGCATCGCCACCCGGTGGCTGACGGTCGATACCGGCAGCGACAGCTGGCGCGCCGCCGCACTGAAGCTGCCAGCCTGTACTACCTTAATAAATACCGCAATCTGATTGAAGTCCATTTAACAACTCACTGGAAAGTGTTTTTGGATTTAACCATCTACACAACAAATCTGCAACTTCCTATAGTGATCACATCCAGATTAGCGGAGTGCCACCATGAAAAAAGTTGCCTTTATTAAACGCAGTAACGGCCGCCACTGGGTTGGTAACGGTTTTCCGGTAATGAATATTTTCTCTTACCGGGATAACCCCGAAGCCATGTCCCCGTTTCTGCTGCTGGATTATGCCGGTCCGACCACGTTCTCCCCCACCGGTGAAAAACGCGGTGTCGGGCAACATCCTCACCGTGGTTTCGAAACTGTGACTATTGTTTATGCAGGCGGTGTTTCACACCGGGACTCTTCCGGTGGCGGGGGCACCATTGGCCCGGGGGATGTTCAGTGGATGACTGCCGCCTCTGGCGTGATTCACGAAGAGTACCACAGCCCCGAATTTGCCCGTCAGGGCGGTGCGTTTGAGATGGTCCAGTTGTGGGTCAACCTGCCCGCCCGGCACAAAATGGCGGCACCGGGATACCAGGGGATCACCGCAGAGACGATACCGGACATCCCCCTGCCGGATGGCGCAGGCCAGGTGCGGGTGATTGCCGGTGAGTACAGCGGGATCCGCGGCCCGGCCCGCACCATGACCCCGATGAATGTCTGGGATCTTCAGCTGCTGGCCGGCCACCAGGTGACTATAATGCTGCCCCCGGGCCACACCACGGCGCTGTTTGTGTTGCACGGTGAGCTGCAAACGGACGGGCAGCCCGTCGGCAGTGCTGAGCTGGCGGTAATGTCCCGCGCGGGCGAGCATCTGGTGCTGGAGGCCAGTAAAGAAACAAGGCTTTTACTGTTAAGCGGCGAGCCGCTCAATGAGCCCGTAGTGGGGCACGGCCCGTTTGTGATGAATACCCGGGAAGAGATTAGCCAGGCTATCCGCGATTTTACCCGCGGCCAGTTCGGGCAAATCCAGCCGGACAATAGCACTGAAAATAACTGAAGGAGAGGTACTATGAGTAAACCTTACATTAAGCTGGATAAAAACGATGTTGCGGTTCTGCTGGTAGATCACCAGGCGGGTTTATCGTCACTGGTGCGTGATATTGATCCGGATAAATTCAACAATAACGTGCTGGCGCTGGCCGATCTGGCAAAATATTTTAATCTGCCGACCATCCTGACCACCAGTTTTGAAGATGGCCCTAACGGCCCGTTAATGACCGAGTTAAAAGATCTGTTCCCGGATGCGCCCTACATTGCCCGCCCCGGGCAGATCAACGCCTGGGACAACGAAGACTTTGTCAAAGCGGTGAAAGCCACCGGGAAAAAACAGCTGCTTATTGCCGGTATCGTGACTGAAGTGTGCGTGGCCTTCCCGGCCCTGTCCGCCCTTGAAGAGGGGTTTGAGGTCTTTGTCGTGACCGACGCTTCCGGCACCTTTAACGAGCTGACCCGCCAGTCTGCCTGGGATCGCATGAGCAACGCCGGGGCCCAGCTGATGACCTGGTTTGGCGTCGCCTGCGAGTTACACCGCGACTGGCGTAATGATATTGAAGGGCTGGGCACCCTGTTCAGTAATCATATTCCCGACTACCGTAGCCTGATGAACAGCTACAGTACCGTCATTAACCGCAAATCCTGACCCGGATACCGCCCCGCACCTGCGGGGCGGTGTCACTAAATGCCGCTGGTGTCGCCAGGTGTGGGGCGTCAGCTTTTAAGCCCGCGATTCTCCAGCATTGGCTCTATTTCCGGATCGTGGCCGCGCCAGTGGTAATAAAGTGCTGCCAAATCAGCGCTGTTGCCACGGGAGAGTATCGCCTCGCGGAAGCGCTCACCGTTTTCCCGGGTTAAACCGCCCTGCTCTTCGAACCATTTATAGCCGTCATCTGCCAGCATCTGAGTCCATAAATAGGCGTAATATCCTGCCGCGTAGCCGCCGCCCCAGATATGGGCGAAATAACTGCTGCGGTAACGGGGAGGCACCGCCTCCAGCGCCAGCTGCTCCCCGGCCAGAATCGCCGGCTCCACCACGGATACGTCGGTATTATCCCCGGGTTTTATCAGGTGCCAGTTCATATCCAGCAGCGCGGCGCTGAGCAGCTCCGTCATGTCGTAGCCTTTATTAAAGGTGCTGGCGCGAAACAGCTTCTCACGCAGGGCTTCCGGCATCGGCGCGCCGGTGCTGTGGTGGCGGGCATAGTGCTCAAACACCACCGGATGGCTGGCCCAGTGCTCATTAATTTGCGAAGGAAACTCCACAAAATCCCGCGGCGTATTGGTACCGGATAAGCTGGCATAGCGCTGGCTGGCAAACAGCCCGTGCAGCGCGTGGCCGAACTCATGAAAGAGTGTGATAACATCATCCCAGGAGATCAGCGCAGGCTGGCCCGCAGGCGGGTACTGATAGTTACAGACATTGTAAATAACCGGTGCGCTGGCCAGTAACGTCGACTGTTCAACAAAATTCCCCATCCAGGCGCCGCCGCATTTGCTGTCCCGGGCAAAGAAATCACCGTAGTACAGGGCAAGCCCGCGGCCGTCGTTATCGAAAATCTCCCAGACCCGGACATCCTCCTGGTAAACCGGCAGATCGTAACGCTCCACAAATTTCAGACCATAAAGCTGCGTTGCCGCCCAGAATACCCCCTTCTCCAGCACGTTATTCAGCTCAAAATAGGGGCGAATGCTGGACTCATCAAGCGCGTATTGTTGCGCCCGCACCTGCTCCGCATACCAGGCCCAGTCCCAGGCCTGCACGGAAAAGCCACCCTGCTGCTGGTCAATCAGCGCCTGAATGTCCGCCTGCTCCCGTGCCACCCGCGCCCGGGCAGCCGGAACAATATTACGCATAAATGTCAGAGCGGCTTCAGGGGTTTTGGCCATCTGATCGGCCGTGCTCCAGCTGGCATAATCGGCAAATCCCAGAATACGGGCCTGCTCAGCACGCAGTGCTGCCAGGCGACTGATGATGGCGCGGGTATCGTTGGCATCGTTTTTTTCTGCACGCGACCAGCCCGCGCGGAACAGGCGCTCCCGGGTCTCCCGGCAGGACAACGACTGCAACGCCGGTTGCTGTGTGGTGTTCAGTAGCGGTAATAACCACCCTGAATCCAGCCCCTTCGCCTGCGCGGCATCCCGGGCGGCGGCGATTTCGGCCTCGCTCAGCCCAGCCAGCTGGCGCACATCATCAATATGCAGCCCGCCGTTCTTATTCGCCGCCAGTAATAACCGGTTAAACTGGCTGGTCAGTCGGGCGGACTCTTTATTTAACGCCGCCAGCTGCGCCTTTTGTGGTGCCGCAAGCCGGGCCCCGGCCAGCACAAATCGCTGCCAGACGACCTCAACCAGGCGCAGTGATTCGGCATCCAGCCCTGACTGGTGGCGCCGCTGGTAGACCTCATCCAGCCGTCTGAACAGTTGCTCATTGAGGTAGATATCATCGTGCAGCCCGGCAAGCTCAGTGGAAAATTCCTCATCCAGCTGCTGGAGCTTATCGTTAGTATGGGCCGATGCCATGGCAAAAAAGATGGCCGTCACCCGGGATAGCATCCGGCCGCTTTTTTCCAGGGCCAGAAAGGTGTTGTCGAAGCAGGCTTCCGCCCGGTTACTGATGATCGAAGCCAGCTCCTGGCGCTTGATCCTGATGGCTTCATCAAACGCCGGACGGTAATCATCATCCGTTATCTGATCAAATACCGGTGCCCGGTACGGCAGCGGGCTGACGGAGAAAAAAGGATTGCTGGTGCCCATGGTGACTCCCTGATGCCAAAGCAAAACCCTAGAGTATGCGCCTGGCCGCCGGGGGGCAATATTTGCCGGCAGATATCTCAGGCGAAGTCACGCACCACATGATAAGGTAAAAGCACTGAGCTAATGCAAACAAACCTATTGAGGAACAGCCACATGATTATTCTGGTAACGGGCGCAACAGCGGGCTTTGGCGAATGTATCACGCGCCGTTTTATTCAACAGGGCCATAAAGTCATCGCGACCGGGCGCCGTGAAGAGCGGCTTCAGGAGCTGAAAGACGAACTGGGTGACAATCTCTATATTGCTCAGCTGGATGTCCGTAACCGGGCGGCGATAGATACCATGCTGGCTACCCTGCCGGACGGCTGGAAAGCCATTGACGTGCTGGTTAATAATGCCGGGCTCGCCCTTGGGCTGGAGCCCGCCCATAAAGCCAGCGTGGAAGACTGGGAAAATATGATAGACACCAACAACAAAGGGCTGGTGTATATGACCCGCGCCGTATTACCGGGCATGGTAGAGCGCAACCGTGGCCATATTATTAATCTGGGCTCCACCGCTGGCTCCTGGCCGTATGCGGGCGGTAACGTCTATGGCGCGACCAAAGCCTTTGTGCGCCAGTTCAGCCTGAACCTGCGCACAGATCTGCACGGCACCGCCATCCGGGTGACCGATATTGAGCCGGGCCTGGTGGGCGGCACTGAGTTTTCTAATGTGCGCTTTAAAGGCGACGACGCGAAAGCCACAAATACCTATAAAGATACCAACGCCCTGACACCGGAAGATGTCACCGAAGCGGTCTGGTGGGTCGCCACCCTCCCGGTGCATGTGAATATTAACACCCTGGAGATGATGCCGGTCAGCCAGACATACGCCGGTTTGTCAGTACACCGCCAGAATTGATATTTGCGACCCGGCTCATGAGAGCCGGGTATAGCCGCGGGGTAAAACGCGGTATAATACTAAAGACTCTCTTTCACACAGAATAATGACATGGCCGTTGAGACTGTACTGAATCCCACCCAACCTGTTAATCAGCAAATTTATCGCATACTGCGCCACGATATTGTGCAGTGCCGCATCGCGCCGGGAACCTCCCTTTCGGAAAAAGAGATCTCGGTGCGTTTTAATGTTTCCCGCCAGCCCGTACGTGAGGCCTTTATCAAACTGGCTGAAAACGGCCTGATTCAGATCCGCCCCCAGCGCGGAAGTTACGTCACCAAAATCTCCATGCTTCAGGTACACAATGGCTGTTTCGTGCGTGAGGCTATTGAATGCGCGGTAGTGCGCCGCGCCGCACAGCGAATTAACGCCGGGCAGTGCTACTTACTGGAGCAAAACCTTCACCAGCAAAAAATGGCTATCGAGCACCAGCAGCAGGACGCATTCTTTGCCCTGGATGATGCCTTTCACCAGTCTCTGGCACAAATTGCCGACTGCCAGCTGGCCTGGGATACGGTGGAAAATATTAAATCGGCCATTGACCGGGTGCGCTATATGAGCCTGGATCATGTTTCGCCCCCGGAAATGCTGCTGAGCCAGCACCAGGATATTTACCAGGGGCTAAAAAGCCACGACGAAGAAGCCGCCGGTGCCGCAATGCACCGCCACCTGCATGAGATAAGCGACTCTATTTTGCTGATCCGCAAAGAAAACAGCGACTGGTTCGAAGACTGATCGCCAGAAATACAAACAGGCCACACTGTGGCCTGTTTGGATGTAGTACCAGAAGGGGGAAACATTGCCCCCTTCCTGCCTGCATTAGCTGAGGCGTTTTACCGTGGCCGCCACGGTTGCTTTAGCGCCATCGCGCAGCAGCTGCCCGTAAGCCGCCGTTACCGCCGCCACAAACTGGTCATTGTGCGGCAGTTCATTGCCGAAGATAGCCTCAATGCCCAGCAGCGCCGTTACCCGCCCGGCTCCCTGCTCACTCCCCGCAACAGCCGCGCTGATCTGCGCCAGTAAAGGATCGCTGACCACGATGTCCTGGCCCTGTTCATCCACCCCGCCCACATAGCGCATCCACCCGGCAATACCCAGCGCCAGCAGATCAAACGGCCGCTGATGTGCCAGATGCCAGCGCACGGAATCCAGCATACGCTGGGGCAGTTTCTGGCTGCCGTCCATGGCTATCTGCCAGGTGCGGTGCTTCAGGGCCGGGTTGCGGTAACGCTCAATGAGCGATTCGGCATACTTCTCCAGATCAACACCGCGCACAGACAGCGTTGGCGCCTGCTCCTGCAGCATCAGCATGCGGGCTGCCCGCAGGTAGTTCTCATCGGCCATGCAGTCATTAATATGTTCATAACCTGCCAGATAGCCAAGGTAGGCCAGAAATGAGTGGCTGCCGTTGAGCATCCGCAGTTTCATCTCTTCAAAAGGCACCACATCGCTGACCAGCTCTGCCCCGGCCTTCTCCCACGCGGGGCGCCCGGCGACAAAATTATCTTCAATCACCCACTGGCGGAACGGCTCACAGGCCACCGCCGCCGGATCGCGCACCCCGGTAAGTTGCTCAACCTGCGCCAGCGTTTCTGCGGTCACGGCAGGTACGATGCGATCCACCATCGTGGAGGGGAACGACACATGTTGCCCGATCCAGTCGGCCAGGTCGGCATCCAGCGCGCGGGCATAGCCGGTTATCACATTACGTGTCACCCGGCCATTTTCCGGCATGTTGTCGCAGGACATCACGCTAAAGGCTGCCAGGCCCGCTGCCTTGCGCCGGGCAAGTGCGGCGACAATAATCCCGGCCACAGAGCCCGGGTGGGTGGGATCCTGCAAGTCGGCCACGATCTGCGGATGATCCAGCTGCAGCTCACCGGTCGCCGGTGAGTGGTAATAGCCTTTCTCCGTGACGGTGAGTGACACAATCGCCACTTCCGGCTGGCTCATGGCCTGTAATACAGCCTCCAGCCCGTCACGCTGGGCGTGCAGCGCGTTGCACACCACCCCCACCACGCGCCCATGCCACTGGTCTGCCGACATTTCCGCCACGGTAAACAGCCGGTTTTGCTGTTGCAGATCGGCTATCTGCTGCTCCCCGCCAACGATATTCACCTCACAATAGCCCCAGTCGCTGGCGTGCTCTGCCGCCAGAATATCGCTATACACCGCCTGGTGCGCCCGGTGAAAGGCCCCGAAACCTAAATGCACCATGCGGGGAACCAGCGCCTCGCGGTCATAAGCTGGAATAATCGCTTTTGCGTTCAGTAAGTTGTGTTCCATAGTGTCGTTCTCAATGGGTTTGTGGTGGATATAGTGGCTATAGCTTACCGGGGACAACAAATTATTTATTGACCGGTTTATCTTTTCTGGACACTAGTATGGTAGTTAAATGTAACAAAATAAAACACAGCCCGGTCACCGCCAGCCAGATACCGGCGGTGACCGGCTGCCCGTCAGAGGCTGTGGCCCGGCAGCGCTTCGGCCTGGCGGGGCTGATCTGCCGCGTCGTCCGGATGGCTGAGATCCCGGTCACCCACTTCAGGCATCGCCAGCGCCGCAATTAACCCGATAACCGAATAGCAGATGATCATCACCGCAATGGGCCACCAGGCATCGGCCATGGTACAGAAGATCCCGGCCAGCACGGGGCCAAAACCAACGGCCACCAGCCCCCCCGCCTCTTTGGCTATTGCCATCCGGGTGAAGCGATCCCGGGAGCCGAACATTTCTGCCATGGTGATATTTTCCAGCGCAAACAGCCCCAGCACCGCCACATTATGAATAATCACCAGCGAGGTCATAATCGCCCCGGGGGAATAATCGTTGTCGACAATAATCGACAGCATGGGATACGCGAGGAGGATAGCTGAAATATTCAGAATAATATAAGGCCAGCGCCGCCCGTATTTATCAGATAACCAGCCCAGCAGCGGAATGGTAATAAACCCGAGCACAGAACTTATCATTAACGCATCGGTCGGTATCGATTTATCAAATAACAGTTGCTGAACCATATAACCGGCGAGGAATGTCTGGATCAGGCCGGAGTTTCCCGCCTGCCCGAAGCGCAAACCGGTCGCCAGCCAGAAAGAGCGGCTTTTAAACATGGCGCTGATATTCATCGCGGGTGGTGCGCTGGGTGCCTCACCCGGGGAGCCTTCATTAACCTGCTCAAAGACCGGGCTTTCTTTCAGGTTAAGCCGTAACCAGATGGCAAAAATCATCACCACGACACTTGCCAGGAACGGAATGCGCCACCCCCAGGCCACCAGCTCTTCGCGCTCCAGGCTGAAAAACATAATCGCCCAGATGGCCGTTGCGGTTAATGTGCCGCAGTTGGTGCCCATTGCCACCAGCGAGGAGATAATACCGCGCCGCCCCCGGGGGGCGTATTCCGCCAGCATCGTTCCTGCGCCGGAGATCTCCGCCCCGGCACCCAGCCCCTGGATAATACGCAGGGTCACCAGTAATAGCGGCGCAAAAATACCGATTTGGGCATACGTGGGCAATACGCCAATTAAGGTGGTGCAGATCCCCATCATGGTGATGGTAATAAACAGCACTTTTTTGCGCCCTACCCGGTCCCCCATGCGCCCGAAAATAAAGGCGCCCACTATTCTGGCAATATACCCGGCACCGTAAGTCCCCATCGCCAGAATTAACGCCAGCGCAGCCGACTGTTCAGGGAAGAATATTTCATGGAACACCAGCGCCGCGCCAAGAGAGTAAAGCTGGAAATCCATAAATTAGCGGGCTATTTTCACTAATCGTGGAATAGCCCGATTTAACCGGGGATTTATCATTGTTGTAGAGCAGGTAAATTTATCGAGCAGGTAATACCACCCAATAAGCACGGAGCTTTTTTGCCCCACCCATGCCCCATAGACCGTTACCCGACAGGAAAACGGTTGTACAGCGTAGACATACCTACCCCGACTTCGTCTGCAACATCCTGCCGGGTTGCTCCTGATTCCAGCATGGCTTTGCACTTCTTAACGACATCATCAGTCATGATTCGCTTGCCGCCACCGATTCGCCCACGGCTTCTTGCTACGGCCAGCCCAGCAAGGGTACGCTCACTATTGAGATCGGATTCGTACTGGGCAATATTGAGTATGTTGCGGAAATTATAGCGCCCTGATGCGGTACGCAAATCCACCCCATCAGTGATGCTGCGGAAATACCGCATCATCCCTGCGCTCACACGTCCCGCGATGCAAAAAGTTGGCAAAGCATGTAAACCGGTGAAAATACGTTTTGTCCCACTTTTGTCCCTCCTCCTATCACATAACACCGTTACATCCAGTTACAATACTCTCATTCTGTGTTAAACGAACTCCAATCCACCCACGGACATCCCAGCAACATACAACCATGCACAATACATAGATAAGTGAGGCGAGATGATGCAGTGGTAGGAAAATTTAGCGAGCAGGTAATATCACCACGTAAGCGTGGACTATTTATGCCCCACCCGTGACCCATGGGTGCCACATCACTTCACCACCAGAAAATCTGACAACCTGTTCGTACACCTCGGCGACAGCATTTCGCGTTTCATCTGCCAGGATTGTGCAATCCCCTGCCCGGAAAAATAAATTGTCCCTTTCCCCTCCCGGGTATTAAGTTTGTCGATCACGGACATCAGCTTATCGCTGTTGCATCGAGGCGCGAGATCGTCGAACAGGTTGAGCTGTGCCACTCCCTGGCTGTAAAAATCACCCAGCATCACCCCGGATTTTTGGTAGCGGTGCCCGTCATGCCAGATAGCATCGAGGCAATGCGTGTCTGCGGCGATGATATCGCGCACGGTGCGTTCAAGAACGACGTTGAAGTTCTTGCGGATAACATAGAGATCGGTGTCGGCCAGTTCCAGGACAGTCCTGATCCCCATCGCTTCCAGCTTTTTAGCAATCCATCGACCAATGCACCACACCTCACTCATCGGGAACAGTGACATGAGTTTTCGCTGCCTGGTGATATTTGAGAGATCCACCACGCCGCCGGTTTAATGAACTCCATGACAACCGCCATTTAAATACTGTTTATATATAAAGTAGTTTATTTGAAATAATGATCAATATGGGGTTGCAATATAATCGCAGAATAGATGGTTAATATAATATTATAGGTGACTTAAATTCAAGCCACCTATTTAATTTTAATACTAATATTAATTATGCTACGCGTCTAATTACAGGTATTTTTTTTATGACAAAAATCATTGCCGCTGAAATAGTAAATATAACAACTGTATTTATTATTGGTGATATTGCAGGATTTGACCATGATATCAAATCGTAATGCTGCAAAATATTTCTAACCATTATATGAGACAGGTAAATCCCAAAAGATAAACCACCCAATGCGTTTATAAATCCTGACAAGATAACTGATTTAATATTTGTTTTCATGAAAAATTTAAATACGCATATAGATGATATTATTACAAGAGGAGATGTATAGTTAAAGAACAACTCTGTTATCTTCTCTTGGTTATAGGATGCATATACATTCAAATACGCCACAATAGACACGCTTACTATAAATATCAAGAAGTATAAAAATGCTGGTAACTCCCTTACTTTTGACGCAAAATACAAAGTGATAGGGAAAACAATAAATTCAGCAATGCTAACATTGTACTGCCTGGAACCCCAAATAAAACTAGAGTCATATCCCATTGCAGTTAAGCATGTCGCTGAAAATGGAATTAAAGTAACATATACCAGTATGGACACTCCTATTATAGGCTTACCGGAATCATTGGATTTAATAAAGTACGTCTTAATTAAAGGCAAAAGTATCACATACCCGATAAATGCAGGAATGAACCAAAGATGAGTGCTTGTTTTATTGAAAATAATAGCTTTTACATAATCAAATAAACCATGCGAGCCAGAATAATCACCATAGTAAAAATACACGCCAGACCAGAATAAAAACGGAATAAATAATTTTTTAACTCTTTTTGTAATGTCATACGACCCATTGCTGTTTAAACACAAATGAGCCGTAACCATGAAAAACACAGGCACAGAGAATCTTGAAGATGCGTAATATATGTTATTTACAAGCCAATATTTAGAGTGATTTTCAAATAACTCATTGCTATAAAAAAATGGAGATGAAAGATGTATAAATAAAACACAAAATATCGCTATGCATCTTAGTAACTCAATATTTACATTGCGTGAATTTTTCACGAGTATGGTTTTGCTTATGTTGTCTGACATGGTTCATCGTAAGTTTTTTGTAAGGGTAGTTGTTTTTTATCACACTTTTTATGATGTTTCTAATGTTTTAGGTAGCTACGCGCCATTTCTGCGGCGCGTAGCTCACTCATTAAACTGGCGTCTGATTCAGATTCGCACTTGCGATTACGCTACTTGAGAAATGGATGCCAGCACCCACACACCTGAATGAAGTAGGAAGTGTCGCATTAACTCTTCTGACAGCCATGCCACCACCAGTCAACCCTCCTAATATGGTCACGTAAGATGGAGTTGCCGTTATATCCTCGAAAACTATAGTGGTTGAGTCAACCTTGCTTATAACTGAAAACTTACCTCCAGCATTTAAATAATTGTATTGCGCATCAGTTATTGCCGTTGTCTGGGTTGATAGACCATTAACTCCATTAATCTGAGTTCTTGCTAAATATGCTCCTACGCTTCCTGTAAAATCGACTATCAAATATTGTGAGCGTGAAGGCTTATATCTCATGACAACGGAAAAATTGCTTAAAGGGTTAACTAAATCAAAAGTCGCCGTCTGCACTACTGAACCTTTTCCACACTGATAATAATCTGGAGCCTCATCCATATAAGATCTCCCTGCTATCGTCAAAGCTGCAGGGTATTGAATCATTGGTGCTTGGCCATCTAATGACATGATGCTGCCAGATACAAAATTACTAACTCCTGCCATATTACGGCTAAATCCCAATCCTTTTGCAGAATTGAAATATAACATTGGCAATGCTACATAAGTAGCAGCATTGGCATGTATTACTTCAAAAATGTTAAGCCCACGCTTTAATCTGGCAATATGACAAGTACGATAGTCATACCCTGCAGATCCCACAACAGGCTCAATTTCTGTTCCAATAGATGCTATGCATGATGGATCTGTAGCCGCATCCGATCTTATTTGATGAGAAAGGCGGCAGATTATGCTTTTAGTGGTTCCCGTTGGATAGATGCTTGGAGTTACATAGAATGTACTCAAATCAATAGATTGGTCAGCATCCGACCAAATCATAAAGCGAATATAAATGGCTTTATTCAGACTTGAGTAGGGCCACCAAACATATTTGGCAGTCATGTTGTTTGTATCAGAATCGGTTGATCCTGGAATACTTTCAGGATTGCTTGTTGCAGATGTAGGACTACCAATATCTCCATCAGATGTCTCAACAATAAATTTATCATGAGTGACTGGGAGAAATTTAGTATCTTCTATCGCTTCAATAAATCTCTGCTTAGAGAAAATATAGGCACAATATCCCCCCATCCGATAGTGGGTGGCCTGTGCTGGATGAGTAACGTCCCATACAGTGTTTCGCATGCTAATTGCATCCCCACCATTTCCTCCCACACCAATGTTATTCATGCTATCATCAATAGCACTGCTAATATCTAAATACTCTACTAAATTATATTTATCATGTAGCGTAGCCTTCACTGAATGCTCTACTTCAGACCGGCCAATATGCGCCATTGGCATCCCAACAATGGCTACCGTGGAACCATATCCCCAACACTTACGAATAAATTTGTCGTACAAGTCAATGAGTGTCTCTTGAGTAAATGTTTGTATGGCATCGTTCTCACCCATTGATATCAGAACAACATCAGGCATAGTTTTACCGTATGCGGCGTTTTGGAAAAATCCATAATCAAGATTTCTATACGCCCATCCATCAACGAATGCTGCTCCTGCGTGGGCTGCGTTGTATCCATTTAGATACGTGAATTTATTAACAAATCCAAAATATGACATCCCGATGGTTTCTATGAACCATCTAAACCAACTATTACTACCACCGTTCATCATGTGGTTATAGTTAGTACTGCTCAAATTATTTGTTGATGGATCATATGGGTTTGCGGTGTATCCGATTGTGTTAACACCGTCAGTAATACTATCGCCAATTACACCAATTGAACATGCGGTCTTGCGAAATGCAGATGAGTTCACTCGCATTCGCGGAGTATCCGCAGGTCCATTTATTGCTAAATTAACATCAAATACATGTTCAGTTCCCCATTTGTCTCTAGTTAACACCTTACCATCGCCTACAAACTTTCTTATATCATCTGTTGGCAAAAGATTGCATCTAACAGAGACTTCTTTTGGGACGAAAACCTTTGTGCTTTGTGAGAATATGACCATACGATTATCTTCATTTAAATCTTGGCATATATCTGTAACCAGCACATAGCTATCCGTTAATGAATCAAGATAATTGCTAACATTGCTAGTTTTATACCCAATAAGCGAAGACCCACTAGGTAAAGACAGCTGTTCCTTAAACTGGTCTGGATCGTACTTAATGATATTAGGGTAATAGAACTGCTGTGTTCCATAAGCATCATACACAGCCATGCTATGCCCCTTCACGGTGACAAACTTAGAAACCTGACCATTGTATACAGGATATCCTCCAGCATTAATGATAATAGGCTGGGGCACGGGAACCAGAGATCCATCTTCGTTTTCAATGTACACCTGAATTTGATTGTCTGGGTTCACTGGATCGGTATCAATCTGACCAATATAAATTTTCCCATTGGCATTGGCCTTGAACTGACGAGCAAGCGTAAACAGCTGGCTCGGCATGCTTACGACAACATTGGCGGAAATATCTGGCATTTACTATGCTCCAGGCGCAGCAAAACCGCACAAGGCAAAGCATGTGCAGCGTTACGTTAGTTAAATTATTCTTCGGTTCTATTCATGCCACTAATCGTGGCCACAAAACCTGCTCTCGAGAGTCGATTAAATTCTTCGCCACCAACCGCGTCACGGATTGCTTTCACGGCAGCTCTATTAGCAATAAATCGACGTTCGGCTGCGGATAACGCCTCTTTGCTTGCTCCAGCTCTAGTGGCCTTAGTCGCTTCCTGAATGGCTTTTTCAATGGCGTAACGACCACTTTTGGTGGATGACAATTTAGTGATTGCTCCCTTTGCCACTGCATCCGCTGCGCCGCCAATGGCTCCCCCCGCAATGGCCCCGACCATCCCTCCACCTGAGAATCCGCCAATAGTACCGGCAGTGCGGAACGCGCCAGACAGCGCGCTTTCCATGACAGGGTGGAGACCTTGCTCAAGAGCGTTTAATGCAGGGATTGATCTCCCGGTATGTTCAACATATCTTAGGGGTTCTGTAGCTGAACGAGCCAGTTCTCCATATGCCTCTGCTAGCTTTCCGAGATCTTTAGAATGCTTGCTGATTGCCGCAACGTTCTGCGGGGTGAGGATTGATGCTATATGAGAAATTCCGGCTGCCTCAGATTTACCTCCACGCACACCCTGAGACATTGCATCCTGAAGAATTGATGCGATCGCCGGTGCTCTTTCTGCTTCCGGTAGAGACCCAATCATCTGGTTGAATTTTCCAGTGCCGCTCTTCGCTGAGTTCTGCAATGCTCTCACGCCGTTTGTGACCAGCGAATCCGTTGCGAGGTCTTTACCTAGCGCTGTCTCTGCCTGCTTTTGCGCCGCAAATCTGGCTTTTGATAATTCATTGGCATTGGTCCACTGATCAATGAAGTCGCCCTTCTGCGCCATTAGCCTCATGTCTTCAGTGGCTGCATCGCGCAACTCACCCATACGGCGAGCCATATTAGCCTCTCCAGATCTGATGTATTTTTGCTCCGCGTCAGCAAGTTTACCGCGCCATGCTTTCATAGCATCGAACGTGATGCCGTCTTTGCCGGCCTTATTGTATGCAGCAGCGAATTGCTTCATCTCAGGTGTTAGCGGCATTCCGGCGTCAATATCGCCCTGGATGGTGGCATTGGTGTTTGACATGCGAGCCTTCGCTTCTGGCATTGTAGAGCGCACATTATCCCATGCAGCCTTCTCCAAAGACTTCATGCTGTCAATTCCAGACAGAACCCTCTGTTTTATTGCTCCGCTCTTCTCTGCTGCGCTTCCGGCTTCAGCACCTAAATCGTCAAGTGCTGAGTTGAACTTACTCTGTATTTCGCTAAATGCTTTGGCGTGAGCATCCTGTGTGACACCTGGTTTTGATGCCAGAATTCCCTCTGCCTGTGCGACTCCGCGACTTCCAGACCTCATTCCAGGGGTTAATGCATTAATATCGACCCCTGTAGCCTCAGCCGCCCTTGCTACATCATCAGAAACATTAGCGGCTTGCTGTGAGATAACTTCTCTACCAGTTCCAGTTTTAGCTAGTCTTGATACATCATCGGCTGAACTTACCGCTGCTGATCCCAGAGTTTGAGTAGCCCGGGGCTTAATCAATTTTCCCACCCCGGAAAGAACGCCCTGTGCCCCAAGGTTAAGCGCCGCATTAACTGCAGCATTCTGTGCAAAATCACCTTGTTGGTTGGCTGCATCAGCAAGTGATCCGATTGCCATGTTACCGGCTACTCCAGCACCAGGGACAAGATATCCACCAATAGCCTCCCCTGCCTGAGCATATGGGTCTGTTGGCCTGTCCACTGGACGGTATACGTCATCCAGCACCTTAGGGACACCAAGCCCCTGGCCGATTGCGTTAATCAGGCTTGCGCCGCCCTGAAGTACGTCAAATGGAATGTTTACCAGGCCGCGAGCAGCCTGCTCTGCGCTGTCCATAAAGCTAGGTGACTCTTGTGGTTGTTGCTGTTCCTTGGATTCTGAAGGTGATGCTCCCTGCGCTTCAATCTGAGCAAACGGGTTGCTCGGATCATCCTGCATATGCGGCTCAACTGGATTTCCTGTTGACTGAGCTTCAATCTGAGCGAATGGGTTATCAGGGTCCTGCTGCAAATGCACCTTTGCTCGGGCTAACGTAGCTCGCTGCGGCGCGGTATCATCAGTAGTTGGATTCCCACCCGTCCATTCATCAAAGCGCTTGTCAACATACTGTCGCCCTTCTGGGCCGGGCTGATATTGTCCTTTCAATGCTTTCTCCATATTCCCCGGGCCGTCATGATAAGCCTGTAATGCATCCCGCCAGTTACCGAATCGCTGATACATCTTAGCCAGGTAACGCGCCCCGGCATCAGCCTGATATTCAGGATTTTGCATTTGTTCGTCGGTATAACCCATTCCACGATACGTCGCGGGCATTACTTGCGTAAGACCGGTTGCCCCGGCCCTGCTGACTGCGTTCGGGTTATGACTCGACTCTTTAGAGGATAGAGCTGTCATTAACCCGCCCGGGATACCGTGACGAGCGCCAGCCTGTTCCAGAAGCTCTCTATAATTTGCCATTTAGCCTCCGATGGAAGGGAGATATCCGTAACGGTTGATAAAGTCAGTGGATAATTCAGGATGCTGTTTCAGATAGTCTATTGACTGTTGTGGGGCCTCAACACGTTTGATACCGTTCTGCTGAACGTACTTACTCACAGCATCACTACGCTTCTGGTTATACATATCCATGATGACTTTGCCGTTTCTGCGGAAAGATGCCTCGCTCTGAGAGTTCTGCAGTGAACCAACAGCAGCATCCAGCTTTTTACCCTCCGCATCAGAAAGCGCCCCCATCCCTTTCATAGCTTGTACTGCTGACAGATAAGCCTGAGATTTAAAAGTATCAAGGCGCGCCTGAGTGTTTGCAGCAGCACCACCAGGAATATTTGGAGCAATTCCTTTGATACCTGTAATACCTCCGACATCTCCATTCAGTACGTCGTTTAGCGTACCCATACTGGTAGTAAGTGTGTTGATGCTGTCCCGATATCCAGTGTTTAGCGCGTCCTGCTTTTGCTGTAAATCGCGATTATTGGCGTCAATACGCTGCTGAATCTCTGAACGTTTCAGATCGTTTGTTTCCTGCTGCATTTGACGGTCTAACCGTTTGTTCTCAAGATTTATACGGTTAGTCTCTCTGTCCAGAACTATGCGTTGTTGACCTAAATTTGCCTGAATATCCTGACCACGCATCTGTACCGCGTTATTCTGCGCTGCGGTTTGCTGCCCGATGTCCTGACCACGCATCGTCACAGCACGGCCAGCCTGTTTATCCTGTACGTCAAACATCCTGTCAGGACCAACGGCACCAAGAGCCATAGTCGTAGTCAGGTGAGACAACTGCTCCGGATTGCTGATGCCAGTCTGTAGCATCCATGCAGGATCAGCACCAACACGCTTTAACCGGTCGCTATTATCGGTAACAAATTTACTGTATGCCTCAGGCCCCTGAGCCAGCGCAGTATTGGTCTGCATTGCCAGTTTCCCCAGGTCAGCGCGCTGCTGCTCATTTAGACCGGAAACAGCCTTCTGTGCTTTTGAAACGAATGCGGGATTAGCCTGAGCAAACTGGATTAACCCGGAGTTATCTCCGGTAGCCCATGCGTTAGCGTGAGCCTGATCAAATGCATTCTGTGCTTGCTGTTGCTGGTCCTGCTGATACATACCGGCAATACCTAACAGACCGTTGAGTGCCTGTAGCCCGATGTTATTACCGCCTGCTCGGGCAAATTCGTTGTTATCCCGAATCAACCCCAGTGCGACACGGTTATCACTCGCGCTGGGAGCATTTTCATTCTGCCTGCCAATTCCTGACAGAAAACTACCGCCGTTACCTTCCTGCCACGTTGCCATGATTACCTCTTAAAACAGTGAGCCAAGCAATCCAAGTCCGCCACCAATTGCAGTTCCTAACCCTGGCCCACCAAACATTGAACCGATAGCCATTCCAGCTTGAGCGCCTCCAAGGCCGCCAGTAATTGCACTCTGTAAACCTGATGGCCGATTTGCATTGGCCGCCGCCAGATCGGCACTTTGCTGCGACAATTGCCCCATATTGTTGGCGTAGTTCTGACCGGCATTGGCCTGCCCCTGTAAAGCACCGAGGCCGATATTTGCCAGGTTGTTATAGTTTTGCATTTGGCCTGATAGCCAGTTCTGCCCGAGAGTTGGAGCAATGGAGGCCAGTTGGTTACTGGTGGCCGTGGAGCCGAGTCCGCCAGTGGCCTCTGCTGCGTTCAGGTTCTGGTAGCGAGCCTGGTTGGCGAGGTCTTTGTACTGGCCTGAGTTGTAGAAGCTATTGAGCGCAGACTGCTGGCCATCGAGTGTCGAAAGGCCCTGAAGCTGGCTGATGTACTGTTGCGCCAGTGGCGTAAACGGAGCCAGGTTGTCCATAATGCGATTGAACTGCTCGTTCTGAAGATCAGCAGAGTATTTCGTAGCATCAGCAGCCGCGTTAGCTGCTTTGTTCGATCCACCTTTTCCGCCGCCTTTTGCAGGACATAATGGCTCCTCGCCGCGCAGTTTCCTGCCCAGCGTAAATGCATAGAACATGATTAATTCCTCTGTAGATAGGCTTCTAAATCTTCACGGGTTGCGGCGTAAAAAGTTACGTCATCCACGCCTTTGAAATATTTTCTGATGGTTCCCACGCGCTGTAGGCCGACCATCACGCAGTAAATCTGACCATGCCTGAATTTGCGCGCCGCAAACGATGTAACGCATTGCACGTTAGTCGTGGACAGAATGTGCCTCCAGAATGCCAGGCCAATATCTTTGCTGAAACCACGGGCATCAGGCAGGTACATTGCATGGCATTCGAATGTTAAAGGTTCAATTTCACGGTAATAGACAATGCCACCGAATTGACCATGAACGCTAACTTCGAAGTAGCAGCAAGATGGGTCATAGTCGTAGCCATCGCCGTTATTACTGCCTGCGATGATTGCAGGATGATTTCCAACTGCCTCGATCAGGTCAATATTCCGCGTTTTAGTGAATTTAATCATGCGATTAAACCGTGAATTCTCGCCATCTGTTCAAGCGCAAGAATCCTCTGACATGAAGCAGTGAGCGCGTCAGCAATAGCCTTCACTTCTGCCTGAGTTGGTGGATTGCTGACAGCGAAAGTCTGGTCAGCGTTGAATGCGGCAAGATTTGGTGTGCCAGCCCCCGCAGTCCATCCAGTTTGCTGCGGGCCGACCACCTTAGTGCCATCAACAGAAAGATACCCGGCAACATCAAGAGCGCCAGATAATGACTGCTCCGCAGTATCGGATGTCGATACGTAATCACCCTGAATTGCAGCAACATCGCTCTGCAATGCTGATACGTCTGTCTGCAATGCTGATACATCACTTTCAACAGATTTCACGCGCCCATCCAGAGCGGAAATATTCTCTTCTGCATTGGTGATTCGCGTTTCATGATTGCCAAGTTCGGCCTCTGCGGCAGTCAGGCGCGATGCATGGTCTGCAAGTTCGATATCCTGCTCGTCGTTCCTCACCTGCGCATCATACGCCCCGCCTCCTGCGTCATTTGCCTTCTGAGCTACCTTCGTTGCATCACTCGTCTGTTCCAGAACATATTGCCGGTAAGCCGGAGAAAATGCCGTTGGCAGCGATGAAGCCATGACGCCAACAGCCTGTAACACTACAGGTTCATTCAGTGAGTTATCTGCCATTTTATTCAACCCTAATCTGACAACCAGACAGCGTTACCGGAGATTTAGTGATTACCCGAATCTTGAATGCCAGGTTCTTGCGAATGCGTCCAACCCGACTCCAGAGCACGCGGCGGCTGTATACGAATGGCTTATTGTGGTCAATCATCTGCTCCCGGCCGTAGTTGATACCGTCATCAGTAGCGGATATGAATAACCGGTCAGCAATTTGGGCAACGCCAGTCGATGCTTCAAGCTCGAAATCGAAACATCTGGCATTGTCAGCCTTGAAATACGGCGTGAATAAAAGGAACTCCTGCTGTTTATCATACTGGCTGCTGATATCAGTGCGCAGAGTGCCTGTAACAGCCTCCCCCTTGTCGCCGCAGGTAATGGCATTGTCTTCGTATATAAAATCAATGCCGCGATAAACATCATCGTACAGGCCTGTCTTCAGCACAGCCCACTGAGGTCCATTCTGGCTCGCTGCTGCGTCATAAACGAGGACGTGATTCGTCAAGTGGATAATCAGCAATTCATGAGCATCAAAACGCAGTGTTTCCATTACTGCATTGCTTAACTGCTCTGCTGTGTACCCTCTGATAATCTTCTCAATGTACGCAGTCGCTATCGGCGACGTCTGGCCGGATGCAACGATATAGACCGATGGCGCGCCGGTAGCCGGATGACTGATGATTGCGAAGTTATCCATGAATGGCGTCTTGCAGAACGTACCGGCAATTCCTTTCTGGACCATATAGCTGGGATTGACGACATACAGAGCAGCACCGGCCGTAGTTGCACCGGTCAGGGTGAAATACTCAATTGTCGATGTGCCAAACGTGACAATGTAGTCATGCCATACACCCATACCAATAATTCCATCGGGCTGTGATTCAGCCCGGTATTCAGCACTGTATCTGTCTGGATGCGACTCATCCTCAATGTCAGAAATGAAAAAGGAATCTGTACCTTCTTTGCTCCAGGCATAGCGGCCACGCACTCGCACAACATCCCGGGCTGAGCCAAGCTCATACTGCGCGTATCCGGTACTGCTGTCCCAGTTCGCAATCGTGTTAATTCCACCGTCATAACGATACTCGACAACATTTCCGCCAGTGATCAGCGCCTGGCTGGTTCGACTGTGCGCCATTGGCGTCCTGGCGCTTCCGGTGACATTTGCCACCTCTGTAGTGCCGCGATACAGTTTCCCGCCGCATACTCGATACACAGCATTCTGAGACGTGTTGAACTGAACGCCACGCGATATACCAGCAACCTCGCTACGCTTCTCTATGCCTGGAAAGGAGCGCAAATAGCCACTACTGTTGAGTATCTCTTTGGGAGTAGCCAGAAGATTAACGGGCAGGAAGTCTATATAGTCGGCGTCTTTCGCGCTTTTGCCGTTTCCGCGCATCAATGGGAGTTGCTGAATAGGCATTATTCACCCTATGGATTAGGCACATCGCCATCTATCGGTGGTAAGTCGCCAAGGTAATAGCGATCTGCTGTGTATAAGTCGTACTTATTGCCCTGACCAACTGGAAAGTCACCTCGGCGGCGCATTGATGGAACAATCAGCGTATCGGTGAGCAGCGCGTCGTATGAACGCTGTGCATTTATCAGCACTCCAGAAGAAGGTTCAAGGTTGTAATCTGAAAGGATGCGCAACATCAGCTGATAACCGACAGCCTGCATGTATTTCCGAGGCAATCCTGAATCATCATCGGGTAAAGGTTCTTCGCCATCTGCCGCAAACAGGTAGCCGATATCGCCAGGATTAATCTGCCACTCGTACATCATATTTTCGAGGTCTTGAATGGCGTCCTCAACTGACTGAGGCTCAACGTCTGTAAGTGATGCATTTGATGCAATTGCTGGCTTTCTAAGGGCGAAAAGTACGATGTCACCCTTTGTCAGAGTCGTTGCCATTTTCTGCCGCCTTACGTCCGCGCTTGGTTGCTGGCTTGAGGTCGTCTACTGATGCAACGAAACCTAGCTTTTCGTAAATCGGGAAGTCTTTTTCTGCGATAACTGCCTGTACATGCCCAGCTTCGTTATCTGCGGTAAGGAACACGCTCATGCGATCCATGTTATCTCCTCAAAAAGTAAGGGGCCGAAGCCCCTTGTGATTACGGATTACCGAAGAACTGTCCACCCATATGTGGGTTGAAGCACACATAGGCTGGCAACAGGTCGAAACGCATTTTCTGCACGTTGGCGTCACCGTCCGAGTATTTGTGAACACGGATAGAGAAACCTTCGTAAGTAGCAACGGCTGAGTCGATGCTATTCAGTTTGGGAAGTGGGATGGTGCCCAGGCCGCAGAAGAACTTGTTATAGAACAGATTCGGCTTCATTGTCTGACCTGCAGTACCGATGACGGTTACTTCATCTCCTGCATCTACCTGATGGCTTACTGCATTGTACTGCGAGTTAGTGGTGTCATAAATCGGCACGCCAGACAGCGTTACAGTAACTGCGCCACCTGCGGTGGAGTTGGCGTCAGACAGAACCGTTGCAGTGAAGCTAATCGGTGCGGAACCATTATACAGAACCTGCTTAGATTGCTGCTGCAGCCAGTAGGTGTTAGTGAACTTAATCTGATCGCCTGCTTTCAGGAAGCCGGTAACAGAAGCAGTTGCGCCAGTCAGCGTTACAGTGAACTGATAGGTATCTTTCACTGCGTTATAGGTTACTGTAGGTGCAGTCTGCACTGTCAGAGTGCCACCAAATGCGCCTTGAGTGCGAGATGCCAGACCGTTAGACATCAGAGCGCGGATGCCGCCGAAGTTTCCTGAAATCTGCGCATCTTCCCATGCTGAGCGAATCAGTTGATCGCTTCCGTGCAAGCCTGATTGAGCATCAGCAAGGCGCTGAGCTGACCACGGGTCCATTACGGCGTAGTTTTCCCCAGTCTTGATGCCGAGGTCTTTCATGAATGAACCGGTCTGCGCCACGTCTGACCATTTGTTAATTGGAGTGTTAGGACTCCCCAATGACAATGCACCATTGCTCATCATGAACTGAGCAAGCTCAGTCTCTAGGTCGGTGACAATTCGCTCGCGGACTGGCTGAAGGATTTCGTCCAACTGGTTCAGCTTAATGGCTTCTTCCAGTTGACCATATTCAACGGCAACGGTGATGTAGTTACCTACACGCCCGGTTGCTTTGCCGGATATCAGGTTGTTCTTTGCCTGACCGGAAATGTCACCGGTTTCGGTTCGCTTTGATGCGAACTGATGCGGACGCTTGAAGCTGACGCTATCACCGGTGCTGGAGTTGATTTCACCTGCCAGCAGTTGGCGGTCTACGGTTTTAGCGAGAACCAGGTCGGACATGAAGCCCGGCAGGAATTTTTTCAGAACGATTTGACTGACGTTACTGTCGAGATTGTTAGTAGCCATTTAGCAGTTTCCTTTATTCGATTTTTGCGCCGGGGCAGAGTTTGTTGAAGTCGTCTTGTTTCGCATCAGCGCCGCCACCGCGAACTTCCGGCTCTGGTTTGATGGCTTTCTTGGGTTTCGGTGCAAGGCTAACCTGCTTGCTAATCTGACCTAAGAGAAATGCTGCGCGAATTGGGTCTGTCTCAGCGGCTACACGCTGGCGTAGTTGTGGGTTCTTTCCGAGCGCATAGGCGATCAGTTCCGAACCTTCGTCTGCTGCATGAATCAGAATTTCCTGCTGAATCACTGGAAGCTCACGACGAACGATTTCCTCTGTCTCCCGATAGTCTTTAACCGGTAGCTTTGTTGCTCGTTCCTGGTGCTTCTGTAAGCGTTGCTGGAACTTCTGAATATTCTCCTGCTGCTGACGTTCCTGTTGCTGCTTCTGCTGATCGGCACGGCTCTTTTTCTCATGCCAGTCAGTCACCGCCTGTTCAAACGCCGCCTCGTCGTAGTCGCACGACTCAAGAGTCGGCTTTGGAGGCAATGCGTCTGATTGCGGTTGCTGCACCTCTGCCGGCTTGGATTGAATCTCCTCAAGTTGGCGACGCAGTTCCCGTAATTCTTTATCTTTCTCGCGATTGTTCTTGCGTAAATCTTTCACCCACTGAGGGGCTGGTTGACCATCAACGTGTTCGTCATCCTCTTCAGTAAGCGGTATTTCTTCATCACCGATACGCAGGGAGTATTCATCCTGCTGCTCTTCGGCCTGTTCACTTTCGGCAGTAACCTCTTGCTCAGTATCGGCCTGGTCTTTCTTCTCAGGCTGCTCTTGTTGCTCAGTGGTCACTTCTTCGGCTGATTCCTGTTTTTCAGACAGGTCAATAACCTGACCGTCGATGATCAGTTCGCTTTCCATTGATTACTCCTGATTAACTCGGCAGTGAGTCTGCCGGTGACTGTGGTGATGGGATTTGTTGCTGTTGAGACTCGGCCACGTCTTTAAGAAGCCTGATGGCCTCCATAACTGCCTTGTCATCGATATTTCTGGCCTGAGCCAACTTGTATACGGTATTGGCCTGACTCTCCATTGCATCCTGTTGTGCGGTGAATGCTTTGATTTGAGTCTGTGCTGTCTCGTTGTTGGCTTTCTGTACTTCGGCCTGAGCTGCAACCATTTGAGCTTGCGCCAGAACCATATTCGCATCTGGCTGGCTTTGCGCTGCTGCTTGAGCTTGCTGAACAAGTGCCTGCTCTTTGGCATTGCGTGGCTTGACAATTCCTGCGGTAAGCAACTTGTTACGGTTGTATTCCTTGTAATCGTCAAGACCCTCGCCATCCATGTTTTCCATAATCAGGCCGCGAATGATGCCGGCATCTGGGTCTTGAGGTGCCATGGTGCTCAGCACGCTTGTTAGCGCTGCAACTGTTGCGTCACGCCGTGCTGTATAGCTTGGCCCGACATCAACGGTGACATCGTAACGACCGGTTGAAAGGTCATTCAGTGCGACAACTTGTCCAGTCTGTCGGTCAACAACCTGCGCATTCATCAGCGCAATGTCATCTGTTCCGTCTTCGTTGACAACACGCACCTCGCGATCTGAACCGTAAACCTCACGAGCCATTGACAACCAGACCTCACCGGCTCGCTTCAGGCTCTTAGCCATATTGTCCAGGTAGATGAACGATGCCATATCTGCGCGGTTCATCAGGTTGTTAACCGTTTCCTGTGCGATATTGCTAGGCATCTGCTGCATTGCCTGGCTCCCGCCAGTTACTTCTTGAATGTCTGCACTGGTCTGCTGCAGTAACGCTGCCAGAGCCTGATTCATGACTGCCGGCTGCGTGTAACCTGCTGGGGTAGCACCTGCAATGATGTTTCCAGCCTTATCCTTCACCTCACGCAGTGGCAGGAACGCAGGACGCTTCTTGTTGCGAGCCTCCCAATGCTTTTCGAGCCCTCGAATTTGCTCCATGCCGACAATAGGAATTTGCCCAGGGTCTTGCGCTGCCGTGTCGGCAAGCATTGAAACCTGCAGGTTATACAAGCGCTGCGGGTCCATAGCTTTCGCAATGTGACCTTCTACGCGCTCAATATCGTCGATGAACCAGCGTTTACCATATACCGGGATGAGCGGGATATGTTCGCCTGGAATGCGTCTAGGCTTCTCAAGGAAGTTATGACCATCCACCACTGATACATAAACACGGCGGCGCTTAACTGAGCGACGCGCAACCTCCTGGAATCTAGAAAGAGCCAACTCATCTTCGATATCTTCAATCTGGTCGCTGTCGTAGGTAGCAATCTCGCCAGTGATTGGCTGGCGATAGCTGATTACATCTACAGACTCTTTGCGCACCTCGTAATACTTGGCGATGTAAACAACATCAGGCTCAAACCAGTCGTATTCCCAACTGGTCATTGTGGTTACATCGAGAGAAGCTGGAGGTGTCTTCCCATATTCGGCCTCGTACTTCTCAGGCGAAAGTGAGTACATGCAGAACGCCCATAGAGCGTCTGACTTGTCGTACTTCTTCGCGTCAGGGTCAAACCATACGGAGCGTGAAGGGTCATATACCGGCTCGATAGCTATGCGCTGGCGCTCATCCATCGGGTCGTATTCGTTGACCAGCATCGAGGTTAGGCGGAAGCAGCCAAATCCACCCGTTGCGGCGTCGTCAAATGCGTTATCGCAAGCCTCTCCACCATCAGTCTCTTCGTAGTCAGCGCGGAACAGGCCATTCAGCTTGTTGGCTAACTCTTCACTAGCCTCTTTGTCACCAGGACGAAACTTAACGGTGATTGTAGTGGTTTACTGAATTTGGCCACCTGAACAGAGGTGATATGCTCATCTCAGAACAATACAGGTGTCCCAATGAAAAAAAGAAATTTCAGCGCAGAGTTTAAACGCGAATCCGCTCAACTGGTTCTTGATCAGAACTACACCGTTGCAGCTGCGGCCAGTGCTATGGATGTGGGGCTTTCTACCATGACGCGATGGGTAAAGCAGTTGCGGGATGAAAGACAGGGCAAAACACCTAAAGCCTCCCCTATAACCCCGGAACAGATTGAAATACGTGAGCTAAAGAAAAAGCTACAACGCATGGAAATGGAAAACGACATATTAAAAAAGGCTACCGCGCTCTTGATGTCAGACTCCCTGAACAGTTCTCGTTAATCGGGAAACTCAGAGCGCAGTATCCTGTGGCCACACTCTGCCACGTGTTCGGGGTTCATCGCAGCAGCTACAAATACTGGGTGAAAAACCCCGAAAAGCCAGACGGCAAGCGGGCTGTATTACGTAGTCAGGTTCTGGAGCTGCATAACATCAGTCATGGCTCTGCTGGTGCAAGAAGTATCGCCATTATGGCAACCCTGAGAGGCTTCAGAATGGGACGCTGGCTTGCCGGCAGGCTCATGAAAGAACTGGGGCTGGTGAGTTGTCAGCAACCCACCCACCGGTATAAACGTGGTGGTCATGAACACATCGCTATCCCAAATCACCTTAAGCGACAGTTCGCAGTGACAGAGCCTAATCAGGTGTGGTGCGGCGATGTGACGTATATCTGGACAGGCAGCCGCTGGGCTTACCTCGCCGTTGTTCTCGATTTGTTCGCCAGGAAACCGGTAGGCTGGGCAATGTCATTCTCACCGGACAGCAGGTTAACCATCAAAGCACTGGAAATGGCGTGGGAAACCCGAGGTAAACCAGCGGGAGTGATGTTCCACAGTGACCAGGGTAGCCACTACACAAGCAGGCAGTTCCGGCAGTTATTGTGGCGTTACCGGATCAGGCAAAGTATGAGTCGACGCGGAAACTGTTGGGATACTCATTCTAATATACTTTCAAATACCGGATCGGACTGACCCGTGCTGGGATTGGCCCAGATGCCTTTGTGTTGACCTGTCGTCCGATTCAGGTATTTCCCGGGCATAGCCGGGCCCAGCGTTTGTGACCTGATAGGAGCTTTGTGCTGCATCCCGAGTGTCCTGTCCGGCGATGGGGATGGTTGTGCTACCAATATCTGGGGGCAAACCATGCAAAATGACTGTCAATCTCCTGAAAGCGTGATCCTGGGTGTCGATACACACCTTGATGTTCATGTCGGTGCTGTTATCAGTCAGGCAGGTAAACTGCTTGGCACCCGTATTATTCAAACAAATCAAACGGGCTATCTTGAACTACTTGATTGGGCTCGCTCTTTTGGGATCCTCGAACGAGCTGGCATTGAGGGAACCGGGACGTATGGCGCTGCGTTAACACGTTTTCTCATTAAGAATAGTATTTATGTTGTTGAAGTTAACCGGCCAGATCGCTCAAAACGCCGCCTTGAAGGGAAGTCAGATCCTCTGGATGCAGAGAATGCAGCCCGGACAGTACTTTCAGGGAGCAGCAAGGCCATACCAAAAATGCAGTCCGGCGCGTGTGAAGCTCTCCGGATTATCAGTGTTGCCCGACGCAGTGCAGTAAAAGCCCGCACGCAGGCGATTAATCAGCTTCGTGCGCTGCTGGTGAGTGCCCCTCAGGATGTTCGCGACAAACTCTGGAAATCGAAACCACACGAATGCGTAACCGCCTGCATTAACAGCGAGGTGTCAGAGTACTCCCCCTTACGGATAGCCCTGTGTAGCACGCTTCGAAGTCTTGCTAAACGATGGATAGTCCTGACTGAAGAGCTGAATGAACTGGACGAATCTCTGGATAAACTGACCCGCAAATATGCCAGTAATCTTCGTAGCCAGTTTGGGGTAGGCCCACAGACGGCTGCGACGCTGCTGGCCGTTGCAGGTGATAACCCCGAACGTTTAAAAAATGAAGCGGCTCTGGCTTCGCTCTGTGGTGTAAATCCGTTACCAGCATCATCAGGAAAAACTGTCAGGCACAGATTAAACCGCGGAGGCTCACGTGAAGCTAACAACGCCCTGTGGACAATAGCCCTTGTGCGTATGCGTAGTGATCCGCGCACAAAAATCTATGTAAACAGACGAACGGGTGAAGGGTTGTCGACCAAAGAGATCCTGAGATGCCTGAAACGCTACATCGTCCGTGAACTCTATCCATTGATTTTATCGGACCTCGCCTATGCCAATCGCCCGCTCTTGACATAGGAGCGTCAATAGCCCGATGGAACGCTTCTTCAGAAGTCTGAAAAACGAGTGGGTGCCAGTGACAGGCTATATAAACTTTAGCGAAGCAGCTCATGCGATCACAGACTATATCGTCGGGTATTACAGCTCGCTAAGGCCGCATGACTATAACGGTGGGTTACCCCCAAACGAATCGGAAAACCGATACTGGAAAAACTCTAAACCCGTGGCCAGTTTTAGTTGACCACTACAGATGCGGTTATTTCGATACTCAGCAATGATGCGGTTAAGCTCTGTCGCTACCTTGTTAATCTCGAACTTTGGATACTTCTCAAACTGGTCATCGAGTTTAGTCCCTGCTGCTGTAGAGCCTTCCCATTGCCCGCCTGGGACGCGAGCAAAACGGGTAGCCTCAATGCATTTCTCGCGTACATCCTGTTGCGGCGTGTACGCACGGTCGAACCTGAGCATCACGCGCTCATGTTTTTTCTCTAATGTTTCTGCCATGTTTACCAGCCTGAAGATGAAGGGACGTAGACATCCTCTTCAACGGGAGGATTCTTTATATCGGCATAACGAATTGAATAGCGACGCATCATGTAGGCGTACCGGACGGCATCGAGAATATCGTCACGAACCTTCACAATCTTTCCTTTCTCGTCGCGATGGTAGAAGTTGTACTCTTCAAAGAAGTCACGCAGCCCGGAGAACGCCTTGAATTTACCTCGCCGCATCAGATCAAACAGTTCGAACAGACCAGGCTCAACCGCCCTGCTACCATCCTCCCACTGCGCATGCTCGGGGAGCATCTGGAATCCGGCTTCCTCGTAGTACGATTTCTGCTGTAACCCTGAACCTTTCTCGGTCTGCAATCCATCAGGCGGCCATGCTGTGGGGACATTCTCAGACCATGATTTGACACTGCTAAATGCCTCTGCCGGTGATACCTGCCTAGCTTTGTATGCGCGGGTGAGATAAAACGCTTCGTTCTCAATGTCCCATGCCAGTTGCACGTGAGCCTGTGGATGGTCCCAACCGAAGTCCATGCCGTCGATAACCAGCCAGTGATCGGGGATTGGGAACGGGTCGCACTTAATAAAGTCCTCACCCAAGTCATATATTCGACCATGACCCAGCATCGGGATCCCCTTGGTGCGCATGTCGCGCTGATGCGGTGGGTAGGACTCCAGAAGGTCTTTCTTTACCTTCTCACTCAGGTGAGGCGCATCATCCCACCCGACATTCATGCAGTACTGCCCGGACGCTGGGTTATCCATGAATGCGATAACTAATTCTGTGCGACCATTCTCTGGGGTGAATGTCAGAATACCGCGTCCACCATTTCCACGGTCGCCGGTTGCCGTTCGCGTTAGCACCTGAGGATAAATCGTAGGGTCTTTCGGCTCTTCATCGATATGGAACCAGTCTACAGCATCACCCATGAGCGCGTGCTGGCCCTGTGAATACGACCAGAACTGGATTTTTGCTAGCTGACCTGACTTGTGTTGGATATATGCAGATCTAACCGCATTGGGAGTACCCTGCATTGGCTCTGTATCAATAATCAGCTCACCAGGTATCAGGCCGCCCTGCCATCCCGCATCAGTCTTTCGCCCGAGGATTGGCGTCTGTAGAAGATCTCGGCATTTCTCACCTGAATATCCCAGGCACCAGATCAACGGAGCATGATCGAATCTGTGACCAGACCATCCTTCAGGGTAATCACCCATTGCATGGATAGCGTCTATCCCTGTCCCTGTATCGGTCTTACCGGTTCGGTTGGCTGCGATGAGGGCTACCTGAGTGTAATCAGCCGTGGCCCCGATGAACTTCTTCTGCCATGGGTAACGAGTGTTGTAAAAGCGCCGATAACGATAGACACTCTCCCGTCTCTGCTTTTCTTCCAGCAACTGGATTAGCTCAATCTTCTGGCTCTTGGTCATCCCCGGAAGCAACGGCAACTTGTCCATTCGTCAGCTCCATTATTCGCTTATCAATGTCGTCATCTGAACGGTCGGCCAGCGTAATCGTCTGGTCGTGCTGAATGCGATCGCCATATTTTTTGGGCATGATTTTCGACAAATACCATTTGCGGGTATCTATACGGAGTCGTGAGCGCTGGACATGCTCTCCATTGAGCTGCCAGCCGATGGCATTGCCTTCTTTATCCAGCTTTTCCATCCAGTCGTTAGATCCATCGTCGGCAATGTCGAACAATTCCTCGGCCAGAGCTTCAGCCCCCTCTTCCTTAGCTCGCACGTATTGGGCGCGAAACTCAGGGATTCGGCTAATCCATCTCAGCACTGTTTGTTTACACGGCATCTCATCGTCACGACAGACAGAGCGCAGTGATTCACCCTCCGCCAGTCTCAGGCAGATTGTTTCCGCTAACTCTTCTGTGTAATCCGATGGGCGACCGCCTTTATTCGTTTCGTCACCCATAAATCACCTTAACTTGGAAATGTCATTGTTAATGCCTGTGCATACTGGCATGTGCGCCCAGGTGTTAGCTGAGTAATGCACATATCGCCAAGCAATGCCCATCCTGAACTCAGTAGCCCATTAACTTTTTCGGTAAATTCAGCTCGGTCATTGCTGACCACAATTTCATATCGATTAACACGGGTTATCCCTGCTCCGATTTGCTGAAAATACTCAACCTTTCCACCAACGGTGGCATGAACGGACTTAAGTGAGCCGAATGGGTAAAAATTATTTGCCATGTTGGCCGTGACAACGTTTACCAGATCAACTGCACTCCCCGCCGTCGCTGCCTGCATACTGGTTACTGGCATGATTATTCTCCTTCCGCCATGTTATTTTTAAAGTGTTCTGCAAAATGGCTGAACATGCGATCAAGCATGTAGCAGTATGTTTCGTTGGCATCGCCAGGATAGGTCGTGACACCTACATCTCGGCAGATATAGAACGCTACGTGAGCGCACTCATGAACCAGCGTGGCAATGTCTCCATTGAATACGCCGAGTAGGTAAAGATTTTCGCCAGTCTCAGTGTTGCAATATGTCTGCGTTGCTCCAGCAAGCATTTCATTGCCGCCTGCATCCACACCGAGGTGATGACATGCCTGCTCCCATTCATCCTTTGACCGACAGAGATAAACATTGGCGCAATGGAACAATGGCACGAAGAACCGAGGTAATTTAGGCCACTTCGTTTTAGCCATATCAGGCCGCCGTGGTAGTAAACAGGCCCAGAACCTCTTTAGCCTTACGTACCGCTTCAACGGTGCGCGAAGTGGTATCAGGGTTAGAGCCACCTGCGTTATAGTGGATTTTGAACAGTTCAAGTTTTAACTGATCAGTGCCAATAAACTGGAATGCCTCTTCGGCGGCTGCATTCTGATTGAGAACCAGTTTGTATACTTCCAGCTTGAATTGCTGCTCTTCGGTCATCTGAGTAATCTCTACCATTTTTGGAATATCCTGCTGGTTGATTAAGTATGGGGCCGGGGAATACCGACACACGCTACGTCATAAACCTATACAAAACTCTGCGAAGGCCACCTGATAGATAGCCTTGTCAGAATTTTATAAATCAGACTGCTTTGCCTTCCATCAGCGCAACCATGTCAGGGTCAAGTTGATCAACCAGCCTTTCGCGCGCAGCTGCCAGTATTTTTTTTCGGCCGCCAACGCCCTACTTATTCATGGTTCTCGCACAGTTACTGACTTCTTTTGTTTCAGTAGCAATAATCAAATCCAGACGGTTAAGCCGGTTCATATTGCTGAGGCCGGAAATAACTGCTTCACGAAATGTTTCGTAGGCCTGGATTTCAAACTCAGGTTTAATCCAGGCGGCATAACGTATAGCCAGTAACTCAGCACCCCACACTCCCTGAGTTGCCCCGCCATTCACAATGCTAAGTGACTGATTTTCTTCCAGACGACATTTTTGTCCTCTGGAGTCCAATGCTGAAACAAAACGCTTAACAGTGGCACTACGAATAAATTTGTTTGGCCGCTGAGACTCTGTAGCCTCTCCATTCGCCACTGCAGCAGCATGTAAATCGTTTAGGTTGTACCGGCCATCACCATCAACACGGACAGATAATCCATAAACATTCACAGTTTGATGTGTCATTGCGTTTACCTTTTAGAAAGTGAGCCTGTCTCACAGAAAAGCCGCCCGAGAGAGGTCGCCACCTACAACGGCTATTCTCAGGCTCGCTTACTGAAAGGATCTCGATTGATATGCGCGTGAGATGCGCAGGATTGGAGTTCGCAGCGTTCGCCACGCTTCACAGCGTTGCTTTGCCACTTACGGCTTACCCGTCAGCAAGATGTGATCACCCCCTTACGGAGTTACACAATTCTTTAAGGTGGTTACGGATGCCTTCCCCCGCTATCGCAGGCGATTTAAGGGATCAAGCTTTCGGCGCTCTTCTTCCCGCATGTTCACCTCCGTTAGTTCAAGCACTGTTCCCGGATGTATTGCTGCAATCCGGTCACTTGCTTTGTGATGGTTTCGATTCCGGCTCTGAGACGCCAATAATTGAGCTCAGCATCGGCTGTAAGCTGGGGGGATTCGCCATCATCCAGGCTGGCGGCTCCGGTGGTGCTTGCTTTTTGGGTGCAGGTGGCTGCGAGCTGCAACCGACGCTTGCCAGTAGCGACATCACCACGCAGAGTTTCAATCTGAGATTGTGCATCGGCTAATTCCCGGGAGTATTTGGCATCCAGAGCAGCAACATCGCGCTGCCGGGTTGTCATGTCGGTGATGGTGGCTGTGGCTGATTTAAGACCCAGTTCGGCGATATCGGCGCGTTTCTGTTCAGCCAGATATTTATCGCGATAGTGATTAGCCGACCATATCAGCCCACCGGCGACTGCAATCAGGAACGCCGCAATCAGCACTGTGTAGCGGATATTCATTTGTCACCCCATAAACAGACCTGGCGCTCTATCTCTCTACGGGTTATCAGACCCTGCCACTGCCTGCCACTGGCATAGGTCCAGCGACGCAGCTGATCACAGGCACCGTGGATATCGCCCTGGTTGATTTTCCGTAGCAGCGTAGAGGTCTTGAAGTTCCCGACGCCAACGTTATAGACAAACGAGTAAAGCGCCCCCCGGGTGGTTTCCGGCACCGGAACGCGGATATAGGGGGCTATCTGGCGCGCCACGGTGGCGAGGTCATGACTGAGCAGCTCATCGCACTCCGCCTGGCTGTATGTTTTGCCGGGGATGATGTCCTTGCCGGTGTGCCCGTAGCAGACTGTCCGGATGCCAGCCACATCCTGATAGGGCCGATACCGTACCCCTTCCAGGCCATCATGGCCCGTTGGGCCGGTAATCAGCATGGTCGCAATAGCAACAGCACTCCCACCGGCAGCGGCTACCGCCGACATCTTTTTAATCAGGTTGCCCATGGTTATTTTTCCTGCGGCGGAGGGGTGACATAGCCGCGCTCTAACGCTGCCTCATAGGCGCGCGTCTGGCGGCGTTTAAAGTAGAAATTCACGAAGAACGTCAGCAGGCCAATAATGAAGCCGCCGACCACTGCAACTAAATTCCAGTCGAGATCATGCATCCATCTGGCAATACCGCCCCAGCATATGAGGCTGCCTGATGTGCAGTACCCCACGGCTGAGGCAATTTTGTCTGGCATTTTGATTTTCATCTCTCACCTCGCTGTTGTAGCTGAGGCTGTGTGTGGAAAAATAGAGAAATAAGGCCCGCTGACACTGCGGGATATGGGGTATCTGAGGGTGATTGTCAGGGACCTGAAAAAGTGGCCCAGTGCCCGCATTGCAGTGCAGGCACCTGCATGGATTGGGTTATGAGCCCGTCACGCAGTGGGCCAGATACGAAAAAGCCCCGCATAAGCGAGGCCATATTTTTAGCAATAAAAAACCCGCACGGTGGCGGGCTTTTCTAAATTCATTTCTTTAAGGTCGCTTGCGACACAGCTTTGCGAAGCATATATAAATTATGCAGTTTCAAAACTTGTTTTCAAGTCTTTTTTACGAGTTTCTTCATTTTCGTATCCAAGTTCAGCTTTTAATGTAAAGAAGACAGCAGAGTTGAATAATTCGATACACCAGCGAACCCGATCAATACACTGCTTTTCAGTCAGAAATGGTGCGTAATAAAACTGCATCCACCGGGCCATGTCGTTAATCGTTTTTCGCCAGGTGTAATAGTCACGGCCAATTTCATATACCGGATTGCCCTGCCCGAACGATTTGAGAATGATAGCCTCCATAAATGCTGCCTCCTCCTCATCACCAGCATTTCCAATCAGCACGGACAATGATTTTTTCGGGCATATCAGCACCCTGGCCTTTTTCATCAGCTCATCACCGCTGTAACCGATTTTACGCAACCCGGCCAGTACATCAGTGATCTGCTCCTGTTGCTCTACCGTCCAGCCGGATAACGCCATAGCCCACAACCCCCCACCGCAGGATAAATGCCCGGTTCCGCTGCCACCGTATGCGCTCCCCCAGAGATTGAGTAGTGAACGAACCCAGCGGTTTTGTGCCGGAGTAATGCGCTGGTATTTACCCAGATACGAACGGCGTGGAGCCTGAGACAGTTTAATCCAGGGGTTGTTAGGGTCGGCACGCTGTACCGAGGCTTTCTGGTAATTATTCATGTCAGCACTGTTCACGCGGCCTCCTGGCGTTTCAGCTCTTTGAGTTTTGCCCGGTATTCATCCCGGATGCGGATATAGTCTTCTCTTGTCCACTTCGGTAGCTTGTGTGGTCCCATCAACGCATCAAAACGTGCCTGGCCTATTTTGGTGATGAGTGCGGGACGGTATGCCGTTAAATTTCCTGAAAGATGGTTATTGCAGGGGGCGCACTGCTTATGGCAGTTGTCCTCGTTAAACCGGAGTTCGGGGTTGCCGCCGGTGGTGCGGAAATGGCCAGCGTGATACTGACCGTCATGAAATCGCCCGCAACTGATACATGGCTGATCCCGATCCCGGTAGCGAATGTAACTGTTGAATGCCTGTTGAGCCTGCCGAGCAAAATAACTCAGCGGCTTTACTGATTCTTTCTTTTCACGCCAGCGAGCGCGCTCTGCTTTCTCAGCCTTTTTCTTTTCCCGCTGAGCCACCGCTTTTGCAATGTCATTTTCTTTCTTGCCGTTAACGCGGGCGCATTCCAGTGTGCAAACGATCTGGTTATCGCGAACCGGATGAAACCACTCATGGCAGACTTTGCACTTGCGACGTGGTTGCTTAGCCATGGTTTTTCCTCCGCGCAGCGTGACGCAGCCAGCGAACATCAGCCAGGTGTGCTGAATAGTTGAATGTGGGGATCTGCGAGGGATTTAATTCAGGACGCGCCTTTCGTCTGGCCCGGACTCTGAAAATGTTGCGCTCGATAACGCTGGCCATGAGGCTACGCATGGGTTTCTCCCCAGCGCTGTGCCCACTCAATGCGCTGTTTTGACTTATCGCTAAACGTCACATTATGCTCAGTACCGAACCAATAAATGGCCTCGATGACGTCGCATAGATAGCGTTTGCTGGATTTAGACGTTCGAACGCCGAAATACACCCGTCCGCCACCAATGCCTGGCGCTGACTTTTGCGACTCCCCCTTCTGGGTCTGATTTACCAGAACGGTAATGAGATCCTTCCATTGCTCACGCTCCAGCTTTTCGCCATACCAAACGACCTGCTCAGACAGATCTTTCAGTAATGGCCACATCAGGCGATTTTGTTTTTCTGTGCGGGTTTCTTCCCGAGCCTCAACAATCAGGGGCGATCGGGAATCTACAGGTAACGACTGGATATGTGCTATCGCGTTGCGCTTAATAGCATCGTTGATGAGCGTGTATTGCTGTTTCACGCATCACCTCCGCAGAGGCTGAACGCTGATAGCAGAAAGTCGCTGGCGCCGGGTAGCGTCAGTAAGTGGGGAATATTGATAAATAGCTGGGCCATGGTTTCCTCTCCATAGCACAGCGTTGCTCCGATACCGGTTGTTCAGGCCGATACTGTAAATAATACCAGGTGATAATTTAAAATCAACAGGAGATAAAAACCCGCCGGAGCGGGTTTGCTGATTACTGTCTACGATTATCCGTTATCAACGTAGCGTTATCCGTTATGTCCGGCGCTATCCGTTATGACCTGTAATGTCGGCCTGGCCCAACTTGTAAGCCCGGCTTACAGGTTCATTCCCCGCGAGCATGGCGGCACGGCAGGCGTTCCAGCCCCTCACTTCGGCAATAGCAGCTACTGCATCAACGGCGTACATGCTCAGTGTATTTGGCATTGGCTTTTCTTCCGGCACTACCGGTGCTGACTGTTGGGCTGCGTAAAGATACTCGATATCCACGCCATTCTCTTTCGTAAACCCCGCCGCAATAAATTCAGGCATTTTACGAGCGGATGCATATGTCCATCGCGCATCGCTATCATCCCGTCGCCAGCGCAACGCCACCGGCTCGCTGTCCATTGCGGCCAACAATTCAGCAGCCATTCGATGGGCGACGTGGCTTTTTCCGTATGTTGCGACAACATCGTTGAGTTCATCTCTTGTTAATTTGCTGGTCATTGGTTGGCTTCCCTGAACAATATTGACTGCCGAAAACCGATTAGGGACCACAGTCCATCAATACGCTGGCTCATTTCGTACCAAACGAGGTTGTCGCCACAAATGCAAATATCAGCACCGCGTGGTTCTGAGTCGTATATAGTGCCCGGTGTAAACAAGTCAGGTTTTGTCGAGCTAACACAAAGCATTTTTGTAACAGCCATTTACTCAGCCTCCCACTTGATGCCTGCATCGCCCAGCGCCCGCTCCACCTGTTCCTGATAGCCCTGACCACCGGCGCTAACTTCCTGTGGCAGCTTCACGGTGCGGGACTCCAGCTCGGCGATACGATGGCGGGCGGCATCCAGTTCCGCCAGCATCTGGCGCATGTTTTCCGGGGAGACAGCGGCGATATAACGTTCGTATACCTCTGCGATGAACAGAACATCCTGGCTATGAATGCCTGTGTTTCTGGCGGCCAGGTTTTTTATCAACTCTACCCACGGTAGTTTTTTCTCATATTCCGCCAGCGCCTCAGCCAGGGTTATAGGTGAGATAACCAGTTCGCGAGATTTCATTTGCTCTACCTGGGCCTCAAGCTCGGCTATGCGCTGCTGCGTCTTCTCCAGTGCCTCTACCAGCTCAGCATTTCGGGATTCAGCCTCCTTCAGTTTTTTGGTCAACCTGTCGTGACCATCAACAATTTTCGAAACCTGGCTAACCATACGCTCTTCTGCGCGTTCTACGGCATCACACAACGCCCTGGTGCTAACGACTCTTTTCCCGGACTCACAGAGGGCATGCAATGGTGTAAAAAACTCGCGGCGATCCATACGTGCAGCGACGATAATCAAAATATTCCCCGATTCGCGGGCAGTTTCTTGTGTCAGTTCTGTGATTTCAGTCATGGCTGACCTCCATATATGCAGTGATAAAAGCCCTGGCAGCTTCGGCGTTGATTGCATTCCCGTACCCCTTTAAGCGGCCAACCCTGTTGCGGCTTGCCACTCTGGCCACCCCGGGCTCGACTCGTCCCATGCGTGCGGTAGCCCCATCAACCAGCGGGAATGTGCCGGGTTCAACTGGACGCCACTTTCCATCCCGACAAAAGAGCCAGTCCGCATCTCGCCAAAAACCGTTAACCTCAAGGGGCCGCATGTGTACGCCTGGCGCGGAAGCTGGTCCAGTCGTGCCTTCCCGTCCCGCTGCGCCGTCATTCCCGCTGAGTCCTTCCAGTCGCGCGATGTTGGAGTTACCCAGCCCGCCATCTTCACCAGCCCGGCAAGATTCTCCAGCCCTCTCTGTGTTTCTGGCTGATCCTTTATGTTCGCGACCGGCGTCGGCCAGCCGGACATCATCGCCGCTGTTTGAATATTCATCCCGCCCTGGCGCCCTGACGTTCCCGCGCCAGTCACTGATGACGCTGTCGGCGTTGGCCACCCAGTAGGCCCGCTCTCTGATGTGCGGCGCACCGATGCCCGCTGACGTGAACGGCACAAGCCCAAAGGCGTAGCCCACTGCTTCCAGGTCTGCTTGTACAAGATCGAACCATGCATTTGCGTTACCGCTTGCAACCTGTTCGCCAAAGACATGCTGAGGTCTGCGCTCGCTGATGAGATGGAAGAGATAGGGCCAAAGGTGCCGCTCGTCAGCAAACCCATCACCTTTGCCTGCCGCGCTGAAAGGCTGGCACGGACAGGAACCAGTCCAGACGGGCTTATCATCAGGCCATCCTGCCCGCCGCAATGCGAGGCTCCAGACACCAATTCCGGCGAAGAAATGACACTGTGTAAATCCTCTGAGGTCGTCAGGTGTGACATCTTCAATGCTCCTTTCGTCTACTTCGCCTGGGGCAATATGACCGCCAGCAATCAGGTTACGCAGCCACTGAGCTGCAAATTGGTCTATTTCGTTGTAATAGGCGGTAGCGCTCATGCCCGCACCCCGCTAAAAATTTTATGAATCTGGTAGCCCTGCCAGTTGGCACGGCACTCGTCGAAAATGGTGTTGATCCCCAGTCTGGAACTCCGTGCTGCATTAGCATTCAATGTCATAGTCGTAATTCCTCAATTCATTTTGCTGAAATACCACCGGGTCAAGTCCGGAAAGGCGGCTGCTGAAGTAGTAGGTTTTCTCTGCGCCTGGCGCATGCCGCGACTTTGTACAGATAATTTCTGTGATGCCCTTATGCTCGGTGTTCGGGTTGTATTTCTCATCCCGGTACACCATGAAAATTACGTCAGCCTCCTGCTCGATCACCCCTGACTCCCGTAAATCCGAGTTAACCGGGCGCTTATTAGCACGCTGCTCGACAGCGCGGTTAAGCTGAGCTAAGGCGATGACCGGGCAGCGCAACTCTTTCGCCAGATTCTTGAGCCCGGTTGCAATTTCACCCACGGACTGGTTCATGTTCTCCGGGTTGCTCATCTTCATTTTCTGGAGGTAGTCCACGACAATGACGCCCAGGCCACCCAGTTGTTTGTGCATCCTGCGTGCCTCGGCGCGGATCTGGTGCACACTCAGAGAGGTTTTATCGTTGATGTGAATCGGTGCGTCCTGGAACTCGCGTAGACAGTCACTGATCCGCCCCCAGGCCTCGTCCTGATTAGCCCCGTTCTCCCCCAGCAACTGCTCTTTGCTGATACGGGCCCGGTGAAATGCGATCCGCTCGGAAATCTGCTCGATAGGCATTTCCAGACTGAAAAACAGCACCGGCTTATTGCGTTTCAGGCCGATAGTCTCCGTTGCGGTAGTGCTGAACATGGTTTTACCCATCCCGGGACGACCACCGACCACAATAAAATCGGTGTTATTGAACCCGCCAAATGCCCGGTCGATGTCATCCATTCCCAGCATGGTTTTGTATTTCCAGATCTCCCCACTCATGATGGCCTCGACCGTATCGAGAGACAGGGTTATGCCATCCATGATCTGACGGGTTCCGCTATCACTACCGGACTCAACGCTGCCCACGTCAGCCTGGATAGTTCCAATGACATCCTCCAGAGAACCGACACCCGGCTCATTCAGTCGGCTAATGCCGTTGTTCAGAATTTCCAGCATCCGGCGACCCATCGCAAACTCACGCAGCTTTTGCGCATAGGTTGGCAGCATGCTGACTGACGGAGTGTTTTTAGCGATTTCCGCCAGGTACGCAAAACCACCGACCTTCTCCAGATCGCCTGCACTTTCGATATCAGCTGTCAGAGTCATCAGGTCGATACCGGAACCGGCGGCATTCAGGCGTTTCAGTGAGCGCAGGATGAACCGATGAGCAGCCACGCTAAAATCACTCTCACTCAGCCCCTCGATGGCATCCACCGCCGCATCGGAATAGTCATCGCCAGAGAGCTGTATTGCGCCCAGTACACACTGCTCCGCGTAAAAATCGATAAACCGGCTCATGCGATGATCCCCTTACGCTGCCTGTGCTCGTTGATGGCCTGCTCGTAGACAGACCCCCAGTTTTCCGGTTTGAGTATCCAGTCCAGGGTTAGCCAGGGTTTATTCTCAGCACCGCTGAACAGGGTTGATTTTCCAATCAGGTCGAATGCCTGGCCCAGGTGTTTAACCTCACGCCAGTTCCCCTGATTGGTCTTGCCATTCCACACTGCAGCCAGGTTGCGGTATGCCGGGCGGCGGGAGCTCCACTCATGCATCACCACGGATTTCCCGGGGAACTTCTCGTTCCAGAGCGCGATAATTTCTTTGTGAGGGCACGGCACAGGGTTGCTTCCCTGCCCGTCAGCCCAAACCAGGGCGTCGGACAGGTAACCATCGAAGCGGGTCACGCGGCAAATATTATTAGGCTTAGCAACCGAGTCATTACGCCGCTTCCACGTCATAACGACCCATTTGATAACGGCTTTGAGATCGCTCAGTGAGTAACCATCACGGCTTTGCGTTGGAGCCAGAAGCGTCATGAATGGCTTGTAATCCTGGCATTTAGCACCAGCCATAGCGTTGTAAAATTCCAGTGCTTCCCTGGAGTTTTTAATAATCTCATCACGACTTACACCGTCAGATGATGAGCTGAGCGGGTGAGCGCTGATAACAGGAATGCCATCTAACTCGTAATGGTCAGAAACAACACCTTCACGCACCAAGATAAATCCACTGGCTACCTGTTTGAGTTTGACCGCAGACTTATCCCTTGGGGTGATGCGATCAATCTCAATGCCACAAACATCCCCTTCGCCGTTGGATGCAAGCAAATCGATACGTCCAGGGCGTCCATCACCTCGATCAGCAACCCTGAATTCGCGGATGCACTCGTAGCCAGCGTCAATAATCATTGCTTCAACTGCGTCATGCAGTGCGGCAGCCTTGTTAAAATCGAATTTTCCTTCCAGAAGGGTAATTAATTCATCACGAAGAGAGCCGCCTTCACGACCTCCCTTGGGAGGTTTGGAGGGATCTTTTCTTTTTGTATTTTGTATAGTTTCTTTTGTGTTTAGCTGAATTGGCTTATTGGTATTAGCTGACTTAGCTAACCTTTTATTAGCTATTTCGGCTAATGTTTCGCTATGTTGGCTAATATTGAAATTCCAGTCAGAAACAACTTTGTTTACGCCGATCATTATCCCGTTTGTGATAATGACCCCCATGCCTATCATCTCGTTTTTAGCCTTACACACGTGCGTGTGATGAATGCCTGTCATGTCAGATATCTGGGTATTTGTAATACGATCAAACTTCTTACCGAAACCGTAGGTTTTTCGGATTACCGCCAGAACTACCTTCAGTTGGCGAGCCGTCAGATCGGCAGCCATAACCGCTTCCAGCAGTTCATTAGCGATGCGGGTATATCCGTCATCGAGATCTGCCACCTGGCGCTCCACGACCGCCAGAGACGGCCTGATTGGGGTTACTGTTACGAGATTACCCACGGCCTTCCTCCTTACGCTTCAACTCCTCCAGGATGGCGCGCATCTTTTCGGCCACTACTGGATTAATCGAGCGCACGAAGCGGTCGCGAGTATTGTTTTTATGTACAGCGGTCTGGTAATGACGATTAATTTTTGCCATCATTCCTCCTGCAAAGGTTTCCGTTTTTGCGCCTGAAAGCCGTTGGTGTTCGCGCACCGCGGCTTTCGACATTTTTGATATACCCATCAGTCCCACCCCAGCGGATCCGGCCGCATGCGCTCAGCTTTCATCCCCATTTCTGCCAAAGTCTCCATAGCAAAAAGGTAATCCCGACGAACCAGAACCGCCCCGGGAGGCGCCAGCTGAAGGCCCAGAGCATCCAAAAATCGACAAAACTGCTCCAGATGCCCTCCTTTCCCTTTCCATCGGCTAATTGTCGACTCATCCAATCCGCAAGCCTCAGCGGTTGGTTTTTGACCAAGATCAGCAAGCTGATTGAGAATTAGCCCTTCCATTTCAATCGGCTTTAGTTTTGGCAGCTCGGAGTTGCGTGCAATTGCATTTGTCATAGGCAATATTCACCTCATTGGGTTAGCAGGCCGATGGTTACACGACCTGCTTAGGTTTGCTCACTTCCAGAATTTGTTCTGGAGAGTATTTTCCATCTGATGCAACAGAAATTCTTCGGGCGTAGTCGGTTTCTCCGGTCCACTCTGTACGGGGAAGGCATCCGCTTCTCATCCATTTGTAAATGGCTCGTGGGGAACGGCCGCAGACCTCAGCAACAACTGGAACGCGGATGTATTTAATGATTTCCCCGAGATTACTTGGGCCCATATTTTAATCCTCAAAATGAACTTTAGGTACATATTATGACGGAACTGATAGTTCACGCAAGTGGTATTATGATTGAACCTATGGTTCATGAAGATAAAGCGCGTAAAGAATTCTCTGTCAGGCTGGCGCTGGCCTGTGATAAAGCTGGATTGCTGATCCACGGACGGCAGGCTGATATTGCCGCCCGTATGAAGGTTACCCCTAAGGCTGTCAGTAAGTGGTTTAACGGAGAATCCATCCCACGGAGAGGCACATTGCAGGTTCTGGCCTCTATTCTCGGCACGTCCTCGTCATACCTTCTGGGGGACTCAACTGATGATGGTATATCTGAGGGGCACATGGCGATAAATGACGATATTTATCGGGTGGAAGTCTTTGATATAAACGCCAGTGCTGGTTCTGGCGTGATGCTCAGGGATGAGTTCATCGAAACAATAAAATCCATTGAGTATTCAAGCGAGGAGGCGCACGCCCTGTTTGGTGGCAGGCCCGCCGAAAACATCAAGATGATTGCCGTTAACGGTGATTCTATGTCTGGAACATTTGAGCCGCGTGACCAGATTTTTATCGATGTTAGCATCGGGTTCTTCGATGGTGATGGGATCTACATTTTTATACTCGACAATAACCTTTACGTAAAAAGATTACAGCTACAATACAAAAGGTTAGCAGTAATATCGGACAATAAAAAATACGAGACATGGTACATCGACGATATAAATTCCGCTGAGCTAATTATCTGCGCCAAGGTGCTTGTCAGTCAGTCTAGAGCTTATCATTTCCACGGATGATCATCGGTGTGGATATAGAAGTAGAAATTAAGCTGATATAGGTATAAAGGAGAGTGATTTGCAGGAAAAAATATCGTGCGTCTTTCCGTTCGCAAGAATCGGTGAAAAAGCGGCTGGGATTACTCCTGTCCTGACATTCGATTGTGAAAAATTACCAGTCAAGGCAACTTTAAATATTGCCTTCTATTTCATATGCTTAAAAAAAGATGTGACGTATACCTTATGGTTTGATATCACCAGAGATGGCGTTTCTATCATCGATAACTCTTGGGATAGGGAAAAAATATTTAAAGCGGAAGATCCATCATCGAAGCCAGATGAACTTGCAGTTGGTCTGAATGCCAACATGCCTCAAATACCTTTCACAGATGAGGGGATATATACCATTGAGGCCAAACTCTTTAACATGAAAAATAAAACATTAATCGAAACCCACCAATCCTATTTCAAGGTAAAATTAAAGATAGGAGTAGAGTGAAATGAGTGAAAATGTAACTGTACTCCGTCCAGGGATGGAAAGCATAAATTTAACTAGTGGATTATCTTCTGCAGATAGTCCATCATTTAAGGGTGGTAACGGGGGTGGAGGAGATGATATGCAAATCAGGGTTGCCCGACTTGAATCTGACGTCGAATACATAAAGCGTGACATTTCTGAAGTAAAATCAGATATTAAGGCAATAGATTCCAGATTAACTAAAATTGAAACAGGTATAGAATCTATCAAAACTACCATAAAGGCATCCGCCGCAGTGGTCAGCGTAGCATTTGCCTTTTGTGTATATGTTTTTGGTAATTATGTTTCAAAAATTATTGATGCACTTAATGGCCTAATTCTTAAGTAGCCATCACCATGGCCATTGCATTGAATTGCTCATTTTTTAATCAACCTCACAGCATTCAGCACACATGACCCCCGAATGATATTCACCACTCTTCATGTCTGTATCTTATGACAATCGTCTATAAAGACGCATGCCATAAACAATCAAAAATAAATATACATAAAGTTCATTTGGTTACGCTCAAGTGAACTATTTTTACATCAAATATGTACTTTTGGTACTTTACTTTAATGAACCATTAGTACATTATCATCCCATCAGCAACGCACACCGCTGCTTCGATAAACGTTCCGCGACCCGGCGATAAGGGAAAGAGGATGAGATGAGTGAGGTCATTTTTAGCTTTGATAGCTCTCAGGATGCAGCTCGTGCAGGGATTCTGATGAATCAAGCAGATCCATCACTGCGCTATGTCCACATGCGAGCAACGATATGCGTTATCTGGCACGCAGACATCATAGCCGCAACACAGGCCGTTCTGGATGCAAATATTCGCTGCACATTCCAGTACTGGAATGACATTAAAAACAGCCACAGGAGAGGATGAGATGGTCAATCAGCACTACGGCACTCAGACAGTAAACCGTGGCACCGTTCAGCCAGGAATGCTGGTTAGGCACAAAGATGGCACCTGGACGGCATCAGCAAACGTCAAGGGACGCCTGTACATGCATCGCGGATTTGAGCGCACCTACACCACAGCTCTGCTGGTGGAGGTTTTTCTGAATGGCATGGGTCACGGCCTGAGCCATTAACAAAACGAAATTAACGCATTGGCAGCCTATTCGGTGCCGGTATTCCTACACCAAAAATTCGGGAGGTAACAATGTCTGAGCTAGCTGTTATCGAAATAAACCCTGAGCAGGCCCCTGCACTGTATGTGCCAAATGGTCTTGATGATTATCTCCGGCAGATCCGTGATGCCGTAAACGAAGTGCCAGATCTATCCACCGCTAAAGGCCGGGCGCGTGTAGCGTCATTGGCCGCCCAGGTATCACGCAGCAAGAAAGCGATTGAAGAGCCTGGCCGTAACTATCTGCGCCACCTGAAAGAGGCGGTAAAGCCAGCAGAGGCTGAATTACGCCGTTTCGTCACTGAATGCGACACCCTGCGTGATGAAGTTCGTCGCCCGCTCACTGAGTGGGAAACCGAGCAGGAGCGCATTGCAGCGGAAAATCAGATGAATGCCTGGCATGAAGAAGCGCTGGAGCTGAATGCCGAATTTAACCGGAAACTGGCTGAGCGCATCGAGGCTGATCATGAAATAGCCCTGCTACTGAATGAAAAGTTTGACCGTGATACGGCAGAACGAAAAGCAGCAGAAGAGCGCCAGCGCATCGCCCGCGAAGAAAATATGAAACACGCCGCCGCTGAACTGGCAAAGAAAGAAGCTGAACGCAAGGCCCTGGCAGATATTGAAGCCGCGCAGCGCCGTGAGGCAGAAGCAAAAGCAGCAGCAGAGCGAGCGGAACGTGAACGCATTGAGGCTCAGCAGAAAGCTGAACTGGATGCGAAAGAAGCCGCTATCCGGGCAGAGCGCGAAAAGCAGGAAGCGATTGAAGCCGAACGTCGTAAATCAGCTGCGGCTGAAGAGGCCAGGATAGCAGAAGTAAATCGTATTGCTGAGGAAGATGCCCGGCGTGCTGCTGACACTGAGCATCGTCGCACAGTAAATAGCCACGCTAAATCCGCTCTGGTTTTGGCCGGCATCCCCGATGAATTTGCAGAAATGTGCCTCCGGGAAATCATCCGGGGAAACGTCCCTGCCGTGTCTATTCGTTACTGAGGTGACTATGAAAATTAAATGCAAATACGACCGGGCGCATGGCTACCTCGACAGCCAGCGCAACCAGATTATGGAACTGGATGGCGTGGTGATCGACGGCACGGTTGACACGCGCCAGGTGCTGGAACAACTGGATTTCTCTGTTATCGACGAATGGGTCCAGGAACGTCTGGCGGAAATGGATGCTATTGCAGATCACCGCTCTGAACGGCAGAGCGTGGGTATGTCCATCACGTTTTAATTTCTGGGGATGATTATGAAATTTGAAAAAGCCATGAGAAAGAAAGCCAAGCTGCGGCTGGCACTTACCGGGCCCAGCGGAGCAGGGAAAACATACAGCGCGCTCATTATCTGTAAAAGCATGGGGGGGAGAACGGCCGTAATAGATACCGAGAAAGGCAGCGCTTCCCTGTACTCCACTGAGTTTGATTTTGATGTGCTGGAACTGGATCCCCCATTTAGCCCGGAGAGATTCATTGAGGCTATAACCGCCGCAGAAAATGCAGGCTATGACAATCTGGTTATCGATTCGATATCTCACGAATGGAGTGGCGTTGGTGGTTGCCTGGACGACCTGGACACGGTCGCCAAAACAAAATTCAAGGGCAATACCCACGCGACCTGGAGCTCATTAACTCCGCGCCACCGTAAATTTCTGGATGCCATTTTGCGGGTTAACTGCCACGTGGTAGCCACCATGCGCAGCAAGACGGAAACAGCCCAGCTTGAGGGAAGCAAAAAGGTGGTGAAGCTGGGGATGAAATCAGAGCAACGCGACGGTGTTGAATACGAATTTACTACCGTTCTCGACATCAACCATGAAACTCACACAGCGTCAGCATCAAAAGACCGTACAGGCCTGTTCTCTAACTCCGACTACACCGTCATAGATGAACGTGTGGGCGCCCGCCTGGTTGAATGGTTAAACGATGGCAGAACCAAGCCGGAGATTGACCTGGCGCATTTCGTTCATGTTGCAGAGTCTGTCGCCAGTTTTGATGCGCTCAAAGCTGCATGGGCAGAGGCATACAGGACGTTACGCGATACGCCTGAGCAGGCAAAAGCCCAGGAAGTCTACGAGGCCAGAAAATCTGAGCTGATGAAATCAAGTGAGGTGGAATAAATGGCAAGTCGTGGAATCAACAAGGTGATCCTGGTCGGCAACCTGGGGAAGGATCCGGAGGTGCGTTATCTGCCAAATGGCGGCGCGGTTACCGGCATTACCCTGGCAACATCTGAATCCTGGCGCGATAAGCAGACCGGAGAAGTGAAAGAGCAGACCGAATGGACTCGGGTGGTGCTGTTCGGAAAGCTGGCAGAGGTGGCGGGCGAATACCTGCGCAAGGGCTCACAGGTCTATATCGAGGGCCAGTTGCGTACCCGTAAGTGGCAGGATCAGAGCGGCCAGGAGCGCTACACCACTGAGGTGGTGGTAAATGTCGGTGGCACCATGCAGATGCTGGGCGGCCGTCAGGACGGTAACACCGCCGGCCAGGGCCAGACTCATGGCAGCAGACAGTTCAGCGGTGGTGCTCAGCAGCGCCCGCAGCAGCAGTCTGCCCCAGCGGCACCCGCTTCCAGCGAGCCACCAATGGACTTCGACGACGAGATCCCATTTTGAGGACCCAGATATGCTCAGCAATAACAAAGAGATACGAAAAAATCAACTGGAGAAAATCCTGTCAGATGATGTCACAGATCCAGATGCGCGCGTACGGGAACGGGTGCGCATAGAGCTGAAACGGATGGTCAACTGGGCGGCGCTGTTCGGCGTATCTATACCTGAGCCAGCCGCTACAGAACTGGAACAGGTTCATGAATGTCGCGGGTATGTTCTCCCGCACAGATTTAAATCTCAGACAGCCTGGGGATCATCGCCTGATGTTTACCCGGTGAATATGCCCACCACCGGCCGCGGCAGATTAATGGGGGATTAATGAGCGACTACGGCGGTTCAAAAACACCAGTGCCTGAGCGGGATCTGTGGCAGACGCCCGCCAGCATTTTCACGGCGCTGGATATTGAGTTTGGTTTTTATCTGGACGTTGCCGCGGCGCCACATAACGCGCTGTGCGCCCGGTTCATGACAGAGCATGAAGACGCGTTAAACAGTGACTGGAGCAGTTACGGGGCGATCTGGTGTAACCCGCCATATTCCGACATTACACCGTGGATCCGCAAAGCGGCAGAACAGTGTCAAAAGCAGCACCAGACAGTCGTAATGCTGCTGCCGGCCGATATTTCAACCGGATGGTTCAGCCTGGCATTACAGACCGTTGATGAAATCAGGTTAATTACCAACGGCCGCATTCAGTTTGTACCGGCCAGTGTGTCAGGAAAGAGGCAGTCCAACCCCAAGGGATCTTTGCTCTTTATCTGGCGCCCATTTATCAGTCCTCGGGGGATCTTTACCACAGTGAGCAAACCAGCTCTTGAGGACGCTGGCCAGCAATATCTTGATGAGGTGGCAGCATGAGAGTGTACATTGCCGGACCGATGAGCGGGATCCCGGGATTTAATCGCAGTGAATTTCACAGCGCAGCCACGCTGTTATCCGGCGACGGACATGTTGTTCTGAACCCGGCAATCCTGCCGGATGGCCTGGAGCAACGAGAATACATGGACATCTGCTGCGCAATGATTCGCTGTGCCGACGGGGTTTACATGCTCGATGGCTGGGAGAATTCAGCAGGTGCCCGGGCAGAAAATGCCCTGGCCGAAAAACTGGGTATGGTTGTCATGTATCAGGGGGATCAGTTCTCATGAACACTGAAACCCGAAATGCCCTGCGCACTGTAGCCCGGGCAGCAATAAACGACTACAAAGCCGCCCGGGCGGCAAACCCTGAAATGCACCGGGATATCATCTCCCGCCGGGTCATTCTCAGTCACCTGAAAAAGCTGGAGCCGCTGGGGATCACGGTCAGCCAGCTGAACTGGCAGATCGGCGTTCTGACAGGCGTTTTAACGGAGCGATAGCATGAGACACATTATCCGTGGTAACCCTGCCCCGGCCGATGTCTGATTTTGAATTATCAATTGCCCCACCAGGGGCGTGGAGAATGATATGGCAGAGGTAACGTACATCATAGCGGACCCTGGTGAATGGGTCTCCGAGGAGCAAATAATGGCTCTCAAAGGGCTGAAAGAAGGGACGTTAAAGAACGCCAGGAAAAAGAGCTTCCTGGAGGGACGCGAATACAAACATGTCGCAGCTGACGGAGAGCCCTACGATAACAGCCCATGTTTCTACAACATACCGGCTATTGATCGCTGGATAGCCCGGCAGGCCCCCGCGAAACCGAGCCGTAAAACTGTTTAAATACTCTGACCATTAACCAACGAGGAATCGTTATGAAATACCCAACAGGAGTGGAAAATCACGGGGGAACGTTGCGCCTGTGGTTCATCTACAAAGGGGTCAGAGTACGTGAAAGCCTGGGGGTTCCTGACACCCCCAAAAACAGAAAAGTTGCCGGTGAACTGAGGACGTCAATTTGCTATGCCATTAAGACCGGTCATTTCGACTACGCGAGCCAGTTTCCTGACTCGGCCAACCTGGTCAAATTCGGAGAGGCCAGTCAGGATCTGACACTCAGGGAACTGGCTGATAAATTTCTGTCACTGAAAGAAACGGAGGTGGCAGAAACGTCAATCGGCACCTACCGCACCGTTGTCAAAAATGTGCTGGCCATCGTTGGGCCAAAAATACTGGCATCCGCAGTAAATAAAGAAAAACTCATGGAAATCCGCAAGGAGCTACTGACCGGATACCAGCTGCCAAGACCAAACTACACAGTTAAAGAGCCTGGACGCTCAGCTGTCACTGTGAATAACTACATGACAAATCTGTATGCTGTATTCCAGTTCGGTGTGGAAAATGGCTACCTGCAGGAAAACCCGTTTAAAAGCATCTCACCTCTAAAAGAGTCCCGGGTATTGCCTGACCCCCTGACCCGGGATGAGTTTATTCGCCTGATCGACGCCTGCCGCCATCAGCAGACGCGCAACATGATTTCTATTTCAGTCTATACCGGGATCCGCCCTGGCGAGCTATGTGGGCTGGCGTGGGAGGATATTGACCTGAAATCAGGAACAATGATGATCAGGCGCAATTTTGCCAGAGGTGAATTCACCGTGCCAAAAACTCAGGCCGGAACAAACCGGGTAATACATCTGATAGAACCCGCAATACAGGCACTGAAAACCCAGGCTGAGCTAACACGGCTTGGCAAAGAACACTTGATCAGCGTTAAATCGCGTGAGTACGGGCGTTCTGACATTCAGAAATGCACATTCGTATTTTTGCCGTCGGTTACGGCCAGGTCAAAACGTCACGGCGAACACATGACGGTGGACGGGATCCGGCAATCATGGGACACAACGGTAAAGCGGGCAGGGATCCGGCACCGGAAATCGTACCAGACCCGCCACACATATGCGTGCTGGTCACTAACGGCCGGAGCCAACCCCAATTTTATTGCCACGCAGATGGGGCATGCTGATGCCCAGATGCTGTTCCAGGTGTACGGGAAGTGGATGTCGGAGAATAATGAGGCTCAGTTAGCCATTCTGAACTCAAAATTAAGCGGCTTTGCCCCACCGGTGCCCCACTGGAATTTAAAGTCTGCATAAAAACCAATTAAATCAAATGGATTAGCTATATAACTCTCAAAATCCATAAACTCCAGGGCAGTACCCAGCCAGCCGGAGACGGCGGCCTTAACCAAATCAGAGGTCGATCGTGTAGAAGAATGTTGGGTCATAATCGTTATCCGTAATCAATTCTGCGGACCACACACTCGCAACAATAATTATTTTCAGGGAAATGACAGCAGCACTTTGCAGCACTGTTTCTGGTCGGTTTCGAATAGTTCAATCGCCCGGGTAACCTGCTGATAGTCAAACTGATGGGTAACAAGTTTGCCGGGATCAATCAGCCCGCGGGTTAGCCAGTCGATGACGACGGGAAATTTTCTGGCGTTCAGCCTGGATGAATAGATAGTCAGCTCTTTGCCGGTGATTGCCTGCTGGGCTATTTCGCTGGGCCGGGAAGAAAACCCCATGATCACGATACGGCCCGCCGGAGAGGCCAGCGCCGCCGCCTCGGCGAGGATTGCCGGGTGGCACGCCGCATCAATAATCAACGTGGGGCGAGTCTCGCGCTCAGCCAGTAGCGTATTCAGCGGTGTCTCCTGGTTGTTAATCACCCAGTCGGCCCCGCACGCCCTGGCCATCGCCAGCCGTTCATCAATAAAATCAGCCACAATGACCTGGCTGACCTGATACACCCCTTTCAGCACCTGGAGCGTGGTCAGCCCCATGGGCCCGGCCCCGTAGATCAGGGCGATGTCGTCCGGCTGGGGGGCAACCTGCCCGGTCACATTTGCGGCAATCGTAAAAGGCTCGGTCATGACGCCGTAAGCATCGCTGATGTGCTCAGGAAGCACCCAGGCATTGGCGGCTGGCACCACCGCATACTCACTAAACCCCCCGTCCCGGTGAACACCGAGTACCGCCAGGGAGGTGCATACATTGGGCCGCTGCTGGCGACAGGGATAGCACTCCCCGCAGCTGATGACCGGGTCAACAACCACCCGCTCCCCGCACCGCTCCGGGTCGACCCCGGGGCCGGTCGCATCAATCACGCCGAGGAATTCATGGCCAATGACCCGCGGGTAACGGGCAAAAGGATTATGGCCGCGAAAGATATGGCTATCCGAGCCACATATTCCCGCCAGACGGACTTTCACCCGGACCTCGCCAGGCCCCGGCTCCGGTATGGGCCGCTCGTCAAGCGTTAATATATCGGGACGCTCAATCACAATACTTTTCATTTTCACTCCACATATTCAGCAGAGAAGCATTTTCGACCCCTGAATCCGGGGCCAGGGAACAAGGCATTTTTACTTAACTACCATACAAGTATATTTAATTAACCATCCCGTAAATATAGTAAAAAATCCAAAAATACAGCCAGTTAGCCTTGATAAAGCCAATATTACCAACAGATAATATCGCTTCTGTCACCGGAGCCCCTGGTCGCTGGTTTTCGCCACTACCGGTGCGGTGTTATAGTGTCGGGACCGGTTCGCCCGGCACAACAAAGCAAGAAGGAACAGAGTATGAGGACTTTTATTCGCAGCACCGTGGCGCTGGCTCTCTTTGCGGCAGGCGCGGCTCTCATGACCGCCCCTGTCAGTGCGCAAACGAACAAACTGATTATTGAGTCCGGGGATAATGCCCGCAGCCGTCAGGAAGCCGCCATGGACAAGGAACAGTGGGGTGATACCCGTTCACTGCGCCAGAAAATCAACTCCCGGGCAGAAAAAGAGTGGGATAAAGCAGACAACGCGTTCGACAAACGGGACGCCTGCCTGCAAAGCAGCAATGTTAACGCCTACTGGGAGCCCAGCACCCGCCGCTGTCTGGATCGCAGCACCGGTTTTGCCATCCGCCCCTGAACGCCAGAACTGCCCGGGCCGGGCAGTTCTTTTCCCCACAGACTGAGGAGCCCGCATGTCAACAACTAACCACATCCGCTTGCGTCCGCTGGAACGTGAGGATCTGCGCTTTGTCCATCAGCTGGATAATAACGCAAGCGTCATGCGTTACTGGTTTGAAGAGCCTTATGAAGCCTTTGTTGAACTGTCCGATTTGTACGACAAGCATATTCACGATCAGAGCGAGCGGCGGTTCGTTATTGAGTGCGACACCGAAAAAGCCGGGCTGGTTGAACTGGTGGAAATTAACCACGTTCACCGGCGGGCAGAATTTCAGATAATTATCTCCCCCGAGTATCAGGGCAAGGGGCTGGCCTCCCGGGCGGCCCGGCTGGCAATGGACTACGGGTTCACCGTACTCAATCTGTATAAGCTCTATTTAATTGTCGATAAAGACAACGCCAAAGCGATTCATATCTACCAGAAACTGGGTTTTATGGTGGAAGGCGAGCTGATCCACGAGTTCTTTATTAACGGTGAATACCGCAACACGATCCGCATGTGCATTTTCCAGCATCAGTATCTGGCGGGCCACCGTACTGCCCTTCCCCCTCGCCATTAATCCGAAATATCAGCATGTTAAGCAGCATGCGGCGGGGTTCTGCTATGATTAACAGACTCAACCAACAGAGGACGAGACAATGAAAAATACGGTCTGGCTCAGCGCATTACTGATGATGGTTGCCACCCCGGTACTGGCGGCTCCCGCTTCCTGCGAGCGGGTAAAAGCCGATATCGAACAGCGGATTATTCACAACGGGGTGCCGGAAAACGGCTTTACCCTGACCATTGTGCCCAATGACCAGCTGGATCCGAACAATGGCCAGGTGGTGGGCCACTGCGCCAATGACACCCACAAAATTGTCTATGTGCGCAACGGCGACAGCGGACAATAACACACCTTTGCGGGAGGGTTTTCGCCCTCCCGATACCAAATCCCCCCGAACTTGATATGTATTAAAGACATTTTTCTGGTTTCGTAGACAATACGCCACTCTCAGGGGGCGTGCTCCCGGCTTAATATCATCATCAGGAACCGCATTATGCCTTCAGCCTGTGCAACACAACGAATGACCCGTATTGCCATTAGCGGCCGGGTGCTGGGCGCGCTTTTTTACTACGCCCCGACCAGTGAAGAAGCCCGTCCGCTGCTGGAGACCTTCCGCACTCCGGAGTGGGCCAGCCAGTGGCCGTGGCAGGATCCCCACTCCCTGGCCCTGTGCGGGCAACTGAGCACCGCCCTGGACAACACCACGGGCGAACCGCTTCAGGCGGCCTGGCAACGTTTGTTTATCGGCCCGGATGCCCTACCGGCCCCGCCCTGGGGATCCGTCTGGCTGGATAAAGAAAGCGTGCTGTTTGGCGACTCTATGCTGGCGCTGCGCCAGTGGATGCGCACCTGTGGCATTGAGTATCAGCTGCAGCAACAGGAGCCGGACGATCACTTCGGCACCCTGCTGATGCTGGCCGCCTGGCTGGCAGAACAGGGGCAGGCGCAGCAGGTAGACGAGCTGCTGGCCTGGCATCTTCTGCCCTGGTCCGGGCGTTTTCTTGAGCTGTTTACTGAGGGCGCCAGACACCCGTTTTACCAGGCGCTGGGTGAGCTGGCCCGCCAGACACTGGCCCACTGGCAGGCAGAGCTGCTGATCCCGGTGGCTGAGAAAAAACTCTACCGCTAAGCGGTGTATATGACTGTGGGGCAACCCACAGCAGCGTGAAGTGACCGGCGGGCCTGGCGGCTCCCCGGTATCGCGGGTTTAACCTGCCGCCAGGACGTGGCGCAGACGGCCGGTGTCGATATACTGGCTCAGCTCTCGCTGCTCCGCCCGGGGCAGATACGGGAGCTCGCCAATCAGGGGGGCGGGGATTTTTTTACTCAGCACATCAATGATTTCAGCATAATGCGCCAGGCCCGGGTTAATACGGTTCGCAACCCAGCCGATAAGCGGCAGGCCGTCATTAGCAATGGCCTGGGCTGTGAGAATGGCATGGTTGATACAGCCCTCCTGGATCCCCACCACCAGCATGACCGGCAGCTGCTCCTGAACCACCCACTCAGAGAGCGGGCGCAGGTCGTTCATCAGGCTGCGCCATCCGCCGGTGCCTTCCACCAGCACATGATCGGCCTGGGTGCTGAGGTGTGCCAGCCCTTCCGACAACAGGCTGTAGTTAATCGGGCTACTGTGGGCGACGCTGCTCTCTTCTTCGCTCAGGGCGACCGGGTTTACGGCGCTGTAGGGTAATTCTATTGTGGCGCTGTCCTGCAGCACCAGGGCATCTTTATTACGCAGACCTTCCGGGGTCATTTTGCTGCCTTTAGCAACGGGTTTATAACCGGCTACGCGTTCGCCACTGGCCGCCAGAGCCTGTAGCAATGCCCTGGACACAACTGTCTTACCGACAGCAGTATCAGTACCTGTGATGAAAAAACGCTTAAACATGACTACTCCGGTGATTCTGGAAAAAATAACTGACTCAGTAATAGCGCTAAAGTCTAAAAGAAGACGTCTGGCCTCAGATTGAGGTAGCGCAATTTTTCATGAATCCCGCCAAAATTATTAACAGCAAAAATGTAACATTAAATATATCGCCAGTAAGCGTGAAACCGGGAAAGAAATAACCACAATGAGGGAGAACAACAAATAAAAATACCCCTTACGGAGTAAAGCAAATAATCTGCGGCGGATAAATAGCTCATCCGCCGGGTGGCTAATTATCCCTGCAGCAGCGGGATCAGCAATGAGCCATTGTAAAGGGCGTCTTTAACCAGGGCCGCGCCCCCCATGGTGCCCCGGCTGGAAAACTGCGTACTCTGCACCACCATTTTCTGGCTGTAGGCCGGAAGTGACTGGCGGCGAATACAGTCCAGAATCGCCGGGTGCAGGATCTCCGCAGCCTGATTCAGCGGCGAGCCTATCAGTATGGTTTGCGGGTTAAACAGGTTAACCATAATCGCCAGGATACGCCCCACGTGATTCCCGACACCATGAATAATATCCCGGGCCAGTAAATCCCCCTGGCATGCGGCCTGGCACAGGGAGTCGACACTCAGCGCCTGGCCGTGCAGTGTGGAGCTCATCGACTGGTTGAGGCGCAGCTGGGCAAGCTCCAGCACACTGTCAATGCTGGCTATGGTCTCAAGGCAGCCGTGATTACCGCAGTAGCAGCGCTTACCGTAGGGATCCACCTGGGTATGGCCAATCTCCACCAGGCTGCTGCTGCCTGCGTGTAACAGCCGCCCGTCGGTAATTACCCCGGCACCAACGTTATGATCAATCACCACCTGGATGACGTCTCTTGCCCCCCGGGAGGCGCCAAACAGCGACTCTGCCATCGTCCAGGCGCTGATATCATGCTGAATATAGACCGGCACCCCGGTGTGCCTGCTGAGGACCTCACCAAGCGGCATATTCTCCACCTGGTAGAACGGCATCCGGTGGACTATCCCCCGGGTGGTATCAATAATCCCCGGCAGGGTGATGGCTATTGCCGTCAGCCGTTCAAGGCGCTTCTGATGGCGAATAAAGAACTGATCGATTTCGCTCACGATGCGCTCGCAAAGGGGGGCGGTATCTTCCGGCAGTGGCAGGGCCTCCTCTGCCACCAGCGCACTGCTTAAGTCGCGCAGCGCGATGCTTATCTCCCCGCGCAGAATGCGCACGGCAAGGTAATGCCAGGCCTGCGTTTCAACAATCAGCCCGACCGCCGGGCGCCCGCGGCTGCCAGGCTCCTGAATTTCCGTTTCCTGAACCAGGTGTGCTTCGAGCATTTCGCGCACGATCTTGGTAATACTGGCCGGTGCCAGCTGGGCAAGGCGGGAAAGATCAATACGAGAGACCGGGCCAAGCTGATCGATCAGACGATAGACCGCCCCGGCGTTAGTCTGTTTGATTTGATCAATATGCCCTGGCTGATTATCAGCAACCACCTTACTTCTCCATATATTTTCGCGCTTCGAAATAATCTTGTGCCATGTTGAAGCACTTCAACGGATGGCGTCAAATATTTACCCTGCGTTGTGATATATCGCACAATTAACCACGACTTTCCGCATGTTTTGTTATCCCTGCGGCCGCAGACAACATACTGATAAAGCGCTCCGTTGCGGCGCCCCGCTCGTGGTGTTTTGACCACACCAGCCACATTTCTGAAATGGCGTCTTCCTCTTCCAGAGGCAGCCAGACCATGTCGCTTAGCTGCACCCGCCGGAAAGAGGCCGGTAAAATAGACACCCCCAGCCCGGCGGCCACCAGGCCGATGATTGTCATCGCCTCTCCTACCTCCTGGGTGACTTTCAGCGCCACCCCGTAGCGGTGCAACAACCCGAGGATATCGTCATACAGCCCGGTCCCTACGTGGGGATCAAAGAAGACAAAAGGCTCACCGGCCAGCTCCCGCAGTGAAATACGCCGCCGCTCCGCCAGGGGGTGGCTGCGGTGCACCATCGCCAGCAAGGGCTCGTGCAGGATCGGCATCCACGCCAGGGAATCCGGCAGCCGGGTATTGCGCAACAGGCCGATATCCAGTTCGCCATCATTTAACGGGCCTATCTGGGCACGGGTATTTACCTCCCGCGTCTGGATATGGACATCCGGATAGTGCTGGCGAAACGCAGAAAGCGTATCCGATACGGATTTAATAAACGGCGCAGACGACGTAAACCCCAGGCGCAACTCGCCGGTCTCCCCCTGGTGCAACCTGGCGGCGCGGGCGGCGGCATTATCGACCATGCTCAGGATCTGGCGCGCATCCGCCAGAAACTGCTCCCCGGCGGGTGTCAGGCTGACGCTGCGGTTAGTCCGCGCCAGCAGGCGGGCGTGAATTTGCTGCTCCAGCACCTGGATCTGCTGGCTGAGGGGCGGCTGGGAGATATTCAGCCGCAGGGCGGCGCGGCCAAAGTGCAGCTCTTCGGCAACGGCAACAAAATAACGCAGGTGGCGCAGCTCGATATTCATATTTTTAAAATATCAATTGAGAGTATTAATATATTATACAAAACAATCTGATTTTCATAATCTGGATCACATCCGGTTGTACCCGTTCCGGTTAATCACGGGGATGTCTGATTAAGGATCCATTTTGAGCCGCACAATAACCGACATACCTGCGCCGGTGCAGGATGCCGACGCCCTGACCCCCACTCGCCAGCCGGATGACTATATCAGGCGCGGCACTCCCCGGTTTATGCGCGTGACGCTGGCGCTGTTCTCCGCCGGGCTTGCCACCTTTGCCCTGCTCTATTGTGTTCAGCCGATACTGCCGGTGCTCTCGCATGAGTTTGGTATCTCCCCGGCCGGCAGCAGTATCTCCCTGTCGATAGCCACCGCCACGCTGGCCGTGGGGCTGCTGTTTACCGGCCCGTTGTCAGATGCCATTGGCCGTAAACCGGTCATGGTCACCGCGCTGCTGCTGGCCTCCTGCTGCACGCTGCTGTCAACCATGATGACCAGCTGGCACGGGATCCTGCTGATGCGCGCCCTGACGGGGCTCTCGCTGAGCGGGGTGGCGGCGGTGGGCATGACCTACCTGAGCGAGGAGATCCACCCCAGTTTTGTCGCCTTCTCTATGGGGCTGTACATTAGCGGCAACTCTATTGGCGGCATGAGTGGCCGCCTGCTGAGCGGGGTGATAACCGATCTTTTCAGCTGGCGTATCGCGGTGGCTGCCATTGGCTGTTTTGCCCTTGCCTCGGCGCTGATGTTCTGGAAGATCCTGCCGCCCTCGCGCCATTTCCGCCCTTCTTCCCTGCGCCCCCACAACCTACTGATCAATATGCATCTGCATTTCCGGGATCAGGGGCTGCCGCTGCTGTTTATTGAAGGGTTTTTGCTGATGGGCTCCTTTGTCACCCTGTTTAATTACATCGGCTACCGCCTGATGCAGGGGCCCTGGTATCTGAGCCAGGCGATTGTCGGGTTGCTGTCTGTGGCGTACCTCACCGGTACCTGGAGCTCCCCGAAGGCCGGGCAGATGACCGCCAGATATGGCCGGGGGCCGGTGATGTTGCTGTTTACCGCGCTGATGCTGGCTGGCCTGCTGCTAACGTTCTTTAACACTCTGTGGCTGATATTTGCCGGTATGCTGCTGTTTTCTGCGGGCTTCTTTGCCGCTCACTCGGTTGCCAGCAGCTGGATTGGCCCCCGGGCGCGCCGGGCAAAGGGCCAGGCCTCTTCACTGTATCTGTTCAGCTACTATGTGGGCTCCAGCGTGGCCGGGACCCTCGGGGGGGTATTCTGGCATCGTTATGGCTGGCCCGGGGTGGGAGGTTTTATTGCTGCACTGCTGGTGCTGGCACTGCTGACCGGTAGCCGCCTGCACCGTCGTCTTCACTAACGGCCTGAAGGGAGAGGATTGTACATTCGGTTACACGCCGATACTAATCACTCACTGAAGGCCGCCGCACAGGCTTTTATAGTTCATCTCACCGGCCCCGTAGTGGGGCTGACACATAAACCAATTCGAGGATGTCGAGATGAAAAAAGTATTAGCTCTGGTTATTGGCGCTGCTATGGGTCTGTCTTCTGCCGCTTTCGCTGCGCAAACTACTGAAGCCCCTGCCACCAGCACCGCAGCCGCTGCACCGGCTAAAGCTCCGGCAGCCAAAGCAACCCATCAGCACCATAAAAAAGCAGCCGCCAAACCAGCTGCAGAGCAGAAAGCTCAGGCCGCCAAAAAACACCATAAAAAAGCCGCTGCAAAACCTGCAGCCCAGGTAGAGCAGAAAGCCCAGGCTGCGAAAAAACACCACAAAACCCCGGTCGTCAGCAAAGGTGAGCAAAAAGCTCAGGCGGCTAAATAAACCGCGCTGCCGGTAACGCCCAGGCCCGGGTGTGTCACAGTACCCGGGCATGGGATCCCTCCGTTCTGCTGTTTCCGGCGGTAAGCCGCACGGACCTTTCTGTTTGCGGAGTACAGATGATGCTAAGGCGCTATCTGTTTGAAATCATCCTCGCGTGCCTGATAATCTGCGGCATTATTACCGCCAGTTTTTATCTGTAGCGCAGCGCTAATCGCACGGACTTTATTCTCTCCGTCTTCAGGCAAGACTATAATTAACTCATCATGTTACGGTACAATAAGAAAAATCGCCCCTTCTGAGAGTGATATGCGCAAAGCCATTGTGTTGTTAATGGGTTCACTATTTTTGCTTCCTGCCGTTGTTCATGCCGATGATGGCGATGACGCAATCAGCGCCAGCGATAAAAAAACGCTGTTTTTTGGCAAAGACGAACGGGTGCAGGTCACCCACCCGGAGGCCAGCCCCTGGGATGCTATCGGCCAGCTGGAAACCGCCAGCGGAAATCTGTGTACCGCCACGCTGATAACCCCACAAGTCGCCCTGACCGCAGGCCACTGTCTGCTGATGCCGCCCGGCGGTAAGCCGGATAAACCCGTGGCGCTGCGTTTTATTTCCCGGGACGGTCTCTGGCGCTATGAGATTCATAATATTGATGCTATCGCCGCACCGGGGCTAAGCCGCCGCCTGAAGGCCGACGGTGGCGGCTGGATTGTCCCCCCCGGTGCTGCCCCCTATGATTACGGCATCATTCTGCTGCGCTATCCGCCCTCCGGCATCACCCCGCTGCCCCTGTTCAGTGGCGATAAAGACGCACTCACCGCCGCCCTGAAGCGCGCAAATCGTAAGGTGACCCAGTCCGGTTACCCGGAGGATCATCTGGAAAGCCTGTACAGCCATCAGGATTGTCTGGTCACCGGCTGGGCACAGCGCTCGGTGCTTTCCCACCAGTGCGATACCCTTCCCGGGGACAGCGGCTCGCCGCTGCTGCTGAAAACCGACAGCGGCTGGCAGCTGATTGCGGTACAAAGCTCAGCCCCGGCGGCAAAAGACCGCTACCGGGCCGATAACCGGGCGATATCCGTCACCGGCTTTCGGGAGAGTCTGGCGGAGCTTGCCCCGCAACAGTAAACCGGCGCCCGGGGCGCCGGTTGATCAGGCCAGTTTAATCATCACCATGGCGACCATCAGCAGGGTTATCCCGGCCCAGCCCCGGGTATTAAGGCGCTGGCCGAATAACACCCAGCCTGCCGCCACCGTAGCCATAATGCCGAACCCGCCCCATACCGCGTAAGCCACGGAAAGCTCAATGCCTTTTACCGCCTGCCCCAGGGCACTGAAGGCCCCCAGCACTGCAAGTAGCGAGAGGATCCCGTACAGCGGCCGGCGGAAACCGGCGGAATATTTCAGTAAGATATTCGCGGCAATCTCCAGCACAATGGCGAGCGCCAGCCACGCGGCGTGTATCCACTCAAACGACGGCATGTTCAGCCTCCCCACGGGCGGTCGCCTGCCCTTTCCGGGTTTTTTTCTCCGCCGTGGTGCCGGATTTAATCAGCATGATCCCGGCCACCAGGGTACACAGCCCGATAATTTTCAGCGGCGAGAGGGATTCATTAAACAGCGTCACACTAAAGAGGGTAATAAATAAAATACCTATCCCCTCCCAGAGGGCATAAGCTATCCCCAGTGCAATTTTTTTAACTGAAAACGCGAGTAATATATAAGACATGGTAATCATAACCAGCATAAAAATATAACCGCCGGGATGATGATTAAGACTCGCCCATTTTAACGTCAGGGTGCCGGTTATTTCAGCAGTAATGGCCATAGCCAGGATAATCCAGTAGCGCACAGTGCTTCTCCTGCATGAGAATATTATTCCCTTCCGGCGTGCATCCGCAGGGCCAGAAGGTCGGAACAGAAACAAATCAGGGGGATATAACAAACCCCGTGCAGAGAGGCTCTATAGAGAGTTGCGCCACTGCTGTTCAGCTGAGAACGAGCGCCAGAAGTGAAGGAAAACAGAATCAGGGATAAGATTTAACGTCGCATTTATTTGCATTATTTATCAATTTATCCGCGTTGTTGCTTTTCGTCGGTGCGGATAGAAAATTGCCCTCAGTAGTAAAACACAGTTCATATCTACCCTGGATAATAAAATAATGCCACTGCTTTTCAATTCTTTACGATGCGCCCCCTGCGCGCTACGCTTTATTGCGTAGATAATGGCAATTAATATAGACTTGTCAGCCAATCAGGCACCCGGGTGCCAGCCGGAGGCAAAGGAAATGTCAAAGCCAGTTATTACATTAAACGGACTGAAACTGGTTATCATGCTGGGTATGCTGGTTATCATCTTCGCAGGCATCAAGGTCGCGGCGGATATTATTGTTCCCTTTACCCTGGCGCTGTTTATTGCGGTGATCCTGGAGCCCCTGGTGGGGCTTATCGAACACTGCCGGATCCCCCGGGTACTGGCGGTCACCCTGCTGACTGGCCTGTTCATTATGCTGGCGGTGGTTCTGATCGCCTACTTAGGCACCTCGCTCAATGAACTGGCCCGCACCCTGCCCCAGTACCGCTCATCACTGATTGTGCCGCTCCAGGCCATCGAACCCTGGCTGCGGCATATTGGTATTTCTGTCTCTGTTGATGAGTTAATTAAATATATCGATCCCAGCGCCGCCATGACCACGCTCAGCGGGCTTATCAGCCAGCTTTCCAACGCCATGTTCTCCGTCTTTCTGCTCCTGCTGACTGTGGTATTTATGCTGCTGGAGGTGCCGCAACTCCCGGCTAAGTTACAGAGGGTGATGCACCACCCGCGGGACGGTATGGCGGCGATTCAGCGGGCGGTTAACGCGGTTTCCCATTATCTGGTGCTGAAGACCGCCATCAGCCTGGTGACTGGTCTGGTTATCTGGATCATGCTGGCGGCGATGGGGATCCGCTTTGCGTTTGTCTGGGGGCTGCTGGCGTTTGCGCTTAACTATATCCCCAATATTGGCTCTGTACTGGCGGCCATTTTCCCGGTCATGCAGGTGCTGGTGTTTCACGGGGCCTATGATGCGCTGATGGTGGGCCTCGGGTATCTGCTGGTCAATATGATTTTCGGCAATATTCTGGAGCCCCGGATCATGGGCCGGGGGCTGGGGCTTTCAACCCTGGTGGTGTTACTGTCGCTGATTTTCTGGGGCTGGCTGATGGGGCCGGTGGGGATGCTGTTGTCCGTTCCCCTGACGATTGTGGTAAAAATCGCCCTGGAGCACACCGAAGGCGGCCAGGGCATTGCCATACTGCTGGGGGATAAACTGCCGGACACCCCGGCAGACTGAACCCCGGCCGTCTTCTAACCGCTGCGCCGGGCCTGGTGGCGCTCGCGGTTATCTATGCGGGTCAGGGGTGATTTTTTCAGCATCACACAGCATGCTCCCGATCCCCCCTGATGCGCCGCCGCCTGGCAATAGGCCTGCACCTCGTCAAACTCCTGCAGCCAGCGGGCCAGATAGCTGCGCACAATATTGGCGTGGGCCTCATTCTCCCGGCCCCGGCCGTGGACTATCAGCACATTACGCAGCCCCTCTCTGATGGCCTGGCGCATAAACGTGAACAGCTGCTGGCGGCACTGCTCCACGGGCTGGCGCAGCAGATTCAGACTGGCCTGCTGGCGGTACTTTCCGAGGCGCAGCTTATCACGCACACCGGGCTGAACCCCCTGCAGGTAATATTCCAGCGGCTCCCCCAGGGGGATGATGTCCAGAAATCCCCGGGTCAGAAAATTATCCAGTTGGGTGGTATCGGTTTTCGGCGCCGCGCGGCGCTTTGGCTGAGGGTCCCAGCGAACATCCGCCCCGCGGTTCAGGGGTTTAACATCGCCAACGGCGGCCAGGAAGATATCTTTTTCCTCGGCATTCATGGTTTAGCCTCCACCATAAAAACTCAGAGGACGATACTATAGCGGGATGCAGGCACCGGCTCAACGCCGGTGCCTGAAAGCGGTCAGAGGCTGGTGTTCTGGGGGCGATTCTGTAACTGGTGAATAGTGGCCCGTGCATCAGCCAGTTGCTGAGCGTGGAGTGAATCCCGGGCTAACAGCGCCTTTTCCCGGGCGGTCAGCTCGTTGATGGTCTTCTGCTGGGTTTCAGCCTGCAGTTGCGCGGCGATACGCGCGGTATCTGCCGCCACATACTGGTTATGGTGCCAGAAAGCAGACCACCCCATGCCGCCAACCAGTGTGGCCACGAACAGCCCCAGCAGGATCCGGTAGCGGATATCAAAATCAGACCAGCCTAAACGGTGAGATTTGTGCAACATAAATGTACCTCCTGCGCCCTGGTGAGACGCGACCACGATCGCTCTGGTAAGAATTATCTTACTAATTTACGATTTTTTCGGGAAAACACCAAAGAAATCCTGTTGCAAAACGCGTCAAGTGTGGTTTTCTTCTATTTTTTTGTTTTCCTGTGCTTATCTAATAACCAGTCATTTCCTTTTTAGTCAAAAAAAGAACAATTTTTATTTACCTGTTATTTCCATTTAGCCTTAAGAACAGCACATAACGTCAAATACACCTGTCCGGGTGTGTATCCTGTTATTTTCCCGCTTCGTATTATTTCCTGGTGTCATTATCACCGCAGCATCAGATGCCGTTATTTCCCTGCTGGCCAGGCGGTGGAAATCACTTTATTTTCCGGGTGTTATTATTTATATCGCGATATCCGTATGCCCCGCGGCCACCGCTGTATAACCCGCAAACACTATGCTATCTTGCCCCTCCCGTATGGTGACAAGACTTAAATCATGCTGATATTACTTGAAGATACCCTCCCGACCCCCCTCGGCATGCTGCGCATCATAACCGATGAGCAGTACCGTTTACGGGCCATAGACTGGGAAGATCACGACGCGCGACTCGATAAGCTGCTCAGCCAGCACTACGCCCGCACCGAGTTTCGCCGCACCGCCAGTAACAACCCGGGCGGTATGTGCCACAAACTGGCCGACTATTTTGCCGGTAATACCGCCATCATTAATGATCTGCCCACCGCCACCGAAGGCACGCCTTTTCAGCGTGAAGTGTGGGCGGCACTGCGCACCATTCCCTGCGGGCAGGTTATGCATTATGGTGAGCTGGCTACCCGGCTGGGCCGCCCGGGTGCTGCGCGGGCCGTGGGCGCGGCCAATGGTGCCAACCCCATCAGCATTGTGGTGCCCTGTCACCGGGTTATCGGCAGTAGCGGCACGCTAACCGGCTACGCAGGGGGCGTTCAGCGTAAAGAGTGGCTATTGCGCCATGAAGGCTTTTTATTACTCTAATTTGCCCTGGCCGGGTTTTAGCAATAGATGGCGTTATGCCAAAACCCGGACCCGCTAACCCTGTTGTTTTTTTTAACTCTGTTTCATTTTTCACTGATTGCGGTTTCAGCAGGCTTACGCAGGCTACAAAAAGATGTTAAAATTGACCAATATCAATTACGGCCTGAGCAGAGTTATGATCCCGGAAAAGCGAATTATTCGACGCATACAGTCTGGCGGTTGTGCGATCCATTGCCAGGATTGCAGTATCAGCCAGTTGTGTATCCCCTTCACACTTAATGAGCATGAACTGGATCAGCTCGACAATATCATTGAGCGCAAAAAGCCTATCCAGAAAGGACAGACGCTTTTTAAAGCCGGCGATGAGCTGAAATCTCTCTACGCTATCCGCTCAGGCACCATCAAAAGCTACACCATCACCGAACAGGGCGACGAGCAAATCACCGGTTTCCACCTTGCCGGGGACCTGGTCGGTTTTGATGCTATCGGCACCGGGCACCATCCGAGCTTCTCCCAGGCGCTGGAAACCTCCATGGTGTGTGAAATCCCGTTCGAAACCCTTGATGATCTGTCCGGTAAGATGCCGAACCTGCGCCAGCAGATGATGCGGCTGATGTCCGGCGAAATCAAAGGCGACCAGGATATGATCCTGCTGCTGTCCAAGAAAAATGCCGAAGAGCGCCTGGCGGCGTTTATCTATAACCTGTCGCGGCGTTTCGCGCAGCGCGGTTTCTCTCCCCGGGAGTTCCGCCTGACCATGACCCGTGGCGACATCGGCAACTATCTGGGGCTGACCGTTGAAACCATCAGCCGCCTGCTGGGCCGCTTCCAGAAAAACGGCATGCTGGCCGTAAAAGGCAAATATATCACCATCGAGAACAGCGACTCGCTGGCGCAGTTAGCCGGGCAAACCCGCAGTATCGCCTGATCGCTCACCACTACTACCGGATCACTAAATCCTGATATTTATTGATCCGGTATGTTCTCTCCCCCTGTTTCAATTCCGGCATATGGGTTAATCTTAAATTACAGACTGTGGTTTACAGTTGTAAGGAGACCCTGTATGGCTAAATATCAAAATATGCTGGTGGCAATTGAACCCAATCAGGACGATCAGCCTGCCCTGCGCCGCGCGGTGTATTTGTATCAACGGATTGGCGGTAAAATTAAAGCCTTTTTACCGATCTATGATTTTTCCTATGAAATGACGACGCTCCTCTCACCGGACGAGCGTACAGCCATGCGCAAGGGTGTCATTGCCCAGCGGACAGAGTGGATAAAAGAACAGGCGAAATATTATATTGAGGCAGGTGTGCCTATTGAGATCAAAGTGGTCTGGCACAACCGTCCTTTTGAGGCGATCATCAACGAAGTCAAAAGCGGCAACCACGATCTGCTACTGAAAATGGCCCACCAGCACGACAAGCTGGAAGCGGTTATCTTCACCCCGACTGACTGGCACCTGTTGCGCAAATGCCCCTGCCCGGTGTGGATGGTCAAAGACCAGCCCTGGCCGGATTCCGGCAAAGCCCTGGTGGCGGTCAACCTGGCCAGCGAAGAGCCCTACCACGATGCCCTGAACAAAAAACTGGTGCGGGAAACCCTGGAGCTTGCGGATCACGTTAACCATACGGAAGTTCACCTGGTGGGGGCCTACCCCTCAACCCCGATTAACATCGCCATTGAGCTGCCTGATTTTGACCCGTCCGTGTATAACGATGCCATCCGCGGCCAGCACCTGCTGGCAATGAAAGCACTGCGCCAGCAGTTCGGCATAGCGGAAAAATTCACCCATGTGGAAAAAGGGCTGCCTGAAGAGGTTATCCCTGATCTGGCCGAGCATCTGGAAGCCGGTATTGTGGTACTGGGTACAGTTGGCCGTACCGGGATCTCTGCGGCGTTCCTCGGCAATACGGCGGAACAGGTGATCGACCACCTGCGCTGCGATCTGCTGGCCATTAAGCCCAACAACAACGAAACCCCCGACGAGTACGACGACGAAGACGATGAAGAAGACGACGATTGATCTTCACGCCTGAAAAAAAGCCTGCCGGAAGGCAGGCTTTTTTACGCATCCACTATCCTTACAGCGCCTTCAGGATAGCCTCCACGGTCTGCTTCGCATCGCCAAACAGCATCTGCGTATTCTCTTTAAAGAACAGCGGATTCTGCACACCCGCGTAACCGGTGTTCATTGAGCGCTTAAACACCACCACGTTCTGGGCTTTCCAGACTTCCAGCACCGGCATACCGGCGATCGGGCTGTTTGGATCTTCCAGCGCCGCCGGGTTGACCGTGTCGTTCGCGCCAATCACCAGCACCGTATCCGTATCGGCAAAGTCATCGTTAATTTCGTCCATCTCCAGCACCACGTCGTAGGGCACTTTGGCCTCTGCCAGCAGCACGTTCATATGGCCCGGCAGACGCCCGGCAACCGGGTGGATACCAAAGCGGACATTAATGCCCCTGGCCCGCAGGCGCTCGGTAATTTCCGCCACCGGATACTGGGCCTGAGCCACCGCCATACCGTAGCCCGGCGTGATGATAACCGACGAGGAGTTCTTCAGCAGATCGGCTGTCTCTTCGGCGGTGATCTCCCGGTACTCACCGGTCTCTTCATCACCTGAAGAGACCGCCCCGTCCGTGCCAAAGCCCCCGGCAATCACGCTGATAAAGGAGCGGTTCATCGCCTTACACATAATGTAAGACAGAATGGCACCGGAGGAGCCCACCAGCGCGCCGGTCACAATCAGCAGATCGTTGCTGAGCATAAAACCCGCCGCCGCCGCCGCCCAGCCCGAATAGGAGTTCAGCATTGACACCACTACCGGCATATCCGCACCACCGATAGAAGCCACCAGATGCCAGCCAAACGCCAGGGCGATGGCCGTCATCACTAACAGCGCCAGCACCTGCAGCCCGGTGCTTTCTGTGCGGACAAAAATCAGCAACAACACCAGGGAAACCACCAGCGCCGCCAGATTCAGCTTATGGCGATTTGGCAGCATCAGCGGTTTTGATGAGATCTTACCGTGCAGCTTCCCGTAGGCCACAACCGAGCCGGTAAACGTCACCGCCCCGATAAAGATACCGATAAACACCTCTGTAAGGTGGATATTCTCCATCACCGGCTGCATTCCCGGGGCATGGTCGATATAGCTGTTAAAGCCAACCAGCACCGCCGCCAGGCCAACAAAGCTGTGCAGGATCGCCACCAGTTCGGGCATCTCCGTCATTTCGACTTTACGCGCCAGGTGAATACCTATCCCGCCGCCAATAATCATCGCCACGATGATCCAGCCGATATTACCCGCATGGGGGCCGAAAATTGTCGCCACCAGGGCGATAGCCATCCCGATGATCCCCAGCAGGTTACCGCGCCGGGAAGTTTCGTGACGGGAGAGCCCCGCCAGGCTGAAAATAAACAGGATCGCGGCAACAATGTATGCAGCTGTAACTAATCCTCCAGACATCTGTTACCCCTTAGTTCTTCCGGAACATTTTCAGCATGCGCTGAGTAACGGTGAAGCCACCAAAAATATTGATACTGGCAATCAGTACCGCGATAAAACTCAGAAAGCTGACCCAGCCGCCGTGGCCAATCTGCAGCAGCGCCCCGACAACAATAATCCCGGAGATAGCATTCGTGACCGACATTAACGGCGTATGCAGCGCATGGCTGACATTCCACACCACGTAATAACCCACCACGCAGGAGAGCGCGAACACCGTAAAGTGGCCAAGGAACTCCGCAGGCGCCACGTTGGCCAGGCAGCCAAACAGGATAATCGCCAGTGCGAACAGGGTATATTTACGCCACCCGGAGGCCGGTGCCGCAGGCGCTTTTTCCGCCGGTTTACTGGCGGGTGCCGCCTGGGGCTGTGCAGAGACCTGAATCGGCGGCGCAGGCCAGGTGACTTCCCCGTCGCGCACCACAGTAACACCGCGGATTACCACGTCATCAAAGTCGATATTAACGGTGCCGTCTTTCTCTTTGCACAACAGTTTCAGCAGGTTCACCAGGTTGGTGCCGTAAAGCTGGGAGGACTGGGTCGGCAGACGCCCGGCCAGATCCGTATAGCCGATGATTTTCACCCCGTGAGGGGTGGTGAAGATCTCACCCGGTACAGTGTATTCACAGTTGCCGCCGTTCTGGGCCGCCAGATCGACTATCACGCTCCCGGGTTGCATGCTGTCTACCATCTCGCGGGTGATAAGCGTCGGCGCCGGTTTGCCGGGGATAAGCGCCGTCGTGACGATAATATCCACTTCCCGGGCCTGGCGGGCGAACAGCGCCATTTCGGCTTTAATAAACGCCTCGGACATCACTTTGGCGTAACCATCGCCGCTGCCCGCTTCCTCTTTAAAATCCAGTTCGAGGAATTCAGCCCCCATACTCTGGACCTGCTCTTTCACTTCCGGGCGGGTATCGAACGCCCGCACAATCGCCCCCAGGCTACCGGCGGCGCCAATGGCGGCCAGCCCGGCAACCCCGGCGCCAATTACCATCACTTTTGCCGGGGGCACTTTCCCGGCGGCGGTAATTTGCCCGGTGAAGAAGCGGCCAAATTCATGGGCCGACTCCACAATGGCCCGGTATCCGGCAATATTCGCCATAGAACTGAGGGCATCCAGCGACTGGGCCCGGGAAATACGCGGCACGGAATCCATCGCCATAACGCTTATCTTACGCTCAGCCAGTTGCGCCATCAGCGCCGGGTTTTGTGCCGGCCAGATAAAGCTGATTAATAATGTACCTTCCCGCATTAATTCTATTTCTTGCGGCTCTGGCGCATTCACTTTAAGAATAATGTCAGACTGCCAGACAGCCGCCGTATCCACCATCGTGGCGCCCGCATCTGTAAACGCCTGATCGTCAAAACTGGCCAGCTTACCGGCCTGATGCTCAACCACAACACTAAACCCGAGCTTCAGCAGTTGCTCTGTGGTTTTTGGCGTTGCTGCCACCCGGGTCTCCCCGGCCAGCCGCTCTTTTGGTACACCAATTTGCATAACATGTCCCTTCCATCGGATTTTATTGATGGTGAATGCTTATCCTGAATAACTATAACCCGTGGCTACAGCGAAACATAAACAAGCAAAGTGTTTAGCTTCAGAAGAACCCCTCCGTAACAAACTTTATATAACCTACTGAAAATAGCGATTGCGATCTAGTTCTGTACCACAACAATTATTCTCTTCACGCCAAAAAAGGATCCCGGCGCCGTGAACACAGTAATATTTGCTTATTTTCTTTTTAAAAAGCCGATATTGCGCTCATCCGGCGCGTGAAAACATGATTAATCACGGGGCTGGCAGATGCAATTAACAATATATTAACGCAATAATTTATCTGCTCAGACGAAATGTGTTGCCCAACGGGGTATTTTTCACCATTTAGTAAAAAGTAGTGTGACGTAGCTTTTCTCTTGCCGGTAACGAACAAAATTGACGCAGACAGTACGGATAAATCAATGCATAATCAGCCACTACTCGGGCAAATAGCGATACCCGACAGCCACCCGCTGCCGGTGCCTGGCTGGTGCCAGTGGGCAGGCGGGCTGAAGGGTATACGCGCACTAACAATAAAATTTTTGCGCAAGGCGAAGGACCATTTTTATGAAACTTAAGAACACCTTTCTGGCAACCACGTTACTGGCAGCAACAGCCGCGACATTCCCGGCGCTGGCCGCAACGGAGCTGACGCCGGAACAGGCCGCAGCGTTAAAACCCTACGATCGCATCACCATTACCGGGCGCTTTAACGCCATTGGCGATGCCGTTAAAGCCGTTTCCCGCCGCGCAGACAGCATGGGTGCAGCCTCTTTTTATATTCAGGACAGTAACGACAGCGGCAATGGCGGCAACTGGCGCGTTGTTGCCGATGTCTACCGCGCAGACGCCCCCAAAGCAGATGAACCCAAATACCGGGTGATCAACGGGGTAACCGAACTGCCCAAAGAGAAAGCCTACGGGCTGGAGCCTTTTGATACGGTGACCGTTCAGGGCTTTTACCGCAACCAGCCGGAAGTCAACGACGCCATCACCAAAGCGGCAAAAGCCAAAGGGGCCGCCTCGTTCTTTATTGTGCGCCAGGTAGATGCCAACCAGGGCGGGAACCAGCGTATCACGGCGTTTATCTACAAAGCAGACGCGAAGCCACGCGTCGTCCAGTCCCGGGAGGCGGTGATCCCGGCCGATTCTGACGCGGGCCGTGCCGCCCTGGCCACCGGGGGCGTGGCAGCCACCAAAGTGGAGATCCCGGGCGTTGCCTCACCGGATACCCCGACTTCAGACGTTGGCCGGTTCTTCGAAACCCAGACCACTCAGGGCGGTCGTTACACTGTAACTTTACCTGACGGCACGAAAGTAGAAGAGCTGAATAAAGCCGCGGCGGCGCAAATGGTGCCGTTCGACAGTATTAAATTCTCCGGGCGTTTTAACAGTATGACGGACGTCTCCTACCAGGTGGGCAAGCGGGCTGCCCAGAAAGGCGCGAAGTATTACCACATTACCCGCCAGTGGCAGGGTAATGGCAGCAATATGACCGTCAGCGCCGATCTCTACAAATAATCCGCCCCCGCGCTGTCGCCCCCTGCGGCGGCGCGGGATATTTCCAGGCTTTTTATGTCTCTTATCATTGCATCCCTGCCCGTCACTCCGTAAAATCGCGCGCCACAGTATATGCCGCCATGATTATGCGCTTTTGCAAAATAATTATGCTGAGGTATCCGTTAAGTACAGAGTGGAAATATGGAAAAAAAATTAGGTCTTGCTGCACTGACCGCACTGGTACTGAGCTCCATGCTGGGTGCCGGTGTCTTCAGCCTGCCTCAGAACATGGCCGAAGTAGCGAGCCCGTCAGCGTTACTGATTGGCTGGGCGATTACCGGTATCGGTATCTTATTTCTGGCTCTGGCCATGTTATTGCTGACCCGCCTGCGCCCCGATCTGGACGGCGGCATTTTCACCTACGCCCGGGAGGGGTTTGGCGAGCTTATCGGCTTCTGCTCTGCCTGGGGGTACTGGCTGTGTGCGGTGATCGCTAACGTCTCCTACCTGGTGATTGTCTTCTCCGCCCTGAGCTTTTTCACGGATACCCCGTCGGCGCGGATTTTTGGCGACGGTAACACCTGGCAGGCGATTGTTGGCGCCTCGCTTCTTTTATGGATAGTCCACTGGCTGGTGCTGCGCGGGGTGCAGACCGCCGCCGGTATTAACCTGATAGCCACCCTGGCCAAGCTGGTGCCCCTCGGGCTGTTTATTGTCCTTGCCCTGCTGGCGTTTAAGCTGTCCACCTTTAAGCTGGATTTTACCGGCGTTGAGCTGGGTGTGCCGGTCTGGGAGCAGGTTAAAAACACCATGCTCATTACCCTGTGGGTGTTTATTGGGGTGGAGGGTGCGGTGGTGGTCTCTGCCCGCGCCCGCCATAAAAAGGATGTGGGCCGGGCAACGCTGCTGGCAGTGATGGCGGCGCTACTGGTCTATTTACTGGTGACGCTGCTCTCCGTTGGCGTGGTGCCACGCAGTGAGCTGGCAGAAATGCGCAACCCGTCAATGGCCACACTGATGGTCAGTATGATAGGCCCCTGGGGGGATGTGATCATCGCCGCCGGTCTGATTATCTCAGTCTGTGGCGCCTACCTCAGCTGGACCATTATGGCCGCTGAAGTGCCGTTTCTGGCAGCAACCCACCGGGCGTTTCCGCGTATCTTCGCCAGACAAAACCGCAATAATGCACCGGCGGCTTCCCTGTGGCTGACCAACATCAGCGTGCAGATCTGCCTGGTGCTGATCTGGGCGACCGATTCTGACTACAACACCCTGCTGACTATCGCCTCAGAAATGATCCTCGTGCCGTATCTGCTGGTGGGGGCCTTTTTGCTCAAAATGGCCCGCACACCGGCCCAGACGATAACCGGTATCGGCGCCTGCATCTACGGGGTCTGGTTACTGTATGCCTCCGGCCCGACCCACCTGATGCTCTCCGTGGTGCTGTATGCGCCGGGCTTGCTGGTCTTCCTCTATGCTCGCTATACTCACCGCCACGATATTCCTCTGGCTACCCGGGAAAAAGCACTGATTGGACTGATCCTCGCGGCCACTGTGCCCGCCACATGGATGCTGATCGGCTAGGGCCCGGTTTCAGGACACTGTTATGGCAACACCACGTCTGCAGCGCCCGGTTGTAATCACCGGTGGGGGCCGCCGTATCGGGCTGGCCCTCGCCCGCCATTTTATTCACACCGGCCAGCCGGTGATAATCAGCTACCGCACCCGTTACCCGGAAGTTGCGCAGCTTGAAGCCCTCGGCGTGGTCTGCCTGGCGGCGGATTTCAGCACCTCTCAGGGGGTCACTGCCTTCGCCGCACAGGTCCGCGAACAGGCCGGTAGCCTGCGCGCGCTTATCCACAACGCCAGCCAGTGGTTGCCGGAATCTGCCGACGTGCCGCTAACAGAAACCCTGGCGACCATGCTGCAAATCCACGTTAACGCCCCCTACCTGCTGAACCATTTACTGAGCGACTTGCTGTGCGGCCAGGGCCCTGCCGGGGCGGATATTATCCACTTCACGGACTACGTTGCCGGGCGCGGCAGCGACAAGCACATTGCCTATGCCGCCAGTAAAGCGGCCCTGGAGAATATGACCCTCTCCTTCGCGCGTAAATTTGCCCCGGAGGTGAAAGTGAACGCCATCGCCCCGGCGCTGATTATGTTTCACCCGGATGACAGCGACAGCTACCGCCAGCAGGCGCTGGATAAATCGCTGATGAAAATCGCCCCCGGTGAGCAGGAGATCGTTGAGCTGGTGAGCTATTTGCTGCGCTCGCGTTACGTTACCGGCCGGAGCCACGCGGTAGATGGCGGGCGCCATCTGCGCTAACGCCTTGTTACCCTTAGTGAATAGCGCTTCGCCGGGGATGCGTGTATGTTAGCTTTTTTCGTTAATCAGATGTGCTATGAGTAAAATCGTTTTTGTTGAAGATGATCCCGACGTCGGGGCGCTTATCTCTGCCTATCTGGGCAAGCACGATATTGATGTTGTGGTGGAAAGCCGGGGTGACCGGGCAGAGGCGGTGATCCGCGAGCAGGCGCCGGACCTGGTACTGCTGGATATTATGCTGCCCGGTAAAGACGGCATGACGCTGTGTCGCGATCTGCGCCCCCAGTGGGAGGGCCCTATCGTTCTGCTCACCTCCCTTGACAGCGACATGAACCATATTCTGGCCCTGGAGATGGGCGCCAGTGACTATATTCTCAAAACCACCCCTCCTGCCGTGCTGCTGGCCCGCCTGCGTCTGCACCTGCGCCAGCATGAGGCCATGCACAGCCAGGCGGCAGAATCCGCTGCGCAAAAAACCCATACCGCCATACGCTTTGGCACCCTGTGTATCGATCCGCTTAACCGCCAGGTCACCCTCGGTGAGGAGACGGTCGTGCTCTCTACCGCCGATTTTGACCTGCTCTGGACGCTGGCCACCCACGCGGGCGAAATTATGGACCGGGATGCCCTGCTCAGAAATCTGCGCGGGGTGGCCTACGACGGGCTGGACCGCAGTATAGATGTGGCTATCTCCCGGTTGCGTAAAAAGCTGTCTGACAACGCGACCGAGCCCTACCGAATCAAAACCGTGCGTAATAAGGGGTATCTTTTCGCCCCCCACGCCTGGGAAAGCCAGCGCTGATGAAAAAACTGTTTATCCAGTTCTACCTGCTGCTGTTCGTCTGCTTTCTGGTCATGACCATGCTGGTCGGGCTGGTTTATAAGTTCACCGCCGAGCGGGCCGGTCGCCAGTCGCTGGACGATCTGATGAAAAGCTCCCTGTACCTGATGCGCAGCGAATTACGGGAGATCCCGCCCCGGGACTGGAATAAAACCATTGATGACCTCGATCTCAACCTCTCTTTTGAGCTGCATATCGAACCGCTGGATAAATTCAGGCTTGATGCCGCCTCCACCCGGCGCCTGCACAAGGGGGATATTATCGCCCTGGATGAGGAGTACACCTTTATTCAGCGCATCCCCCGCAGCCACTATGTGCTTGCCGTAGGGCCGATTCCGTATCTGTTCTACCTGCACCAGATGCGCCTGCTGGATATTGCGCTGATGGCGCTGATTGCCATCTCTCTGGCGGTTCCGGTGTTTATCTGGATGCGCCCCCACTGGCAGGACATGCTGAAGATTGAGAACGCGGCCCAGCGCTTTGGCCGCGGTCACCTGGATGAGCGGATCCATTTTGACAGCGACTCCAGTTTTGAGCGGCTGGGCATTGCCTTTAACCAGATGGCGGACAATATCAATGCGCTGATCGCCAGTAAAAAGCAGCTGATTGACGGCATTGCCCACGAGCTGCGCACACCGCTGGTGCGCCTGCGCTACCGGCTGGCGATGAGTGATAACCTCAGCGAAGAGGAAGAGCAGGCGCTGAACCGGGATATCGGGCAGCTGGAGTCGCTTATCGAGGAGCTGCTGACCTATGCCCGCCTGGATCGCCCGCAAAACGAGCTTCACCTCAGCGCCACAGACTTGCCCGCCTGGCTGGATCAACACACGGCCGATTTGCGCCTGATCGCCCCCCACCGGGAGATAACGCTTGATGCGCCCCCCGGGGCCGGGTTTGGCCTGGTGGATCTGCGCCTGATGGCCCGGGTGGTGGATAATCTGGTGAATAACGCCCTGCGCTACAGTCGGCAGCGGGTGCGGATCTCTTTGCGCTGTGAGAATAACCTTGCCTGCCTGCAGGTGGACGACGACGGCCCCGGTATTCCTGCCGCCGAGCGGGAGCGGGTCTTCGAGCCCTTTGTGCGCCTGGATCCCAGCCGCGACCGGGCCACCGGCGGCTGCGGGCTGGGGCTGGCGATTGTCTATTCCATTGCCCAGGCGATGGGGGGCCAGGTGAGCGTGGCGGATAATGTTGCCGGCGGGGCGAGTTTCCGCTTTACCTGGCCGCCGCTCACCGGGCCCGGGGCTCCCCACCGCTAAGGCAAGGCCCCCTTGCGGAAAATATGATGGCGGCGCTGGACTCACCCCGGGCAGCGTGCTAAAAAATAATAAGCATGTTGTAACTAAAGACCCTTTTTCCGCCAATTATGAGGTTCTGTATGACCCGCTACTCTCTGACAGAGCGCCTGAGGCTCACCTTCAGCACCCTGGAAAGCCGCCTGCAGCAGCTAAATAGCGAACTGGCCGACACCCGGCTACTGGTGGCCCGGGTGTTCCGCCTGCCGGATATCGACAAAGGCGCAGAGCACGAACCGCTGGCGGAGATTGCCGTTGAACAGCTCACCGGTAAGGCGGCCGCCCGGGCCACCCTCAGCCACTTCACCCATCTGTTTATTCAGCAGCAGTCAGAAAAGCGCAGCACCAAAGCCGCCGTGCGGCTGCCTGGTGCATTATGCTATAACGTGACACCGTCACAAAAAACCGCACTTCAGGCGCTTATTAACGATATCAATACGTTAAAGGCCGGGTTTGAGCAGATTATTACGGTGGAGTCCGGCATTGCCCCCGGAGCCCGGTTTGAGTGGGTCCACCAGCGCTTTCCTGGCCTGCTGACACTGAACGCCTATCGCCGGATCACCGTGCTGGATAACCCGTCGACCATTAATTTTGGCTGGGCAAATAAGCAGATAATCAAAAACCTGAGCCGGGATGAGCTGCTCGCCACCCTGGAAAAGAGCCTGAATAACCCGCGAACGGTGCCGGTAAAAGACCGGGAACGCTGGCTGGAGAATGTCGCCCGCGAATACCAGGACGTTGCCGCCCTGCCCGCCAGCGCCCGGCTGAAAATCAAACGCCCGGTGAAAGTGCAGCCCGTGGCCCGGGTGTGGTATGCCGGGCAACAGCGCCAGGTCCAGTACGCCTGCCCCTCTCCGCTGCTGGCCCTGTGCCAGCGCGAGGCGGGTGAAGCCATTCCGGATATGGGCGAGTTGCTGAACTACGACGCAGACAATATTCGCCACCGTTACCGGCCAGAGGCGCAGCCGCTGCGTTTGCTTATCCCGCGGCTGCACGTCTGGCTGGCAGAGCCGTAACTCAGGGGTGCAGGCTGCCGGTCATCTCCCGGGGGCGTACCCAGCGGTCAAACTCCTGTTCGGTGAGGTAGCCCAGTTGCAGTGCCGACTGTTTCAGGGTCAGCCCTTCCCGGTGCGCTTTTTTGGCAATTTCTGCTGCTTTGTCGTACCCGATATGGGGGTTAAGGGCAGTGACCAGCATCAGGGACTCATTCAGCAGTTTGTCTATACGCTGGCGGTTCGGGGTGATACCGGCCGCACAGTGGGTATTAAAGCTGGTTATCCCGTCGGCCAGCAGGCGCACGGACTGCAACAGGTTATGAATGATCATGGGCCGGTACACGTTAAGCTCAAAGTTCCCGGACGCCCCGCCAATACTGACCGCCACATCGTTGCCCATCACCTGGCAACACAGCATGGTGACCGCCTCGCACTGGGTGGGGTTCACTTTCCCCGGCATAATCGAGCTGCCGGGCTCATTTTCCGGAATGCTGATTTCGCCAATCCCGCAGCGCGGGCCGGAGGCCAGCCAGCGCACATCGTTGGCAATTTTCATCATGCTGGCCGCCAGCCCTTTCAGGGCGCCATGCGTTTGGACTAAGGCATCACAGGTGGCCAGGGCTTCAAACTTGTTCGGGGCCGTCACAAACGGCTGGCTGGTGAGCGCGGCCAGCTCATCTGCCACCCGCCGGGCATATTCCGGGTGCGTGTTCAGCCCGGTGCCAACCGCGGTTCCCCCCAGCGCCAGCTCCGCCAGATGCGGCAGGCTGGCATCAATATGGCGCAGGCTGTTCTCCAGCATGGCGACCCAGCCGGAAATCTCCTGGCCGAGGGTCAGCGGTGTGGCATCCTGCAGGTGGGTGCGGCCAATTTTAACAATATCCCGGCAGTCGGTAGCTTTCTGCGCCAGGGTTGCGCGCAGCTGGCTGATGGCCGGGATCAGCTGTGTGCGCACGGCGATCAGCGCCGCCACGTGCATGGCCGTGGGGAACACATCGTTAGAGCTCTGGCTCTTGTTAACGTCATCATTGGGGTGTACCCGTCTGGCCATGCCCCGCTCGCCCCCCAGCAGTTCACTGGCCCGGTTGGCCAGCACTTCGTTCATATTCATGTTGGTCTGGGTGCCGGAGCCGGTCTGCCAGATGGCGAGCGGGAACTCCGCATCATGCTGCCCGGCCAGCACCTCATCAGCAGCCGCAATAATGGCCCCGGCACGATCCGCATCCAGCAGGCCGAGATCCACATTAACCCGGGCAGAGGCGCGCTTCGTCAGCGCCAGCGCCCGGATAAGCGCCGGGGGCATTTTTTCACTGGAGATGCGAAAATGTTCCAGCGAACGCTGGGTCTGGGCGCCCCATAGCCTGGCTGCGGGAACCTCAATATTGCCCATTGAGTCTTTTTCAATACGGGTGGTGGTCATTATGCGCTCCTTGTTGATAGCCAGTTATGACTAAAAGTGTAGCCCGGTACAGGTAACATCCGGCGAATTCGCGCTTGCCTGTAATTGTCCCGGGGCGGTCATCCTGACGCCAGTGAATCATATCCGCCAGCGGGTTGCTGCGGGCAGTAAAAATCATAAGCGTATTTCAGATAAAACCACAACAGACGCCGTTGCATATAGCTGGTACGTTAGCAATCTCTTTTATAACCCCTTACACAGATAACCCGGAGTAAATATTGATGAGTAAGACGTGGCCATGTACTGCATATCCCGCTTTACAGAGGAATATCAGGATGTTTGCCAGCAACAAAACATCGAAAAACAAGGGTTATTGTTCTCTGATAGCCCCATCTGGCTCACATCCGTATTTTTTGTATTCGTAAGAGTTATTTTTTATCGCTACGTGAAATGGTAGCAGTCAAAATTTACGTTATCTTAAATTTATTTATAAGGAAATAAAATGTCTACTCCCGCACATTTATGGCTTGAAGATGAAAATGGTTCCCCGATTACTGGCAGTTGTTTAATGCCACAGCGGCTGGGCTCTATCGAATTAAAATCATTCTCTCACGGTATCACTATTCCCGTTGATCCCAAATGGGGAAAACTAACTGGTACGCGTGTACACAGCCCGATCACGATAGTGAAGGAGTTTGATCAGACAACACCACTCCTGTACCGCGCTGTCTGTGAAGGGCGTACCATGAAGCGAGGGATTATCAGGATGTACCGCATTCTGGAATCAGGCGTTGAGGCCGAGTATTTCAATATCATAATGGAAAATGTCAAGTTCACCACGGTTGCTCCATACCTGTCGCCAGGAGGTATCAGCAGCACTCATCTTGAAACACTTGAATTACGTTACTCAGCGATCACCTGGAGGTATACGGATGGGAATATTATCTATCGTGATTCATGGAACGATCTTTTCTACGGCTAATAACTGCAGTCCTCAGCGTCCCCCCGGATAATACATCATACCTGGTAAGGAATGGTTATGAACTACAGCAATGAGGTTATCTCTTATTTACAGACGAATAATATTCTCGCCAGAAAGCTCGACCATGCATTAGCGGGTGTAAGAGAGGCGGTATCAAGGCAGGTTTCAATAACAGGTGCAGGTGCAACACGTATGCTGTACTACATATCCTGCTTTACGGAGGAGTATCAGGATGTTTGCCAGCAACAAAAAACAGAAGATATCCGATTCACCAAAGGTGTTTACTATATTCTCAGAAATCAAGATGTTGTGCATGAGATGCTTAATATCTACTTTAAAGAGATATTTTTGTACAAAACATCTGATCAAATAGAATATATCAAAAAAAATTTAATGGCAGTAAACATTCATATTGCTGCAAGCTCACTCACCAATACAGGATTCGCGTTAGCCACAGCAGCAGCCGTCGCCATTGGTATGAATTTACGCCTTGAAATGAGTGCGTCAGTCAGTAGTTGGGTATCAAGAGGAATCGCATCCATAGGTCTATATGGTGTGGTGCAAAAAGCGGCAGAGAGTGCACATCGCCTTCGCCTTTTATCCCCGACCTACTACGCTGCGTTATATGCTCAGGAACTGGAGATGATGTATTTTCTGATCGAACCACTGTTTGAGCGGGCCGGGGCATTTAAAGCACAATGGACATCGGATAGTGATATTGCCGAAATTATCACCAGGATGGTTCAGTAAACATCATGAACATTTTAAAAAGAATTATTAAGCGATTACTTAAGTCATTATTTTCGATGTATGGCCCTGCGTTACTGACTCTCTTTTTCGCCATCCTCCTGATACAGCTTTTCCCTGAAGGACCAGTATGGCCTGTGCCCATATTTTTCGTCGTTGTTCTGGTTATTTTTGATCGTTACGTGAAATGGTAGCCGCAGCCTGCCCCCGGATGATGCGGCCCTTTACCGGCGGGTGCCGGCAAAGGGCCCTGGGCCGTCAGGCGATTATTTCGCGCAGCGGCTGCACTGCGAGGTCAGGATCTGCTGGAAGAAATCATTCCCTTTATCATCCACGAGGATAAACGCCGGGAAATCTTCCACCTCAATCTTCCAGATGGCTTCCATTCCCAGTTCCGGGTACTCCACGCACTCCAGATGCTTGATACTCTGCTGGGCCAGTACCGCCGCCGGGCCGCCGATGCTGCCCAGATAGAAGCCACCGTGCCTGCGGCAGGCATCCGTTACCTGCTGGCTGCGGTTGCCTTTTGCCAGCATGATCATGCTCCCCCCCTGGGACTGCAGCAGATCAACATACGAGTCCATCCGCCCGGCAGTGGTCGGCCCTAAAGAGCCGGAGGGTAAACCTTCCGGGGTTTTCGCCGGGCCTGCGTAGTAGATGGGGTGATCTTTCACATACTGGGGCAGCCCCTCACCGGCATCCAGGCGCTCTTTCAGCTTCGCGTGGGCAATATCACGCCCGACAATAATCGTACCGGTCAGGGAAAGACGGGTAGAGACCGGATACTGAGAAAGTTGTTTGAGGATCTCCGCCATTGGCCGGTTAAGATCCACTTTTACGGCTTCCCCTTCCCCGGCCTGGCGCAGGCTTTCCGGGATATATTTGCCCGGGTTGTGTTCCAGTTTTTCCAGCCAGATCCCGTCGCGGTTAATTTTCCCTTTGATGTTACGGTCCGCCGAGCAGGAAACCCCCATGCCCACCGGGCAGGATGCCCCGTGGCGCGGCAGGCGGATCACCCGCACGTCGTGGGCGAAATATTTACCGCCAAACTGGGCGCCCAGCCCGAGGTTACGGGCCTCCTGGAGCAGCTCCTCCTCCAGCGCCAGATCGCGAAACGCCACCCCGTGCTCATTCCCTTCGGTGGGCAGGCCGTCGTAATATTTGGTTGAGGCCAGTTTCACGGTTTTCAGGGTCGCCTCGGCCGAGGTTCCGCCAATCACAAAAGCGATATGGTACGGCGGGCAGGCGGCGGTCCCCAGGGTACGCATCTTCTCAACCAGGAAATCTTTCAGTTTTCCGGGGCTGAGCAGCGCCTTGGTCTCCTGGTAGAGGTAGGTTTTATTGGCAGAGCCGCCGCCTTTGGCGATACACAGGAATTTATACTCGTCGCCGTCGGTACTGTAGAGATCTATCTGAGCAGGCAGGTTGCTGCCGGTATTCACCTCTTTGTACATATCCAGCGCCGCGTTCTGGGAGTAGCGCAGGTTATCTTCAATAAAGGTGTTATAAACTCCCCGGGAGAGGGCTTCTTCATCACCGCCGCCAGTCCATACACGCTGGCCTTTTTTGCCCACGATAATCGCCGTGCCGGTGTCCTGGCAGGTTGGCAGAATACCTTTTGCGGCAATATCGGAGTTGCGCAGGAACTGCAGCGCGACATATTTATCGTTTTCGCTGGCTTCGGGATCGTCAAGAATGGCGGCAACCTGTTGCTGATGCGCCGGGCGCAGCATAAACGAGGCATCGTGAAAGGCGTGCTGCGCCAGCAGCGTCAGCGCCTCGGGGGCGACTTTGATAACCTCCTGGCCTTCAAACTCGGCCACGGAAACATGGTCCTTACTCAGCAAATAATACTCAGTTTTGTCCTCTCCCAGAGGAAAAGGTGCCTGATAATAAAAGGGTTTATTTGACATTGTTTTCTCACCTGTTACTTCAGTAAGTTAAGCCCATGCTTTCCGCCCTTCCCGGGTACATTCCGTCATCGGAGTGCGGTAAAGCATCCGTTGCCACTATATTGACACATTTAATTAACAAAACCGAGAAGAGTCCGTGTTTTTGCCACTGCAGGTTACTTCCCGGGCTAAAATTGTTTTAATAGCGCCAGGCATTTCTTTTAAAAATACAGGGCATTAATCATGCAGCGACTACACAATGCTATCCAGCATTACGCCTGGGGCAGCAAAACCGCGTTAACCGAACTGTACGGTATCCACAACCCGGATCAGCAACCGATGGCCGAGTTATGGATGGGTGCCCACCCGAAGAGCAGCTCCACAGTGCAATCTCATGATGGCGTGACAGTGTCACTAAGAGAGTGCATTGCCGCCGATCCGGCAGGGGCACTGGGCTCGCGGGTGGCAGCCCGTTTTGGTGAGCTGCCGTTTCTGTTTAAAGTGCTGTGCGCCGCCCAGCCGCTCTCCATCCAGGTGCACCCCAGCAAACCCGCCGCCGAAGCAGGTTTTGCCCGCGAAAATAGCGCCGGTATCCCCCTGGATGCCGCCCACCGCAATTACAAAGATCCCAACCACAAACCGGAGCTGGTTTTCGCCCTCACCCCGTTTCGGGCAATGAACGGATTTCGGGTATTTAGTGAGATTGCCGCATTACTGGCCCCGGTCGCCGCCGCCCACCCGCTGATTGGCGAGTTTATCCGCCAGCCGGATGCCGGGCACCTGCGTCGCCTGTTTGGCGGCCTGCTCGGCCTGAACGGGGCGGAAAAAGCACAGGCGCTGGCGGTACTGCGCCAGGCGCTGCAAACCCAGTCCGGCGAGCCCTGGGATACGGTGCGCGCAATTGCGGAATTCTACCCGGATGACAGCGGGTTATTCTCCCCGCTGCTGCTCAACGTGATACAGCTACAGCCCGCAGAGGCGATGTTCCTGTCTGCCGAAACCCCCCATGCCTACCTGAACGGTGTCGGGCTGGAGGTGATGGCCAATTCAGACAACGTACTGCGTGCCGGGCTGACCCCAAAATATATGGATATTCCGGAGCTGCTGGCGAATGTGCAGTTTGTGGCTAAACCGGCAGATCAGTTGCTGGCCCACCCGCAGCGGCACGGCGATGAGCTGGATTTCCCCGTACCGGTGGAGGATTTCGCGTTTTCGCTGCATACTCTGCACGCAGCCCCCGCGCCACTGGATCAGGAAAGCGCAGCCATTGTGTTCTGCGTGGCGGGCGAGGCCCGGCTACAGAAAGAGAACGAAACCCTGGTGCTGCGCCCGGGTGAATCGGCTTTTATCAGCGCCAGCGAGGCGCCGGTCAGCATCAGTGGCCAGGGCACCCTTGCCAGGGTGTATAACGTTCTGAACTAAGTTACTGATCTTTGAAGCAGGGATTGCTACTCTTGGTTGTGGAAGTAAGAACTCATCCCGGGCCATACGCGGCCCGGCATTAATATGGAAACCGAACGATGAAAAAATCACTCGTCGCCGTCGGCGTCATTGTTGCTCTCGGTGCTGTCTGGACCGGCGCGTCATGGTATACAGGGAAGCAGCTCGAAGGCCGGATAGCAGAATTGATAGCCACCGCCAATAGCCAGTTACAGCAAACGGCGCCGGATTCCGGGGTGATCGTGAGCTATGCCAATTACCAGCGCGGCCTGTTTACCAGCCAGATGCAACTGGTGATTAGCCCGGACAGCAAAGCCAGCGGCTGGCTGAAAGCGGGCCAGAAAGTGGTCCTGAACGAGACCTTAAGCCACGGCCCGCTGCCGCTGGCACAGCTTAAGCACCTGAATCTGATCCCTTCAATGGCGTCGGTACATACCACCCTGGTTAATAACGACACCACCCGCCACCTGTTTGAGATGACCCACGGCCAGTCGTTTATTGATGCCCAAACCCGCATCGGCTACAGCGGGGCCACCGCCTCAGAGATCCAGTTACTGGCGCTCAATTATGAAAAAGATCAGGACAAAATCGACTTCAGTGGTGCCACCATCAGTACCGATGTCGACAGCGACGCTAACAGTGTGTCCGTTACCGGTAATGCAGATAGCACCGTCATCAGCACGCGTAATGACTATGGTCAGCACGTTCTGCTGACCACCAACGGCCTGAATACCGACGGCACCAGCAAACTGGCCGATTTTGGCGAGCGTATCGGCCACCAGAAAGTGGCAGTTGCGAAGGCGTCTATTGCCATCGAAGGCAAAGAGATGGCTGTACTGGAGGGCTTTAGCCTCAACGGGCTGTCGGATATTGCCAAAGACGGTAAACATCTGGATGCCAGTTTCGATTACGGGCTGGATGCCCTGAAAGTTCAGGGTCAGGATATGGGTAGCGGCAAGCTGGCGCTGAAATTCGCCGGTGTCGACGGGGCTGCGCTGCATGAATTCAGCCAGAAGTACAACGCCCAGACCCGCGCCCTGCTGGACAAGAGCAATACCGAAGAGGACTACACCGAAAGCGTGATGGACATTCTCTTTGGCAACCTGCCCCTGCTGCTAAAAGGCGATCCGGTCGTCACCATTGCCCCGCTCAGCTGGAAGAATGACAAAGGCGAGAGCACGCTGAATCTGACCGTGGCGTTAAAAGATCCCCAGGCCAGCGGCCAGAACGCCGGTAATGATCAACTGCTCGGCGGGAGCATTAAATCCCTCGACAGTAAGCTGGTTGTCCCCATTGATATGGCCACCCGGCTGATGACCCAGGTAGCGAAGCTGGAAGGATATCAGGAAGAGGATGCCGCCAAACTTGCCGATCAGCAGGTTAAAGGGGTGGCCGCTATGGGGCAGATGTTCCGCCTGACTACCACCGAAGACCAAAAAATCCTCAGCAGTCTGCAGTACAACGCAGGCCAGGTCACCCTTAACGGCAAACAGATGCCGCTGGTTGATTTCCTGGCGATGTTCGGGATGACCGTGTCCGACACGGCCCCGGAACAGCCACAGCCACAGCCACAGCCACAGCCACAGCCACAGCCACAGCCACAGCCACAGCCACAGCCACAGCCACAGCAATAATAGCCCCGCAAAGAGGGAATACGTACTCTCCCTCTTTGCTTCTGATAAGTGCACCACGGATCAATACCGGGGATCGCACTCCCCTCTGATCACCTGCTGCTGGCAGGCGACCACCTGTGACACATCCACAAACGTGCTCAGCAGTTGCCGGGTAGTGGCATCCCCCTTCCGGATAACAACAGCGGCTTCAGCCGCACTACGGACAAAGTCCGATGGCGCCAGCGGGGTTGCGCTCAGCCCGCGCAGCGCGATACTGTCCGGATCTTCCGTATTCCAGACCACCGCATCAACCATCCCCTGGGCCAGGCTGTGCAGGCAGTGGTGATAAGAGATTTCGATATAGTCAACCGCCTCCCGGGGGAACTGCTCCCGGGTCAGGATGCGCTGATCGAGAGAGCGACTGTCCAGGGCGACACGTTTTACCGGCCCTTTATCGCCCTGGCGGCGGATTACCCCGTGTCGGGCACAGGTGTCCGGCCCGGACAAAATGGCAATCTCCACCCGGCAATCGGGCGCGGCACAGTAATACTCCGCCGCCAGGCGCGACATCACGGCCATGTCATACAGGCCATTACACAGGCACTCTACCCGCACATCCGCCCCGCTCATATGGGCAAACCAGAACGGCACACCGCTGAATGCCTGCCTGAGCCCGGTGGCTAACCCTTCATATTTTTTGGTGTAGGGCAGCGGCATGGCGCAAACCAGCGCGGGAATATCTGCATAGCGTAGCAGTGCCGGGTAATCCACCTGGCTCAGCAGGCTGCCGTTGCGGCCCTGGCGCTGGATCTGCACACATCCCCCCTGCTCCAGGCTCATCAGCGCGCCCTGTAACAACCCCACGGATAAGCCGGAGTCCAGGCGCAGCGCACTGATGGGTTTTAAACGATCCCCTGGCCGCAGGGACATCAGATACATGGCCAGGTAACGCAGCGCCAGCCCTTCTTTTTTCAGATATCGCGACATGAAGATAACATATTCATTTTTATGAAATCATTAGCGGAGTTTACGATGCCAGAGCCCTACCGCGATCAGTAAACCGGTAAATTGCCGCAGTTATCACAAAGAAAATGCAGCGGTGGGTATTTAGGTTTTTTATGATTCACAAAAACCGCACAGTAAAAATACAGACAGTCAGCGCTCGCCAACTGTCTGTATGAACTGCCTGGTGCTGAACTCAGCCCGGGATAAATAACCCCGCCAGCCATAAGATATTGAGCACGATCCCGGTCAGGATCACCGCCACTACCGGCGCGGCAATTTTCAGCACCGGCCGCCCGATAGCCTCATTGAGGAAATAGAGCGCTGCGGCAATTGAGAAGCCGGTATAACCCGCCATTTTGATGGCCGCGAAGACAGAGCCGATTAACAGCGCAAACTCCATCAGCATATTCATGGCGTTGCGAATATTGTCGGAGGCATCCCGCACTGAGGGGTAACGCCCCAGCCATTTACCGATATAGCGCAACAGCAGCACCTCAGCGGAGATAACCAACGCCCCCAGCGGCGCGGCTATCCACGGCGTGGGTGACAAATACCCGACAACAAAAACAAAGGTAAACCCGGCCACCGCATATACCCCGGTCGCCAGGGCGGTCGTGGCAATCAGCGGAAGAAACCCCAGCGCGCGCATAAACTCTGCCAGCGCGGCCTGGCGCACCAGTGCACTGGCTTCAGCCGGATCCACCCCCGGGGCATAGGCCTTCGCCAGGGTGTAAATCGACACTTCGCTGCCGCCGAAGATACGCAGGCTGACAACCGCAGCAATCAGCGCCCCGACGGTGGCAATCCACGGCAGCTGCGCGATGATTCTGCGGGAGCGCTCCTCAAAGACCGAGTGGCCGTCCCCCTCCTGCTCCCCTGAGCGGTTGCGATCCCGCCAGATAGCCGTCCCCAGCAGCATCACCATGCCGGTAAAAATCTCAATGGACTCCGGGTACAGGTGCGGGAAAAAACGCACCACCACAATGCGCGACATCAGGACCACCGCGCACCCCAGCAGGCCCAGCTTCAGCCCGAACTGGTAAAACAGCGCCACCAGCGGAAACAGAGCAAAAGCCGAGACTACCGGGTTGCTCAGTTCCCCCAGCGCACCGATAATATCTACCGGCAGTGAGGTCAGCACCTGGTTTACCGGCTCCAGGCTGGTAAACACCACAATCCCCCACAACATGCCCAGCGCCAGTGCCAGCCACGGGCTGAACGCCATCACGCCGATGATGTCCGTCGGCAGAAACAGCAGCCAGCTGTTAAGCAGCCCGGTAGAGAGCGTGAACGAGATCCCCACCGACGCCACAAAACCGATGCTCAGACCAAAGGCGATACTGCCTGCCTCGCGCCGGTTCATGCGCCCTTCCACCAGTTGGGGCAAAATGGGGCGGATCCCGTCGTGAAATACCGCCGCACTGCGGTGGGACAACAGAGCCGTTATACCGGTAAGCAGTGACACCAGCATCACGGGAAGATAGCCCGTCATACGGCCTCCTGGCGTAGCGCCGCTATCAGTAACGGAATCGCATGATCCACATGCTCAACGGATAGCCCAAAGGCCACTTTCCCCTGGCCCACCCAGTCGGTTATCTGCTCCGCCCGGGCCTGAATACCTGGTTTTGCGATAGTGCAGGTGCGGTTAAAACCGATGATGGCAATCGCCATCGACAACGCGGCGCCTGCCCCGGTATTACAGGCACCGATATAGTAATCAAGCTGGCCATTTTTAACCCGGGTGGCGGCGTCAATATCACGGAGAATAAAAAGCGCAAACTCGCCCGGGGCATATTTTTCAATAATGTCACGAATATTTTCCCGCTGGAGTCCTGCAATACCGATCTTTTTCATTTTATGTCCTCATTCTTTTATTTATTTGAAAAATGTTGCCGGGTTATCGCGTAACATCTGGTCAATTTCACGCTGGCTGATCTGCGCCGCCCGCAACATGGGTACAAAGGTGTCGGTTAAATAACAAAAACCCGGCCCGCCATTTTTGGCTAAATGAGATTTACGGGTAATATCCATCGAGAGCATGACCCGGCTTAATAACCCCCGCTGTGAGAGTTCACTCAGCAGGCGCACGCGCTTTTCATCCGGGAAGTAATTATTTTTGCCAATGGTGTCAAACTGCACCCAGGCCCCCGCGTCGATGATTTTCAGCAAGGTATCCAGATCGTCCCGGAGATCACAGTGGCCTATCACCACCGATTCCGGAGAGACACCAAAGCCCGTCAGTAATGCCAGCTGCTCAGGCCCCATGGTGCTGAACCCCGTATGGGTAGAGACAGGCCGCCCCGTCTGGTGCCAGGCAAGGGCCGCCGCGTGGAACATCTTCGCCTCGTCCGGGGTGATTTTCCCTTCACTGCTGCCAATCTCCCCGATAACGCTCGCCCGGATACCGCTATTCCCGATCCCCGTCTCTATTTCGGCGACCATTTCGGCCGCCAGGGTCTGCGCATCACGCTGCGCCACGTGGGGCGGATAAAAATTCTGCTGGTAATAGCCGGTGGAAAATAAAACGTTGATGCCCGTCTCCAGCATTAAACGCCCGATAAAATCCACATTGCGCCCCATATACCGGTTGGTCATCTCAATAATATTCCGGACGCCGCGATCCATTAAACTATTAAGCTCATCCCTTAATAGTTCATATTCATCCAGACAGCAGTCCGCATTATTTTTAAACGGGGATAAATCAATATAAAGATGTTCGTGGGCATAGGTATAGCCCGCCGGATCAATTGCCGGTGATAATGCCATTATGACGCTCCTGTTATTTTATGGTGAGCAGCGGTAAAAAAGAGGTTCCGCTTTGGGGGGGCGGTGCCTGCCAGGCATCACATACGGTGGCCCCCACATCGGCCAGTGTCTGGCGGGTGCCCAGGTTGACCCCATGGCAGCCTTCACGCCATACCAGTAACGGCACCCGCTCCCGGGTATGGCGGGCGTGACCAATGGTCGGGTCGTTTCCGTGATCGGCCATCACCACCAGCAGATCATCACGGCCCAGCAGCCCCAGCAACAGGCCAAGATGGCGGTCAACCACCTGGAGCCTGTCGGCGTACCAGTCCACATCCTGGGCGTGCCCGGCAAGATCCGTTTCCTGAATATTGGTACAGATAAACCGTGGCCCGGGGCGGCGAATCTCCCCGGCGGTCAGATCCATAATGTGCCCGGTATCCACAATACCGCCGAGGTTCTCCCCCCCGGGGTTTACCACAATATCGGCCACTTTCCCCACCAGCGAGACCGGGATCTGCCGCCGGGCGAGGCAGGCAGGTACCTGGCATGAAGGGTCAACCCCATAACCGGCGTGCACCACCTGAAACCCCTGCCGGTACACCCCGCTGCGCGGGGTATCAATACCGGCATATTTGCCCTCGCGCTGCACGGCGGCGGCCTGGATCTGCGCGGCGCTGGTGCCATCCCCGCCGAATATAATAACCCGCCCCACCCGGGCCACGGCGCGCACAACCGCGCCAATCGCCTGCACCTCGCGAAAAGTGATGCGGGTGAGATCCGCCGTAACGTTGTAGACCAGGCCGCTGTCGGTCTCCAGGTTATCGCCCACGGCAACGGCCCCATCGACCCACAGCACCCCGGGCCCTTCCGGCAGCAGACGCTCTACCCGGTGACCACGCGCCACCAGCGCCTGTGCCAGCGGCTGGAGAATCTGGCTGAAGGGCTCACACAACGGTCTGGCCGGTGCGGTGCCCATGATCTCCTGGTGGCCCATAAAGGAGTCGGCCCCTTCGTGGCGCAGTAACGCACATCCGGTATTCGCCCGGGGGGCCGGGCGCATAATATTCACCACCTCCCCCAGCGCATTGATAAGCCCGAGCTGCTCCAGCACCGGTAAACGCAACTGCGGGCAACGGCGCAGAATATGGCCGCAGGTATTCGCCCCCAGATCTTCCGGGCGCACCCGGGCCACATCATCCATCGCCCCCACGGCAAAACTGTCGATAACAATCACAATCACCTTGTTCATGACGCCTCCTTATCTGACGGGTAACCCGGTGCTGCTGTATACCCCTTCCAGCCGGGCCGCGCCGCGCCGGATACCGCTGACCAGCGCCACATCGCTGCGGGTGACAAAAATCTGGGTGCGAAAACACATCACCACCGGCGTGCCCGGCGGGAAGCGCCCCTCAAGGCTCAGGTAATAATCGATACTGTCGGGATCCGGCGGGTGCAGGGCGCTACGGGTGGGGGTACTCTGATGAAAGACCAGCGCCTGGTGCGCATTGCCGCGGCGGTAAAATCCCCCGCCATAGCAGTAGCTGTTCTCCCCCACATGGTGGGAAATTTCGCTGATATACAGCATCGCCACCTGCTCGACTTCACCCCCCTCCCTGTTAGCCGGTACGGTGCCGGTAAAGGCGTGCCCGGGCTCTATATGGGTCACCCCCCGGGCCGCCAGCAGCGGCATGGCGCTGCAACAATTGGCCGACGGGGCATTAATCTGCCAGAGGTCGTGCTGCGCCTCGCGCAGCAGGGCCGCCCCCTGTTCAAGGGTGGTAAAGTTCGCTGTCGGGCGGTACTCCCCCGGCTGCCCGGTTGCCAGCAGGCAGGGGAAGTGGGTCACCCCGGCAAGGCGAACATGGGGCAGCGCGGCAATTTGCCGGGCGGCCTGGGCCACCTCACTGAGCAAAAAGCCCCCCTGCTGCCCGGGGTAGATAACATCCCCGGGCTGGTAAATCTTCAGCAGCAGCGGCTGAATAATGCCTTTTTCACCGGCAACGGCGTTAATGCGCCGGGCCTTCTCCACGCTGAATACGGTGATCACCTGGGGGTGATAATCCAGCGCCTGGCCCAGTGCGTTGTCGGGAATTTGTACCAGATGGCCGAGATGCTGCACCGGTACACCGCCACCGGCCAGGGTGCGCGCCTCGTGGAAATCCACCGCCACCGCACCGCTGTAGCCCTGGTCAATAATGCGCCGGGTCAGCCACGGATTACGGCCAAACTGTTTGCTCATCACATAGGGGGTAAGCTGGTGCTGCCGGGCATGATCCCGCAGCGCCGCGGCGTTATATTCCACCGTATCAACATCAATAACGTAGCTGTCCGGGGTGATTTTGCCCTGACGCAGCAGGCTGAGCGCGGCCCCGATCAGGGCCGGGTTTTGTCGCTCAAGGGCGGTCAGGAACATGCGCTATCTCCCCCGGGGCACAGGCCATACAGGTTCACCAGCAGGTAGCCTTCTTCATTGGGGTGCAGTTCCACCGGGAAACGGGCCAGAAGCTGCTGATTCAGGGCGCGCAGGCGCGGCATTTCGCCGCTGGCCTCCAGCTCTTCGATAACCGCCTGATCCAGCGGCGCAACCACCTCGCCCCGCAGACTGCGCATCAGCGCACTGGCCAGATGGGCTATTGCCATCCAGCCTTGTTCCTGGGGCAATGGCGTGCCGCGCAGATGTTCCAGCGCCGCAATCACCTGCAGCATTCCGGCATGGATGTCCCCATTGATAACTCCGGCTTCGTGTAACGTGTCCAGCTTATTCTTCACTGGTGCCCTCCTGGTCAGCGTTTATTTATCGGGTAACTTAAATGTTCATTTTTATGAACAATACTGCCGGAGTGTAATGCACGACAAAATTTGTACGAGTGCTGAGCGGCAGATTTGCAAATGAAATCTCAAATAAAACCACCCGGCGAACATTTGGATAATTGTCGATATACAAGGAGGGAAAAAAATGAATTCGGAATATAACGGATGCCCTCAGGCATCTGTTAATAATGACAGGGACTACCGGTAATATCACACCGTATTTTTATGATTCTCCGGTAACGGGGCATCGCCTTTATCGAGATACAGCGTTCTGCTGGGAAAGGCGAAATCCGCCCCGTGCTGGTGCACAATATCAATGCAGCGCAGGTACACCCGCTGCTGGATATCCAGCCATTGCGCCCAGTCGGTGGTGTGGGTAAAGCAGTAAATCATAATATTCAGCGAAGAGTCCCCGAAGCCATTAAAATTGACCAGCAGTGTCTGGCTCTGGTCAATACCGGCATCCTGCTGCAGTGCTTGGCGAATATCGTCCACAATCGCCGCCAGCTTATCGCTGTCTTCATAACGCAGGGTCAGCACTGTTTCAATCCGCCGGTGGGTCATCCGCCCGGGGTTCTCCACACTGATGGCGGTAAATACTGAGTTCGGAATATACAGCGGCCGGTTATCAAAAGTGATGATCTTGGTCGAGCGCCAGCCTATTTCCGCCACCGTTCCCTCAATATTACGATCCGGGGAGCGGATCCAGTCGCCCAGATTAAAAGGACGGTCAAAATAGAGCATGATCCCGGCAAAGAAGTTGCTCAGAATGTCTTTACTCGCCATGCCCACCGCGATGCCGCCAATCCCTCCAAAGGTCAGCAGCCCGGAAAAGCTCATGCCGAAATGTTCGCCATACAGCAGGATAATCGCCACCACCACGCAGATTTTCAGGATCCGGGAGATGATCCGCGCAGAGGTAATATCACTGCCGTGGCTGATTTGCCGTTTTTCCAGCATGGCTATCAGCAAAAACAGTTTGCGTAATAACATCAGGGCGATCATGCTGGCGCAAATAAAGCGCACCACCGGCGGGCTGATAAACGGTAATGAAAAATCGGCGCTGGCTCTGTTCAGGTAATCACCGGTCACGGTGATGAGCGTACTCCAGAGTAAAAAACTGGCCAGATGAAGTGCCAGGCTGTAACGGTAGTGCTTATCGCGGCGCTTAATCAGCGCCGTGGCGCACAGGGCCAGGGCACACCCGGCCAGTACAAATAATCCCGGTATATTTTTGGCGGCAAATAACCACAACATATTTTGCTTCCTTAGCTCACGCGAACCACGCCAGATGGGGGCCGATCTTGCCACAACCACGGGCCCGGCACCACCCGGGCGGTCAGGCGCTCCGGGTAACCAGCTTCGCGGCCAGGACGTGGCTGCGTGGCTCCAGGGTATTATCCTCAACCCGCTGTAGCAGGCGCATGGCCGCCATGCGCCCCACATCGCGCCCCGGGGTGGTGACCCAGGTCAGGGGAAGATCATCCAGCGCCGCTTCGGGCACTTCGGCAAAGCCCGCCAGGGCGATTTGCTGTTCATACAGGCTGTTAAGCCCCCTTTCACCGCTGTGGCGCCCGGCGCGCAGCAGGCCAAACCATGCCCCCGCCGCCACCGTGCTGTTATGGCAGACCACAGCAGAAATGGTGGGATTATGGTGCAGCAGATTAATCATGGCCTCTGAGGCCTGGCACTGGCTGGAGCCGCATTCGATTATCCACTCCGGGTGAAACGGTAACCCGTGCTGGATTAGCGTAGAGCAAAAGCCGCCCAGCCGTTCCGCCCGGGTGAGGGAGGAGCTCAGCCCGCCCAGCCAGGCTATCCGCTGGTGCCCTTTGCTAATCAGATGCCCGGTCAGCATATGTGCTGCCTGGGTGTTGTCCGGGCGGATCATGTCCACATCGTCCAGATAACTGGCCCGGGAGGCATACACCAGCGGAACATTGCGCAGGCGTGCCGTCTGGTCCAGCTCCGCCCCCTGGCCTGCCGCCCCGGCCACCACAATACCGTCCACCCCCTGGGCCAGCAGGGTGTCAAAACAGCGCATCATATATTGCCCCTGCTGGCCGCTCTGGGTCAGGAACAGCATATAGCCCCGGGACTCCAGCGCCTCTGTCAGCCCGGTGGTCAGCTGGGCATAAAACGGGTGGTTGAGATCGCGCACAATCAGGCCAATCACCCCGCTGTGCCCGCCGCGCAGCGCCGCCGCCTGGCGGTTACGCACAAATCCCAGTTTTTCAATGGCGTCATTTACCCGCACCCCGGTGGCCGCAGAAATGCGCCCTTTGCCGCTCAGCACCAGGGAGACCGTGCTGACGGAAACGCCCGCCGCTGCTGCCACATCAGTAATGGTAATTTTTTTATCTGCCGCCATCAGTGTTCCTGTCTCTGCCGTTACATCCCGGGTAAAACGTTTTATTCATATATCCGTATGAGGCCCGTTTATCTGCTTAAGATCTGTGATCGATTCAGCAATAAAAACAGGTAAAACGTTTTATCCTGATTTTATCAAACTCGTTAACCCAACCACCAGGAGTCGTTGATGGCGGCTAATACAACACAAAAAATCACCCTTTGGGAGTTTTTTCAGAACCTTGGCAAAACATTTATGCTGCCGGTTGCCCTGCTCTCCTTCTGCGGCATTATGATGGGGATCGGCAGCTCGCTGAGCAGCCACGATGTTGTCACCCTGCTTCCGGCGCTGGGCAACCCGGTGCTGCAACTGCTGTTCACATGGATGAGTAAAATCGGCTCGTTCGCCTTCAGCTTCCTGCCGATTATGTTCTGTATCGCCATTCCGCTGGGGCTGGCCCGTGAAAACAAAGGCGTTGCCGCCTTTGCCGGTTTTGTGGGCTACGCGGTGATGAACCTGGCAGTCAACTTCTGGCTGACGGCAAAAGGCATTCTGCCCACGACCGATGCCGCCATCCTTAAGGCCAATAACATCCAGAACATCCTCGGCATTCAGTCAATTGATACCGGGATCCTCGGGGCGGTGATTGTCGGCATTATTGTGTTCGTGCTGCACGAGCGCTTCCACAATATCCGCCTGCCGGACGCGCTGGCGTTCTTTGGCGGCACCCGCTTTGTGCCGATTATTACCAGCCTGGTACTGGGGGTTTTTGGCCTGGTGATCCCGCTGATCTGGCCGGTATTCGCCGCCGGGATTAACGGCCTGGGCCACGTGATTAACAGCGCCGGTGATTTCGGCCCGATGATTTTCGGCACCGGCGAGCGGCTGTTACTGCCCTTTGGTCTGCACCATATTCTGGTCGCGCTGATCCGCTTTACCGAAGCCGGGGGCACCCTTGATGTCTGCGGCCACCAGGTCAGCGGTGCGCTGACCATTTTCCAGGCGCAGCTCAGCTGCCCGACCACTCACGGGTTTGCCGAAAGCGCCACCCGCTTCCTCTCTCAGGGTAAGATGCCCGCCTTCCTCGGCGGCCTGCCCGGGGCGGCGCTGGCGATGTATCACTGTGCCCGGCCGGAAAATCGCCATAAAATTAAAGGGCTGCTGATTTCCGGCGTGATCGCCTGCATTGTCGGCGGTACGACTGAGCCGCTGGAATTCCTGTTCCTGTTTGTGGCCCCGGTGCTGTATGTCATCCACGCGCTGATGACCGGCCTTGGCTTCACCCTGATGGCGGTGCTTGGCGTTACCATCGGGAATACGGACGGCAATATTATCGACTTCGTGGTATTCGGCATTCTGCACGGCCTGTCCACCAAATGGTATCTGGTGCCGGTGGTGGCCGCCGTCTGGTTCGTGGTCTATTACGGTGTCTTCCGCTTTGCCATCACCCGCTTTAACATCAAAACCCCGGGCCGCGATACAGATGCACCGGCAAGTGTTGAAAACAGCCTGCGCCAGGCCACCGGCGGCAGCAAATCCGGCTATAACGTACCGGCTATGCTGGCGGCGCTGGGCGGTGCGGAGAATATCATCAGCCTGGATAACTGCATTACCCGCCTGCGCCTGTCGGTCAAAGATATGGCCCTGGTAGACAGTAACGCCCTGAAGTCACTGCGCGCCATCGGTGTGGTGCAGCTTAACCAGCACAACCTGCAGGTGGTTATTGGCCCCCAGGTGCAGTCGGTAAAAGATGAAATGACCACACTGATGAATACTGTTGAAGCCTGATTATCCGCCGCCCGGCCTCTGGCGGGCGGCAAACCTGTTTGCCGAGGTATTATGTTCGATTTCTCCCAACCTGTTGACCGTCACGGAACCTGGTGCACCCAGTGGGACTATGTTGCCGACCGGTTCGGCGCAGACGATCTGCTGCCGTTTACCATCTCTGATATGGATTTCCCCACCGCCCCCTGCGTACTCAGCGCCCTTCATCAGCGCCTGTCTCACGGGGTGCTGGGTTACAGCCGCTGGCAAAACGACGCCTTCACCGGCGCGATAGCGCACTGGTACGCCAGCCGTTTTGGCTGCCGGGTCTCGCCACAGCGTGTGGTGTACGGCCCGTCGGTGATTTATATGGTCGCCACGCTGATCCGCCAGTGGACCCGCCCCGGGGATGAGGTTCTGGTGCACACCCCCGCTTATGATGCGTTTTATAAAACCATCACCGGGAATCAGCGCGCGGTGCTCAGCCAGCCCCTGGAGCGCCAGCCAGACGGCCAGTGGCAGTGTGATATGGCGGCACTGGAGGCCAAACTGGCCCGCCCGACGTGTACGCTGATGCTGCTGTGCAGCCCGCAAAACCCCACCGGCAAGGTGTGGAGCAAAGAAGAACTGGCCACCATGGCCGCGCTCTGTGCCCGCCACCAGGTACGGGTTATCAGCGATGAGATCCACATGGATATGGTCTGGGATAATCACCGCCACACCCCCTGGAGTGAGGTGGGCCAGGGCTGCTGGGCATTACTCAGCTCCGCATCGAAGAGTTTTAATGTCCCGGCCCTGACCGGTGCCTGGGGGCTGATAAGCGACGCCGGGCAGCGCCAGCAGTATCTGGAGGCGCTGAAAAACCAGGACGGGCTCTCCTCCCCGGCGATCCTCTCGGTTGTGGCCCATATTGCCGCCTACCGCGAGGGTGCCCCCTGGCTCGACAGCCTGCGGGACTATCTACAGGCGAATTTGCGCTACGTGACCGACACGCTGAACGCCGCCTTCCCCGGGCTTGGTTGCCAGCCGCCCCAGTCTACCTATCTGGCCTGGCTGGATCTGCGCCCGCTGGGCCTTGACGACCATAAGCTCCAGCATGTTCTGATTCACGAACAGAAAGTCGCCATTATGCCCGGCTACACCTACGGGGAAGAGGGCCGGGGCTTTCTGCGCCTGAACGTGGGCTGCCCGCGCAGCAAAGTGGAGGATGGCGTTAAACGGCTGATCGCCGCCATTCATACCCTGCGTAACCCGCAGGGCTGATTTCCGGCTCGCTTTCAAAAGGTTCCGGTAATATCGTATAATGCGCCGCACTTTACGTAAAAGACGAGTGCGGCCATGATTGATAACACCCTTCCCCTGACTGATTTACATCGCCACCTTGATGGCAATATCCGCGCCCGGACCATCCTTGAGCTGGGGCAGCAGTACAATATTGCCCTGCCCGGAAATACCCCGGAAACCCTCCTTCCCCATGTGCAGGTCACCAGCAACGAGCCTGATCTGGTGAGCTTCCTGACCAAGCTCGACTGGGGGGTGAAGGTCCTGGCCTCACTGGAGGCCTGCCGCCGGGTCGCTTTCGAAAATGTCGAAGACGCAGCGCGCCAGGGGCTGCACTATGTGGAGCTGCGCTTTTCGCCCGGCTACATGGCCATGAACCATAATCTGCCCCTGGCCGGGGTGGTGGAAGCGGTGATCGACGGCGTGTGCGCCGGTTGCCGGCAGTATGGCGTGCAGGCCCAACTGATAGGTATTATGAGCCGCACCTTTGGTGAGGCCGCCTGCCAGGCGGAGCTTAATGCCCTGCTGACCCGGCGGGAGAACATTATCGCACTGGATCTGGCCGGTGATGAGCGGGGCTTCCCCGGTGAGCTTTTCCGGGACCATTTCCGCACCGCACGCGATGCCGGGTGGCATATTACCGTCCATGCGGGCGAAGCCGCAGGCCCGGAGAGTATCTGGCAGGCTATCCGCCAGCTGGGGGCTGAGCGTATCGGCCACGGGGTGAGAGCCACCGACGATCCGGCACTGATGGACTATCTCGCCCGGGAGAAGATTGGGATTGAATCCTGCCTGACATCCAACATTCAGACCAGCACCGTCGCCGGGCTGCACCAGCACCCGCTGCGGACATTCCTTGACCACGGCGTACCCGCCACGCTGAACTCCGACGATCCGGCAGTCCAGGGGGTTGATATCATCCACGAATATCAGGTCGCCGCCCCGCAGGCGGGGCTGAGCCCGGCCCATATTCGCCAGGCACAGATAAACGGCCTGGAGATGGCGTTTCTGACCCCGGCGGAAAAACAGGCCATCCGCGACAGGGTCGCCCGCAACCAGGACCAGACCGCCTGAGTGCCCCCGGCCGGGGGCATGGGGTTTATGCCACCGGCAGGCGCCGCCCTTCCCGGGCGGAGGTGATCCCCAGTTCGATAAGCTCCATGACCGCGATCGCCTGTGAGGCGGGCACCGGGTTTTCACCGTCGCCGTTTATCGCATCGCGGATTGCCGCATAATACGCCGGGTAGTTGCCCGGGATGGTGAGCAGCGTTTTTTCATCCAGCCCGTCTTTAATTTCGGTGGTGACCACACCGTCGCGCATATCGTAGCCCCAGTCTTCCTGGGGCAGGCGGTCCCCGGCTTTAAGCCGGTCTTCCTGCGGGTCGAGGCCAAATTTCACATAGCTTCCCCGGGTGCCGTGAATAATAAAGCGCGCGGATTCCGCCGCCGCCAGCATGGTGCTGTGCAGGATAACCCGCCGCCCCGGGTAGCTCAGCTGGGCGTGGAAATAATCCGTGGTGCTGGCCCCCGGGCGGAGCTGGGCGAGATCAACGCTGATCGCCTCCGGCAGGCCAAATAACTGCAACGCCTGATCCAGAAGATGCGGCCCGAGATCGTACCAGATCCCGGTGCCCGGCCCGGCCTGCTCCCGCCAGCGATCACGCACCTGCGGGCGAAAGCGGTCAAAGTGCGATTCGAAATAGACCACCTCGCCCAGTTCCCCTTCTTTGAGCAGGTTTTTTACCGTCAGATAGTCGCTGTCCCAGCGGCGGTTATGGAATACACTAAGCAGTAACCCTTCCCGCTGCGCCAGCGCTTCCAGCTCCCGGGCCTCTTCCAGGGTGACGGTAAAGGGCTTATCTACCACCACGTTTTTCCCGGCCAGCAGGGCCGCTTTTGCCAGCGGGAAGTGGGTATCGTTCGGGGTGGGAATCACAATCAGGTCAATATCCGGATCGTTAAATAACGCCTCCGGGCTGTTTACGACCGGCACATCTGGCCAGTCTGCGGCCACTTTCGCCCCATTGCTGCTGGAAACAGCCGTCAGTTGCAGGCCCGGCGTGCCGGAGATCAGCGGCGCATGAAATGTTTTGCTGGCATAGCCGTAGCCCACCAGTCCAACGTGAATACTATCCATCATCAATTACCCTCTGTGCGACAGTCTTTTGCATTTCACCTCATTAACGCGCGGCTCACAACCCCCGACGCACATTATCAATCACCACCGGCGGATAACACCGCAGCGGCGGTGCGGCATATTGTCCCCGAGCATGAGTGCGCGAATACCGGGTTATTAATTAACTCAGATTAGCCTGCCTTATTAATAATCCTGGTAACACTCACGCCACGGGAAATATCCGGTGCGGAAAATTAACTGCCGACGCATTAAAGTTACCCATGTCACAATTTGCTCATTCCGCTAAATGTATTAGCGCCTGTGCCTTTTTATTTTAAGCCCCGTTATTGTATGATGCCGTGGTCAGTAATGCCCCGCAGAGAGCCATTTGATTAATAACCAACACGCAACGGGCCACGGCTGGCGCGGGCCGCGCCGTCTGATAACTACTCACAAGAATAACGGGCCGCTGCCCATTCTGATTTTTACTCTTTACCCCAGGATTTTGCTTATGACCGTGCTGGACTATATATTAAAATTTCGCAAAATAAATAACCTCGAAAGCCTTGAAAAATTATTTGATCATCTTAATTACTCCCTGACAGACAGCGCAGAGATCATTAATATGTACCGGGCGGCAGATCATCGCCGGGCGGAGCTGGTCTCCGGCGGGAAGCTGTTTGATCCCGGCCAGGTGCCCAAAACCATTTGGCGCTTTGTGCAGTAGCCCTTCTGTATCGGGTAGCAATTCCCGGGAAAATCCTTATAATCCATGCCCTCACGTATTGGGGGGGATTCCCGCTGTTTGCCCGCAATCCCGGAGGCACAATGTCCACAACATCACCAGCGCGTATTGGCGGCTGGCTGCTGGCACCGCTGGCCTGGTTACTGATGACCTTAATCAGTACAACGCTGATTAATATCTTCTATACCCGCGCCCTGTTCAGCGCCCACAGCCATCAGCTTCTGGCTGACCAGCCTGCCGGTCAGGTGATGCTCTGGTATCTGTCACTGGCCTGTGCGTATGCAATGTGGGGGTACACCCTGTGGCTTACGGTCGCCTTCTTTAAGCGCCGCCGGACGGTGCCACGCCACTACATTATCTGGTTACTGATTACGGTATTACTGGCGGTGAAATCTTTTGCTTTCGCACCGGTCACTGACGAGCTTGCCGTGCGCCAGTTGCTGTTCCCGTTGCTGGCTGCGGCCGTTCTGGCCCCCTACTTTCGCCACTCAGCGCGCGTAAAGCAGACGTTCACCAACGATTAATACCCATACAGATACTCCGTTGTCGCCAGGCCGGGATTGTCCGATAATAGGCGGCTATTTTTGTTTCAGGTCGAAAAATGACTGATTATTTGCTGCTCTTTGTCGGGACCGTGCTGGTCAATAACTTTGTCCTGGTGAAGTTTCTCGGTTTGTGCCCGTTTATGGGGGTGTCCAAAAAGCTGGAGACCGCCATCGGAATGGGGATGGCCACCACCTTCGTGATGACCCTTGCCAGCATCAGCTCCTGGCTTATCAACCGCTTTATTCTCGAACCGCTGGCACTGACCTATCTGCGCACCATGGCGTTTATTCTGGTGATTGCAGTGGTGGTGCAGTTCACCGAGATGGTGGTGCGTAAAACCAGCCCGGCGCTCTACCGCCTGCTGGGGATCTTTTTGCCGCTTATCACCACCAACTGTGCCGTGCTCGGGGTGGCCCTGCTGAGTATCAATTTACAGCACAACTTTTTACAGTCTGCCCTGTACGGTTTTTCTGCGGCGCTGGGGTTCTCCCTGGTGATGGTGCTGTTTGCCGCGATCCGCGAGCGTCTGGCCGTGGCCGATGTACCGGCGCCATTTAAAGGCAATGCCATCGCGCTGATCACCGCAGGGCTGATGTCGCTGGCGTTTATGGGCTTTAGCGGGCTGGTGAAACTCTGATGAATATGATTGTCATCGCGGTAGGGGTACTGACGGTTCTGGGGCTGATTTTTGGTCTGGTGCTGGGCTATGCCTCGCGCCGGTTTGCCGTGGCCGACGATCCCATCGTGGAAAAAATTGATGACCTGCTGCCCCAGAGCCAGTGCGGCCAGTGTGGCTACCCGGGCTGCCGCCCCTATGCGGAAGCTATCGCCAATAACGGCGAGAAAATTAACTGCTGTGCGCCGGGCGGTGAAGCGGTTATGCAAAAAATAGCCGCGCTGATGAATGTGGATCCGCAGCCCATTACCGGCGATGCGGCCAGCCGGGAGCCGGAGCGGATGCTGGCATTCATTGACGAGGCCAACTGCATTGGCTGCACCAAGTGCATTCAGGCCTGCCCGGTGGATGCGATTGTCGGGGCCACCCGCGCCATGCATACCGTGGTGGCGCAGCTGTGTACCGGCTGCAACCTGTGTGTGGCCCCCTGCCCGACCCAGTGCATTACGTTACACCCGGTGGCGACAACACCTGATACCTGGAAATGGGATCTGAACACCATTCCCGTGCGCAATATTCCCGTGGAACACCATGCTTAATTTATTCTCCGCTTTTCGCAAAGATAAACTGCGCGATTTTGACGGGGGGATCCACCCCCCGGAAATGAAAACCCAGTCCAGCGGCACACCACTGCGCCAGGTGCCGCTGGCCGGGCGCTTTGTGATGCCCCTGAAACAGCACCTGGGCGCAGAGGGCGAGCTGTGCGTGAGCGCAGGTGACCACGTATTACGCGGCCAGCCCCTGACCCGTGGCCGGGGAAGAATGCTGCCCATCCATGCCCCGACCTCCGGGACCGTGGTTGCCATTGCCCCCCATCCCACGGCGCACCCTTCCGCGCTTAATGAGCTGAGCGTGATTATTGACGCGGATGGCGAAGATACCTGGATCCCCCGGGAGGGCTGGGCCAGTTACCAGCAGTACAGCCGCGAGGCGCTGATTGAGCGCATCCACCAGTTTGGTGTTGCGGGCCTTGGCGGAGCGGGCTTCCCCACCGGTAATAAACTGGCGGGCGGCGGCGATAAAATCGACACGCTGATCATCAATGCGGCGGAGTGTGAGCCCTATATCACCGCCGACGATCGCCTGATGCAGGAGTGTGCCGCTCAGGTGATCGACGGGGTGCGCATCCTGGCCCATATCCTGCAACCGCGCCAGGTGCTGATCGGTATTGAGGACAATAAACCCCAGGCCATCTCCATGCTGCGGGCGGTGCTGGGTAACGATCCGCTCATCCGGCTGCGGGTGATCCCCACCAAGTACCCCTCTGGCGGGGCAAAACAGCTCACCTGGATCCTCACCGGTAAACAGGTGCCCCACGGCGGGCGCTCTTCAGATATTGGCGTGCTGATGCAAAACGTCGGGACAGCCTATGCGGTAAAACGCGCGGTTATCGACGGCGAACCCCTGACCGAGCGGGTGGTCACCCTTACCGGGGAGGCCGTTGCCCGCCCGGGGAATGTCTGGGCGCGCCTTGGCACCCCGGTCCGACACCTGCTTAATTTCGCCGGGTTTGTCCCCCGCCAGAACGACAGCATGGTTATCATGGGCGGGCCACTGATGGGCTTTACCCTGCCCTGGCTGGATGTGCCGGTGGTGAAGATAACCAACTGCCTGCTGGCCCCTTCAGAGCAGGAGATGGGCCCGGCCACCCCGGAGCAGCCCTGCATCCGTTGCAGCGCCTGTGCCGAAGCCTGCCCGGCGGATCTGATGCCCCAGCAGCTTTACTGGTTCAGTAAAGGCGCCCAGCACGATAAAGCCCGAAGCTGGCAAATTAATGACTGTATTGAATGCGGTGCCTGCGCCTGGGTCTGCCCGAGCAGCATCCCGCTGGTGCAGTATTTCCGCCAGGAAAAAGCAGAGATCTACGCACTGGACGCTGAAGCCCGGCGTAATGCGGAGGCGAAACAGCGCTTTGAAGCCCGCCAGCAGCGCCTGGAGCGGGAAAAAGCCGCCCGGATGGCGCGCCACCAGCAGGCGGCTGTCCAGCCTGACGCCCGGGATAGCCAGGCGATTCAGGCGGCCCTGTCCCGGGTGCGGGATAAAGCCGCCAGCGCCGCGCAGCCTATCGAGATTATCGCCGGTCAGCTGCCGGATAATCAGGCAGCGATTGCCGCCCGGGCGGCCCGCAAGGCCCAGGCCCGTGCCCGCCAGGCGGAAAAACAGGCTACCGCACCGGTGGCTGCCACCACCAGTGACAGTGGCGACGACCCGCGCAAAGCGGCGGTAGAAGCCGCCATCGCCCGGGCCAAAGCCCGCAAGGCCGCCGCAACCGGGGAGCCCCCTGCCAGTGCAGCACCCGCTCCGGCGGAAGCGGTGGATCCGCGCAAAGCGGCTGTAGAGGCCGCCATCGCCCGGGCCAAAGCCCGCAAGGCCGCCGCAACCGGGGAGGCCCCTGCCAGTGCAACACCCGCCCCGGCGGAAGCGGTTGACCCACGCAAAGCCGCCGTAGAGGCCGCCATCGCCCGGGCCAAAGCCCGCAAAGCCGCCGCAGCCGGGGAATCCCCTGCCAGTGCAGAACCGGCCCCGGCGGAAGCGGTGGATCCGCGCAAGGCTGCCGTAGAGGCCGCCATTGCCCGGGCCAAAGCCCGCAAGGCCGCCGCAGCCGGGGAATCCCCTGCCAGCGCAGCGCCCGCCCCGGCGGAAACGGTGGATCCGCGCAAAGCCGCTATAGAGGCCGCCATTGCCCGGGCCAAAGCCCGCAAAGCCGCCCAGCATACGCACCAGGACTAATTTATGGTTTTCAGAATCGCAAGCTCTCCGTTCACCCATAATCACCGCCATACCGCGCGGATCATGACGCTGGTTATCCTGGCCATGATCCCGGCCGTGCTCACCAGCCTGTGGATGTTTGGCTGGGGAACCGCCATTCAGCTGGTGCTGGCGGTGGCCAGCGCCCTGCTGGCGGAAGCCCTGGTCGTCAGACTGCGGCGCCAGAAAATGCGCGCCGTGCTGGGGGACAATACCGCCCTGCTGACCGGCCTGTTACTCGGTGCCAGTATCCCGCCCCTGACCCCCTGGTGGATGGTGGTGCTCGGTACGGTGTTTGCGGTGATCATCGCCAAGCAGCTGTATGGCGGGCTGGGTCATAACCCGTTCAACCCGGCGATGATCGGCTATGTGGTATTACTGATCTCCTTCCCGGTCCAGATGACCAGCTGGCTGCCACCGGCGTCTATTGCTGCCAGCGCGCCGGATTTCACCACCGCCTTACAGGTGATTTTCACCGGCCACAGCGCCGCAGCGCCCGGGGTTCACGCCCTGCAAATGGGGATTGACGGTATCAGCCAGGCCACCCCTCTCGATACCTTTAAAACCGGGCTTCACGCGGGGCATCCGGCCAGCGAACTGCGCCAGTCCACCATATATGGTGGCGTGCTGGCGGGGATTGGCTGGCAGTGGGTTAACCTTGCCTGGCTGCTGGGCGGGATATTTTTGCTACTGACCGGCACCATCCGCTGGCATATTCCGGTCAGCTTTCTGGTCACGCTGTTTATCTGCTCGGCGCTGGGGTATCAGCTGGCGCCGGAGCGCTTCCTCTCGCCGCTGATGCAGCTGTTTTCCGGTGCCACCATGATGGGGGCGTTCTTTATTCTTACCGATCCGGTAACCGCCTCCACCACGCCGCGCGGCCGCCTGGTTTTTGGCGCCCTGGCCGGGTTGCTGGTCTGGCTGATTCGCAGTTTTGGCGGTTACCCGGACGGGGTCGCCTTTGCCACGTTACTGGCGAATATTACCGTTCCGCTTATCGACTACTACACCCGCCCCCGGGTGTATGGTCACCGTTAAGGAGTTAGCGTGTTACAGACACTGCGCAAACATGGGGTCACCCTGGCGGTATTCGCGGCCCTGACCACCGGGCTTACCGCGGTGGTGAATGCCCTGACCCAGGGCACCATTGCCCGCCAGAACGCCGACCAGCAGCAGGCGCTGTTTAATGAGGTGTACCCGGCATCGCTGTACGACAACAGCCCCCGCCAGCACTGCCTGGTGGTCAGCGATCCGGCGCTGGGCCGCGGCCCGCACCGTCTCTGGCTGGCAACCCGTCAGGATAAGCCGGTGGGGGTTATCATCGAGGCCACCGCACCAGACGGCTACTCTGGTGCCATTCAGTTGCTGATCGGGGCGGATCTTCAGGGGACGATACAAGGGGTCCGGGTCACCGAACATCACGAAACGCCCGGGCTTGGCGACAAGATAGAGCTGCGCGTCAGTGACTGGATCCGCCACTTCGCCGGGCAGCATATCCAGGGGCCGGACGATAAACGCTGGGCGGTGAAAAAAGACGGCGGCGAATTCGACCAGTTTACCGGTGCCACCATCACCCCCCGGGCGGTGGTGAACGCGGTAAAACGCGCGGGCCTGTTCGCCCGGCACCTTCCGGGCCAGCTTGACCAGTTACCTGCCTGCACAGGAGAGATCCAGTGAGTAGCACAGTAAAAGAGATTTTCGTTCAGGGGTTGTGGAAGAACAACTCCTCGCTGGTGCAGCTGCTTGGCCTGTGCCCGCTGCTGGCCGTCACCTCCACCGCCACCAATGCGCTGGGGCTGGGGCTGGCTACCACCCTGGTGCTGACCCTGACCAACAGCGCTATCTCCGCCCTGCGCCGCTGGATGCCCCCGGCCGTGCGGATCCCGATTTACGTGATGATTATCGCCTCGGTCGTCAGCGTTGTGCAGATGCTTATCAACGCGCTGGCCCTGGGCCTGTATCAGGCGCTGGGGATCTTTATTCCGCTGATTGTCACCAACTGTATCGTGGTCGGGCGGGCGGAGGCCTTTGCCGCCAGAAACGGCGTGCTGCACTCAGCGCTGGACGGGTTCGCCATCGGCCTTGGGGCCACCAGCGCCATGTTTGTGCTGGGATCACTGCGCGAAATTCTCGGCAACGGTACCCTGTTCGACGGCGCAGACGCGCTGCTCGGCTCCTGGGCAAAGGTGCTGCGCATTGAGGTGTTCCACACAGATACCCCCTTCCTGCTGGCGATGCTGCCGCCGGGGGCGTTTATCGGCCTGGGGCTGATGCTGGCCGGGAAATACCTGATTGATGAGCGCGCCCGCACCCGCAAATCTGCACAGCAAGCCCCGGCGGCGACCCACACGGAGAGTATGCAATGAACAACGCCAGACGCCGGGAGATCCTCACCCGCCTGCGGGCAGAGAATCCCCACCCGACCACCGAATTACAGTTCACCACCCCGTTTGAGCTGCTGATTGCGGTGATGCTTTCCGCCCAGGCAACGGATGTCAGCGTGAACAAAGCCACGGCGAAGCTCTACCCGGTAGCCAACACGCCAGAGGCCATTCTGGCCCTCGGGGTGGAGGGGCTTAAGACCTATATCCGGACCATCGGGCTATATAACAGCAAAGCAGAGAATGTGATTAAAACCTGCCGGATGCTGATCGAGCTGCACCACAGCCAGGTGCCGGAAGATCGCGCCGCCCTGGAGGCCCTGCCCGGTGTCGGGCGCAAAACCGCCAATGTGGTGCTCAATACGGCCTTCGGCTGGCCGACCATCGCCGTCGATACCCATATCTTCCGGGTCTGTAACCGCACCGGTTTCGCGCCGGGCAAAACCGTTGAACAGGTTGAGGAGAAGCTCCTCAAAGTGGTTCCGGCGGAATTTAAAACGGACTGCCACCACTGGCTTATCCTCCACGGGCGTTATACCTGCATTGCCCGTAAGCCGCGCTGTGGCTCCTGCCTGATAGAAGATCTCTGCGATTATAAAGAGAAAACCCCAATCTGACCGCCCCGGTACGCGGGTGCCCCGGGTGCCCGCCAGCGGAGGCTGCTCACCTTATTGCCGCGCCGGAATCACTCCCTCATATCAATAAAACCGATTAATCGACATTTCATCATGAGAATTTTTCATAGATACGTGATGGAGATCACACTGATAACAGAATGTTAAATTTACGTATCTTTTCAGCACCTTTCCCCATGCTATTGACATTAGCAATCGGTTTCTGATGGAACATACAACCATCTCTCATTCTTAATAATGGTGATATTCACCATGTAAAGAGCAAACCAGCAGCATATATCACTATTTACTGTAATAAATCGCCAGCCCTGAGATAAAAATTTGCCAATCGCTTCGCTTATAAAATTTAACGCTGAATAACATTTGCCTTTTTGGTTAATTATATTGAATGGTTTATATGTAACAGATTATTTCAAAAGTATTGCAGGAAGTCTCAGGATGAGGAAGATTACTGACCGTTTCACCCTTCTTATAACTAGAAAGTGACTGCCAGAGGCAACACACTGCACGACGCCCGCATATCATGCGGCGCAAAAAAAGAGGTTCATGTGTCGACAGCAAACAAAAAACCAGCAGAAAGCGTAAGTATGAACGCTTTCAAACAACCGAGATCGTTCTATCTCATTTTTTCTATTGAGTTGTGGGAACGTTTTGGTTTCTACGGCCTGCAGGGCATTATGGCCGTTTACCTGGTCAAAATGCTGGGTATGTCCGAAGCCGACTCCATCACCCTGTTCTCTTCCTTCAGTGCTATGGTCTACGGCCTGGTTGCTATCGGCGGCTGGCTGGGCGACAAAGTGCTGGGGACCAAACGCGTTATCGTCTTAGGCTCCATTGTGCTGGCCATTGGTTATGCGCTGGTGGCGTGGTCCGGTCACGATGCGGCTATTGTCTATGTGGGGATGGCGACCATCGCCGTGGGTAACGGTCTGTTTAAAGCCAACCCGTCTTCCCTGCTTTCTACCTGCTATGAGAAAGACGATCCGCGTCTTGATGGCGCATTCACCATGTATTACATGGCCATCAACATCGGTTCTTTCTTCTCTATGCTGGCTACCCCGTGGCTGGCCGCACACTTCGGCTGGAGCGTGGCCTTCGCGCTGAGCGTCGTGGGCATGCTGCTGACCCTGGTGAACTTTATGTTCTGCCGCAGATGGGTGAAAGACTACGGCTCCCGCCCGGACTTCGAGCCGGTGCATCTGGGCAAGCTGCTGGCGACCCTGGTCGGGGTCGTGGTGCTGGTGGGTATTGCCACCTGGCTGCTGCATAACCAGAGCATCGCGCGTATGGCGCTGGGCGTTATCGCACTGGGTATCGTGATTATCTTCGCCAAAGAAGCCTTCGCTATGCAGGGTGCCGCACGCCGTAAGATGATTGTCGCCTTTATTCTGATGCTGGAAGCCGTGGTGTTCTTCGTGCTGTACAGCCAGATGCCGACCTCTCTGAACTTCTTTGCTATCCGTAACGTAGAGCACTCCCTGCTCGGTATCGCCTTTGAGCCGGAGCAGTACCAGGCCCTGAACCCGTTCTGGATAATGATAGGCAGCCCGATTCTGGCGGCTATCTACAACAAGATGGGTGACCGCCTGCCGATGCCGCATAAATTCGCCATCGGGATGATCCTGTGCTCCGGCGCCTTCCTGGTGCTGCCCCTGGGGGCCAAATTTGCCAGCGATGCGGGTATCGTCTCCGTTAACTGGCTGATTCTGAGCTATGCCCTGCAGAGTATTGGTGAGCTGATGATCTCCGGTCTGGGCCTCGCGATGGTCGCGCAGCTGGTGCCTCAGCGTCTGATGGGCTTTATTATGGGGAGCTGGTTCCTGACCACTGCCGGTGCGGCGCTGATTGCCGGTCGCGTGGCGAATATGATGGCAGTGCCGGAAAACGTCACCGACCCGTTAATCTCCCTGGAAGTCTACGGCCACGTCTTTAAGCAGATTGGTATTGTGACCGGTGTGATAGCTATCCTGATGATGCTCACCGCCCCGCTGCTTAACCGCATGACCATGGATGACTCCACGGCTAAAAAAGCAGAAAAAACAGCCGCCTGATCCCCGTATCACTGCGGTTGCTGAAAACCTGCCCCCGGGCAGGTTTTTTTTTGCTTAATCGCCCGCTTTGCACCGGCCAGCGTCATTCTGATCTCGTCATCTGGCCAGGATATCTGTTATAAAATTCACCTGACGTGTCCTGCGGACAACACTGGCGACAGCATCAGCACAGAGAAAGGAGTTACGGATGAAACTGTATTACAAATCGGGGGCCTGCTCACTTTCACCCCATATTGTTCTGCGCGAAGCGGGGCTGGACTTTACGCTGGAGCGCGTAGACCTGGCGAGCAAAAAAACCGAAGCGGGTGAAGATTACCTGCACATTAACCCCAAAGGCCAGGTGCCTGCCCTGCTGCTGGACAGTGGCGACATGCTCACTGAAGGGGTGGCCATTGTTCAGTACCTGGCCGACCAGGTGCCGGATCGCAACCTGATCGCCCCGGCGGGAACCCTGGCCCGTTACCACGCTATCGAATCCCTTAATTTCATCGCTACCGAGCTCCACAAAGGGTTTACTCCGCTCTTTACGCCCGGTGTGCCGGATGAGTATAAAAAAATCGCCACAGAACGTCTGCTGCGCCATTTCGCCGCACTGGATGTGCTACTCGGCGAGCAGGACTACCTGCAGGGTGCCCGTTTTAGCGTGGCGGATGCCTATCTGTTCACGGTACTGGGCTGGGCATTTATGCTGAAGTTCGATCTCAGCCATCTGCCGGCGCTGCAGCGCTACTACCAGCGGATTGCCGCCCGCCCGGCAGTCAGGGCAGCCCTGGAAGCCGAAGGGTTAAAATAAGCTAAAAAAAACCCGGCACGGTGCCGGGTTTTCTCATTTAAGTGCGGGTGCAGGCTCAGAGCGCAATGGCCTGAAAATAGTGTTCTGGCTTCGCTATCCTGTCCTGTGCGGCGACAACCTGCAGCTCATATTCGCCCATCTGATGGGTGGCAATGATTATCTCGTATACGGCGGCGGTAACATGCTCCAGCGCCTCCTGCAGCCCGGCCCCCTGCAGCAGTTTGACCAGCAGCAGGCCGCTGGTGACATCCCCGACCCCGACGGGCTGGCGATCGCCAAAGTCCACCAGCGGGCGGCTGATATGCCAGGCTTCCTGGGCGGTAACCAGCACCATTTCGAAGCGGTCATGCTGGTAACCGGCCCGGGCCAGGTGCTTGATGAGCACAATCTGCGGCCCTCTGGCAATCAGTTCACGGGCGGCGGCGACGGCCTCATCAACCGAGTGCACCTCATGGCCGCTGAGCATCTCCAGCTCCAGTAAATTCGGGGCGATAATATCACTGGCCGGCAGGCCGTAGCGGGCATGAAACTCCGCCACACCGGGGGCCACAATGCAGCCTTTTTCCGGGTGACCCATTACCGGATCGCAGAAATACAGCGCCTGCGGGTTGGCTTCCTTCACTTTGCGCACAATCCCGAGGATATGCTCGCCCTGCTCCGCCGATCCCAGGTAGCCGCTCAGTACCGCGTCGCAGCGTTTCAGCTGATCGATATCCGCGATCCCCTGAACGATATCCGTCAGGTGCGAAGGCGGCATCACCGTCCCGGTCCATTTCCCGTACTGGGTATGGTTGGAAAACTGAACCGTATTCAGCGGCCAGACATTAACGCCCAGACGGCGCATTGGAAATTCAGCCGCACTATTACCGGCATGACCGTAAACAACATGTGACTGAATGGCGAGGATGTTTTTCATGATGGATCCGAATGGTACACAACAGATAAAAACAGGGGCGCGGTGTCTGCCGCGCCCCTTTCAGGTTAACGGGTTACTTCCAGCATATCAGGCAATAGTTTTTCTTGCCGCGACGCAGCAGCGTATAGCGGCCAAACAGACGATCGTTATCGGTAAATACATATTCCGCATCGCTCTGTTTTTCACCGTTTACCGTGATCGCGTTAGAGGCGATAGTTTTACGCGCCTGCCCACGGGAAGGCTGAAGCTCAGAATCAACCAGCGCCTGGATAAGGTCAGCATCACGCTCCAGCTCCACCATCGGCATACCGTCCTGGGCCAGCTGGGCCAGATCCGCCTGCGTCATATCGCTTACGTGCCCGCTGAACAGGCTGGCGGTAATGCGTTTTGCCGCATTCAGCCCCTCTTCCCCGTGAACCAGGCGGGTGACTTCTTCCGCCAGGACATACTGGGCGCGCGGCGCTGTACCGCTGTTTTTGTCTTCTTCTTCCAGGGCATTGATATCGTCAATACTCATAAAGGTGAAGAACTTCAGGAAGCGGTAGACATCCGCATCGGCGGTGTTGATCCAGAACTGGTAGAACTTGTAAGGGCTGGTTTTCTGCGGATCAAGCCACACCGCGCCGCCTTCTGTTTTACCGAATTTCGTGCCGTCGGATTTGGTGATCAGCGGAACCGTCAGGCCGAAGACCTGGTTCTGATGCAGACGACGGGTTAAATCGATACCGGAGGTGATATTCCCCCACTGATCAGAGCCACCGATTTGCAGCGCAACATTGTGGCGCTCATTCAGGCAGGCAAAATCATACCCCTGCAGCAGGTTGTAGGAGAATTCGGTAAACGAGATGCCTACATCATCACGGTTCAGGCGCTGTTTTACCGCTTCCTTGTTGATCATCTGGTTCACAGAGAAGTGTTTACCAATATCACGCAGGAAGGTCAGCACGTTCATGTTGCCGAACCAGTCATAGTTGTTGGCGGCAATGGCAGAATTGTCACCGCAATCAAAGTCCAGGAATGGCGCGACCTGGCGGCGGATCTTCTCCACCCACTCTTTTACGGTATCTTCAGTGTTCAGTTTGCGTTCAACCGCTTTAAAGCTCGGATCACCGATCATACCGGTGGCGCCGCCCACCAGGGCAACGGGCTTGTGGCCCGCCAGCTGAAAGCGCTTCAGACAAAGTAACGGAACCAGATGGCCCAAATGCAAGCTGTCGGCAGTCGGATCGAAGCCGCAATAGAGGGCGATAGGCCCCTGAGCCAGACGCTCTGCTAATGCTTCCTCATCCGTTACCTGGGCTATCAGGCCCCGCTCTTGCAATTGTTGGATCAGATTACTTGCCATCAAAATCTCCATGGGTTTACGACTGCACCTCTACCGGTACACGGTTTTCCGCCGCGCTGGCGGAATAAATAAATGTAAAGACACATAGAATAAAGCGCCAGCCCGCAGAGCGCCAGCGCTTAGCACACCAAAAAGCGTAATCAGGGGGCCAGGCGATCGATTTTCCACGCAGCGCCATCGCGCTGGTATAAAAAACGATCATGCAGACGGTGTTCCCCGCCCTGCCAGAACTCCATCTGATCAATAGTGACGCGAAACCCGCCCCAGAATGAAGGCAGCGGAACTTCGCCTTGCTGGAATTTCTGTTTAAGTTCGAGGAATTTGCTTTCCAGAATGCCACGGGCCGAAATCCGGCTGGACTGTTTTGATACCCAGGCGCCAATCTGGCTATCCCGCGGGCGGCTGCTGAAGTATTTCATCACCTCAAGGGTGGACAAGCGCTCCGCTTTGCCCTGAACCATCACCTGACGATCCAGCGTATGCCACGGGAACAGCAGGCTTACCCGGTTATTCCCCTCAATATGGTGCGCTTTGCGGCTACCGAGGTTGGTGTAAAAAACCAGGCCTTTGTCGTCGTAGTGTTTTAATAAGACGATCCGCTGGTAGGGCTGGCCGTGCTCGTCCACGGTGGCGACCACCATGGCGGTGGGATCCACCAGCCGGGCATCGCAGGCCTGGCCGAGCCAGCGTTCAAACAGATCCAGCGGGTTGTCGGTCAGATGCTCGCGGCGCAGGCCGCCCTGGGTATATTCCCGGCGCAAATGGGCAATATGCTGCAAATTTTCATCAGTGTCGGACATAAAATGTTCTGTAAGAAATCAAAAGGTGGAGCCTATTTTGCGCTCCACCTTGTGAAATCTCAACGCCGGGCCGTCTGAAGCTGACAGTTGTTGAGGATCACCCGATCCTGGTAATAGACCGTGGCCTCATTTCCTTTCGACCAGAACACGTAAATACCGTCGGAATAGCGGGTGCCGGATGCGGAAATGCCCTGTTTCAGGGTGAGGTTTTTATTGTCGTAGATGAAGTTCACTTCCTGCCGGTCGTTATTCTGGCGTACCGTCAGGGGTTTTTCATCACACTGATACTGCAGCGTATCTGTATGTATGTTGTCCATAAAATGGCTGTACAGGCTGTTGTAGTAGCTACAGCCGGTCAGCAAAAGGGGTAAGGCGAGTAATAGTTTTCTGCTCATTAGAATTATCCTGTAATGTCATCCCCAGGGAGGCTATGCCTCCCTGGTCTCTCCTCCAGTGTACAAATCAGTAACAAATCATGAAGTCAGTTAACTCTGATTTTAATGCGGGTTAGCGGGGTAAATCGCCCCCAGCACGCTGGGCTGTGTGGCACCGGTGACGGAGGGTAAATTGCCGGGCAGGCCAGAGAGTGTCCGGCTGGCAAGCCAGGCAAAAGCCAGGGCTTCCATATCATCACCGCTGATCCCGAAGGCATCTGTTGGCGCCACTTCGGTGCCGGGCAGCAGGCCGGAAAGCCGGGCCATGATAAGCGGGTTACGACTGCCACCGCCGCATACTAACAGGCGCTCACAGCCACCGCTTAGCATCACTTGCTCCGCAATGGTGGCGGCGGTCAGCTCTGCCAGTGTGGCCTGTACATCCTGGGGGGCCAGCCCCGGGAAGGCCTGAAGCTGGCGCTCTATCCAGCTGTAGTTGAAATACTCGCGCCCGGTACTTTTCGGGGCCGGGGCGGCAAAATAGGGGTCGCTCAGCATCTGCTGGAGCAGCGGAATAATCACCTGCCCGCTACAGGCCCACTGGGCGTCGCGATCGTAGGCTTTCCCCTGCTGGCGCCAGATCCAGGCGTCCATCAGCATATTGCCGGGGCCGGTATCAAACCCCCGGACCGGGCTTTGCGGGATCAAAAGCGACAAATTAGCGATACCGCCGATATTGAGCACCATGCGCCGCTCGTCCGGGTGGGCCAGCAGCGCCTGGTGAAAGGCGGGAACCAGTGGTGCTCCCTGCCCGCCCAGCGCCATATCCCGGCGGCGGAAATCCCCCACCACCGTCACCCCGGTCAGGGCGGCTATCTGGTTGTTATCACCGATTTGCTGGGTATTGGGGGCGCTGCCGGTGGGCTCATGCCAGACCGTCTGCCCGTGGCAGCCAATGGCGATGATATCGTCGCGGGTCAGTTGTTCCCGGCGCATCAGCGCCATCACTGCCTCGGCAAATAGCCGCCCGAGCCGGGTATCCAGCTGCCCCAGTTGGGAGAGCGTGAGTGACTGCCCCTGGCAGATAGCCAGAATATCCTGTTTTAACGCCAGAGGAATGGGGTGAGTATAGCTGGCCTGCTGTACCACCAGCGAAGCGTCAATGGCGGCCAGCACCACATCAACGCCATCAAGGCTGGTTCCCGACATCACGCCAATATAGCGACCTGATTTCATCCGTTGTTCCTTATATATTCCCGCGCGGTGAGGTACTCCAGCATAATCCTGGCGATAGTGCTATGATTTATTAATACTTTTTAACAATGATACAAAAATAGCACCGTTTGCCGATGCTGAATCGTTGGTTGATAATGCATTCAGCAGTATTATTTTACTATCTTTACCCTATGTGGGTTGAAGGATATGTTGCTAAGCAGTCTAATACAGGTCGTTTCAGCCGCGGTGAATGCCTGAAAAGCGTTTATGTATGAACAGGAGAGTCGTAATGATGTCGCGCGCACTGGTAATTTCTTTAGTTGGTTTATCGCTGGTTGGCTGTGCCAATACCAGCACATTGTCAGGAGATGTCTATTCGGCCTCTGAGGCAAAACAGGTCCAGAATGTCACTTACGGGACTATCGTTCATGTACGTCCGGTACAGATTCAGGCAGGCGATGACAGCAACGTTATCGGTGCTCTGGGTGGTGCGGTTCTGGGCGGGTTCCTGGGTAACACTGTTGGCGGCGGTACAGGCCGTTCACTGGCAACCGCCGCAGGCGCCGTTGCCGGGGGCGTAGCGGGCCAGAGTGTCCAGGGCGCCATTAACAAAACTCAGGGTGTCGAGCTGGAAATTCGTAAAGATGACGGAAACACCATTATGGTGGTCCAGAAACAAGGGGATACCCGCTTCTCAGCAGGCCAGCGTGTTGTCATGGCGAGCAACGGCCGCCAGATAACCGTGTCTCCGCGCTAAGTACTGACTTTTCAGGCAGCCACTGGCTGCCTGATTTCTCCGGGGCGCTTTTTTTCACTACGTTTTGAGTTCATGCGCCGCCTGCCCTTGCCCGGTATTGTGGGTTCTGTGTTAGTTTTTTTCCTGTAGCTGAATAATGTTGCGCTCAAGGCGCGCAATCATCTCAATAAGCAAAGACTGCTCCTGCTCACTGAATCCGTCCAGGATCTCGCCGCGGGTTTTATCAATCACCGATTCCATTTCCACGATAATAGGCGCCGCTTTTTCCGTCAGTTTTATGCGCTTCGCCCGTCTGTCGTTGGCGCAGGTATGGCGTGAAATTAATCCCTTCTCTTCCAGCTGATCGAGTGTGCGCACCAGAGACGGCTGCTCGATACCAATCGCCTTCGCCAGCTGAATTTGCGACTGGTCCGGCGGCAACTGGTGGATATTGTGCAGTGTCACCCAGTGGGTTTGCGTCAGCTCCAGCGGTTTTAAACGGTGGTCAATAAGTGCGCGCCAGATACGAACAAGGCGCGATAAATCTGATCCCAGTGGCGATTCCAATTTCATCTCCTTATAATTAGATTGCTAAGTTATTATGCTAAATTTAGACTATTAATTCAGGTTTTATTCAAAAACACAAATGCCTTACATTTACTGACGTTACGCAAATACCCGCAGTGACATTCTACAACCAGGTAAAGGAAAACGGCAGAAAATGCCTGCTATTTAAAGGAATAACGCTATTGATTCCCTTAACGTTTCACACCGGATCTCCTCTGCAGGACCTGCTGTTTGGTGCCTCGGTCTACTTTCCTCCCGTGTTTAAAGCGGTCGGTGCTGGTTTTTTTATCTGGCTGATATTACACAGATTATTCCGGGAATGGATTTACTCTGGCGAGATCTGGCACCCCAGATTGCTGGATTTGTCCCTGTTTGTGATCTGTGTCAGCACTGCGCTGGCGTTACTGGTGGTGTTATAGACTATGAATCTGAAAACAATAAAGTATTTTTCTACGCTGCTGGTATCCGGCATTGCGATTCTGGCCGGGTGGGTAGCCTGGAACGCCTATATGCAGTCCCCCTGGACCCGGGACGGCAAAGTACGTGCCGAGCAGGTCAGCATTGCACCACAGGTGTCCGGCACCATCACCAGCCTGCGGGTTCACGATAATCAGTTTGTCCGGGCCGGTAGCGTGCTCTTCACCCTTGATCAGGCGCCGCTGCGCATTGCGGTACTGAATGCCGAAGCCATGCTGGCGAAAGCCCGCTCCGATACGGCGAAGGCCAGCCACGAGGCGCGCCGCCGCCAGAACCTGCCCCAGAATTATATCTCCGCTGAAGATCTCGATGCGGCGAATCTGAATCTGAAAGCCGCCGCCGCCAGTGAGGCCGCCGCCCAGGCAAGCCTGAGCCGGGCCCGCTGGGAGCTGGAGCAAAGCGTGGTCCACGCCCCGGTAGATGGCTGGGTCACCAACCTCACCGCCCGGGTCGGCAATTTTGCCAGCGCCGGTAAACCGGTATTCGCCCTGACAGACAGCCACTCGTTCTATGTGCTGGGCTATTTTGAAGAGACCAAACTGCACAACATCCGCCCCGGGGATCGCGCGCGGATTACTCTGTACAACGGCAGCAGCGAGCTGACAGGCACCGTGGACAGTATCGGGCGGGCGATTTTCGATCAGAGCACCACCAGCAGCAGTGATCTGATCCCCGATGTCAAACCCAACATTCCCTGGGTGCGCCTTGCCCAGCGTGTGCCGGTGCGTATCCGGCTTGATCCGGTTCCGGACGGTATCACCCTGGTATCGGGGACCACCTGCACTATCTCAGTCAGCCATCCCTGAACATGGCTATCCCGACACTGAACTGGGCCCGCACGCCCTGGGGGAAAGCCACCTGGCCCCAGTGGCGTTACGCGCTGCGCAATACGCTCGCCATGTGTATGGCGCTGGCTATCGCCTATGGCCTGGATCTGGATGACCCTTACTGGGCCATGACCTCCGCCGCGGTGGTCAGCTTCCCGACGGTAGGCGGCGTTATCAGTAAAAGTTTTGGCCGGATCGCCGGCAGCTTTCTTGGCGCCACAGCGGCGCTGATTATCGCCGGGCACACGCTCAATGACCCCTGGGTATTTTTACTCGCCATGGCGGCCTGGCTGGCAGTCTGCACCTGGGTTTCCAGCCAGTATCAGAATAATGTCTCCTACGCTTTTGCCCTCGCCGGTATTACCGCCTCGATTATTGCCTTTCCGGGGGTGAATCTTGATGACATCAGCCAGATCTGGGTTCTTGCCCAGGCCCGGGTCTGTGAAGTGATCGTGGGGATTTTATGCAGCGGATTTATGATGATGGTGTTGCCTTCCGCCTCAGACGGCAATGCGCTGATAAGCTCGCTCAACACCCTGCACGCCCGCCTGCTGGAGCACGCGACACTGCTCTGGCGCCAGGAGACCACCGAGAGCATCCGCGCAGCCCACGAGGCGGTTATCAGCCAGATCCTCACCATGAACCTGCTGCGCATTCAGGCGTTCTGGAGCCATTACCGCTTCCGCCAGCACAACGCGCTACTCAACTATCTGCTGCACCAGCAGTTGCGCCTGACCAGCGTCACCTCCGGCCTGCGGCGCATGCTGCTCAACTGGCCAGATCCCCCCGCCCGTTTATGGCCGCTGCTCGATCAGCTACTGGCGGAGCTTGGCCGCCCCGACACCAGTAAATACCAACTGGCGCGCCTGCTGGCAGAGCACCTCCCCGCCGCGCAAGATGACTACCGCTGCCGGGCGTTTCGCGAGCGGCTGCGCTACTTTTGCTGGGCCTATCTCGACAGTAGCCGCTGGTTACGCCACCTGGAGGCCGCACCGCTGCACGACGATCTGCGCGCCCCCCGGGCCCGCTCCCTGAGCCGCCACACCGATAATGTCGAGGCCACCTGGGGGGCGCTCAGAACATTTGTGGTGATCACCCTCACCGGGGCCTGGTGCATTGGCACCCAGTGGTCTTCGGCCCCGGCGGCCCTGACGCTGGCGGCCATCTGTTGCGTGCTCTACTCCACCTCTTCCACACCGCTGAACTCGGTAACCCTGCTGTTACGGACCTTACTGTTACTGTCGCTGTTTGCCTTCGGCGTGAAATTCGGCCTGATGGTGCAAATCACCGAGCTGTGGCAGTTTTTACTGTTTTTGTTTGTGGTGGTGGTGACCATGCAGTTGCTCCGCCAACAAATGCCCCGCTACACCAGCCTCTGGGCGCAGCTGATTGTCTTTATGGGCTCGTTTATTTCGGTCTCTAACCCGCCGGTATATGACTACGGCACGTTTCTGAACGATATTCTGGCGAAAATTCTCGGGGTCGGTATGACGTGGATAGCCTACTCTGTGCTGGCTCCGGGCTCAGACCGGCGCCGGGGGGAGCGGCACATCCGGGCGCTGCGCGCCGGTTTTGTCGATCAGCTCAGCCGCCTGCCCCGCAACTCCGAACAGCAGTTTGAATCGCTGGTGTATCACCATGTCAGCCAGCTGAGCAGCAGCAAAGATGACGAAACCCGGCGCTGGGTCCTGCGCTGGGGGGCGGTATTGCTTAACTGCTCCCATGTGGTCTGGCAGCTGCGCCACCAGCCGGTCAAAAACGATCCGCTGGGGATAGTCCAGGAGAACTGCATCACCCTGTTACGCGATGTCATGAGCCAGCAGGGGGTGCGCCAGCGGCCGCTCACCAGCGCGCTTGATGAATTACAGCGCATCTCTGCCAGCCTGGCCCGCCACCACTCCCCGGCGGCCCGGGATCTGGCGGGGGTTATCTGGCGGTTGTATTGCGCCCTCCAGCAGCTGACGCTGGCACTGCCGGAACCCCGGACAGCGGAAAACCGGCCCCCTCAGTAGTGAAGGCCGGTCTCCCGGCACCGGCGGCTCAGGGTACGTCGTACCCCAGGGCCGCTTTACGGATCCGGAACCACTGCTGGCGGGACAGCTCCAGCGACAGGGCGCGGACAGCGGCGCGCACCCGTTCAATACGCCCGGAGCCGATAATCGGCAGCGGCCGGGCGGGCAAGCGCATCACCCAGGCGTACACCACCTGTTCAATGGTATCGGCCCCGATCTCCTGAGCCACTGCGGCCAGCTCATCACGCAGCAGCTGGCAGCCCGGATCGCTGAACAGCCGACCGCCCCCCAGGCAGGACCAGGCCATCGGGCGGATACGCGCCTGCTGAAGCTGGTCAAGGGTGCCATCCAGCAGTGTGGGCTGGTGCAGCGGGGAGATCTCAACCTGGTTGGTGGCCAGGGTGAACGGCAGCCGGGACTGTAACAGCGTAAACTGCCCGGGGGTAAAATTAGAGACCCCGAAGTGGCGCACTTTGCCGCTTTTATGCAGCGCGAGAAAAGCCTCCGCCACGTCATCTGCGTCCATCAGCGGGTCCGGGCGGTGGATCAGCAGCAGATCAATATGGTCCGTAGCCAGCTTTTTCAGCGATGCCTCTGCGCTGGCGATAATATGAGCCTGATCGGTAATATAGTGGCCAATGGGGTTCCCCGGCAGCGCGGTGGTGGCGATACCACATTTGGTGACGATCTCCATACGCTGGCGCAGATGCGGTGCCAGGCGCAGCGCCTCACCGAAGGCGGCCTCACACTGGTAGCCCCCGTAAATATCCGCGTGATCGACGGTGGTTATTCCCAGATCAAGATGCTGTTCAATAAACCCCGCCAGCTCGCGCGGGCTGTAGTTCCACTCCATTAACCGCCAGTACCCCATCACCAGGCGCGAAAACGTTGGCCCCTGGGGCGCCATCACAATGCGTTGAACCATAAAACGGATTCCTGTTAAAAACACCGGCCCCCAGTATAGCGGCCCGGCGGGTTAAAACAGTGAAGGTTGTTGCGGTTCCCGGGGCGTGTCGGGTTTATTTGCCCGCTGTTTGCGCAGCCACCGCTGGCGGCACAGGCGCAAAACCTCCTGCTTTTGCCCGTCAGACATGGTTTGCCAGGTAAAGCGCTCCTCCCGGCTGCGCTGGCAGCCGCGACAATACCCCCGCTCATCGGCCTGGCAAATGCCCCGGCAGGGGCTCTGAATCGGGAAGAACTCCAGTTGCTGTGCCACAATGGCCTCCTGTTAACACCTCTGCTACAAGTGAAGCTGCTGGCGCAGCAGGATGCAAGTGTTTCCCGCAACAGGCGGCAGATTGTGCCCTTTTTTCACACCGGGCCATGGGGCTGCTTGCATTAGACCGGACGGTCTACTATTGTAGCCTGATGAACAAACACAGCGAAAACTCCACCCGGGAACAGTTACTGATCACCGGGGAACAGCTCTCTCTCCGTAAGGGCTTTAACGCCATGGGGCTTACGGAGCTGTTGCAGACAGCAAAGATCCCAAAGGGCTCCTTCTACCATTATTTCCGGTCCAAAGAAGCCTTCGGTGTCGCGATGCTGGAATATCACTACGCCGGTTATTACCGGTTACTGAGCCAGCATTTTGCCAGCGGCGCGGGTAATTACCGCGACCGCCTGCTGGACTACTTTCGCGCCTCCCTGCGCCAGTTTCGCAACAGCGGCATGATAAGCGGATGCCTGACGGTAAAACTGTCTGCGGAGGTGTGCGATCTTTCGGAAGATATGCGCCACCAGATGGAGCAAGGCATCAGCCAGATAACCGCCCTGCTGACCGGCGCCATTGAACAGGCGGTTGCCGAAGGCAGCCTCGCCGCCACACCTGACGCCGGGCAACTGGCCAGCGCCCTGTACTCCCTGTGGCTGGGGGCGAACTTACAGGCCAAGATAGCCCACCATGCGGGGGCGCTGGAAAGCGCCCTGAGCCAGGTGGAGCAGATACTGCAACAGCCTGCCTGACGGCAGGTGTTTTTTTCACCCGATCCGAGACGACCGGTCTATTTTTACGGAGTTAATGATGTCCTCAGATATCCTGTTTACCCCCCTGCAAGTCGGGGCAATTCGCGTTCCGAACCGTGTTTTTATGGCTCCGCTGACCCGTCTGCGTAATAAAGAGCCCGGCGATATCCCCACCCCGCTGATGGTGGAATATTATCGCCAGCGCGCCAGCGCCGGTTTGCTTATCAGCGAAGCCACCCAGGTATCGGCCCAGGCGAAAGGTTACGCCGGTGCCCCCGGCCTGCACAGCCCGGAGCAAATTGCCGCCTGGCAGAAAATTACCAGCGCCGTCCACGCTGAGCAGGGCCATATGGCGGTGCAGCTGTGGCACACCGGGCGTATCTCTCACACCAGCCTGCAGCCAGGGGGAAAAGCCCCGGTAGCCCCGTCGGCAATTGCGGCAGGTGTGCGCACCACCCTGCGTGATGAAAACGGCCTGCCGGTGCGTGCCGAAACCTCCCTGCCACGGGCGCTGGAAACCGCCGAGCTTCCCGGGATCGTGGCGGATTTTGCCCACGCCGTCAGCAATGCCCGCAGCGCCGGTTTTGATCTGGTTGAGCTGCACGCGGCACACGGCTATTTGCTGCACCAGTTCCTCTCCCCGGCCTCTAACCAGCGTACCGATCAGTACGGCGGGAGCATCGAAAACCGCACCCGCTTCGTGCTGGAAGTGGTTGATGCCTCCATTGCCGCCTGGCAGGCCAACCGGATCGGGATTCGTATCTCCCCCCTGGGGCCGTTTAACGGGCTGGATAACGGTGAAGATCAGGAAGCGGCTGCCCTCTACCTGGTTGAAGAGCTGAATAAACGCGGCCTGGCTTACCTGCATATTTCTGAGCCGGACTGGGCAGGCGGTAAACCTTACAGCGATGCATTCCGCGCCAGCGTGCGCGAGCGCTTTAACGGCGTGATTGTCGGCGCCGGGGGATATACCCGGGAAAAAGCCGGGCAGATGATCGACAAAGGCTATATTGACGCGGTGGCCTTCGGCCGCGACTGGATTGCCAACCCGGATCTGGTCGCCCGCCTGCACCAGAATGCGCCGCTGAATGCCCAGCATCCGGAAACGTTCTACGGCGGAGACGCCACAGGTTATACCGATTACCCGACCCTGTAATCCACAGTCATTGATAGCGGCGGAGTCTCGCCGCTATACTGTTTACCTTCAGAATCACAATAAAGCATTGAGAGGCTATTATGCGCTTACTTCACACTATGCTGCGCGTGGGCGATTTGCAGCGTTCCGTCGATTTCTACACCAAAGTGCTGGGCATGAAACTGCTGCGCACCAGTGAAAACCCGGAATACAAATACTCCCTGGCGTTTGTGGGCTATGGTGATGAGAAAGACACCGCCGTTATTGAGCTGACCTACAACTGGGGCGTGGACAGCTACGACTTAGGCACCGCGTTTGGCCATCTCGCCCTGAGCGTGGATAACGCAGCGCAGGCCTGCGAGCGTATCCGCCAGAACGGCGGCAATGTGACCCGCGAAGCGGGCCCGGTCAAAGGCGGCACCACCGTGATTGCCTTTGTGGAAGATCCCGACGGCTACAAAATCGAACTGATCGAAGAAAAAGACGCCGGTCGCGGCCTTGGCAACTAATCAGGACGGCGCTTTACGCGCCGTTTTACTGCATCCCTCCGTGAAATTTGCCATAATGCGCGCTGCATTTTCCCCGTAAGAATAGAGACGCTGATGTCTGATACCGTTCAACTTAATGGTCTGTGTGACCGTTTTCGTGGCTTTTACCCGGTCGTGATTGATGTGGAGACCGCGGGCTTTAACGCCAAAACCGATGCGCTACTCGAAATTGCCGCCATTACCCTGAAAATGGACAGCGACGGCTGGATCTCACCGGACCAGACCCTGCACTTTAATGTAGCCCCCTTTGAGGGCGCGATTCTGAACCCGGAAGCGCTGGCATTTACCGGTATTGACCCTCATAACCCGCTGCGCGGCGCCGTCAGCGAGCATGACGCACTGCACGCGATTTTTAAAATGGTGCGCAAAGGGGTCAAAGACAGCGGCTGTAACCGGGCAATTATTGTCGCCCACAACGCCACCTTCGATCACAGCTTCGTGATGGCCGCCGCCGAGCGGGCGAATCTGAAGCGCAACCCGTTCCACCCGTTTGCCACCTTTGATACCGCCGCCCTCAGTGGCCTGGCGCTCGGCCAAACGGTGCTGGCGAAAGCCTGTATCTCTGCGGGGCTGCCGTTTGATGCAAGCCAGGCCCACTCTGCCCTGTATGACACGGAGCAGACCTCGCTGCTGTTTTGCGAAATCATCAACCGCTGGAAACGCCTTGGCGGGTGGCCCCCTGCCGCTGCCGATACCCCGGCCAGCAGCGACTGAGCCAGAAAACAGAGATAAAAAAACCGCCGGAGCGGTTTTTTTTATCGTTACAGACGGGGATTACTCCGCGTCGGCGTTGTGTTTTGCTGCCGTCTCTTTGATAAGCTGCTGCAGTTCACCGCGCTGATACATTTCAATAATGATATCGCAGCCCCCCACCAGCTCACCGTCAACCCACAGCTGCGGGAAGGTCGGCCAGTTGGCGTATTTAGGCAGCTCTGCGCGGATGTCCGGGTTTTGCAGAATATCAACATAGGCGAAGCGTTCGCCACAGGCGGAAAGCGCCTGTACAGCCTGGGCGGAAAAACCGCAGCTCGGCAATTTAGGGGACCCTTTCATATACAGCAGGATCGGGTTTTCAGCGATCTGGCGCTGAATTTTTTCAATCGTTGTGCTCATGTCTTGCTTCCTCAGTGCGACTACGGCCTGGCGCCTATTGTAGCGGTTCCCCGCCACCGGTAAAACACCAATAATTTTAGGGGTATCCCGTTCAGGGTAGCGCCCGTGATGTTAGCGGGCATCTGCCCCCCAGGTCATCAATAATTAGTAACAATTTACACAAGCATCCGGCGTATAGATCCTTATTCTGTATAAAAAATTTGCGCATGGCTGCGAAACTTGCCCCGATTTGAAAATGCCTATTAACTTTCATCGTTCTTATGGATTAGAATCTTCGGGTTTTACGAATTCACGTTCAGGCAAAACTGTCTGAATCTTATCAGGGGATCCAAACGAGTGGCGCGGATAACAAAATCATCTCTCACGCTCTGTGCTCTGCTCTTGACATTGCCCTACTCACAATTAGTGCTGGCGTCTCCGCACGCCAGTAGTGCGCAGTCACATAAAGCGCACACCAGTAAGGCAAAGCATACTGCGACGAGCGGTAAACAACATGCTTCTGCAGCAAAACACACCAAATCAACCCGTCAGACGGCCAAGGCCAGCCGCCACGAACGCAGGGCGGTAAAATCCGATCTTGCGGCACGCAGCAAACGTTACACAGCGGTTGGCCAGCGCATGCGTAATGATGAAATGGACCAGCTCATCACCCGCCTGGCAGGCCCGGGAGCCTCCGGGGATATGCTGCGCAAGTGTATTACCCGCAAGGGGTACAAAAAGCCCAGCTGTATCAAAGTACCGGCCGGGAGCAAACGCGCCCGGATTGAGGGCGAAGAGAACATCGCCAGCTGGGATCTGGCCGATACCCCCATCAATAATGTGCCTAAAGGCCGGGTGTTATCTGCCCAGCAGACCGCCATGAACAAATTGATGAACCAGTTGGGTAAACCTTACCGCTGGGGGGGCGCTACCCCGAAAACCGGCTTTGACTGCAGCGGGCTGATTTATTACGCCTATAAAGATCTGGTTAACTTCCGCCTGCCGCGCACGGCAAACGAAATGTACCACCTGCGCGATGCCGCCCCCATCAATAAGGGCGAGCTGGTCAGCGGCGATCTGGTCTTCTTCCGCACCCACAGCAAGCGGGCCGCGGACCATGTCGGGGTCTATGTGGGGAATGGTAAGTTTATCCAGTCACCGCGTACCGGCCGCGATATTGTTATCACCTCGCTCAGTAATGATTACTGGCAGCGTCACTATGTGGGCGCCCGCCGGGTGATGACCGCCGATAATATCCGTTAATCCTGGCGGCCTGCCCCGGGGCAGGCCGCTCTCTTCCACCGGCTCCCGCTTAAACCTTCACCATACCTATCAGAACAAATTACCCTTTCGCGGTATGAGGCTTCTCTCTGCCTCCGGTCGGTGTTAACATTCCCATCACAAGAAAACACATATCACGATACCGGCAGCCACTGCCGGATATTGATGGAACCTTACCATCTTTACAGTGAGCTAAAACAAAAAGTTAACAAGGAGTGAAGCAATGTCATTTGAATTACCTGCATTACCATATGCAAAAGACGCACTTGCACCGCACATTTCCGCTGAAACCATCGAATATCACTACGGTAAACACCACCAGACCTACGTCACCAACCTCAATAACCTGGTGAAAGGCACGGCGTTCGAAGGGAAAACCCTTGAAGAGATCATCCGCAGCGCTGAAGGCGGTGTCTTTAACAACGCCGCACAAGTCTGGAACCACACCTTCTACTGGAACTGCCTGGCGCCAAATGCAGGCGGTGAGCCGAAAGGTGCGCTGCTCAGCGCGATTAACGCCGCGTTTGGTGACTTCGCCAGCTTTAAACAGCAGTTTACAGATGCCGCGACCAAAAACTTCGGCTCCGGCTGGACCTGGCTGGTAAAACGCCCGGATGGCTCACTGGCTATCGTGTCTACCTCTAACGCCGGTACTCCGCTGACTACCGATGCCACCCCGCTGCTGACCGTAGACGTCTGGGAGCACGCGTACTATATCGACTACCGCAACGCGCGTGCCGGCTACCTGGATCACTTCTGGGCGCTGGTTAACTGGGATTTCGTGGCGAAAAACCTCGCTGCCTGAGTCTGACCGGCTGACAGCAAAACGGAGAGCCTGGGCTCTCCGTTTTTATTTGCCTGAGTGGCACTTATTCCGCTTCACATACCGGCTGCGCACCGGGCCGGGCGGCCATCACTACCAGTAACAACCCGGCAGCGGCAATCATCGCCCCGGCAACCGGCACCATGCTGTAACCCAGCCCGCCGGAAATCACCGCCCCGCCTGCGGCGGCCCCCAGCGCATTACCCAGATTAAAAGCCCCAATATTCACCGAAGAGGACAACCCGGGCGCTTCACTGGCAACGCGCATCACGCGCATCTGCAACGGTGGCACTACCGCAAAGGTTGCCGCCCCCCAGATAACCATCGCCACGGCGGCCCCGACTTCACTGCGCGCCAGCCACGGGATCGCCAGCATGATAACCATCAGCAGCAGCAGGAAGCCTTTCAGCGTTCCGGTTACCGAACGATCCGCCAGCCGCCCGCCAAGATAGTTCCCGAGGGAGAAGCCAACACCGATCAGCACCAGCATCGCAGTAACAAACCCGGCAGAGGCGTGGGTAATGGTCCCCAGCACCGGCGCGATATAGGTATAGAGGGTAAACATCGCCCCGGCCCCCAGTACCGTGGTCAGTAACGCGCTGAGCACCTGCGGGCGCATCAGTACAGCCAGCTCACTTTTCACATCCGGCCGCTGCCCGGCACCACCGGCAGGCAGGGAGAGGTAAAGGCTTAACATCGCCACCAGCCCCAGCCCTGCGGTCGCCAGAAACGACATGCGCCAGCCAATCACATTCCCCATCCAGGTGGCCGCCGGGACCCCGCCAATATTGGCAATCGTCAGCCCCATAAACATGGTGGCAACCGCACTGGCCTGCTTCTCTTTTGCCACCAGGCTTGCCGCCACCACAGACCCCAGACCAAAGAATGCCCCGTGGTTCAGGCTGGTGATTATTCTGGACACCATCAGCGTGGCGTAGCCGGGCGACAGCGCCGACAACACATTACCAAGGGTGAAGATAGCCATCAGCAACAGCAGGGCATTACGCCTGCCGCGCTGGGCCAGCAGCAGTGTCATCAGCGGTGCACCCACCATAACCCCGATGGCATAAGCGCTGATAAGCATACCCGCCGTAGGGATAGACACCCCAACGCCCTGGGCGATGACCGGTAACAGCCCCATGGGGGAAAACTCAGTGGTGCCGATACCAAAAGCGCCAATAGCCAGCGCCAGAAGTGGAAAATTAATTTTCATGAATAACTCCGGTCAGGGGGAGACAGCCATTGCCGGACAGCAACGCTCGCCGTGAAAACCCCGGATAGACAGTGATAAATCCCAGATGTTAAAAAACTGTTCAGCATCATCTCAGCAGATGACCTGAAGAAAAAGCCGCATTTATGGAAAAGAGTATTGCTCAGTCAGGAAAAATCCGGTGCGGGTGTTGCGCAAAACCGCCAGGAAGCGCGGCACCTGTTACCGGTGTGCCGCGGCCTGTTGCGCAATTTAGTGCAGAATAGCGGTGAATGCTGCGGCGACAATCAGCCCCAGTGCGACCACCGTCGTCACTAATGCGTATCTCAGCTCTGTGCTCATCTCTTGCTCCTTTTGCTCCCCGGGGGGAGACGGGTGAGTTATTTATCGCGGTAATCGTTAAAAATATTACCTGATTTTTCACTAAACTGCATTTTCCCTCTTCCCCTTTTAGCCAGGATCGTCCACAATCCCCCGCTAATTTATGACGAACTATCTATTTACGCCCTTTCGCATTTTTGCGTTGACTTCCCCGGCCCGGCCCAACCAGAGAGTTGCGGCATCCGCTAAGGAAACGCAAACGATTACCCGGCTACTTTTCAACGGGTCAGGACAGGGGCCGGAGTAATACTTCATGGCGACAATTAAAGATGTGGCGAAACGCGCAAACGTTTCCACCACAACCGTATCACATGTGATTAACAAAACCCGGTTTGTTGCGGAAGAGACACGCAACGCGGTATGGGCAGCCATTAAAGAGCTACATTACTCACCCAGCGCCGTCGCCCGTAGCCTGAAGGTGAATCACACGAAATCGATCGGTCTGCTGGCCACCAGCAGTGAAGCGCCCTACTTTGCTGAGATCATTGAAGCGGTAGAAAAAAACTGTTTTGCCCGCGGCTATACGCTGATCCTCGGCAACGCCTGGAATAACCAGGAAAAACAGCGCGCCTATTTGTCCATGATGGCTCAGAAACGGGTCGATGGCCTGATGGTTATGTGTTCAGAATATCCCCAGTCACTGCTCGCCATGCTGGAGGAGTATCGCCATATTCCGATGGTGGTCATGGACTGGGGCGAAGCCAAAGCCGATTTTACCGACTCCGTGATTGATAACGCCTTCCAGGGCGGTTATATCGCCGGGCGCTATCTGATTGAGCGCGGCCACCGGGAGATCGGGGTTATTCCCGGGCCCCTGGAGCGCAATACCGGGGCCGGCAGGCTGGCCGGGTTCCGTAAAGCCCTGGAAGAGGCGCTGATCACCCTGCCGGAACACTGGATTGTCCAGGGCGACTTTGAGCCGGAGTCCGGCTACCGGGCCATGCAGCAGTTGCTGGCCTCATCCCAGCGCCCGACGGCGGTTTTCTGTGGCGGCGACGCTATGGCCATGGGGGCTATCTGTGCCGCGGATGAAATGGGCCTGCGCGTGCCGCAGGATATTTCAGTGATCGGGTACGATAATATCCGCCACTCCCGCTACTTTACCCCGGCGCTGACCACGGTCCACCAGCCGAAAGATTCCCTGGGGGAGACGGCCTTTAATATGCTGCTCGATCGCATCATTAATAAGCGCGAAGACTCCAGAACCATCGAGGTGCACCCCCGTCTGGTGGAGCGCCGTTCAGTGGCCGATGGCCCGTTCCTCGATTATCGCCGTTAATCCCCCGTCGGTGCCGGTTCTTCCGGCACCCGCAGCCACTCCTGATTCAGGGTGGCGCTGTCCCCCAGATACTCCAGCAGCCAGCTCAGGGCCGGTGACGACTCCTGTTGTTGCCAGGTGAGGCAGCAGGCCGCATCCGGGAAGGGATTTTCCAGCGTCAGTATCCGCCACTCCCCGCTGTTCACCCGGGGGGCGGCAATATGCTCCGGGACCATACCAATACATAACCCGTCACTGATACAGGCCACCCCGGCGGCCCAGTCCGGCGCCACCAGCCGCCGCTGGTTATCCAGCAGCCAGGTGGTGCGTTTGGGCAGGGAGCGGGAGGTATCTTCCAGCACCAGTGAAGGCCAGTTGCGCAGGGTGTCGTCCCCCAGGCGCGTGGTGACCTGGGCCAGCGGGTGGTGGCTGGCGACCACACAGTGCCAGCGCAGCATACCCATATCCCGGAAGGCATAGCGCCCCCCCACGGGGATGGCCCGGGTCGCGCCAATGGCCGCCTCAACCCGGCCATCTGCCAGCGCATCCCATACCCCGTTAAACACCTCCAGAGAGACCAGCAGCTCCACATCAGGAAAGTGGCGGTAGAAATCACACACCAGCTGGCTGGTGCGCGCCGGGCGGACAATGTTATCCACCGCAATCGCCAGCTGACCACGCCAGCCGTTGGCTATCTGCTGGCACTGCTGGCGGGTGGCAATCATTTTTTTGATAACGCCGCGCCCTTCCTGCAGGAAATAGCGCCCCGCAGGGGTGAGTTCCACATCCCGGTGGCGGCGAATAAACAGCGGCACGGCCAGCCACTCTTCCAGTTGCCGGACCGTATAACTGATGGCCGAAGGCACCCGGTGCAGCTCCTGAGCAGCTGCGCTAAAGCTGCCATTACGGGCGACTGCATCCACCACTTCCAGCGCGTATTCTGACCACATAATTTGCCTTGAAAATTTTTGAATGGAGCTGGCAAATATTAGCGTTTCACAAGCCGGGTTGCACTCCTTACACTCCGGGCGACTGAAAATAATTCGACCGAAGAGTGTGCTATGCAACCATCAAAAGGATTTCTGGCCTGGCTGGCCGGCCTGAGCGTGCTGGGCTTTCTGGCTACCGATATGTACCTGCCTGCGTTTTCCGCCATGCAGCAATACCTGGGCACCAGCGCGGCGGCCATCAGCACCAGTCTGAGTGTGTTTCTTGCCGGTTTTGCCATCGCCCAGCTGATGTGGGGCCCCCTGTCTGACCACTTCGGGCGCAAACCGGTGCTGATTCTGGGGCTTGGGATCTTCGCCCTTGGCTGCCTCGGCATGCTGTGGGTTGAAGATGCCCGGCTGATGCTGGGGCTGCGGTTTATTCAGGCCGTGGGCGTGTGCGCAGCCACCGTCAGCTGGCAGGCCCTGGTGGCCGACAGCTATCCCCCCCAGAAAGCCAACCAGGTCTTCGCCACCATTATGCCGCTGGTGGGGCTCTCCCCGGCGCTGGCCCCCCTGCTGGGAAGCTGGATCCTGAACCACTTCGCATGGCAGGGAATATTCGCCCTGTTACTGGCCATTACCCTGTTGCTGATGATCCCGGCCCTGGGCCTGGCACCGGGCCGGAGCGGCCAGAAGAGCGCCTCTGACGCCCCGGTGCGCTTTTCAACTCTGCTGGCCAGTGCCATCTGGCGCGGTAACGTACTGATTTATGCCGCCTGTTCAGCCAGCTTTTTTGCCTGGCTGACCGGCTCACCTTTTATTCTGCACGACATGGGCTACAGCCCGGCGGTAACCGGCCTGAGCTACGTGCCGCAAACCATCGCGTTTTTAATAGGGGGATACGGTTGCAAAGCGCTGCTGATGCGCCACCCGCCACAGCGCCTGCTCCCGGCGTTACTGGGGGTTTATACCTGTAGTGTACTGGGCGTGTTTGCCGTGGCGCTGAGCGGCCAGGCCACCCTGACGCTGCTGCTGGTGCCCTTTTGCATTATGGCGATGGCCAATGGCGCCATCTACCCGATAGCGGTAGCGGCAGCGCTGCTGCCCTTCCCGCAGGCCGCAGGCCGGGCGGCGGCATTGCAGAACACCCTGCAACTGGGGTTGTGCTTCTTCGCCAGTATGCTGGTCTCCTGGCTGGTGGCAACCCCGCTACTGACCACCACCAGCGTGATGCTCGGTACGGTGCCTCTGGCGCTGGGTGGCTATCTGATAAGCAAAAAACGCAGCCCGCAAATTATGCAGGTTAATTAAATGAAAAATAGCATGTTTTTCAGCTTAGTCTGCTAACAATTTTCGGTTGAATCACCCAAAAAGCAGGCATATACTGTTTTACTATTACATCAGAAATATCATAAATTCTTTACAACTCAACGGGAGCGGACTCTCCCGTTTTTTTGCGATGGATCGTAGCCTTTCGAGGGGGAGTGTTCCTTTCTCTGTTCAACGTCGGATTCCAGGCGCACGGATTTTCCCGTGAAATTTCTCGCACCCAGGAATTAGCGTCTACGCTTTTCTGAGGTTCTAATCACAACAAAGGTGATGGAGAAGCTATGAGTTCATCGTGTATAGAAGAAGCAAGTGTAACAGACAACGAATGGTATCGTTTGGCCCATGAAATGCTCGGCAGAGCCGGTATTGAGATCAATGGCCGCGCCGCCTGCGATATTCAGGTCAAAAACCCGGATTTTTATAAGCGGGTATTCCAGGAAGGTTCGCTGGGTCTTGGCGAAAGTTATATGGACGGCTGGTGGGAGTGTGAAAGGCTCGATATCTTTTTCACCCGCATCCTGCGTGCCGGGCTGGAAGATCAGATCCCTCAGCACCTGAAAGATACACTGCGTATCCTCAGCGCACGCCTTTTTAACCTCCAGTCCCGTAAACGTGCCTGGATAGTTGGTAAAGAGCATTACGATCTCGGTAACGACCTGTTCCACCGGATGCTCGATCCTTATATGCAGTATTCCTGCGCATACTGGAAAGATGCCGACACCCTGGAGGCCGCACAGCAGGCCAAACTGAAGCTGATTTGCGACAAACTGCAGCTGAAACCGGGCCTGAAAATGCTGGATATCGGCTGCGGCTGGGGCGGGCTGGCTGAGTTCGCCGCCCGTCACTATGGTGTCACCGTCCACGGGGTGACTATCTCCGCAGAACAGCAAAAAATGGCGCAGGATCGCTGCAAAGATCTCGATGTGACCATCCTTTTGCAGGACTATCGCGACCTTGACGACCAGTATGACCGTATTGTTTCGGTCGGGATGTTCGAACACGTAGGGCCGAAAAACTACAATACCTACTTTGAAGTTGCCGATCGCAATCTGAAGCCAGATGGTCTGTTCCTGCTGCACACAATCGGTTCGAAAAAAACGGACAATAATGTCGACCCGTGGATCAATAAATATATTTTCCCCAATGGTTGCCTGCCTTCCGTGCGCCAGATTGCCGACGCCAGCGAAAAACATTTCGTGATGGAAGACTGGCACAACTTTGGCCAGGATTACGACACCACGCTGATGGCGTGGAATGAACGTTTCCTCGCCAGCTGGCCGGAAATTGCCGACAACTACAGCGAACGTTTCAGAAGAATGTTTACCTACTATCTGAACGCCTGTGCCGGGGCATTCCGCGCCCGGGATATCCAGCTCTGGCAGGTTTTATTCTCCAGAGGTGTGGAAAACGGTCTGCGCGTTGCCCGCTAATCATAAAAAACCCCGGATTCCCGGGGTTTTTTATTTATGCGCAGAATACTCAGACAGACGGAGCCTGAGCATCATTCAGGCCACGGGTGGCCAGCACCCGCTCAACCGTATCAACAATCGCCTGAGTTTGCGGATCAATTTCAATATTCACCCGCTGACCAATGCGCCGCTCACCCAGGGTGGTGCGCTGCAGGGTTTCCGGGATCAGGTGGACACAGAATTTGGTGGCGGTCACCTCCCCCACTGTCAGGCTGATCCCGTCGATACCGATATACCCTTTATGCAGGATGTATTTCATTAATTCCGGATGCTGTACCCGGAACCAGACCTGGCGGTTATTTTCCGAGGCGAGAATTTTGGTTATTTCCGCGGTGGTCATAACATGGCCAGACATTAAATGCCCGCCAATCTCATCGTTAAATTTCGCCGCGCGCTCCACATTGACTTTATCCCCTGGCTGAATTTCACCCAGGTTAGTGATCCGCAGCGTTTCTTTCATCAGGTCAAAACTTACCCGGTCACCGTTTATTTCGGTCACTGTCAGGCAGCATCCGTTATGCGCAACGGACGCCCCGGTCTCCAGCCCGGGTAACATGGCATCCGGCAGTTCCACCACATGGGTACGAAAGTTTGGTTTTTCTTCAATTGACACCACGCGGGCCATGCCCTGGACGATACCGGTAAACATAATGAGCTCCTGGTTTATGATAATGCTGCAGCCTGCGCTGCATAACGGTATACCGGTGAGTATACCGCGATCCGGCCCCGGGCCAGACACCAAAGACAGCACAATAACAGTTGGCAAAAAAGGTTGCCAGCCACTCCGTGCTGGCGCAGACTATTTCGCTGGCGTAATCAGGAACTGCCGCTAGAATAGAGTCGAATCTCCCTCTTTTATTCTTTCTTCCGCCTGCCGGGCGGATGCATTGTCTGTTTCAAAAACAAAACTATAAAGGTGTAACGTGCAGAAGTATTTTACCGAGGCTCGTCAGCTACTGGCACTGGCGATCCCTGTGATCCTTGCGCAAGTCGCGCAGACCGCCATGGGATTTGTCGATACAGTGATGGCCGGTGGCTATAGCGCCACAGATATGGCCGCTGTCGCTATCGGCACCTCTATCTGGCTGCCGGCCATTCTGTTTGGCCACGGCCTGCTGCTGGCACTCACCCCGGTGATAGCCCAGCTAAACGGCTCCGGGCGGCGTGACCGCGTGGGAACACAGGTACGCCAGGGCTTCTGGCTGGCGGGCATGGCCTCAGTTCTGATTATGGTGGTGCTGTGGAATGCCGGGTATATCATCCACGCCATGCATAATATCGACCCGCAACTGGCCGACAAAGCCGTCGGCTACCTGCGCGCGCTGCTCTGGGGGGCGCCGGGTTATCTGTTCTTCCAGGTGGCCCGTAACCAGTGTGAAGGACTGGCCAAAACCAAACCGGGGATGGTGATGGGCTTCCTCGGCCTGCTTATTAACATTCCCGTTAACTATATCTTTATTTATGGCCATTTCGGTATGCCGGAACTGGGCGGGGTGGGCTGTGGGGTGGCAACCGCCTCAGTCTACTGGGTGATGTTCGCCAGTATGCTGTATTTCATCAAACACGCCCGCTCCATGCGTGATATCCGCGCGCCGGAAAAATTCACCGGGCCAAATCCTGTCCTGCTCAAACGCCTGGTTCAGCTTGGCCTGCCTATTGCGCTGGCGCTGTTTTTTGAAGTGACCCTGTTTGCCGTGGTCGCCCTGCTGGTTTCGCCGCTGGGGATTGTGGATGTGGCCGGTCACCAGATAGCGCTTAACTTCAGCTCGCTGATGTTTGTGCTGCCCATGTCCCTGGGGGCGGCGGTGACTATCCGGGTGGGGTTCCGGCTCGGAGAGGGCTCAACCGCCAATGCCCAAACCGCAGCCCGGACGGGGCTGGGTGTCGGGGTGTGTATGGCGACCCTGACCGCGATTTTTACTATCTGCCTGCGCGAGCCTATTGCCCTGCTCTACAACCAGGATCCGGCGGTGGTCTCCCTGGCCGCTCAGCTGATGCTGCTGGCGGCGATTTACCAGATCTCTGACTCAATCCAGGTGATTGGCAGCGGGGTTCTGCGCGGCTATAAAGACACCCGGGCCATTTTCTACATTACGTTTGTGGCTTACTGGGTGCTGGGGCTGCCTTGCGGGTATACCCTGGCGCTGACCGATGCCGTCGTACCGCGGATGGGCCCTGCCGGGTTCTGGATAGGCTTTATTATCGGGCTGACCTGCGCCGCCATTCTGATAATGCTGCGTATGCGCTGGCTGCAACGCCAGCCACCGGCGTTTATTCTGCAACGCGCCGCCCGCTAACCCGGTAAGACATCCTGTGCAGCCGCCCTCAGGCGGCTGCTTTTTCACCGTTTTGCGCGCAACTGCGGCAATCGCGTGAATTATTACAGAAAATTCGGTGTTGCCCCTTGCCAGCATCGCTGGCTGTCGCTAATATTCGTCCCCGTTGTTACAGAGCAATGCGTTCATAGCTCAGTTGGTTAGAGCACCACCTTGACATGGTGGGGGTCGTTGGTTCGAGTCCAATTGAACGCACCATCTCTTCTTATTGTGCGTCCGTAGCTCAGTTGGTTAGAGCACCACCTTGACATGGTGGGGGTCGGTGGTTCGAGTCCACTCGGACGCACCATTTCATGCTGTACTCTTGCGTTTATCTCACTTATCTCATCTTCAGTTATTCTGCGCTGACACCGCTGTACTGCCTGAATTCAGGACGGCCCGGCCGGACCATCCGTTATATCATTACCCGGCAAAGAGCCCGCGCTGGTTCAGCACATCATCAATGACCCGCAGCGCCCCCGCATGGTTATTGCTCAGGGTTTCAAAACGGGCAACATCTTTTACTGCCTCTGCCCCATTCCCCATGGCTACCGGGTAGCCCACCAGTTTCAGCATCTCGACGTCGTTACCGCTGTCGCCGATGGCTACGCACTCTTGCGGGGAGATATGCCAGCGGTCGAGCAGGCACTGCAGGCCACTGCCCTTATGGGAGCCGGGGATAATTAAATCTACAAAACCGAAGCCGCTGGTGACCGGGGTCATGACCCCGTCAAGCGAGTGGCTGAGCTGGCGCATCAGCAGCGGGATATCCTCATCAGGAAGATTCAGCGAGAATTTAAAAATGGTATCGTCAATCTCCTGCGGATTGTCTGTCGGCTGCAGGCGGTGGTAATGCCGGGACATCAGATCAATAAACGCCTGAGGGGCCTGGCGGGAATACCAGGCGCTGTTCAGCCCGCAGATCACGTAATTGTCCGCGCAGCTGGCCGCCAGGGCCGCCAGCACTTTCAGGTAGTCCGGCCGGGATAGCCGGGAATAGCGCACCCGCTCGGGGCCGTCGTAAATCAGCGCGCCGTTTTCCGCCACAAAGGCTATCTGGTCACGCAGTTCGGGGAAAAACGAAATCAGCTGGTAATACTGGTTGCCGCTGGCAACCACAAAGCGAATCCCCCGGGCTTGCATCGCCTGGTACTGGGCCATAAACCGCGCTTTGTCGTACTGCTTACGATCATCAAGAAATGTGCCGTCCATATCTACGGCGATCAGTTTAATTTTCATCCTGCCTCTGTCCTGCCTTTGGATCCCGGGCCCGGTTATCGGCCACCCGTACCGGATATGATACCGATCACATTTTAGTCTGTCGCGTTAACTTTCATATGAAAGCCGCCCCCTCTCCCGGCCCCGGGGGCGGGATCCTCGCGAAAATTGCCCGTAGCGCTTGTCATCGGCGTTGCGAATCAGTACCGTGTTGCCCTGCGCTACACCAGCACCACAGGAGACCCTTATGGACAATTATAATCTTGCTGATCTTCCCCAGGAGGAGATGGACAAAGTGAATGTCGATCTTGCGGCGGCGGGGGTCGCCTTTAAGGAGCGTTATAATATGCCGGTCATTGCCGATCAGGTTGAGCTGGAGCAGCCTGCCGCCCTGCGGGGCTGGTTTCGTGAGCGTTTAATCGCCCATCGTCTGGCGTCCGTTAACCTGTCGCGGCTGCCTTACGAACCCAAAACAAAATAGCCACTCTGGATGACAGTTTATTACAATTTATCTGCTATGATTTGCGTTACCCTTCGGGCCTGACTGACAGGCTCGCGGCACCACGGAACCGGTGTCAGACAACTCAGAAAGGATGCACTGTGATGACTCAATGGAATGTCGCCGCAGCCCAGTACGGCTGCCATGATGGCGAGCTCAACGCCAATATCGACCACCACCTGCACTTTATCCGCCGCGCGGCCCGGGAGCAGGTGGATCTGCTGGTCTTCCCCGAATACTCCCTTACCGGCCTGACGCCTTGCAGCGCCGCCATACACGGTCTGACCCCGAACGCAACCGCCCTTGCCCCGCTTCAGCGTGCCGCTCAGGAGTACCAGATGACCATTATTGTCGGCCTGCCCCTGCATGACGGGGGGCGCATCCTGCCCGGGGCGCTGGGATTTATGCCGGACGGCACCCGCACCGCCTGCCATAAACCGGCCGGAGAGTGGGATGACATCAGCGCCGGTGCGCCGGTAATCGGCCATCAGGGGCGCAGTTTTGCGCTGGGTATCAACTCTGACGGTCAGGATGAGTCCTGGCCGCGCAGCGCCGCCAGCCAGGGGGTCGATTTATACACCACCGGGCGCATCGTTTCTGAAATCTCCTGGCAGCATGAGGTCATGCACTTACAGCGCTGGTCCCATAAATACCGCCTGCCGGTGCTGATGGCCAACCACGCCTGGTCGGTCAATGGCACCCGCAGCGCCGGGCGCAGCGCCTGCTGGGATGAGCGCGGGCAGTTAATTATCCGGGCAGATGAAGGCGAACTGCTGGTTATCAGCCGCCGCAGCGAACGGGGTTGGCAGGGGGAGGTCATTCCGTTAGTCTAGCATTTTTGCCAGCGGAGTGCCGATGCTGCGAATTATCGATACCGAAACCTGCGGGCTGCAGGGTGGCGTTGTTGAAGTGGCCTCCGTCGATATTATCGACGGGCAGATAGTGAACCCCATGAGCGATCTGGTACGCCCGGATCGCCCCATCTCCCACCAGGCGATGGCTATTCACAAAATCACCGAAAGCATGGTGGCGGATAAACCCTGGATTGAAGAGGTGATCCCCCGCTATTACGGCAGCGATTACTATGTCGCCCATAACGCCAGTTTTGACCGCCGGGTACTGCCGGACATGCCCGGCAGCTGGATCTGCTCAATGAAGCTCTCCCGCCGCCTGTGGCCGGGGATCAAATACAGCAATATGGGGCTCTACCACAGCCTGAAACTGCAGGTGCAAACGCCCCCGGGCCTGCACCAGCACCGGGCGCTGTATGACTGCTATATCACCGCCGCCTTGATGTTGCGGATCATCGAGGTTTCCGGCTGGGAGCCGGAGCAGATGGTGGATGTCACCGGCCGCCCGGCCCTGCTGGAGGTGATGCCGTTTGGTAAATACCGCGGGCAGGCGGTTGCCACCGTTGCCGGGCAGGATCCCGGTTACCTGCGCTGGATGTGGAACAACCTCAAGACCATGAGCCCGGAGTTACGCACCACCCTGCGCCACTTTCTGGACAAGCAGCCCTGAGGCCGCTCAGTCATCGTGTCCGGGTAATGTGCCCTGGGTCAGGGCCACCAGGAAGGTATACTCCAGGGCCACCCCCTCCCAGGATTTGAAGCGCCCGGATTTTCCGCCGTGGCCGGTGTCCATATCGGTACACAGCAGCAGCAGATTATCCCCCTGTTTTATCTCGCGCAGCTTCGCCACCCACTTGGCAGGCTCCCAGTATTGTACCTGGGAGTCGTGTAGCCCGGTGGTGACCAGCATATGCGGGTACTCCTGAGGGGTGAGGTTATCATAGGGGCTGTACTGGCGGATGTAGTGATACCAGCGGGGCTCATTGGGGTTGCCCCACTCTTCATACTCCCCGGTGGTCAGCGGAATAGACTCATCCAGCATGGTGGTCAGCACATCCACAAAGGGCACCTGGGCCACGATGCCGCGAAACAGCGTCGGGCGCATATTGACCACCGCCCCCATCAGTAACCCGCCAGCGCTGCCCCCCATCCCGTACAGATACCCGGGGTCGCCATAACCCTGCGCCAGCAGGGCGTCACACACCTGCAGGTAGTCCGTAAAGGTGTTCATTTTGTGGTCCAGCTTGCCCTCTTCATACCACTGCTGGCCCAGCTCGCCGCCGCCGCGGATATGGGCAATCGCCACTACAAAACCGCGATCCAGCAGGCTCAGGCGGCTGGGGCTGAAATCGGCGTCGATACTGCTGCCGTATGCGCCATAGCCATAGACCAGCAGCGGGTTGGCCCCTTTGCGAAAATGGCGGCGGTGATACACCACCGAGACGGGGATCTGCGCGCCATCTTCCGCCCGGACCCACAACCGCTCGCTGCGGTAATCGCAGGCCTGGTAGCCGGGCACCTCCTGCTGTTTGAGTACCACCCGCTCCCCGGTGTCCATATTCAGGGCATACAGGGTGTCTGCGGCGGTCATGGAGGAGTATCCGTAACGCAGCCACGGGGTGTCGGGCTCCGGATTGGTGGCGACCCAGGTCACGTAGGCCGGGTCATCAAAAGCGATGCGCGATTCGGCGCGGGTCTGGCGGTGAATTAAGCGCAGTTGGGTCAGCCCCTGTTCGCGCTCTTCCAGCACCAGCCAGCGGCTGAACAGGGTAAAACTCTCCAGCATGACATCCTGGCGGTGGGCAATCAGCGTTTTCCAGGCGCTCTCCTCCGCCACCCGGGAGCGGTACAGGGCGAAGTTCTTGCCCTCCCGGTTCGAGCGGATATAAAACCAGTGCTGGTAGTGGTCGATACTGTACTCATGATCGTGACGCCGTGGCAGAAAGCTCACCGGCTCAGCCTGCTGATCGTCGGCATCCAGCAGCAGAATTTCGCTGGTGCTGGTACTGGAGAGGTAGATAAGCACATATTTGCGCGATGTGGACTTACTCAGGCTGACGTAATAGCGCTCGTCGCGCTCTTCGTAAATCAGCGTATCCTCACGGCCAGGCGACCCTACCCGGTGGCGCCAGACCTGGTAGGGCAACAGGGTTTGCGGATGCTTGCGGATGTAATACAGGGTGGCGCCATCATTGGCCCAGACAAAACTGGCAGAGACATTTTCCAGGGTTTCCGGATACCAGTTGCCGCTCTCCAGATCCTTAAAGCGCAGCCCGTACTGGCGGCGTGAAAGGTAGTCCTCCGCCACGGCCATGATCCGGTTATCCGTGCTGACGCTCATCCCCCCCATGTCCCAGAATTCGCTGCCGGCGGCGCGCTGGTTGCCATCAAGCAGAATGTCCCACGCATCCGGGGTACAGGTGGCAACCGGCTGGCGCTGGTAGACCGGGTACTCGCCGCCGGATTCATAAATATGCCGGTAGCGGTAGCCGTTTTTCTCCCAGGGGGCGGAGGCATCCCGCTGGGGAATACGCTGCAGGATCTCACCAAGCAGCGTGTCGCGCAGATCGTTCTGGCTGGCCATGATCTGCCTGCCGTACTGATTTTCCTGCTCCAGATAGCTCAGTATCTGTGGATCAGTCCGGGTGTCGTCCCGCAGCCAGTAGTAGTTATCAATGCGGGTTTCACCATGCAGCGTCATGGCGTGGGGAATTTTTTTTGCTTTTGGTGGCATGTGGCTTCACTGATTTACACAGAGTTCAGATATTCGGGCCGCCCCGTGGCTGCCCGTGTAAGCGGTATAGTGCACCTTGCCGGTTTTATATTCCACTCTCGCGACCACGTATCCGTGTGCCTGCCGGGGGGTTACCCCACCCTGGTTACTGAAACTCTGGTACAAAATGGCAGAACTTCAAGCCGGGGCTCCGGCGGCTTTGCGCTTGCGGGCCGGGGCGGGCTCCGCTGCGGGTGCTGTGCTGGCCGCCGCCCCGGGCAGGTTGCCGGTTTTCAGCACCGCACTTAACGTATCCCGCTGCTCTGCCAGCCACATGGCCAGTGCCTCCTGCTGCCGGGCTTCAAGCTCAACCGGCCCCTGTTCAAGCCACTGCTCCAGGGTGGCGGCAAGATCGAGCATTTTGTCGTAGGCGTCAGCCTCCTTTTTACTGGCGAAAGCCATTTTTTCTTCACCCTCTCTGATAACCACATACTTGACGACAACGGCCATTACTGACTCCATTAACTGTGTTTTTATACAGTATAATCAATTATCTGCTCTGGCTCAAGGCAACAACACTCCCTATACGCAATCGTTTTCGTATATACTGCGCCGGTCATCAATTACGCCAGGAACAGAAATTATGTCTATGTTGGGAACCGCGCTACGCCCGGCAGCCACGCGCGTGATGCTGCTGGGTGCCGGTGAGCTGGGTAAAGAAGTTGCCATTGAGTGCCAGCGCCTCGGGCTGGAAGTCATCGCCGTAGACCGCTACCCGGATGCCCCGGCAATGCATGTTGCCCACCGCAGCCATGTTATCAATATGCTGGACGGCGAAGCGCTGAAGGCGCTGGTCGCCCGGGAGATGCCGGACTATATCGTACCGGAGATCGAAGCCATCGCCACCGATACCCTGCTGGAGCTGGAGCAAAAAGGCCAGCGGGTTGTGCCCTGCGCCAGGGCCACAAGCCTGACCATGAACCGTGAAGGTATCCGCCGCCTGGCGGCTGAAACCCTTGGCCTGCCCACCTCCCGCTACCGTTTTGCCGGTGACGAAGCCAGCTTTCGCCAGGCGGTGGCAGAGATTGGCCTGCCGTGTATCGTAAAACCGGTAATGAGCTCTTCCGGCAAGGGGCAGACGTTTATTCGCCGCGCAGAGCAACTGAGCGATGCCTGGCAGTACGCCCAGCAAGGCGGGCGTGCCGGTGCCGGGCGGGTGATCGTTGAAGGGGTTGTGAATTTTGATTTCGAAATCACCCTGCTTACCGTCAGCGCGGTAGACGGGATCCACTTCTGCGCCCCCATCGGCCACCGCCAGGAAGACGGGGATTACCGCGAGTCCTGGCAGCCCCAGCAGATGAGCCCCCTCGCCCTGTCCCGGGCCCGGGATATCTCCGCGAAAGTGGTGGAGGCTCTGGGCGGTTACGGGGTGTTCGGGGTGGAGCTGTTTGTCTGCGACGATGAGGTTATCTTCAGTGAGGTCTCCCCCCGTCCGCACGACACCGGGATGGTGACCATGATATCCCAGAACCTGTCAGAGTTTGCCCTGCATGTACGCGCCTTTACCGGCCTGCCGGTCGGGGCTATCCGCCAGTACGGCCCGGGGGCGTCGGCGGTGATTCTGCCCACGCTCACCAGCGACAATATTAAATTCGCCCGCCTGGCAGAGGCGCTGGGCGCAGACACGCAGATTCGCCTGTTCGGCAAACCGGAGATTAACGGTACGCGTCGTTTAGGGGTGGCGCTTGCAAGTGGGGAGACGCTCGAGGAGGCGATTGTCCGGGCCAGACAGGCCGCAGCAACAGTCGATATCCTGCCTTAAAAGAAAAATCCCCCCGCATTGCGGGGGGATTTCAGACAGGGGCGAGACTTACAGTTTCGCGCCGGCAACGGCTTCTTTTGCCAGGGTGGTGATACGCGCGAAATCACCGGATTCCATCGCGTCGTCCGGCACCAGCCAGGAGCCGCCAACACACAGCACGCTTTTCAGCGCCAGGTAGTCGCGGTAGTTAGCCGGAGAGATACCGCCGGTCGGGCAGATACGCAGCTGTGAGAACGGGCCAGAAATGGCTTTCAGGGCTTTCACGCCGCCGTTTGCTTCCGCCGGGAAGAATTTGAACTCTTTCAGACCGTAGTCCATACCCAGCATCAGTTCAGACACGGTGGCAACACCCGGGATCAGCGGGATCGGGCCTTCGTTAGCGGCTTTCAGCAGTGCTTCGGTCAGCCCCGGGCTGATAGCAAACTGCGCGCCTGCGGCGGTCACTTCAGCCAGCTGCTGTGGGTTGGTGACAGTACCGGCACCGACAATCGCGTCCGGCACTTCTTTGGCGATCAGGCGAATAGCCTCTACGGCACATTCCGTGCGCAGGGTCACTTCCAGAACGCGCACGCCACCGGCAACCAGTGCTTTCGCCATCGGTACCGCGTGTTCCAGTTTTTTAATCACAATAACAGGAATGACCGGACCGGTTTTCAGGATCTGTTCCGCACTTGTTTTCCAGTTTTTCATCAGAGACTCTCTCCCGTAAATTTAATCAGTGGTTGCGCCCCCAGGGGGGCGCTGATAACTCAAAATTTAATGCACGTTGCGCCCTGCTCTGCGCCAGACATATTTTCACGCAGTGCGCCGAACAGTTCCCGGCCCGTTCCCACGCGCTCAGCGCTGAAGTCCGGATGGAACGCTTCACGTTTTGCGAGCTCCGCCTCATCAACCAGTAAGGTCAACTCGCCGGTCTGCCCGTTAACCCGGATCATGTCGCCATTTTGTACTTTTGCCAGCGGGCCGCCGTCGTAGGCTTCCGGGGTGACATGAATAACGGACGGCACTTTACCAGAGGCACCGGACAGGCGCCCGTCAGTGACCAGCGCAACTTTGAAACGGCGGTCCAATAATACACCAAGTGGCGGCATCAGTTTATGTAATTCTGGCATACCGTTCGCTTTTGGCCCCTGATGGCGGACAACAACAACGCAATCGCGGTCTAATTCGCCCGCTTCGAAGGCCGGGAGCACATCGTGCTGGCTCTCAAAGACCACGGCCGGTGCTTCAATAATCTGGTTTTCAACCGGTACGGCGGAGATTTTCATTACCGCACGGCCCAGGTTGCCGCTCATCACTTTGGTGCCACCGTGGTGGGAGAACGGTTTTTCCAGGCTGGCAATCACGTCTTTATCCAGGGATTCGGTCGGACCGTCACGCCATGCCAGTTTGCCGTTATCCAGCCAGGGTTCCATGGTGTAGTGTTTCAGGCCAAAGCCTGCCACGGTGTGCACATCTTCAAACAGCAGGCCGCCTTTGAGCAGCTCACGTACCAGCACCGGGATACCGCCCGCTGCCTGGAAGTGGTTAATGTCTGCCGGGCCGTTAGGGTAAATACGCGCCAGCAGCGGCACGATGTCAGAAATTTCAGAGATATCATCCCAGTTAATGATGATCCCGGCGGCGCGCGCCATGGCAACCATGTGCATAGTATGGTTGGTAGAGCCACCGGTCGCCAGCAGGGCAACGATCCCGTTGACCACCACTTTCTCGTCGACCATTTTACCAATCGGCATCCACTCGTTACCGTTGCCGGTAAAGCGGGTTACCTGGCGGGCGGCGGCGGCGGTCAGCTCATGGCGCAGTGTGGCGTCCGGGTGTACAAACGAGGAGCCCGGCAGCTGCATGCCCATAAATTCAATCACCATCTGGTTGGTGTTGGCCGTACCGTAGAAGGTACAGGTACCCGGCGCATGGTAGGAGGCGGCTTCCGCATCCAGCAGGGCAGCGCGGTCCACTTTACCTTCAGCATACAGCTGGCGAATACGTACTTTTTCTTTGTTCGGCAGGCCGCTGGACATCGGACCGGCGGGAACAAACACCGCAGGCAGGTGACCAAAAGAGAAGGCCGCCATTGCCAGCCCCGGGACAATCTTGTCACACACCCCGAGGAACAGCGCGCCATCAAACATATTGTGAGACAGCCCCACCGCCGCAGACATGGCGATCACTTCACGGCTCAGTAAAGAGAGCTCCATCCCGTCCTGGCCCTGGGTCACACCGTCACACATGGCCGGAACGCCACCCGCGACCTGGGCTACCGCCCCGACTTCATGCAGCGCTTTGCGGATCTGCTCCGGGTAGTGCTCATAAGGCTGGTGCGCGGACAACATATCGTTGTAAGCGGTAATGATCCCGATATTGTTGCGCAACATACTCTTGAGCGAGGCTTTATCATCCGGCTGGCAGGCCGCGAAACCGTGGGCCAGGTTGCCGCAGGCCAGCTCGGAACGGTGGACGGTTTTGGTCTTCGCTTTCTCGATACGGGCCAGGTAGGCTTCACGAGTCGGACGAGAGCGTTCAATAATGCGCTCTGTTACGCGTAACAAATTCGGGTTCATAATGGATCCTCATAAAGTTTCTGCCGGAGCAGGCGGCCCAGGACGTTCAATTCTCAGTATAAAACACTTACAGCACTACGTTCACTGGGCCACAGGGGCAAAATCGCTTCAGCTAGTGTAACTAAAAAAGCCCCGCTGGTTAATCCAGAACGGGGCTTTAGTTAAAAATATTTTTTCGGAATCTGTGTCAGATCATGTTACCGGTAAAATATTTACATCGCATTTACCGGATAAGATCACTCAAACTCATTCCAGGAACGGCCATCACGGGTGATCATGGCCACGGATGCTACCGGCCCCCAGGTTCCCGCCTGATACGGTTTCGGTGCGTCGTTATCCAGCGCCCAGGCTTCGGTAATGGAGTCCACCCACTTCCAGGCTTCTTCGACCTCATCACGGCGCACAAACAGCGCCTGGATACCGCGCATCGTCTCCAGTAACAGACGTTCATAGGCATCCGCCAGATGAGTCTGATTAAAGGTTTCAGAGTAGCTCAGATCCAGTTTAGTCGTTTGCAGGTTATGTTTGTGGTCCAGGCCCGGAACTTTATTCAGGATCTGGATATCTACCCCTTCATCAGGCTGCAGGCGGATGGTCAGCTTGTTATTGGGCAGCTCAGCCCAGGACTCTTTAAAGAGGTTCATTACCGGGCACTTGAAGTAGACCACCACTTCAGAGCACTTGGTGGGCAGGCGTTTGCCGGTACGCAGGTAGAACGGCACCCCCGCCCAGCGCCAGTTGTCGATATCCACCCGGATAGCCACAAAGGTTTCGGTGTTGCTGGTTTTGTTCGCGCCCTCTTCTTCCAGATACCCGGGCACTTTCTGCCCCTGAACAAAGCCCGCGGTGTACTGGCCGCGCACGGTTTTCTCACGCACATTACTGCGATCGATACGGCGCAGAGACTGCAGCACTTTGACTTTCTCATCGCGGATATGGTCGGCGGTGAGATCAGACGGCGGCGCCATGGCAATCATGCACAGGATCTGCAGCAGGTGGTTCTGGATCATGTCGCGCATCTGGCCGGCTGTATCAAAATAGCCCCAGCGCCCTTCTATCCCCACCTCTTCGGCAACGGTTATCTCCACATGGTCGATGGTGCGGTTATCCCAGTTATTGGCGAACAGGGCATTGGCAAAACGCAGGGCCAGCAGGTTGAGGACCGTCTCTTTCCCCAGGTAGTGGTCAATACGGTAGACCTGGCACTCGTCAAAGTATTCGCCAACCTGATCGTTGATCTCCTGGGAGGTCGCCAGGGATTTACCCAGCGGTTTTTCCATTACTACCCGTGCCGGGCGGGCGTTCAGTTTCGCCGCTCCCAGCCCTTTGCAGATGGCGCCAAAGGTGCTGGGCGGCATGGCAAAATAGTTAATCGTGACGCGCTTTTCCTGATCGAGCATCTTCGCCAGGCGTGAAAAGCCCTTCACGTCATTCACATCAAGGTTACAGAAGTCCAGCCGCGCACTCAGCGTTTCCCACAGGGTTTCGTCGATTTTCTCATTGAGAAAGGTGTCCAGCGCCTCGCGCACCACTTTGGTATAGGCGTCTTTATCCCAGTCTGCGCGGCCAACACCGATGATCCGGGTCTCCTTGTTGATCTGACCCGCCTTTTCCAGTTGATACAGCGAAGGCAATAATTTACGCCGCGCCAGATCGCCTTTCGCGCCGAAGATAACCAGGTCGCATGCCTGGGCTGTTTGCACTACCGCCATGTTACTCTCCTCGTTTCGGATCTCCTGACAGCCGATTGTCAGGCCCTGTTTGTAATTTTATTACGGCTCACTGTATCTGGTTTGTGGTAGTCATGAAACCCAGATCCCCTGATGCCGCCGTGCCAGCTCGCGATAATCGATATTCTGGCCCATTTTACGTGATGTCAGTCACCATACATGGTAAAAATAGTGCTTTGCGCAGCACGATTTTTCGTTACTGAAATACGACACCGATCATGTTATGAAAAAAAACAACATATTCTGTGGGTGGCGCACTCCCTTTCCCGGGGAGCGGGAGTATATTCTTGCCTGTCTGCAGCGGTTTGCCGATACGCGGCGAGCCGGGACTATGAATGAGTATCCTGCCTTATGAATATGCTGGAACAGATCCAGTTACAACTGGAGCACCTGAGTAAGTCAGAACGCAAAGTCGCTGAAGCCATTATATCAGCCCCCCAAACGGCTATTCACCTCAGTATTGCCGCTCTGGCCAGTGAAGCCGGGGTTAGCGAGCCCACCGTCAACCGCTTTTGTCGCCGCATGGAAACCAAAGGGTTTCCGGATTTTAAACTCCAGCTAGCCCAAAGCCTGGCTAATGGTACGCCATATGTCAGCCGCAATGTTAATGAAGATGATAGCGTTGATGCTTACACCGGTAAAATCTTCGAATCGGCGATGGCCTGCCTTGATCTGGTACACCAGTCCCTGGATCTGCTGGCGATTAACCGGGCGGTGGATTTACTGACCCAGGCGAAGAAAATCGCCTTCTTCGGGTTAGGCTCCTCGGCTGCGGTGGCCCACGACGCGATGAATAAGTTTTTCCGCTTCAATGTGCCGGTTGTCTACTCTGACGACGCCGTGCTACAGCGCATGAGCTGTATGAACAGCAGCGACGGCGACGTGGTGGTGCTGATTTCTCACTCGGGGCGCACCAAGCATATGGTGGAGCTGGCAAAACTGGCCCGTGAAAATGATGCTATGGTGATAGCCCTTACCGGTGAAGATACCCCCCTCGCCCGGGAGGTCACGCTGCCGATATTTATTAATGTGCCGGAAGATACCGACATCTATATGCCGATGAACTCCCGGCTTGCGCAACTGACTGTGGTCGATGTCCTGGCGACCGGGTTCACCCTGCGCCGGGGCGCAAAATTCAGAGATAACTTGAAGCGGGTCAAGGAAGCACTGAAGGAATCGCGTTTTGATAAGACCCTGTCCGCTTCAGGGAAAGACAGCTAACCGCTCTACGGGCTTTCAGGTTGTAACTCAACAGGTTGCCACCTGAAAGCCGCAGGGCATGGCAAAAAATGATTTTTCATTCGGTTAATCATCGGTCCGACATCCGTGATGTCGCTGTTAACCGGTTTTGTTCATGCAACACCAAGTTTTGTCAGACAACGGAGTAATACATGTCCAGACGGCTACGTAGAACCAAAATCGTTACCACCTTAGGCCCTGCTACCGATCGCGATAATAATCTGGAAAAAGTTATCGCTGCGGGTGCTAACGTGGTGCGTATGAATTTCTCTCACGGCACCCCGGAAGATCACCAGCTGCGTGCCAATAAAGTACGTGAAATCGCCGCGAAACTGGGGCGAAATGTGGCCATCCTCGGGGACTTACAGGGGCCAAAAATCCGCGTCTCTACCTTTAAGGAAGGGAAAGTTTTTCTCAGTATCGGGGATAAATTCCTGCTGGATGCCAACCTCGGCAAAGGCGAAGGCGATAAAGAAAAAGTCGGTATCGACTACAAGGGCCTGCCTGCTGACGTCGTACCCGGGGATATCCTGCTGCTGGACGACGGCCGGGTACAGCTGAAGGTGCTGGAAGTTCAGGGGATGAAAGTGTTCACCGAGGTCACCGTAGGCGGCCCGCTGTCCAACAACAAAGGCATTAATAAGCTCGGCGGTGGCCTGTCTGCCGAAGCCCTGACAGAAAAAGACAAAGCGGACATTCTGACGGCGGCAAAAATCGGCGTGGATTATCTGGCCGTCTCCTTCCCGCGCTGTGGCGAAGATCTTAACTATGCCCGCCGTCTGGCCCGTGATGCGGGTTGCGATGCGAAAATCGTCGCTAAAGTCGAGCGTGCCGAGGCCGTCAGCAGTGAAGAGGCGATGGATGACATTATTCTGGCCTCCGATGTCGTCATGGTGGCCCGTGGTGACCTGGGGGTAGAGATTGGCGATCCGGAACTGGTCGGGATCCAGAAGACCCTGATTCGCCGCGCCCGTCGTCTGAACCGGGCGGTGATCACCGCCACCCAGATGATGGAATCCATGATAACGAACCCGATGCCCACCCGTGCAGAGGTAATGGACGTGGCGAACGCCGTGCTCGACGGCACCGACGCGGTAATGCTTTCCGCAGAGACCGCAGCCGGTCAGTACCCGTCTGAAACCGTTGCCGCTATGGCCCGGGTCTGCCTGGGGGCGGAAAAAATCCCGAGCATCAACGTGTCCAAGCACCGTCTTGATGTGCAGTTCGACAATGTGGAAGAAGCCATTGCCATGTCGGCCATGTATGCGGCGAACCACCTGAAAGGGATTACCGCCATCATCACCATGACCGAGTCCGGCCGCACTGCGCTTATGACCTCGCGGATCAGCTCCGGCCTGCCGATTTTCGCCATGTCCCGCCATGAGCGCACCCTGAACCTGACCGCCCTGTACCGTGGGGTGACCCCGGTCTATTTCGACGGCATCGACGACGGGGTCGCCGCTGCGCGCAAAGCGGTGAATCAGCTGCGTGACAAGGGCTACCTGGTCACCGGCGATCTGGTTATTGTCACCCAGGGGGATGAGATGGGTACTATTGGTACAACCAACACCACCCGGATCATGACTGTCGAATAATCGCCAGCAGAAATGACAAAGGGGCCAGTGGCCCCTTTATTGTTTCAGCGGTAGAGATCTTTGCGCTTATAGGGCTGGATCTCCCCGGGTTTGCGGGTCTTAATCAGTTTGAGGATCCAGGTGTACTGCTCCGGATGGGGGCGGACAAATATCTCCACCTCTTCGTTCATCCGCCGGGCGATGGTGTTATCGTCTGCATCCAGCAGGTCATCCATAGGCGGGCGGATATAAATATCCAGCCGGTGGGTATCGCCATTGTAGACCGGGAATAAAGGCACCACCCGGGCACGGCACACCTTCATCAGGCGGCCAATGGCAGGCAGCGTCGCTTTATAGGTATCAAAGAAAGCCACAAACTCACTGTGCTCTGCCCCGTGATCCTGATCGGGTAAGTAGTACCCCCAGTACCCTTTCCGCACCGAGCTGATAAACGGTTTAATCCCGTCGTTACGGGCATGGAGCTGGCCGCCAAAACGGCGCCGCACGGTGTTCCACACGTAATCAAGCACCGGGTTGCTCTGGTTGTGGAACATGGCCGACATTTTTTGCCCGCCCGCGGCCATCAGCATCGCCGGGATATCGACCCCCCAGCCGTGAGGCACCAGGAAAATCACATTTTCCCCGCCCTCGTGCATGGCATCAATAATCTCTTTGTTATGCCAGTCAACCCGGGGCAGAACCCGCTGCGGCCCGCGCATTGCCAGCTCCGCCATCAGACACATGGCCTGGGGGGCGGTGGCGAACATCTGGTCGATAATCGCTTCCCGCTCCGCTTCGCTTTTATCTGCAAAGCAGTAGAGCAAATTGATCTGCGCCCGGCGACGGGCGCTTTTTGCCAGCCGCCCGGCGATACGGCCAATCCGCCCCAGCAGGGGGTCGCGAAAGCCCGGCGGTGTCAGCGCCAGACCGGCAAATGCCGCGATACCCAGCCAGGAGCCCCAGTAACGCGGATGAAAAAACGCACGCTGAAACTGCGGGATAAATTCGCTGTGGGATTTTTTTTCTTGTGCCATGCTTAGTTCCGGCCTGCGCCGCTCAATCCTTTACTTATTCTGGTTTGCATCATCTGATGGGCTATTTTAGCGGCTGGATGACGGGCCGACAAAATAAAAGCCGGTGCCCGGGCACCGGCTTTCAGAGAGTCAGACGAATCCGGACAATCAGTTCAGTGTCAGCTGAGGAACCACTTCGGAAACCTGCGCCAGGTAATCGCGACGATCGCTCCCGGTCAGCCCTTCACTACGCGGCAGTTTCGCCGTCAGCGGGTTCACTGCCTGCTGGTTGATCCACACTTCATAATGCAGATGCGGCCCGGTAGAGCGCCCGGTATTGCCGGACAGCGCGATACGCTCACCGCGCTTGACCTTCTGGCCGGGTTTCACCAGCAGTTTCTTCAGGTGCATATAGCGGGTGGTGTAGCTGCGCCCGTGACGGATAGCCACATAGTTACCGGCCGCGCCACTGCGTTTTGCCACCACCACTTCACCATCGCCCACCGCCAGCACCGGCGTACCCTGCGGCAGGGCAAAATCCACCCCCCGGTGCGGGGCAATGCGCCCGGTTACCGGGTTCAGACGCCGGGGGTTAAAGCTCGAAGAGACCCGGAACTGCTTCACCGTCGGGAAGCGTAAAAAGCCCTTCGCCAGCCCGGAGGCGTTGCGGTCATAGAATTTCCCGTCTTCGGCGCGGATGGCATAGTAATCTTTGCCGCTGGCCCGGATGCGCACACCCAGAAGCTGGCTCTGCTCGCGCTTACCGGCGAGGATTTCCCGGGACATCAGCACCGAGAACTGATCATCTTTACGCAGTTTGCGAAAGTCCATCTGCCACTGCATGGCCTTAATCACCGCGCTCACCTCATTGCTGGTCAGCCCGGCATTACGGGCGCTGGTGACAAAGCTCGACCCAACCCGGCCATTAAGCACATTGTTCACCCAATCCCCTTGCTGGGTTTCGCGGTTTACGTTAAAGCCGCTGGTGGTGCGCTCATACACCCGGGTTTCACGGCGCGACATCTCCCAGGTCAGTTGCTGTAAGTCCCCGTCGCTGTTCAGCGTCCAGGTCAGCTGCTGGCCAATTTTGAGGTTACGCAGATCTTTGTCGGCATTAGCCAGGCGGGTGATATCGCCGATATCAATACCGTACTGGTTCAGAATACTGCTCAGCGTATCGCCGCTGGACACCACATAATCATGCCCGGTATCAGCACCGGTGGATTTGTCGTCCAGCTCATCCTGGGGCAGCGTATCGTCGCCCTCGTCGGTATCGGCGGTCTGGTCAATGGGTTCACTGGCTTCCGGCAGCAGCGCGCGCCTTTCGCTGGTGTGCAGCTCAATGGCCTTCACCAGTGGAGTGCTGTCCGGGTGGTAAACGTAAGGCCGCCATACAGCGACGGCCAGAGTAAGAACTGAAAGGGACCCCAGCATAACACGGTGGGGTCTTGGCAAATTGTTAAACGCCAGGGCGACAGCGCGGGCTATCTGTTGCACGTATTCACTTCCTCGTTATTCTCCTTTCAGGCAGCTTTGATACTGGTTCGCCAGTTGGGTCAGGAATTGCATATAACTCTCTTTGCCCGGTTTAATGGCCGTTCCTAACGGATCAAGGGTTCCCATGCGCACACTGGTTCCCCTGGCAACAGCTTCAATAACGGCTGGCCTGAACTGCGGCTCAGCAAAAACGCAGACGGCTTTTTGCTCAACCAGCTGTGTCCTGATTTCATGTAAACGCTGAGCACCAGGCTGAATGACCGGGTTAACGGTGAAGTGCCCGAGGGACGTCAGACCGTAGTGTTTTTCGTAGTAGCCATAGGCATCATGGAAAACGAAATACCCCTTGCCTTTCAACGGCGCCAGCTCTTTTGTGATCTGTTGATCGGTGCTTGCTAAGTTTGCCTCAAACGCCTGCAGGTTGGCGTCAAGTTTGGCTTTATTTTGCGGCATAAGTTCCACTAATTTATCGTGGATTGCAACCGCCGACCGGCGCGCTATCTCTGGTGACATCCAGATGTGCATATTGTATTCACCATGATGGTGATCTTCATCACGGTTTTCGGTATCATGGTTATGGCCGTGATGGTCATCACCGTCATCATCGCTGCCTTTTATCAGTAACGATTTCACCGGCGTAAGCGCCGTCAGCGTTAGCTGTTTAGGGGCTGGCATCTGGCTGACGGTGCGGGTCATAAAGCTCTCCATTTCGGGCCCAATCCATACCACTAAAGTGGCGTCCTGTAAGCGTTTTACATCAGACGGGCGCAGTGCGTAATCATGTGCTGATGCGCCATCAGGCAGCAGGGTTTGGGTGTCCGTTACGCCGTCAGTAATTGCCGAGGCGATAAACCCCAGCGGCTTGATTGAGGTCACCACTGTCGCCTGAGCGGCAAACGCGCTCCCCATTAACAGTGCAGCGCTAAGCCCAGCGTAAAGAAACGTATTTTTATGTGTCATAATGCGAAATAAACCCCGGTGTTGGATAAGTATTGTGATATTATAACATTCGACTACTCTTGCAAGCCTGTAAATGTAAATGACTAATTTGGTTACTCTGGAAAAGGTGTCTCTCTCCTTCGGGTCACGACCTGTGCTTTCCAATATTTCGCTGGCGCTGAAACCGGGCCGCATCCTGACCCTGCTTGGGCCGAACGGTGCCGGGAAGTCGACGCTGGTGCGTATCGTTCTGGGCCTGATAACCCCCAATTCCGGCGTTATTACCCGGGAAAAAAAACTGCGTATCGGCTATGTCCCGCAAAAACTTCACCTTGATGTCACCCTGCCCCTGACGGTCGGGCGTTTTTTGCGCCTGCGGCCCGGGGTGAAAAAAGCCGATCTGCTGCCCGCCCTGAAGCGCGTGCAGGCGGCCCATCTGATTGACGCCCCGATGCAAAAACTCTCCGGCGGGGAGACCCAGCGGGTGCTGCTGGCCCGGGCCCTGCTCAACCAGCCGCAGTTACTGGTGCTTGATGAGCCCACCCAGGGGGTGGACGTAAACGGCCAGCTGGCGCTGTATGATCTGATTAACCAGTTGCGCCATGAGCTCAACTGCGGCGTGCTGATGGTCTCTCACGACCTGCACCTGGTGATGGCCAAAACCGACGAAGTGCTCTGCCTGAATCACCATATCTGCTGTTCCGGTGCGCCTGAGGTGGTCTCTGCCCACCCGGAATTCCAGGCCATGTTCGGCATCCGCGGCGCGGAGCAGCTGGGCATTTACCGCCACAATCACAACCATCGCCACGATTTACGCGGCCATATCGTACTGCGCAGAGAGAACGGAACCCATGATTGAATTGCTGTTGCCCGGCTGGCTGGCCGGGATCATGCTGGCCTGTGCCGCCGGGCCGCTGGGATCTTTTGTGGTCTGGCGGCGCATGTCCTATTTTGGCGATACCCTGTCTCACGCCTCTTTACTGGGGGTGGCATTTGGCCTGCTGCTGAATGTTAACCCGTTCTGGACGGTGATCGCTGTGACCCTGCTGCTGGCGGTGGGGCTGGTCTGGCTGGAAAAGCGCCCCCAGCTGGCCATCGATACTCTGCTGGGGATCCTCGCCCACAGCGCTCTGTCTCTTGGCCTGGTGGTGGTGAGCTTAATGACCGACGTGCGCGTTGATCTGATGGCGTACCTGTTTGGCGATCTGCTGGCGGTGACCCCGGAAGATCTGCCGGGCATTGGTGGCGGCGTGATAATCGTGCTGGCCGTGCTCACCTGGCAGTGGCGTAACCTGCTGGCGATGACAATCAGCCCGGATCTGGCCTTTGTGGACGGGGTGAAATTACAGCGGGTAAAACTGCTGCTGATGCTGGTTACCGCGCTGACCATCGGGGTGGCGATGAAATTTGTCGGGGCGTTAATTATCACCTCGCTGTTAATTATTCCGGCGGCCACCGCGCGCCGCTTTGCCCGCACCCCTGAGCAGATGGCCGCTATCGCGGTCGTTACCGGTATGCTGGCGGTCACCGGAGGGATGACGTTCTCCGCCTTCTATGACACCCCTGCGGGCCCGTCAGTGGTGCTGTGTGCCGCAGTGCTGTTTATCCTCAGTATGGGGCGCAAACAGCCGGTATAACGGTTACACCACAGCAAAAAGCCGCCTGATGGCGGCTTTTTAGTGGATGGTTACTCTCCCCCACCCGGAGGGGCAATACCGAAGTGCTGCCAGGCCCGGGCCGTTGCCATACGCCCGCGCGGGGTGCGCTGCAGGAATCCCTGCTGAATCAGGAAGGGCTCCAGTACATCTTCGATGGTCTCCCGCTCTTCACCGATAGCCGCCGCCAGATTATCCAGCCCTACCGGGCCGCCCATAAACTTGTCCAGCACCGCCAGCAGCAGTTTGCGGTCCATATAGTCAAAGCCTTCCACATCCACATTCAGCATATCCAGGGCCTGGGCGGCAACCTCTGCGGAGATTTCTCCGTTATAGCGCACTTCGGCAAAGTCCCGCACCCGGCGCAGCAGGCGGTTCGCGATACGCGGCGTTCCCCGGGCGCGTTTTGCCACTTCCAGCGCCCCGGCTTCATCCATGGTGAGCCCCAGGCAGCTGGCGCTGCGCCCGACGATATGCTGCAAATCCGCCACCTGGTAAAACTCCAGACGCTGGACAATACCGAAGCGATCGCGCAGCGGCGAAGTCAGCGAGCCTGCCCGGGTGGTGGCGCCAATCAGGGTAAATGGCGGCAGATCAATTTTAATCGAGCGGGCAGCGGGCCCTTCGCCAATCATAATATCCAGCTGGTAATCTTCCATTGCCGGATACAGCACCTCTTCCACCACCGGCGACAGGCGGTGAATTTCATCAATAAACAGCACGTCGTGCGGTTCAAGGTTGGTCAGCATGGCCGCCAGATCGCCGGCTTTTTCCAGCACCGGCCCGGAAGTGGTGCGCAGGTTCACCCCCATCTCATTAGCCACAATATTTGCCAGGGTGGTTTTACCCAGCCCCGGCGGGCCGAAAATCAGCAGATGGTCAAGGGCATCGCCGCGCAGCCTGGCAGCCTCGATAAAGATCTCCATCTGAGCGCGCACATGGGGCTGCCCCACATATTCACTGAGCAGCTTCGGGCGGATGGCCCGGTCCGCAATATCCTCAACGGTCAGGGTATCTGCGGAGACCAGACGGTCTGCTTCTATCATCCTCTACCTCACAACGCCGCGCGTAATGCTTCGCGGATCAGGGTTTCACTGTCAGCCTCTGGCCGGGCAATTTTACTGACCATCCGGCTGGCTTCCTGCGGTTTATACCCCAGGGAGACCAGGGCGGCAACCGCTTCGGCTTCCGCGTCGTCGGCCGCGGCACTGGCGGGAGATGTCAGCACCAGATCGGCCGCCGGGGTAAACAGATCCCCGTGCATGCCTTTAAAGCGGTCTTTCATCTCCACCACCAGCCGCTCGGCGGTCTTTTTACCAATGCCGGGTAATTTGACTAACGATGCCGGTTCTTCGCGCTCTACCGCATTCACAAACTGCTGGGCAGACATCCCGGACAGGATAGCCAGCGCCAGCTTCGGCCCGACACCGTTAACTTTGATAAGCTCACGGAACAGGGTGCGCTCCTGCTTGCTGCTAAAGCCAAACAGCAGCTGTGCATCTTCACGCACCACAAAGTGGGTGAACACCGTGGCCTCCTGGCCCAGCTCCGGCAGCTCATAGAAACAGGTCATTGGCATATGGATTTCATAGCCGACACCGCCCGCCTCCAGCAATACCAGGGGGGGCTGTTTCTCAATGACGATACCTCTTAAGCGACCTATCACGTTATGTTCCTGTTCCGGGTTGGAAGAATAAAGCCCTATGATATAAAAAAGGCTGGATGTTTATCCAGCCTTAATTATTTTAACCGGCCGCGGGCCAGATTCAGCCGGCTGCTGCTCACCTGCTGCGCATTCTGGCTGACATGGCAGTGGGTAATAGCAATTGCCAGCGCATCGGCCGCATCGGCCTGGGGGTTGGCCGGGAGCTTCAGCAATGTGCGCACCATATGCTGCACCTGGCTTTTTTCCGCACTCCCGATCCCGACAACGGTCTGTTTGACCTGGCGGGCCGCATATTCAAATACCGGAAGATCCTGGTTAACCGCCGCGACAATCGCCACGCCACGCGCCTGGCCCAGTTTCAGGGCGGAGTCTGCGTTTTTGGCCATAAAGACCTGCTCGATAGCAAAATAGTCGGGCTGAAACTGGGTAATGATCTCCGATACCCCGGCGTAGATAAGTTTCAGCCGCGAGGGTAAGTCCACCACCTGGGTGCGAATGCAGCCGCTTCCCAGATAGGCCAGTTGCCTGCCGGTCTGGCGGATCACGCCATAGCCGGTAATCCGCGATCCCGGGTCGATACCAAGAATGATCGCCATGTTACCTTCCGTCGTAAATAAGAAGGCTGCGCCCCCGGAGGATTGCAGCCGTCCTTAATGTCGTTATCACCCCGCGCTGCGGGTGATTTTTGCTGCCGGAATCAGTCCAGCATGGCGGCGATTTCGTCAGAAATTTCACCGTTATGGTAAACTTCCTGCACGTCGTCGCAGTCTTCCAGCATGTCGATCATCCGCATCAGTTTCGGTGCGGTTTCTGCGTCCATATCCGCTTTGGTGGACGGGATCATAGCCACTTCGGCGCTTTCTGCCACCAGGCCTGTGGCGTCCAGCTTGTCTTTAACCTTACCCAGCTCTTCCCAGGCGGTGTAGACGTCAACGGCGCCATCATCGTAGTTCACGATATCTTCCGCGCCCGCATCCAGAGCGGCTTCCATAACGGCGTCTTCATCAACACCCGGGGCGTAAGAGATAACGCCTTTTTTGCTGAACAGATAGGCAACAGAGCCGCCGGTCCCGAGGTTGCCGCCGCATTTGGTGAACGCGTGGCGCACTTCCGCTACGGTACGGTTACGGTTATCGCTCAGGCACTCGATCATAACGGCGGTGCCACCCGGGCCGTAGCCTTCATAGATGATGGTTTCCATGTTCGCATCATCGTCACCACCCACACCGCGGGCAATAGCGCGGTTGAGCGTGTCGCGCGTCATGTTGTTAGACAGCGCCTTATCTACCGCCGCGCGCAGACGCGGGTTGGCATCCGGATCACCACCACCCAGACGCGCAGCGGTAACCAGCTCGCGAATGATTTTGGTAAAAATCTTACCGCGTTTAGCATCCTGTGCCGCTTTGCGGTGTCTTGTGTTGGCCCATTTACTATGACCTGCCATAAATATCTCCAAAAACGCCTGTTTCAGGCGGCATCAATCACAAACTCTTCAATCGCCTGCCGGTTACTCCATGATTTGGTTAACGCTGCGGCTTGTGCGGCGTCTGCCCAGAACCAGGCAAGATGCTCACTGATCTCAACCTGGCGTTCATGAGGGAGCGCAAGACAGAACCAGTACTCTGTATTACGCACCACTCCCGGCGCATAGCGATGACGCAAATGAGTAAAAATCTCAAACTCTACGCAGCGCTGGCAGTCAACTAAGGACAAATGCTCTGCAGCAATATCAATAGCGACCTCTTCCTTTACTTCGCGCTGCGCAGCCTGCAGCGCGCTTTCCCCCTCTTCCAGGCTGCCGGTAACCGACTGCCAGAAATCAGGATCGTCGCGCCGCTGCAACATTAGCACCCGCTTCGTGTCCCGGGCAAATATCACCACCAGCACCGAAACGGGTCGCTTCCAGGCCATTTCCGTTATTCGCCTTTCTTCACAACAGCGATACCCAGCTCGTTCAGCGCGACCGGGTTAGCAAAACTCGGGGCGTCCGTCATCAGGCACGCGGCTGCGGTGGTTTTCGGGAACGCAATCACATCACGGATGTTATCGGTGCCGGTTAACAGCATGGTGATGCGATCAAGGCCGAAAGCCAGACCGGCGTGCGGCGGTGTCCCGAATTTCAGGGCATCCAGCAGGAAGCCGAATTTCTCACGCTGCTCCTGCTCGTTAATCCCCAGGATCCCGAACACGGTCTGCTGCATAGTATTATTATGGATACGCACAGAGCCGCCGCCAACTTCGTACCCGTTAATAACCATATCGTAGGCATTGGCGATCGCCGTTTCCGGCTGGGCTTTGAGCTCTTCCGGGGTCATATCGCGCGGGGCGGTGAACGGGTGGTGCATCGCCGTCAGGCCGCCTTCGCCGTCATCTTCAAACATCGGGAAATCAATCACCCACAGCGGAGCCCAGCGGGACTCGTCGGTAATGGCCAGATCTTTGCCCACTTTCAGGCGCAGGGCGCCCATTGCGTCGGAAACGATACGGCCATTATCGGCACCGAAGAAGATAATATCGCCATCCTGCGCGCCGGTGCGGGCCAGGATCTGCTCAACGATCTCCGCATTCAGGAACTTGGCTACCGGGCTGTTAACCCCTTCAAGCCCCTTAGCGCGCTCATTCACTTTCATCCAGGCCAGACCTTTGGCACCGTAAATCTCAACAAATTTACCGTACTCATCAATCTGTTTACGGCTCAGCTGGGCACCGCCCGGCACCCGCAGCGCCGCCACGCGGCCTTTGGCATCATTCGCCGGGCCGGAGAACACTTTAAACTCAACCGCGTTAACCAGATCGGCAATATCCACCAGCTCCATCGGGTTACGCAGGTCTGGTTTATCAGACCCGTAGCGACGATCGGCTTCGGCAAAGGTCATCACCGGGAATTTGCCCAGATCAACGCCCTGGATGTTCAGCCACAGACCGCGGACCATCTCTTCCATAATCTCGCGCACCTGAGGGGCGGTCATAAAGGAGGTTTCCACATCGATCTGGGTAAATTCCGGCTGGCGGTCAGCACGTAAGTCTTCATCGCGGAAGCACTTAACAATCTGATAGTAGCGATCAAAGCCAGACATCATCAGCAGCTGTTTAAACAGCTGAGGGGACTGCGGCAGCGCGTAAAATTTGCCTTTGTTAACGCGGCTTGGCACCAGATAGTCACGGGCACCTTCCGGGGTGGCTTTGGTGAGCATCGGCGTTTCGATATCCAGGAAGCCGTGCTCGTCCATAAAGCGGCGCACAAACGCGGTGATCTTCGCGCGGGATTTCAGGCGCTGGGCCATTTCCGGGCGACGCAGATCCAGGTAGCGGTACTTGAGGCGCGCCTCTTCGGTATTGACGTGGTTTGAGTCCAGTGGCAGCGGCTCCGAACGGTTAATAATGTTCAGACCGGTTGCAAAGACTTCCACCTCACCGGTGGCCATATCCACATTGATGTTTTTTTCATCGCGTGCACGCACAGTACCGGTGACCTGGATGCAAAACTCATTACGCAGCTCAGAGGCAAGGTTGAAAACGTCCTGACGATCCGGGTCAAAAAAGACCTGAACAATGCCCTCACGGTCACGCATATCGATAAAAATGAGGCTACCGAGATCGCGACGGCGATTGACCCAACCACACAGAGTCACTTGTTGCCCTACATGGGACAGATTGAGCTGCCCACAGTATTGTGTACGCATGAGATATTCCTTAATCAGCCGCTGGCCGCACAAACCTGCTCTTCAGGCGGCATAGCCACGGCCAGACTGAATGACGTAACTGGATTGAAAAGGCGGCTATTATACTGGAAATTCCCCCCAGAGATAAGTCCACCACCGGATTGACTGCGCGTTTGCTGCGCACGATATCAACTATTCTCACAAAAACTAACGAATATTGTAAATGCCATCGCTGTCATTCCCGGTGTAAGGTAGCCGCATACTGTTTTCAATTCCGGAGCAATAATGTTCGCACTGATCCCCGCCACCACCGCGCCGGCCAGCACCGGGCCGGAAGGCGGAACACCGTGAGCCTGCATATCGGCCTGCCCCAGTGGTCGCACCCGAAATGGGGGCGCCTTGGCATAAACTCCCTTGCGGATTACGCCCGTTACTTCAGTTGTGTTGAAGGCAACACCACCTTGTATGCCCTGCCCTCTGCGGAGGTGGTGCAGCGCTGGTATCAGCAAACCGGCGATAATTTCCGTTTCTGTTTTAAGTTTCCCGCCACCATCTCCCACCAGCAGGCGCTGCGCGGCTGCCATGATTTGACCGCTGAGTTCTTCTCCCGTCTGGATCCGCTGGCCGCCCGTATTGGCCTGTACTGGCTGCAGCTTCCGGCCACATTTGGCCCGGATAACCTGCCCGCCCTGTGGCAGTTCCTTGACACCCTACCGGCGGCATTTCGCTACGGGGTAGAGGTACGCCACCCGGCCTTTTTTAATAAAGGCGAGGCGGAGCGACAACTTAACCGGGGGCTGCATGAGCGCGGTGTTAACCGGGTTATCCTGGACAGCAGGCCCGTGCATCAGGCGCTGCCAGAGAGCATCGCACTTCGCGAAGCGCAGCGTAAAAAACCGCGCCTGCCGGTCCACGCGGTGGCGACCGCCGATCAGCCAATGGTACGGTTTATCGGTTGTGAAGATATGGCCAGCAACCAGGCGCTGTTTCATACCTGGTTAAAAAGCCTGGCCCGCTGGCAGCAACAGGGCTCTGTGTGGCTGTTTCTGCATACGCCGGATATCGCCCAGGCCCCGGAGCTGGTCCGGGCCCTGTGGCCCACGCTACAGCAACATTTTCCGGATACCGGCCCCCTGCCCGCGATCCCCTGGCAGGCCCGGTTGTTCTGAGGCTGACAGACACTTCTTTACATAAAGGCGACAGTTGGCAGGGGAACCGCTATGATGTGCAGGCAAAGAGTCAGGTTTACACGGAGTGGATATGGTAAGCGCGCTTTATGCCGTGCTGGGTGCCCTGTTGCTGATAAAGTTCTCCTTTGATGTGGTGCGCCTGCGGACACAATATCGTGTCTCCTGGGGGGATGGTGGTTTTACGGAATTACAAAGCGCCATTCGTATCCACGGTAATGCGGTGGAATATATCCCCACCGGGATACTGCTATTATTACTGATGGAAATGAACGGTGCCGAGACTTGGCTGGTACATGTGGCCGGACTGCTGCTGATGGCCGGTCGTCTGATGCACTACTACGGTTTGCACCATCGCCAGAGTCGCTGGCGCCGCTCCGGCATGAGCGCCACCTGGTCTGCATTGCTGTTAATGGTGCTGGCAAATCTCTGGTATATGCCGTGGGAGTTGGTTTTCAGTCTCCGTTAACGCACAATAGCCCCTTTTGTTTTCCCGGATTTTAGGTTTTATGTCGAACCGCGATATGCTTTTTTCCGCCCCGATTGAAAAACTCGGGGACTGGACGTTTGATGAACGCGTTGCCGAAGTGTTCCCGGATATGATCCAGCGTTCGGTGCCAGGCTACTCCAATATCATCTCCATGATAGGCATGCTGGCAGAGCGTTTTGTTACCCCGGGCAGCCAGGTTTATGATCTCGGCTGCTCACTGGGTGCCGCAACACTTTCGGTGCGCCGCAATATTCACCACCCCGGCTGCAATATCATTGCCGTGGATAACTCCCCGGCCATGGTGGAGCGCTGCCGCCGCCACGTTACGGCCTTTAAAGCACAGACACCGGTCGAAGTGCGGGAAGACGATATCCGCCATGTCACCATTGAGAATGCCTCTCTGGTGGTGCTCAATTTTACCCTGCAGTTCCTGGCACCAGACGAACGCCAGCAGGTGCTGAATAACATCTACCAGGGGCTCAACCCGGGTGGCGCGCTGGTACTTTCTGAAAAATTCAGTTTTGAAGATACCCAGGTCGGCGAGCTGCTGTTTAACATGCACCATGATTTTAAACGGGCCAACGGCTACAGCGAGCTGGAGATCAGCCAGAAGCGCAGCATGCTGGAAAACGTGATGCTGACAGACTCAGTCGACACCCACAAAGCGCGGCTGCGCCAGGCCGGATTTACCCACAGCGAGCTGTGGTTCCAGTGCTTTAATTTCGGCTCACTGGTTGCTATTAAGGAAGGCGCCGCATCATGACGGATTTTGGCAAATTTTATCAGCAGATCGCCACCGGCCCCCTCGCCCACTGGCTGGAAACCCTGCCCGCCCAGGTGGGCACCTGGCAGCGCGAGGCGCTGCACGGCCAGTTTAAACAGTGGATGCGCAGCGTCAGCTTTTTACCGGAGCTCACCCCGGCGCACCTTGATCTGCAAAACGGGGTCTGCGCCACTGCCGACGCCCCCCTCAGCGACGGGCAAAAAACCGGCATTGAAAAACTGCTGCGTAATCTGATGCCGTGGCGTAAAGGCCCGTTTGATCTGTACGGCATTCATATCGATACCGAATGGCGCTCTGATCTGAAATGGGATCGGGTGCTGCCGCATATCAGCCCGCTGGCGGGCCGGACGATTCTTGATGTGGGTTGCGGCAGCGGTTATCACCTGTGGCGCATGGTGGGTGCCGGTGCCAGCCTGGCGGTGGGGATCGATCCCACCCAGCTGTTTTTATGCCAGTTCGAAGCGGTGCGCAAACTGCTGGGTAATGATCAGCGCGCTCATTTGTTGCCCCTGGGCATTGAGCAGCTTCCGGCACTGAACGCCTTCGATACGGTCTTTTCCATGGGGGTGCTCTATCACCGCCGCTCACCGCTCGACCATCTCTGGCAGCTTAAAGATCAGCTGGTGCAGGACGGGGAACTGGTGCTGGAAACACTGGTGGTGGAAGGGGATGAAAATCAGGTTCTGGTGCCTGGTGAGCGCTACGCCCGGATGCGCAACGTCTATTTTATTCCTTCGGCGCTGGCGCTGAAAAAGTGGCTGGAAAAATGCGGTTTTGTCGATGTGCATATTGCTGACCAGTGTGTCACCACCCTGGACGAGCAGCGCCGCACCAGCTGGATGGCGTCCGAATCTCTGGAAGATTTTCTCGATCCGGCCGATCACAGCAAAACCTGCGAAGGTTACCCGGCACCGCTGCGGGCGATTGTGACCGCCCGTAAGCCCTGAGGCAAACGCCAGATAAAAAGAACCCCGACAAGGAAGGCCGGGGTCTGGTACATGCAAACATCATATTGGGCGACATGATGCGCGGCAAAAAACATTAGCCCTTCAGGGCTTTTTTCAGCGCCGCTACCGTTTGCGCACTGACACAGTAGCGACTGTATTCATCATCACCGGGGCCGGATGACATAGACACCCCGGTTTTGCGATAGCGCATGGGTGAATTCACCCGGTGGCCTGCGGAACTGTGCACCTCCTGCAACCCCGCTTCGCAAAACAGCCGGACATTCTCAGGGCGCACCCCGGCTCCGGCCATAATGATTGGAGCACGGGAGCGGGCATTAAGTTCCCGAAGAAGTGCAACTCCCTGCGCGGCGCTGGCCTGCTGGCCGGAGGTTAAAATGCGCGCAACGCCAGAATCTGTAAGTTGTTCAAGGGCATAAAACGGATCGCGGCACATATCAAAAGCGCGATGAAATGTGACGGCCATCCCATTAGCACAGGACATTATTTTCGCCATTCGCGGCATATCTATCTGGCCGTCTTCATCCAGCACCCCGACAACCACCCCCGGGAACCCCAGATCGCGGATAAACGCGATATCGCCCATCATGGTGTCAAATTCCGCGGCGGTATAGCAAAAATCGCCACCGCGCGGGCGCACAATCGGGTGCACCGGGATCGCCAGTTGCTGGCGCACCGCGCGCAGCACACCGGCAGACGGGGTCAGCCCGCCTTCTGCCGGTGCACTGCATAATTCCAGCCGGTCTGCCCCGGCCTGTTGTGCGGTCAGCGCCGCGTCCAGTCCGTAGCAACAAATCTCCAGTAGTGCCACTACACTCTCCTTTATTTTCAGGTCGTCTCCCCATCCGGGCATGATAAGCTGAAAAAACCATTTCTCAGGGCCGCGTATCATGACATTCAATTTTGATGAAAGGATCGAGCGCCGTCACAGCGACAGCGTTAAATGGAACAAATACCCCGCCGACGTGTTGCCCATGTGGGTAGCCGATATGGACTTCCGCTCCGCCCCCTGTATTACGGATGCCCTTCACCAGCGAGTAGCGCACGGCGTGTTTGGTTATGCCGGGTACCCGCAGGCGTTTACAGAGCAGATAGTCAACTGGCTGGCGCTACAGTATCAGTGGCATATCCGCCCGGAGTGGGTGGTGGTGATCCCAGGCGTAGTGCCGGGGCTGAACCTTGCACTGCGCGCGTTTACCGGGCCCGGGGAGCAAAGCATTGCTCCGGCGATTATCTACCCGCCCTTCCATAAAGCGGCCCGTCAGGCCGGGCGCGGCCAGCGCCTGGCCCCGCTACGCCTGCACGAGCAGCGCTGGCTGCTGGATCTGGAGGCCCTGGCCCCGGAGATGGACGGCTCAGAAAAGCTGTTACTGCTGTGTAACCCGCAAAACCCGGGGGGCACCGCGTATCGCCGGGCAGAGCTTGAGGCGCAGCTGGCCTTCGCACAGCGCCACGATCTTATCGTCTGTTCTGATGAGATCCACTGTGATCTTATCCTCGAACCCGGGGTGCGCCATATCCCCTTCGCCACCCTGAGTGAAGACGCCGCCCGGCGCTCAGTCACGCTGATGTCGCCCTCAAAAACCTGGAATATCCCGGGCCTTGGGGCCTCATTTGCGGTGATCCCCGACGCGGGGCTCCGCCGCCGCTTTGTGGCTGCCGCAGAAGGGCTGATGCCCCATGTGGATCTGCTGGCGCTGACGGCCGCCAGCGCCGCCTTGCGCGACGGGGGCTCCTGGCGTGCGGCGCTGCTCGACTATCTGCGCCACAACCGGGACCGGCTCTGTAGCGCAGTCAATGGCCTGCCGGGGCTGAAAATGGTCTGCCCGGAGGCCACCTATCTGGCCTGGGTAGACGCCAGCGGACTTGGGCTGGAGAACCCCGCCCGCTGGTTTGCCGAACGGGGGCTGGGATTTTCACCGGGGCAGGATTTCGGCGCGCCCCACTACGTGCGGATCAACTTCGGCTGCCCCGCCAGCCTGCTGGAAGAGGCCATTACCCGGATGCAGCAGGCCCTGTGCCGCTGAGTGGCCCGGGTTACTGCTCGCTGGCGACAATCTGTTCGATGGTCCAGGGGTGGAATTTAATGGTGACGGTGCCGTCGGTCACCGCCAGGGTCGGGTTTGCCAGGCGCTCTTTTTCGCCCCGGGGGGCGCTGGTTTTCACCACAACGCCCGGCTGCGCCAGCCCCTGGTCCCCCAGTAAGGCCAGCGCCCGGGCATTCAGGGTGAGCGGATCGCCCGGCAGGACAATCTCCACATGCTCCCAGCCCTCATGGGGGTAGCGCTTCTCCCCCGGCCAGGGCAGTTCGATAACGTCAATCTGCCAGTGCCCCACAGTGACCGGCTGGTGGAGTTTAAACAGGCAAATCGGGCGCCCGTTGATCATGTTTTCAGACAGCAGCGTCGCGCACTGCTCCAGCCCCTGGCGCCAGCGCGCGGCGGTGGTGTTCTGGTGGCAGCGCAGTGAAATATGGTCCGCACTCAGCGGCCGGGTGTCGAGCTGCAGCCTTGCTGCAAACTGCTGCAGTTTCGCGACAAAGCGCGGTAAATCATCAACAATGTCCGCCAGTTCTGCAATATCGTGCCAGTGGGGCATGGTTCTCTCCGGGTAGAAAAAACGGCTAATCTAGCGCAGTTCCCCGCCCCCCGCCAGCGGGCGGGCACTGGCGATAACTGGCCGGTGCTGACGATCTGGCATAAATACAGTATAATCTTCGCAATTTTATCAAAAGTACGCCTGCCGTTCGGTAGACTGAGCGGCGTTTATAAAAGAAAGGTAAGCCGTGAATATTCAGGTTCTTCTCTCAGAAAAAGTCAGTCAGGCACTGGTTGCCGCAGGTGCGCCTGCGGATTGCGAGCCCCAGGTTCGCCAGTCAGCGAAAGTGCAGTTCGGCGATTATCAGGCTAATGGCGTGATGGCTATCGCTAAAAAACTGGGCATGCCGCCGCGACAATTAGCTGAGCAGGTGATTAACCATCTGGATCTGTCAGGGATCGCCAGTAAAACCGAAGTTGCCGGGCCCGGGTTTATTAATATTTTCCTCGATCCCGCCTTCCTGGCACGCAATATTGATGAAGCCGTTAAAGGCGATCGCGCCGGGATTGCCGTTACGGCAAATCCGCAAACTATCGTGGTGGACTATTCCGCGCCGAACGTCGCAAAAGAGATGCATGTGGGCCACCTGCGCTCCACCATTATTGGTGATGCTTCTGTACGCACGCTGGAGTTCCTCGGCCATAAGGTTATCCGCGCCAACCACCTCGGCGACTGGGGCACCCAGTTCGGGATGCTGATCGCCTATCTGGAAAAGCAGCAGCAGGAAAACTCCGGTGATATGGGCCTGTCCGATCTGGAAGGGTTCTACCGTGAAGCGAAAAAAGCCTACGACGAAGACGAAGCCTTTGCCCTGCGCGCCCGCAGCTACGTGGTGAAACTTCAGGGCGGCGACGAATACTGCCGTAAAATGTGGCGCATGCTGGTGGATATCACCATGAAGCAAAACCAGGCGACCTACCAGCGCCTGAATGTGACCCTCACCGAAGACGACATTATGGGTGAGAGCCTGTATAACCCGATGCTGCCGGGGATTGTTGCGGATCTGAAGGCCAAAGGGCTGGCAACGGAAAGCGAAGGCGCGACCGTGGTCTACCTTGACGAGTTTAAAAACAAAGAAGGCGATCCGATGGGCGTTATCGTCCAGAAGAAAGATGGCGGTTACCTGTACACCACCACCGATATCGCCTGCGCCAAGTACCGCTACGAAAAACTGCACGCCGACCGGATGCTGTACTATATCGACTCCCGTCAGCACCAGCACCTGATGATGGCCTGGACTATCGTGCGTAAAGCCGGTTATGTGCCGGAATCCATTCCGATGGAGCACCATATGTTCGGCATGATGCTGGGTAAAGACGGTAAGCCGTTCAAAACCCGCGCCGGTGGGACAGTAAAACTCTCCGACCTGCTGGATGAAGCCCTGGAGCGCGCCCAGCGCCTGGTGGCAGAGAAAAACCCGGATATGGACGCCGCCGAGCTGAAAAAACTGGCGAACGCCGTCGGGATCGGTGCCGTAAAATATGCCGATCTGTCCAAAAGCCGCACCACTGACTACGTGTTCGACTGGGACAATATGCTGGCCTTTGAAGGCAATACCGCGCCTTATATGCAGTATGCCTACACCCGCGTGCTTTCCGTATTCCGTAAAGCCGGGGTGGATGAGAGCAGCCTGACCGCACCGGTCAGCATCAGCGACGATCGCGAAGCGCTGCTGGCAGCCCGCCTGCTGCAGTTTGAAGAGACCCTCGCCGTGGTTGCCCGGGACGGTACACCCCATGTGATGTGTGCCTACCTGTACGATCTGGCCGGTCTGTTCTCCAGCTTCTATGAGCACTGCCCTATCCTCAGCGCCGAAAGCGACACCGTGCGCCAGAGCCGCCTGAAACTGGCGCTGCTGACCGCGAAGACCCTGAAACTGGGCCTGGATACTCTGGGTATCGAAACCATCGAACGGATGTAATCGCCCGCAAGATGTAAAAGCCCGCCCTCCGGTTTCCGGGGGCGGGCTTTTTCGTGCAGGACACCGCGCAGGTTTTTACAGATAGGTACGCAAATACTCCGCCAGGCAGAGGATCGCCATCGCCTGACCATACGGCATTGAGGTCAGCGGGATCTGGCGATAAAACGCAAGATCATGGCCCATACCGGTGCCGAATGAGGTTTGCAGCAGCTCGCCGTCATCCGAAATGTGCCGCACAATCCCCTGAATCGCCTTCTCCGCCACCGGCCCGTACGTTTGCGCAATATACCGCTTGCGCACCGCTTTCAGGATCCCGTAGGCAAACCCCGCCGTGGCGGACGCCTCCAGGTAGGAGTCCGGATCGTCCAGCAAGGTGTGCCACAGGCCGCTCTCATCCTGGCATTTCTCCAGGGCCGCCACCTGGCTTTCCAGAACCTGAATCAGGTAGCGGCGCACCGCGCTGTGTTCGGGTAAATCCACCAGCTCCAGAAAATCCGGGATAACCATTGTCAGCCAGCTGTTCCCCCTGGCCCAGCGGGCGCGGGCGAAGTTGTGGTTACCGTCAAAACTCCAGCCGTGGAACCACAGCCCGGTTTCGCGATCCATCAGATACTGGACATGCATCAGAAACTGGTAGGTCGCCTCTTCCACATACTCCGGGCGGTTGAGTAACTTGCCGATACGGGTCAGCGGCAGCACCGTCATCATCAGCGTATCGTCCCACATTTGCTGGTGGTTCTCTTCCGCCAGGGTGATGTGCTGCATGCCGCCGTGCTCGGTGCGCGGCATCTGATACATGGCCCATTCGGCCCAGCTCTCCAGCCAGGGCAGCCAGGCCTGGTTGCCGGTTTGCGCATAGCGGTTGGCCAGGGTCAGAAACGGCGCCATGGTGTTGACGTTTTTCGTGGTGGCCCCTTCGGCAAAGCGATCGGCAAACCAGTCATCAATAATGGCGCGCATTTTTTCATCACCGGTCTGGTCATAATATTGCCAGATCCCGTACAGCCCTACCCCGTGGGTCCACTCCCAGCCGGCCCAGCCTTTGGTATCAATCACCCGGCCATCGTCCAGGCGCAGCAGAAACTCGCCGGTTTCATCTTTTATATTGATCAGGTTTTCGGTGATTTTATTAATCAGGCTTTTGAGTTCATCCCGGGCAATAAAACGCGCTGGCTGGCGTAATAACGGGCTGTGTTTTACAGGATAGATAATCATCGAATTAACCTCTGCTCAGTGTCGACGTCATGGCTGGCTGCGTGCCGAGCTTCGGGGCAGCCGCCTTATTACGGTTGAGATAACCAATATTGTTATTTCCCCACAGATTCTCGTAAGGCATACCGGCAAGCATTTCTACCGTTGCCCGGGCTTGCGGGGTAACAGATTCAGGAGTAGTACGGCCCGCAACGCGCATTTTGGCGGTCTCTTCACGCAGCACGCTGTGGGTTTGCAGGTTCAGTTTAAAGCGCAGGGAGATAAGGAACCCGATAGCCAGCACCGATACGGTGCCCACACTCAGGATCATCAGAATCGTGTGGCTGACCGCCGGGGGCTGCTCGCTCTGGCCGCTGACAAAGCCGGAAAGCTGCATCACGATACCCACCAGCATGACCGCCCCCGCCTGTGAGGCTTTGCGGGTCAGGGTCATGATCCCGGCAAAGATCCCTTCCCGGCGCTGCCCGGTTATCACCTCATCCACATCGGCAATATAGGTGTAGGTGTTCCAGGGAACATAGTTGATCCCGCCACGGCCCAGCCCCGCCAGCGCAGAGACCAGCATCAGCAGGGACATCACATCGCTCATGCCCGCATACCAGAGCAGCGCATAGGAGACCGAGCTCAGGCCAAACAGCACCACCACCATCCGGTATGACGGCGCGGGCCCAAAGCGAATACACAGCGGGATCATGGCAATCACCGAGACAAACTGCAAAATCGCCATGGTGCCCAGCAGGCTGGAGGCGACCGTAGCGCTCTGCATCAGCACGAAAACCACATAGTAGGTAAACACCGCATTAAAGACGTCCTGGGCGATATACCCCCCGAGATACATTCCCAGGTGCTGGCGGAAGATTTTGATCCGCAGGGTGGAGGTGAGCTCCACATTCAGGCGCTTAAGGCTCTGGGCAAGGGTGAGCCCTTTGCGCTCTTCCTCCGCACGCAGCTGCGCCTCTGTCCATGCTTCCCGCGGCCGCTCCCAGGTGAAAATCCAGACCAGGGTGAGCACAATGGCGCACAGGGCCGAAAAAACCAGGCTTGCGTAGAGGAAAGAGTCCGGATTGTCTTTGCCAAAATAGCTCAGCAGGATCCCCGGCAGGAACGCGGCGAGGATCGCCGAAAGCTGGGCCAGGGCAATACGGGCGCCGGAGAACTTGGTCTTCTGTTTGAAGTCATCGGTCATTTCCGGCACCAGCGTCTCATAGGGCACCAGAATCATGGTGTAGACCACATCAAACACCAGATAGGTCAGCAGGTAGTACCAGTAGTGCATCTCCCCGACCCACATCAGGCTGTAGCTGAATACGCAGGGGATCCCCAGCAGAATAAAAAACTTACGCCGGCCAAACTTACGCCCCAGCCAGGTAGAGCCGAAGTTATCCGTCAGAAAGCCCATCAGCGGGCTGACGACCGCATCCAGCACCCGCGCCATGGCGAAGATAAAGGTCGCCTCAATGGGGGTAAGCCCGCAGAAGGTGGTGTAAAAGTAGAGTAGCCATGCGGCGGTCAGCGCCGTAGTACCGGCACCGAGGAAATCCCCGGAACCATAGGCAAGGTAGTTGATTAAACCTGGTTTGCGCATTTTCGTTGTCATTATCCGAACCCCGTAGCGTTATGTGGGAGCGACACCCGTCGCGAACGACCCGTGTTGCCTCAGGGGTAAAGTAAAATCACCGGGGCTGAGAAACCTTTGTATTTCTGCCGCTGACCGCCAGAGCCTGGCAGAAATACAAAGAGCACCAGAACTCAGGTCACCAATCTATAAAACGACGGTTTATAATTATCAAAAGCGATATTCATATTTGCGACATTCCCTGTAAAAACCCCTGCCTCCACACCCGTTTACGCTACCGGTGATTAACAAGCTGGTGATGGTTAGCGGGCGTTGCGCAACACCTGCCCGGTTCACTTTCCGTTGCGGGCCGGTGAGCGCCTCCCGTATCATGCCCGCAGAACAGAAAAACGAGGGTGTATATGGTCTGGTTAATGCTGGCGACGCTGGTGGTGGTATTCGTGATTGGCTTTCGGGTGCTGACCTCTGGCCCGCGCCGGGCCGTGCGCCGGATCAGCGAAAGGCTGGCGATTGAACCGGTGGTGGTGGAGTCAATGACAGACCAGATGGGCCGCAGCGCAGGCGGGGAGTTCCTCCGTTACCTTGCCCGCCCGAATGATGTGCACCTGCAAAATGCGGTGCAGGTTTTACTGATCTGGCAGGCGGCAATCATTGATGACAGCGAACACAACCTGCAGCACTGGCTGCGGTTGTTGCGCAAAGCGCGCATGGCCACCCCGCTCAGTGACGGGCACATTCGCCTGGCGATGGGTTTTTTACGTGAACTGGAGCCGGACCTTCCGACCCTGAAAGCCTTCCAGGCGCGCTACAACCAGTGTTTTACGCCGCAGGACGGTGTTCTCTGGCTCCATTAGCCGCCGGTTGCTCATTCGCCAGGCGTAAATAAAATGTTATTCCGGAAATTAATCTTTTCACCAGAATAACATTTCGCCATTTATTTAAACAAACCAAATAAAATATAAAAAAAGGTTGTATCTGATAGCGCTTTAATCCAATTTATATAACTACTCGATTTGCGTCAGACAATAATAACTTCTCCAGAGATGGCGTACCGGTATCTATTTCAGTTCAGGGCAAAATAGGGCTTTGGTAACGTGTCAAATTCAAACAAACTTACGCTATATATCATACTGTTCATGGTCGCGGGCATTGTCACTGGCGCGCTTATCCACCAGATGGCAGCACCAGACACCATAAAAGGCTGGTCTGATAACATTACCCTGCTTACCGATATTTTCCTGCGGCTGATCAAAATGGTGATCGCCCCGCTGGTGTTCTGCACCCTGACCGTGGGGATCATGCGCCTGGGCGAAACCTCCACCATCGGGCGGATCGGCGGCAAAGCCATGGTGTGGTTTATCTCCTCCTCGGTGATATCTATCCTGGTTGGTCTGCTGGTGGTCTCACTGGAAGGACCGGGCCGGGGCCTTAACCTGACCATCCCCGCAGGCGATGTGGAGACTGGCCTGGCCGTCAGCGGCATGAGCCTCAAAGCCTTTATCACCCACACCATTCCGACCAGTATCGCCGGCGCCATGGCGAATAACGAAATCCTGCAAATTGTGGTGTTCGCCATGTTTTTCGGGATTGCCGGTGCCTCCCTGGGGGAGAAATTTAACGCCCCGCTGGTCGCCGCACTGGATGTGGTGTCCCACATTATGCTCAAGGTCACCGGTTACGTGATGTACGTGGCCCCGCTGGCTATCTTTGCCGCCATCTCGTCGGTGATTGCCACCGAGGGGCTGGGGATCCTCGCCAACTATGCGTCGTTTATCGGCGGTTATTATGTGGCGATTCTGCTGTGCTGCCTGGTGATGCTGGCCGCCGGGTATGTGGTGCTCAAAAAAGAGGTTTACCGCCTGGTCGCCATGCTTAAAGATCCGGTGATTGTCGCCTTCACCACCAGCAGCTCCGAAGCGGCCTACCCTAAAACGCTCGATCAGCTGGAGCGCTTTGGCTGCTCGCGAAATATTGCCGCCTTTGTGCTGCCCATTGGTTACTCCTTTAACCTGGTCGGCTCCATGGTGTACTGCTCTTTCGCCTCCATGTTTATTGCCCAGGCTTACAATATTCACCTGAACGGTGGTGAAATTGCGGTGCTGATGATAACCCTGATGCTGGCCTCAAAAGGCATTGCCGGTGTGCCCCGCTCGGCCCTGGTTGTACTGGCCGCCACCGTGCCCAGCTTCAATATTCCGGTGGCCGGTATCCTGCTGCTGATGGGCATTGACCACTTCCTTGATATGGGCCGCTCGGCGATTAACGTGCTGGGTAACGGTATTGCGACTGCTATGCTGTCCAGAAATGAAAATGCGCTGAACAGCGTCACGGAAAGTGAAAACGACGAGGTTGCAGAGAATATCGGCGCCTGATAACCTCGCCGGACAGGCAGCACTGACAGGCCGGGCCGGGTAACTCCTGCCCGGCTTTTTTATGTTTATGGCGCGGTGACAACACGTTTATGTACGGATACAGACAGTGAGCAAGCAACCGGAGACCCTGACCACCCCCGCACCGCGTGCAACACTTGCCGGTTTACTGGCGATCACGCTGTGGAGTACCTCCGTCGGGCTGATGCGCAGCATCAGCGAGCAGTTCGGGCCAACAGGCGGAGCGGCGCTGATCTACACCCTGAGCGCACTTCTGCTGTGCCTGACCAGCGGCATTCCCCGCCCGGGGCGCCTGCCGCGCCGTTACCTTATCTGGGGGGGCATATTATTTACCGGTTACGAGATCTGCCTGGCGCTGGCTATCGGCATGGCCCACAGCCGCAGCCAGTCCCTGGAGCTGGGGATGATCAACTATTTGTGGCCCGGGCTGACCATTCTGCTGGCGCTGTTTATTAACCAGCAGCGCAGCAGCCTGTGGCTGTGGCCTGGCCTTGGGCTGGCTGTATCCGGCGTGTTCCAGGTGCTGCGTGGCGACAATCCCTGGTCACCCGGGGCCCTGTGGCACAATATGCAGGACAACCCGGTAGCCTACGGGCTGGCCTTCGCTGCCGCCATTACCTGGGCCCTTTACTGCAACATTACCCGCCGCTGGAGCCAGGGGACCAATGGTGTCAGCCTGTTCTTCTGCGCCACCGCCCTGGTGCTGTGGGCCAAATTCTGGTTCACGGATCAGCCCCCGCTGCACTTCGCCCTTTCCCCTGCGTTACAGCTGCTGTTTATGGGGGCCTCTACCGCACTGGCCTATTCCGCCTGGAACCACGGGATCCAGCGCGGCAATATGGCGGTACTGGCGGCCGCCTCCTACTTCACCCCGGTGCTTTCCGCCCTGCTGGCGACCCTGTGGCTGGGGCTTTCCCCCGGCTGGTCTTTCTGGCAGGGGGTGGTCATGGTGGTGGGGGGTTCACTGCTGTGCAGCTATGCCACCCGGGGGCACTGAGCCGGACCTCGCCCATAAGTGACAACGTCACTACTGCGACAGACCCGCCACAGCGGGAAAATCGCCATTATTAACAACATATCCCGTCACAGTTCATCCTCAGCCACCCGTTAAGTGTCGCAATTCATGCTAGTCTTAACCCTGTACTGCGAATAACACAGTTGAAATAGTTTATTCACCTTATGTTAACCAGGCTATGGATGTAGCCTGCACCCGTTACAGTGAGTGTGACAATTCAGGGAGTGATAGCGATGCGCGCATTTGAGTTTTCCCAGGGGAGCCTGCCCCTGCTGATCATCGTTCCGCATATCGGAACCCAGTTAACCCCCGATGTGTCCGCCGGGCTGGTTCCCGCTGCGCGGGCATTACCGGATACCGACTGGCACCAGGAAAAGCTGTGGCAATTTGCCCGGGCGGCCGGTGCCAGTATCCTGATGGCTAACTACTCGCGAATGGTTATCGACCTGGATAGTCCCCCGCCAGACGGGCGGGCAGACAGCCAGGCTATCAGTGCCCTGTGGCCCCAGACCATGCAGGACGGTACGCCCAATTTTATTCCCGGCAAAGCACCGGGCGGCAAAGATCGTGAGCAGGTCTTCGAACAAATCTGGAAGCCCTGGCACCAGCAGATAAACAAAGAATTACAGCGGCTGAAAGCCCAGTATGGCTATGCACAGCTGCTGGATATCCAGTCGGCCCCGTCCGCCCTTATCACCAGCCGCGCCGATATTACGCTGCTGACCCGCCAGGGGGAAAGCTGCCCGCCCCCGGTGCTGGCAGCAATCACTGACGTGCTGGATAAACAAAAACATTTCCGCTACACGGTAGATGGCCCACAACAGGGCGGCTACAGCCTGCAAACAGCCCGCCCTGGCGACGGGATCTGCGCACTGCAGCTGATTATTGCCCGGCATCTGTATATGGATGAAAAGCCCCCCTACCGCTGGCTCCCGGCGAAGGCGCAACAGTTACAGCCCGTGCTGACCCAGCTGATTGCCGCTTACCTCAATGGCGTCAGAGAGTGGGCAACCACCCCGGCCCCCCATTAATCTTTGCCCGCGGTAAAAAAAAACCGCCGGCCCTGCCCGCCACTGAGGTGACGGGCAAGACCGGCGGTCTTAGCACAGAGTGAAGCGTGATTATTCAGCAGGCACTACCGGGGCACCCTGGCCACGGCCCGGGCGTTCAGTCAGGCGCTTTTCAAAGTTCGCGTTAAACTGTTTTTTCTGCTCCGGGGTCAGAATATTGTAGATTTTATTCTGGGTTTCCATGTGTGCCAGCATCCGGGTTTTGCTTTGTTCCGCCATTTTATCCGCCTGAGCCTGGGCTTTGGCGCTGTCGAAGCTGTCGCTGGCGATAATGTTGTGCATAGCGCGGCGCTCTTCTAAGGAAGGCGGCTGCATTTTAGCGCGCTGGGTTTTCATAATGTCGCGGATCTGGGTTTTCTGCGCATCGGTCAGGTTCAGGTCCTGGAACATCATGTTGTGCATGCCACCACGATGATGACCTTTCATATGATGACCGGCAGCGGTGTTAGCTGCGGGTGCCGTAGCGGTGTCCGCAGCGTGAGCCATGTTCGCCGCACCCAGGGCCAGAGTAGATGCTACAAAAATTGCAGTTAACTTACGCATTATCAGTATCCTTATATTCAGTTATTCAGCGACACAGTGGGTATTTAAAAATACTGTGCCGTGTTGACGGAATTAATATTACGGCGGTTCAGGTCAATTAATCAATGTATCCGTAAAACTATGAAAGTCTTAAAAACACTTTTTAGTCAATTATGGAGAAATAAAGAATAAATAATGGAGATGTGTGTTTGAATTATTCTATCACACTGATTGAAAAGGAATTGTGGAGAAGTATACCTGCTAAATAGATATTTCTGAAGCCGTATCCAGGAATATTCTGTTTATTTCCCGGAATACCCATGAATATAAAAGGACTTTTTTTATAATCTCCTCTGTGGGCGGTATAAAAACGGCGCACACGCGGCCCCCGCCCGTTTCGCCACAGAGTAAGCAGGCATGGCCCGGCGTTTTCTGCTAACATCCAGCCACCTTCACCTGCAAAATGGCGGCGAATATGAAATTTGTCTCTTTTAATATCAACGGACTGCGCGCACGGCCCCACCAGTTAGCGGCCATTGTTGAACAGCACCAGCCAGATGTCATCGGCCTTCAGGAAACCAAAGTTCACGACGATATGTTTCCGCTGGAAGAGGTGGCAGCCCTGGGCTACAACGTCTTTTACCACGGCCAGAAAGGCCACTACGGTGTGGCATTAATGACCAAAGCGGAGCCGGTATCGGTACAGCGCGGCTTCCCGGATGACGCAGAAGACGCCCAGCGGCGGCTGATCATGGCAGAGATCCCCTCTTCTGTCGGGAATATTACCGTGATCAACGGCTATTTCCCCCAGGGGGAAAACCGCGACCATGCGCTGAAATTCCCGGCCAAACAGGCCTTTTACCAGAGCCTGCAAAACTACCTGACCACCACGCTGACCCGGGAATCACCGGTGCTTATCATGGGGGATATGAACATCAGCCCCGGCGATCTGGATATCGGTATTGGCGAAGAGAACCGCAAGCGCTGGCTGCGCACCGGGAAATGCTCCTTCCTGCCGGAAGAGCGCGAGTGGATGGACAGGCTGCTGAACTGGGGGCTGGTCGATACCTTCCGCCAGGCCCACCCGCAAACCAGCGATATCTACTCCTGGTTTGATTACCGCTCCCGGGGGTTTGATGATAACCGCGGCCTGCGCATTGACCTGCTGCTGGCCAGCCAGCCCTTAGCCAGCCGCTGTATCGCAACCGGCATCGATTATGAGATCCGCGGTATGGAAAAACCCTCCGATCACGCCCCCGCCTGGGCGGTATTTGATATCTGAGAGCGCTGCCGGACATGCTGAAAACCATTGACGTTGTCGCCGCGATTATTGTGCACAACGGAAAACTGCTGCTGGCCCGGCGCGCGGCTTCCTGCGATCAGGCCGGGTTATGGGAATTTCCCGGCGGCAAGGTGGAGCCGGGCGAAACCCAGGCCCGGGCCCTGTGCCGCGAGCTGGAAGAGGAGCTTGGGATCCACGCCACGCCCGGCGAGTGGATAGCCAGCCACAGCCGGGAGGTTTCCGGGCGGATGATTAACCTCCACGCCTGGTCAGTGGCCCGCTTCAGCGGTACACCACAGTGCACCACAAGCCACAGTGAGCTTGCCTGGTGCACCCCGGCCCGGGCGCAAGACTATGACCTTGCCCCGGCAGATATTCCCCTGCTGGAGGCCTTCCTCCGCCGCAGTCTGCCCGGGTAATCCCCCGCCCGGTTATCATCATTTTTTATGATGACGGGGCGCTGATAATTATTTTAGCGCCCCGGTATATTTCCCCTTGATTCACTTATGGTTACGGATGTTATAGTGCGGTTGCAAACCACATTTTACATAACCTCATAATTACAACCGTATTACCATAAGAGGCGCTTAACGCTATGGATCATTCTGTTTCACTCTCTTCTTTTCTTACCAGGGTTCAGGCCAGGGACCCCAACCAGCCGGAGTTTGCACAAGCCGTGCGCGAAGTCATGTCCACCCTGTGGCCATTTCTTGAGCAAAATCCCCGCTATCGCCAGCTCGCACTACTGGAGCGCCTGGTTGAGCCAGAGCGCGCCATCCAGTTCCGGGTGGTGTGGGTCGATGATAACAACCAGGTTCAGGTAAACCGTGCCTGGCGGGTGCAGTTTAACTCCGCCATCGGGCCCTATAAGGGCGGCATGCGTTTCCACCCGTCCGTTAACCTGTCGATTCTTAAATTCCTCGGTTTCGAGCAGACCTTTAAAAATGCGCTGACCACGCTGCCTATGGGCGGCGGCAAGGGCGGCAGCGATTTTGACCCGAAAGGGAAAAGCGACGGCGAAGTGATGCGCTTTTGCCAGGCGCTGATGACCGAGCTGTACCGCCACCTGGGGCCGGATACTGACGTACCGGCCGGTGATATCGGCGTGGGTGGCCGGGAAGTGGGCTTTATGGCGGGCATGATGCGTAAGCTCTCCAATAACAGCGCCTGCGTATTTACCGGCAAGGGGCTCTCCTTCGGGGGCAGCCTAATCCGCCCGGAAGCGACCGGCTACGGCCTGGTCTACTTTACCCAGGCGATGCTCAAGCGCCACGGGCTGGATTTCGAAGGGATGCGCGTGGCGGTTTCCGGCTCCGGCAACGTGGCCCAGTATACTATCGAGAAAGCCATGGAGCTGGGTGCCCGGGTGGTGACCGCGTCGGATTCAGGCGGCACCGTAGTAGATGAAACGGGCTTCACCCGCGAGAAGCTGGCCCGGTTGTGTGAAATCAAAGCCAGCCGTGACGGCCGCGTGGCCGATTACGCCCGGGAGTTTGGCCTGCCGTATCTCGCCGGTCAGCAGCCCTGGTCCGTTCCGGTGGACATTGCCCTGCCCTGCGCCACCCAGAACGAGCTGGATACAGACGCCGCCCGGGTGCTGATTGCCAACGGGGTCAAAGCAGTGGCCGAAGGGGCCAATATGCCCACCACCATTGACGCCACCAACCTGTTCCTGGATGCGGGCGTGCTGTTTGCCCCGGGTAAAGCCGCCAACGCCGGTGGCGTGGCGACATCCGGCCTGGAGATGGCCCAGAACGCCGCGCGGATGAGCTGGAAAGCGGAAAAAGTGGACGCCCGTCTGCACCATATTATGCTGGATATTCACGAGCACTGCGTGCAGTACGGCGGGGATCAGGCCAGGACCAACTATGTGCAGGGGGCAAATATTGCCGGGTTTGTTAAAGTGGCCGATGCGATGATAGCTCAGGGCGTTATCTGACCGCGGAGAGCCTCCGCTCAGCATATCAAACGGGATGATCTGCGGATCATCCCGTTTTTTATTGCCGGATCACTGGGCCCCGGCGGCTTTTTTGCGTGCCCGGCGCCGGGCGGGGGCCGCCTTCTGCGGGCTTGCGCCGGTAACGACCACCTGGCGAAAGCGGGTAACGGACGTATTCCGCGCCTGACCTATCAGATCATACAGCGTGGTCACCAGCGGCTGCATAAAGTCCTGATAGCGGCACTGCTTTTCGCTTATCTGGGTGAGGACCGACTCCCAGTGCGCGGTCATATCCGGGCGGGTGGCAAGCTCAGGCAGCGCCTTGATCAGCGCTTTTCCCGCGTCTGTGGCGTGGATATAGCGCCCTTTTTTCACCAGAAAATTGCGTTTGAATAACAGCTCGATAATCCCGGCACGGGTGGCCTCGGTGCCCAGCCCGTCCGTGGCGCGCAGGATCTTCTTCAGATCTTTATCCTGGACAAAACGGGCAATCCCGGTCATGGCGGAAAGCAGCGTCGCGTCGGTAAAGTGCCGCGGCGGCTGGGTCTGGCGCTCCACCACTTCCCCTTTCTCGCACAGGAGCTCATCCCCCCTGGCGACCACCGGCAGCGGCGTGCCGTCGTTCTCTTCGTCGCGCTCTTTATTGCCAAGCAGGGTGCGCCAGCCCGCATCGGCCAGGAAACGCGCCTTGGCGATAAATTTGCCCCCGGCGATCTCCAGATCAATCACGCACTTGCGGAACACCGCATCGGGGCAAAACTGCATCAGATACTGGCGGGCAATCAGCTGGTAGACCCGCGCTTCGTCCTCCGTCAGCCGCACCTGGCCGGTGCGCGCTGTGGGGATAATCGCGTGGTGGGCATCCACTTTTTTGTCGTCCCAGCAGCGGTTACGCCGCTCCATATCAATTACCGGCTGGGGCAGCAGATCCGGGGCGTGCACACCAATGGCGTTCAGCACCGCCTGGCGACCGGCAAAATGCTCCTCCGGCAGGTGGCGGCTGTCTGAACGGGGATAGGTAATCAGTTTGTGGGTTTCGTAGAGTTTCTGGCAAATATCCAGCACATTCTGCGCGCTGAGGCCGAATTTACGCGCCGCCTCAATCTGCAGGGCCGAGAGCGAAAACGGCAGCGGTGCGGGCTCGGACTCGCGCTTGTCGTTATAACCGGTAACCAGCGCAGGCTGTCCGGCGATGCGCTGCACCACATGCTCTGCCAGGGCCCGGTTGAGCAGGCGACCTTCTTCGTCCTGATACGGCTCGCAGGATTCACTGGGTTGCCAGAGCGCCACAAAGCGCTCCTCCGCCGGGGTCACGATATGGGCTTTCACTTCAAAGAAATCCCGGGGGACGAAGTTTTCTATCTCCTCGTCGCGGCGCACCACCAGCCCCAACACCGGGGTCTGCACCCGGCCAACGGAGAGCACCCCCTGGTAACCGGCATTCCGCCCGAGGATAGTCCAGGCCCGGGTCATATTGATCCCGTACAGCCAGTCGGCCCGGGCCCGGGCCAGGGCCGAGACACACAGCGGGATAAAGTCGCTGTTCGCCCGCAGCCGCGTAATGGCCCGCTCCACCGCCTGGGGGTTGAGATCGTTGATCAGGCAGCGCTGCACCTGGCGGCGTTTGTCCGCCGACAGTTGCAGATAGTCCAGCACCTCATCCACCAGCAGTTGACCTTCGCGATCCGGGTCTCCTGCGTGGATCACTTCGCTGGCCTCATGCAGGTAGCGCTTGATCACATTCAGCTGTTTCGTTACCGAGGCCCGGGGCTGAAGCTGCCACTTTTCCGGTACGATAGGCAAATCCGCCAGGTTCCAGCGGGCAAAGCGGCAATCGTAGGCATCCGGCTGGGCCTGCTCCAGCAGGTGGCCAATACACCAGGTCACCACCTGACCATTGCCGCATTCGATAAACCCATCCCCCTTACGGTGGGGTTTGGGCAGAACATCGGCAATGGCCCGGGCAAGGCTGGGCTTTTCCGCGATAAACAACCGCATCGGTTCAGACTATCTCGATCATCGGTCGTCCGCCGCGGGCAGTGCGCAGCTCGCCAATCGCCGTCAGCGTGATGCCGTGCTGCGCTGCGGCCGCCTGAACGTCGGCTTCGGCCTCCGGCGTGACCGCCAGCAGCAGGCCGCCGGACGTCTGGGGATCGCACAACAGATCGCGCCAGGCCTGCGGCATATCGCCCATCAGGTAGCCATAGCTGGCAAAGTTGCGCGCACTGCCGCCGGGCACGGAGCCCTGGGCAATATACGCCTCAACCCCCGGCAGTTTCGGGACATCCTGGTAGCGCACCAGGGCCTGCACACCGGCACCGCGGCACACTTCGCTCAGGTGGCCCAGCAGGCCAAAGCCGGTCACGTCCGTCATCGCTTTAACGCCATCAATGGCGGCAAAGTCGGCACCGGCGATGTTCATCCGGCACATGACTTCCGTCGCCAGCCCCTGGTGTTCCGGGAGCAGCAGCGATTTTTTCTCCGCCGTAGTCAGCACGCCAATGCCCAGCGGTTTGGTGAGATACAGTTTGCAGCCTGCCTGCGCGGTGCTGTTTTTCTTGATGCGCTCCGTCGGGACCACCCCGGTAACCGCAAGGCCGAAAATCGGCTCCGGCGAGTCAATGGAGTGACCACCGGCCAGCGCAATGCCCGCCTGGCGGCAGGCAAAGCGCCCGCCCTCAATCACTTTGCGGGCAATCTCCGGCGCCAGCACATTCACCGGCCAGCCGAGGATAGCAATCGCCATAATGGGCTTACCGCCCATGGCGTAAATGTCGCTGATGGCGTTAGTGGCAGCAATCCGGCCAAAATCGAAGGCATCATCCACAATCGGCATAAAAAAGTCCGTGGTGCTGATAATACATGTGCCGTTCCCCAGATCGTAGACCGCCGCGTCGTCGCTGGTCTCATTGCCCACTAACAGGTTCGGGTCGACAAACTTCGCCTGCTCGCTGTGCAGGATCTCCTCCAGCACTTTGGGCGAAATTTTACAACCGCAACCTGCTCCGTGGCTGTACTGGGTTAAACGTACATTATCCTGGTCTTCAGAATGCTCACTCATGGGACTACTCCTGCTGATGAAAAAAACACGCACCGGTTTGCGCCGCCAATGCCCTCTGGCGACACGACGATATATGGTAGCGCGTTGGGGGTCTGCAGGTAAGGGCCGGACTCTGAATTGCTGACTCAGGCCTGCAGAACGGGTAACAGATAATCAGTACGCTGCCCGGCGGGCCAGACAGCGCACCCTCAGAACCGGCGGACAAACGGCGCGGGATCGACCGCCGCAACCGTGGCTGACGCTTTCAGTTGCGGCGTACCCAGATACAGGAAGCCGACAATTTTATCCTGCGGGCGGCAGCCGAAGGCGTCGCGCACCAGGGGGTTATCTGTCAGTACGCCGCTGCGCCAGATACCGTTGAACCCCTGGGCCTGTGCGGCCATCTGCATCGCCATAACGGCACACCCGGCGCTCATCTGCTGCTCCCAGACCGGAACTTTATGGTGGGTTTCGCAGTGAGCCACGACGGTGATAATCAGCGGGGCGCGAAACGGCGCCGTGCGGGCTTTTTCGATGTGTTTGTCGTCTTCACCGGCCTCCCGGGCCGCCTGGGCCAGCAACTGGCTGAAGCGCTCGCGCCCTTCACCTTCAATCAGGGTAAAACGCCAGGGCTGCAGGCTACCGTGGTCCGGCGCACGCAGGGCGGCGCGTAAAATATTTTGCAGGACATCCCCCTGCGGGGCCGGTTCTGTCAGTCTTGATGCGCTGCGGCGCTGAACCAGTAATTCAAGTGCATCCATCAACTCGCTCCTGTTCTCAAGTTGCTCACGAAATTAACATAGCAAGGTATTTTGTTACAGTACGCCCTGATTTCCTACTGACAAGGGCCTTGCGGGTCTTTAGGATAGGCCATTCCCCTGTCTGAATGTCAGGGACATCACATTCTATGGTATGGAGAAGACATGCGTACCCTCTGGCGTTACATCAGCGCATTTTTTAAATGGACATGGCGTCTGCTCAGTTTCATTCGCTCCCTGGTCTTTAACCTTATCTTTCTGATTCTGGTTCTGGTGGCTGCCGGGATCTGGATGCAGGCCGGTTCGCCTGCGCCGGAAACGGCCCGCGGCGCCCTGCTGCTGGACATTACCGGTGTGGTAGTGGATAAGCCATCGGTCAGCAACAAGCTGGGGATCATTGGCCGCCAGCTGTTTGGCTCCAGCACCGACAAGCTCCAGGAAAACTCTCTGTTTGATATTGTCGATGCCATTCGCCAGGCGAAGGACGACCGCAATATCACCGGGCTGGTACTGGATCTGAAAAACTTTGCCGGGGGCGATCAGCCTTCCATGCAGTATATCGGCAAGGCGCTGCGCGAATTCCGCGACAGCGGTAAACCGGTCTATGCCTCCGGAGACAGCTACAGCCAGGGGCAATATTACCTGGCAAGTTTCGCCAGTAAAATCTGGCTTTCCCCCCAGGGCACCGTGGATCTGCATGGCTTTGCCACTAACGGCCTCTATTATAAGTCGCTGCTGGATAAGCTGAAAGTCTCCACCCATGTGTTCCGGGTAGGCACCTACAAATCTGCCGTAGAGCCGTTTATCCGTGACGATATGTCACCGGCGGCCCGGGAGGCAGACAGCCGCTGGATAGGCGAGCTGTGGCAGAACTATCTGTCCACCATTGCCGCGAACCGCCAGATAACCACCCAGCAGCTGTTCCCGGGTGCCCAGGCCATGCTCGCCGGGTTACAGAAGCTGTCCGGCGATACTGCCCGCTATGCTCTGGACAATAAACTGGTGGATGCCCTGGCAACACCGGCCCAGGTCGAAAAAGCCCTGACGGAAAAATTTGGCTGGAACAAGAAAGATAAAGCCTTCCAGGCCGTCAGTATTTATGACTACGCCGTCAAACCCCGGGCGCAGCAGTCTTCCACTATCGCGGTGATTTATGCCAGCGGCGCCATTCTTGATGGCGAGGAAACGCCGGGGAATGTGGGGGGCGATACCACTGCCCACCAGATCCGCGAAGCGCGCCTTGATCCGGCGGTAAAAGCCATTGTGCTGCGGGTTAACAGCCCCGGCGGCAGTGTCAACGCCTCAGAAATTATCCGCGAAGAGCTGGAAGCCGCCCGGGAAGCGGGCAAACCGGTGGTGGTTTCCATGGGGGGGCTGGCTGCCTCCGGCGGTTACTGGATCTCCACCCCGGCTAACTACATTGTGGCAAGCCCCAGCACCCTGACGGGCTCTATTGGTATCTTCGGGGTGGTTAACACCCTGGAAAACAGCCTGCGGGAGATTGGGGTCAACACGGACGGGGTATCCACCTCACCGCTGGCGGATATCAGCGCCACCAAAGCGCTGCCGGTAGAAGTTCAGCAGATGATCCAGCTGTCTATTGAAAACGGCTACCAGCGCTTTATTAACCTGGTGGCGAAGTCACGTAATAAAACCCCGGAGCAGATAGACCAGATAGCCCAGGGCCACGTGTGGACCGGCCAGGACGCCAAAAACAACGGTCTGGTAGACAGCCTGGGTGACTTTGACGACGCGGTGGCAAAAGCCGCTGAGCTGGCAAAACTGAAAACCTGGTCCCTGTCTTACTACCAGGGTGAGACGTCGATGCTGGATATGGTGTTCAGTAGCCTGAATGGCTCCGTGCGCGCCATGTTGCCCCAGGCGCTCAGCGCTGCCTTACCGGCACCGCTGGCGCAGGCGGCCAGTGCGGTCAAAAGCGAGAGTGATAAACTCACCCTGTTTAACGACCCGCGCGATCGCTATGCCTACTGCCTTAACTGTGCGGATATCAAATAACCAAACGCAGCAGCCCGGTCACGACCGGGCTGTTTTTTTCCCCGTGCCCTTCTATACTGCGGCTGTTTATTACAGGCCCGAGTAAGCTATGGAAAAAAAATCCATTTATGTCGCCTATACCGGCGGCACCATCGGTATGCAGCGCTCTGATCACGGCTACGTACCCGTATCCGGCCATTTACAGCGCCAGCTGGCGCTGATGCCGGAATTTCACCGCCCGGAAATGCCGGATTTCACCATTCACGAGTACCAGCCGCTGATGGACTCATCCGATATGACGCCGCAGGACTGGCAGCATATTGCCGATGATATCCGGGCCAACTATGACGATTACGACGGTTTCGTGATCCTCCACGGCACGGACACCATGGCTTTTACCGCCTCGGCGCTCTCTTTTATGCTGGAGAACCTCGGCAAACCGGTGATTGTGACCGGCTCACAAATCCCCCTGGCAGAGCTGCGCTCCGACGGGCAAATCAACCTGCTCAATGCGCTGTTCGTGGCGGCCAACTACCCGGTTAACGAAGTGACCCTGTTTTTTAATAACCGCCTGTACCGGGGTAACCGCACCACCAAAGCCCACGCGGACGGTTTTGACGCCTTTGATTCGCCAAATCTGCCGCCGCTTCTGGAGGCGGGGATCCACATCCGCCGTTTAAATACCCCCCCGGCACCGGCCCACAGCGGCGCGCTGATCGTCCACCCGATCACCCCACAGCCTATCGGGGTGGTGACTATTTACCCCGGGATCTCTGCCGATGTGGTGCGCAACTTTGTGCGCCAGCCGGTACGGGCACTGATCCTGCGCTCTTACGGGGTGGGGAATGCGCCCCAGCAGCCGGCCTTCCTCGCCACCCTGACAGAAGCCTGCCAGCGCGGGATAATCGTGGTGAACCTGACTCAGTGCATCTCCGGCAAGGTCAATATGGGCGGGTACGCCACCGGCAACGCCCTCGCCCGGGCGGGGGTTATCAGCGGTTACGATATGACGGTTGAAGCCGCCCTGACCAAACTGCACTACCTGTTCAGCCGCGGGCTGAGCGTGGATCAGATTCGCCAGGCCATGACCACGAATTTGCGCGGCGAACTCACCCCGGACGACTGACGGAGCCCCCATGAAACAGACTGCTTTACTGCTGGTTGATTTACAGAATGACTTTTGTGCCGGAGGGGCGCTGGCCGTTCCCCGGGGCGATGAGACTATCCCGGTCGCCAACCGGCTTATTGCGGCGTTCACCGGGCAAAATGCCCCGGTGATTGCAACCCGCGACTGGCACCCGGCGGGCCACGGCAGCTTTGCCAGCACCCACCAGACTACGCCATACACCCGGGGCGAGCTCGACGGCCTGCCCCAGACATGGTGGCCGGATCACTGTATTCAGCACAGCCCCGGCGCGCAACTGCACCCGCTGCTGAACGGGTCAGCAGTCACGGTCACGATAGATAAAGGCCAGGATCCGCAAATCGACAGCTACAGCGGCTTTTTTGATAACGGCCACCGCCAGCAGACCGGGCTCAGCGACTGGCTGACCCGACACCAGATAAACCACCTGGTGGTGCTCGGGCTGGCAACGGACTACTGCGTGAAATTTACCGTGCTCGACGCTCTGGCGCTGCACTACGGGGTCGACGTAATAACCGACGGTTGCCGGGGGGTGAATATCGCCCCTGAGGACAGCGCGCTGGCCTTTCAGGAGATGGCCGCCGCCGGGGCGACCCTGTATACCCTTGCCGACTGGCTGGACACCCACCCCGCCTGCTGAACCACCGGCTGACGGCGGCTTCATGTTACGCCGCCGTCAGCACCGCTTCAGCTTATTGCGGTTTCAGGGTGGCAATAGGCGATGGCGCCCCACCGAATTCCGCCTTCAGCTGCTGCTTACTTTTCATTTCAATCTGGCCCCGGGTGTTCAGCGTCATATGCTGGGCCTCGTGGTTATTGCGGCTTTGCCACAGCATCACCAGTTGCAGGCAGTTCTCTTTCTGCTCCGGGGTCAGGGCGACCCCGTCGGGCCATTTTCCCAGCTCTACGGCGGTGACCAGACGCTGATAGATGTCCGGAGTCAGAGAAGCAATCATATCGTCGATATTCACGGTTCAGCTCCATGAAAAGGGGTGAATGGAATAATTTGCTGAATCGTTTCTTCAGCCATTGATTTTCTCACCGTCGGCGCTGTCAGTAAAACTGAGCGCGGCGGAGTTAACACAATACCGCTCGCCGGTGGGCTGTGGGCCATCCGGGAATACGTGCCCTAAGTGGGCGTCACAGTTCGCACAGCGAATCTCCACCCGCCGCATACCGTGCGAGTTATCCTCCAGATAGCGGATAGCATCTGCCCCCGCAGGCTCAAAAAAGCTCGGCCAGCCGCAACCGGCGTCGAATTTACTTTGTGAGGTAAACAGCGGCGCCCCGCACACCAGGCAGTGGTAGAGCCCGTCGCGCCTGTTGTGTAACAAACGCCCGCTAAAAGGCGCTTCTGTACCGCGCTGCTGGGTGACATAAAACTGCACATCGCTCAGGGTTTTCTTTAAATTTTCAGGGGGTTCGAATCGGCTCATAAGAGATATCTTATTCGGGTTAGACAGATAACATTATCCCTTCTATTCTAACAAACTATTAACAGCCACCAAACGCATTTGATGTTAATTCTGTGTGGTTGTCTGAGCAGAAATGCAATTGTGATACTGATCACATTTTTATGCATTTCCCTCTTTAAAATCGACGCCTCCGTCCCCATATGGATGGAGGCTGTCACGTTGTCAGGTGGAATAAGTTGAATAATACGTGGTCAGACGTTTGATTTGTCGCAATGATTGACACGATTCCGCTTGACGCTGCCAAAGGTTTTTGTAATTTTACAGCCAACCTTTTATTCACTAACAAATAGCTGGTGGAATATATGACTATCAAAGTAGGTATCAACGGTTTTGGCCGTATCGGTCGCATTGTTTTCCGTGCTGCTCAGGAACGTTCTGACATCGAGATCGTTGCAATCAACGACCTGTTAGACGCTGAATACATGGCTTACATGCTGAAATATGACTCCACTCACGGCCGTTTCAACGGTACCGTTGAAGTGAAAGACGGTCATCTGATCGTTAACGGTAAAAAAATCCGTGTTACCGCTGAACGTGACCCGGCTAACCTGAAGTGGAACGAAGCAGGCGTTGAAGTTGTTGCTGAAGCAACTGGCCTGTTCCTGACCGACGAGACTGCCCGTAAACACATCACCGCTGGCGCGAAAAAAGTGGTTATGACTGGTCCGTCTAAAGACAGCACCCCGATGTTCGTTCGCGGCGCTAACTTCGACACCTACGCAGGCCAGGACATCGTGTCCAACGCTTCCTGCACCACCAACTGCCTGGCTCCGCTGGCAAAAGTGGTTAACGATAACTTCGGTATCGTTGAAGCGCTGATGACCACTGTTCACGCAACCACCGCTACTCAGAAAACCGTTGATGGCCCGTCTCACAAAGACTGGCGCGGCGGCCGCGGCGCATCCCAGAACATCATCCCGTCCTCTACCGGTGCTGCTAAAGCAGTAGGTAAAGTGCTGCCGGAACTGAACGGCAAACTGACTGGTATGGCGTTCCGCGTTCCGACTCCGAACGTATCTGTTGTTGACCTGACTGTACGTCTGGCTAAACCAGCAACTTACGAAGAAATCAAGAAAGCCATGAAAGCCGCTTCTGAAGGCGCAATGAAAGGCGTTCTGGGTTACACCGAAGACGACGTTGTATCTACCGATTTCAACGGCGAAACCTGCACTTCCGTGTTCGATGCCAAAGCCGGTATCGCACTGAACGACAACTTCGTGAAACTGGTTTCCTGGTACGACAACGAAACTGGCTACTCTCACAAAGTTCTGGATCTGATTGCTCACATCTCCAAATAAGGCGAGTTAAGCAACTGATCAACAAAAGGCGGCTTCGGTCGCCTTTTTTATTTGTTCTGGCCCGTCCTGCATCATCCGGGAGCCGAAATATTAAAGGCCACCGGGGGTGAGCCGGTGGCCTTACTTACGTTTCCTGGTTGCTTACGGTAAGCAGGCCAGAATCAGCTCAATCAAAGCGACAAGCGCTTTCAGAGCAATAACGGCGTGCGCGGGGCTACAGGCACAAAAAAACCCAACTGGTGAGGTCGGGCTTTCTTGTTTAATACTTTGTTTGCCGCTTACTGGTTTAAGAAGCCTCAACCAGAGCGTGCATCACACCTACTAACGGTTGTTAGTCTATTCCCGATACAGCGCTATGTCAAAGCGCAGAGGGGATTTCAGCAACATAACGGCTAACGATCTGTCATTAAAAAATTCATCCGCGCCCCCTGAAAACGAGGCTTTCTTTTCCGGATATCGGCAAATTGCCCCAATTACCCCAATCACTGCTGTCTGGTGTGGTTTTCTGGTGTAGAATATTGTAATCATGCTGCGAATAAAACAGTAACCTGCTGAATTCAATAAATAAAGACAGGCAACTTCGGTCGCCTTTTTTTATGCTTATACCGAGGGTTTTCTGAATGATTAAATCAATTTTTGCACTACCGGTTCTGGAAAAAATCACCCCGTCCCTGTCGCGCTGCCGCAAAGACGAGCTGGATGTCATTGTGGTGGATCACCCGGCAGTACGCGCCTCTGTTGCACTGCAGGGCGCCCATCTGCTGAGCTGGCAGCCTGCCGGTGAAAAAGACGTGCTCTGGCTCAGCGGCAACACGCCGTTTCAGAAAGGGGTTGCCATCCGCGGTGGTGTACCCGTGTGCTGGCCGTGGTTTGGCCCGGCGGCACAGCCTGATCTGCCCGCCCACGGATTTGCCCGCAACCTGCCCTGGACGCTGATCAATCACAGCGAAGACGCCAGCGGCGTAGTGCTGACCTTCGAATTACGCAGCAGTGAAGATTCCCACCGCTACTGGCCACACGATTTTACCCTCACCGCCCAGTACAAACTGGGGGCAACCTGTGAAATGACCCTTGGCGCACACGGCAATTTCACCACCACCAGCGCCCTGCACACCTACTTCAATGTGGGCGATATCAGTACCGTTTCAGTCAGTGGCCTGGGCGATCGCTATATCGATAAGGTGAATAATGCGCAAATCGGCAGCCTGGCAGACGGCATTCAGACCTTCCCGGACCGTACTGACCGGGTCTATCTGAACGCAAACAGCCTCAGCGTTATCCAGGATCCGAGCCTTGGCCGCACTATCGAGGTGGAGCATCGCCATAATCTGAACGTGGTGGGCTGGAACCCGGGCCCGGCACTGTCTGCCAGCATGACGGATATGCCGGACGACGGTTATAAAACCTTTGTCTGTGTGGAGAGCGCCGTCGCTACCGAGCCCCAGAAAGTGACTGCCGCACACCCCTCCCTGCTGACCCAGATTATCCGCGTAGTAAAAAACTAAGCCACAAGTAAAAAGGCCCGCAGATGCGGGCCTGATGCTGAAGGGGCAAACTCAGAAAGAGTACGTTACCCCGGTCGACAAAATACCCGTCCAGGATTTCCCGACCATCGGGCTGTCTTTTTGCTCATCGCTCAGGTGGGTATAGCGCCCGGTGCCGTACAGGTTCCAGTCGCTGGTCAGCCGGTAATTGACCGTCAGCTCCAGATACGGGTTCCAGCTGCTGTCCGGGTTGTAGTGTTTCAGGCCGCTGTGGCGGGATTCCGCATGGCTGACCCCGTAATAGTAGCGGTTCTGATTTTCACTGTTCCAGGTGACACCAATGCCCGGGGTCACCACCCAGCTACCGCTGTCATAGCGATACAGCCATGCTGTATCCCAGATAATCCCGTTGCTGTTATCCAGAACATCGCCGGCAAGCGAAGTGCGCAGGAAGCCATAAGGCGTATTGTGGGTATAAGAGAGGCCCGCCATCACCGTGCTGCGGCGGTGATCCAGCTGGCGCAGCTGGCGGTTATCGCTGTCTTTCGGGCGGAAATACTGGGGTGAATAATAGGCCATCACCGACAATTTATCGCTCTTATCATTCCACAGGTAATAGCCCCCGCCTAACCCCTTAAACCAGACGCTATCCCCCTCATAGCCAATAACCGGCACCGGCCAGACGTCATTATCATAAGATTTATAAGCATTCTCGATAATGCCGACCCCGGCACCCACTGTCCACGGGCCCTGCGCACAGGCCACAGAAGCCACAGAGGCAAGCAGCCCACCGGCAATTAAACGCGTTAATCTGGTCACACTTTAATCCTTTAATCAAAAAACTGACCCGGAATTTTAACCGCCCTTTTTGCAACACGGAAACAATTTAGGCCAATTAATGAATATGGTTTGTAAAGATGCCACGCCCATGTCAGCAATATGAAGCCTTTATGACAGCACAACAAAAACCCTGCCAAATGTAAGATGTATCGCCGGATGAGTTATTGATATGTATTTGAAATTCTCAGAAACCACGATGCAAGTTTTCCAAATGCCATCTACGCTTAAATTTACGAGGATGCAACAGCCTGACAACACTCACCCCGCCCGCCGCCGCGGTTTATTCAACCCGGGACGCAGCAGGCTTATGGCGAGCGCCGCGTCAGAATACGTCTTCCTGGAGCCTCTCCATTATTCATACGAATGGCTCTGTAACCTGTGCTAAAAAACGAAAGGACGGCATACCATGAATATATTCGATCACTATCGCCAGCGTTATGAAGCTGCCAAGGACGAAGAGTTCACACTGCAGGAATTTCTTACCATTTGTCGGCAAGATCGCAGTGCATATGCCAACGCGGCAGAACGGCTACTGATGGCCATTGGTGAGCCAGTGATGGTGGATACTGCCCAGGAACCACGGTTGTCCCGTCTCTTTTCGAACCGGGTCGTTGCCCGCTACCCCGCTTTTGAAGAGTTCTATGGTATGGAAGAAGCCATAGAGCAGATTGTCTCCTACCTGAAACACGCCGCCCAGGGGCTGGAAGAGAAGAAACAGATCCTCTACCTGCTGGGGCCGGTAGGCGGCGGTAAGTCCTCACTGGCCGAGCGCCTGAAATCGCTGATGCAGCGCGTGCCTATTTATGTGCTCAGCGCTAACGGCGAGCGCAGCCCGGTGAACGACCATCCCCTGTGCCTGTTTAACCCGCAGGAAGACGCCCAGATTCTGGAAAAAGAGTATGGCGTCCCCAACCGCTACCTGGGGACCATTATGTCCCCCTGGGCGGCGAAGCGGCTGCACGAGTTTGGTGGCGACATCACCAAATTCCGGGTGGTGAAAGTCTGGCCGTCGATTCTTGAGCAGATTGCCATTGCCAAAACCGAGCCCGGTGATGAAAACAACCAGGATATCTCCGCCCTGGTGGGTAAGGTGGATATCCGTAAGCTGGAGCACTTCGCCCAGAACGATCCGGATGCCTACGGCTACTCCGGCGCCCTGTGCCGGGCAAACCAGGGGATCATGGAATTTGTCGAGATGTTTAAAGCGCCGATCAAGGTGCTGCACCCGCTGCTGACCGCCACCCAGGAGGGGAACTATAACGGTACGGAGGGGATCTCTGCCCTGCCCTTCAGCGGCATTATTCTGGCCCACTCCAACGAATCTGAATGGGTCACCTTCCGCAACAACAAAAACAACGAGGCGTTCCTTGACCGTGTGTATATCGTCAAGGTGCCGTACTGCCTGCGGATCTCTGAGGAAATCCGCATCTATGAAAAACTGCTGAACCACAGTGAGCTGACCCACGCCCCCTGCGCGCCGGGCACCCTGGAAACCCTGGCGCGCTTCTCTATTCTCTCGCGCCTGAAGGAGCCGGAAAACTCCAGCATGTACTCGAAGATGCGGGTCTACGATGGCGAGAGCCTGAAAGACACCGATCCTAAAGCGAAATCCTACCAGGAGTACCGGGACTACGCCGGGGTCGATGAGGGCATGAACGGGTTATCCACCCGCTTTGCCTTTAAGATCCTCTCCCGGGTGTTCAACTTTGACCACGCCGAAGTGGCGGCAAACCCGGTGCACCTGTTCTACGTGCTGGAGCAGCAGATCGAACGTGAGCAGTTCCCCCAGGAGCAGGCCGAGCGCTACCTGGAGTTCCTCAAAGGCTACCTGATCCCGAAATACGCCGAATTTATTGGCAAAGAGATTCAGACGGCCTATCTGGAGTCGTACTCCGAGTACGGGCAGAACATTTTCGATCGCTACGTCACCTACGCGGACTTCTGGATCCAGGACCAGGAATACCGGGATCCGGATACCGGCCAGCTGTTTGACCGGGAATCACTGAACGCCGAACTGGAGAAAATTGAAAAACCCGCCGGGATCAGCAACCCGAAAGACTTCCGTAATGAGATAGTCAATTTCGTGCTGCGCGCCCGGGCCAATAACAATGGCCGTAACCCGCTGTGGACCAGCTATGAGAAGCTGCGCACCGTTATCGAGAAGAAAATGTTCTCGAATACCGAAGAGTTACTGCCGGTTATCTCGTTTAATGCCAAAACATCGACTGACGAGCAGAAAAAACATGACGATTTTGTCGACCGGATGATGGAGAAAGGCTACACCCGCAAGCAGGTTCGCCTGCTGTGTGAATGGTATCTGCGGGTGCGTAAATCATCATAACGATAAGATGTCCTGGCCGCAGCGCCGCTGCGGCCTTCTGCAGCGCTGGCATTAGCCGTATTGGGGGGAACTATGACCTGGTTCATTGACCGACGACTGAACGGCAAAAACAAAAGCGCGGTAAACCGTCAGCGCTTTTTACGCCGTTACAAATCGCAGATAAAACAATCGATTTCAGACGCGTTTAACAAACGCTCGGTAACGGATATTGAAAGCGGGGAATCCGTCTCCATTCCGACCGAGGATATCAGCGAACCCATGTTCCACCAGGGCCGGGGGGGGCTGCGCCACCGGGTTCACCCCGGGAACGACCACTTTGTGCAAAATGATCGGGTAGAACGCCCCCAGGGGGGCGGCGGAGGCGGCGGCAGTGGCCAGGGGCAGGCAAGCCCGGACGGCGAAGGCCAGGACGAGTTTGTCTTTCAGATCTCCAAAGACGAGTACCTTGACCTGTTATTTGAAGACCTGGCGCTGCCCAACCTGAAACGCAACCAGCACCGCCAGCTTAATGAGTACAAAACGCACCGGGCCGGTTTTACGGCAAACGGCGTGCCCGCCAATATCAGCGTGGTGCGCTCACTGCAAAACTCCCTCGCCCGGCGTACCGCCATGACCGCAGGGAAACGCCGCCTGCTGCACACTCTGGAGGAGCAACTGGAGGCGGCCGAAAAATGCGAGCCGGTACAGCTTCTGGAAGAGGAGCGTCTGCGTAAAGAGATAGCCGACCTGCGGGCGCAAATCGCCCGGGTGCCGTTTATCGATACGTTTGATTTACGCTACAAAAATTACGAAAAACGCCCGGAGCCCTCCAGCCGCGCAGTGATGTTCTGCCTGATGGACGTCTCCGGCTCAATGGATCAGACCACCAAGGATATGGCGAAACGGTTCTATATCCTGTTGTATCTGTTCCTCAGCCGCACTTACAAGAACGTTGAGGTGGTCTACATCCGCCACCATACGCAGGCAAAAGAGGTGGATGAACATGAGTTTTTCTACTCTCAGGAAACCGGGGGGACGATTGTTTCCAGCGCACTGAAGTTAATGGATGAGGTTGTCAAAGCCCGTTATGATCCGGCCCAGTGGAATATCTATGCCGCTCAGGCGTCGGACGGCGATAACTGGGCAGATGACTCCCCCCTGTGCCACGAAATTCTGGCGAAGAAGATCCTGCCAGTGGTGCGCTACTACAGCTATATCGAAATTACCCGGCGCGCCCACCAGACCCTGTGGCGTGAATATGAACATTTGCAGACCATCTTTGATAATTTCGCCATCCAGCATATCCGCGATCAGGAGGATATCTACCCGGTATTCCGCGAGCTGTTCCACAAACAGGGCTCCACCACGGAATAAACCACCGGCCAGCGCCCCGGGTGCTGGCCGGTATTATTCAGCCACCCGTCGCACTCTTCAGATCCGCAAGCCAGGCCCGGGGGGTCTGCCCGGTTTGTTGCCGGAACAGGGTAATAAACGCGGTGACCGAGTCATACCCCAGCGCCTGGGCAACCTGCTGCACGCGCTGGCCGGCAATCAGCATCCGGATGGCGAGGATCACCTGTAACTGCTGGCGCCAGCGCCTGAAATTCATCCCGGTCTCTTTCTCGACCAGGCGCAGCAGGCTGCGTTCACTCATGGCCAGCGCCCGGGCCCAGTCTGACTGGGTGCGGCGCACCTGCGGCTGAGCCGCCATAAAATCCACCATAGCCCGGATTTTCGGGTGTTCCGACACCGGTAACTGCAGATGCCCCACCGGCAGGCGGGGGAGCTCATCAAACAGCACCTGCACCAGCCGTTGCCAGGCCAGGTCCTGCGGCTGCTCCGGCCGGGCGGCCAGCGCCAGGATAATCTCGCGTACCAGCCCGGAGATCGCCAGCGAGCAGCACTGCTCCGGCATGGAGACCGCCCCGGGCTCAATAAACAAAAAACAGAGCCGGGCGTTGGGGGTGGCGTGATTACTGTGGGCCATGCCCCCGGGGATCCACACCGCATACTGGGGCGGCACCATCCACACGCTGCGGCTTACATGGCAGCTGATCCCCCCGTGCAGCGCCAGAATTAACTGCCCCTTACGGTGGTGATGCAGCGGGATCTCCGTCTGCTCTTCATCCACCCGGATATGAAACGCCAGCGCGGGCCCGGTATGGTTATCCGGTTCAAAACCGTTCAGCCCCAGGCGCTGTTCTGCTCCCCGATGCATAAAATTGTCCGAATTCAGCGATAAAGTGTCATTTTAATCTGTTTATCGCCATTGCGCGAACCCGTAAGGTAGTGGCCCTGCTCACCAGGTATCAGACTGAGGACATACCATGACCACCACCACTCGCCCCAGGGGGCTGTTACTGCTCTGCGGGATCCTGCTGATTGCCGCTACCCTGCGCGTCACCTTTACGGCCATTGCGCCACTGCTGGACCAGTTGCGCCATGACTATGGCCTGACAACGGCCCAGACCGGGGTACTGACCACCCTGCCGCTGATTATTTTTGCACTGATCTCGCCGCTGGCGGCCGGGATCTCCCGCCATCTCGGGACCGAGCGCAGCCTGTTTTGTGCCATGGGGATTATCTGCCTGGGGATCGGGATACGCTCTGCCGGTAACCTGGCGCTGCTTTATACGGGCACGGCTATTATCGGCTGCGGGATCGCACTTGGTAATGTGCTGCTCCCGGCGCTGATCAAGCAGCGCTTCCCTGATGGCGTGGCGCGCCTGACGGGGAACTACTCCCTGGCGATGGGGATAGCCGCCGCCCTGGGATCGCTGCTGATCGTGCCCCTGGCAGAGGCCGGTGCCGGCTGGCGCGGGGCTTTTCTGGCACTGATGATCTTTCCGCTGGCCGCGTTGCTGGTCTGGCTGCCGCAACTAAAACAGCCGGTTTACGCCGGTGTGGGCCGCAGTAGTGCCCTCAGCCAGCGGGGTATCTGGCGCCACCCGCTGGCCTGGCAGATCACCTTTTTCCTCGGCCTCAACTCGCTTATCTACTATGTGGTGATCGCCTGGCTCCCGGCGATTCTGGTGAGCTATGGCTATAGCGCGGCCCAGGCCGGATCGCTGCACGGCCTGCTGCAACTGGCAACCGCCGCTCCGGGCCTGGTTATCGGCCTGGTGCTCAGCCGTCTGAACGATCAGCGCGGCGTTGCGCTGCTGGTGGGGTTACTGGGGGTGGTCAGTTTACTGGGGTTATGGCTTGCCCCGGCGCTGGCCAGCCTGTGGATCGTGCTTTATGGCTTCAGTTCCGGGGCGACGATGATCCTCGGGCTGGTCTTTATTGGCCTGCGGGCCAGTAGCGCCCACCAGGCAGCGGCTTTATCGGGTATGGCCCAGGCGGTGGGCTATTTACTGGCGGCCTTCGGCCCGCCGCTGATGGGGCGCCTGCACGATATCACGCACAGCTGGGCGCTGGCGCTGCTGGTCTGTGCCCTGCTCGGCACGCTGATGGCCCTCTCCGGTATGCTGGCAGGGCGCAACCGGGTGATTGAGCACCCTGCCTTGAACCCCCGGGGCTGACGGCACTACACTGGGTGTATCACCCGTAACTCAGGACAACCGATGATCAGCTGCAAGCGCGTATACGAAGCCCCCGACGAACAGGATGGCTACCGGGTACTGGTTGATAAACTCTGGCCCAGGGGGCTTAAAAAAGCGGCACTGCCCTATGACGAATGGTGCAAAGCGCTGACCCCGGAGAGCCAGCTACGCCAGGAGTATCACCAGGGGGTGATTGATTTTGCCGGGTTCAGCGCCCTGTACCGCCAGCAACTGGCCGGTAACCCGGAGCTGGACCGGCTGGCGCGGATAAGCCAGCAGCAGCCGCTCACCCTGCTGTACGCGGCAAAAGACACCCGCCAGAACCATGCGCGGGTGCTGGCAGATATGATAGCGGAGCGGGTGCCGGTTCAGGAGTGATCGCGGCGAAACAGCAGCCACTCATCCAGCACTTCCCCGGTGGGCAGCTTGCAGCGGTGGCTTTGCCCGCCAGCATCACTGACCGGAATAAGCGTACCGCCCCGCTTCAGGCAGTAAACTGCGGCCGGGTTGGCCGTTTCGCCAGCCCCGCCGCGGGGATTATCCCCGGCACACCCGGCCAGCCCGGCACCTACCAGCAGTAACAATATATATTTCATTTATCCTCCGTATCTTTGGTCTGCGGCTCTCACCGGAGAGTCAGCGCGAGTATTTTTCCCTTTCTGCAACGGGCCTCTTCACTGTTGTCCCGGATAACGTGATCAGATAGCGGGACATCCCCGGCACCAGCGGATATGATAGCCGCACCGTTACAGGCAGGAATTTATAATGAAAAAGACCACTATTTTCTTCATTGTACTGGCGCTGGTCATTGTGGCATTTGACTATTTCAGCAAATAAGCCCTCCGCAGGCGGCGCAATTGTAAATATTCGTCGGCTGCGGTGACTTTTCCCCGCTTTTTTTCCATGAATTAATGATTAGATCCCACGAATTAATCCTGACAACAGCATTTAACACTGATTTTACACTTAAGATAATATTTATACTCTGCCAGATAACGCTTATACCAGGTGTTTATCCAGTAAAATCAGCCAGATAGCATCATTAATTTCCGAACGTTATTACTGACACATCCGGTAGGCATTTATCCATAATTTCATCCCGCTCTTAACCGGTAGTTGTGGTTAAATAGCCCTGTTTGAGCCATGTTGCGCTCGCTCACCCCAACGCAACCCCTCCCTTCCCTGCACAGATTATACTCAATGACACAACATCAACGTTTTACCACTGCGCTGCTCCACCCGCGCTACTGGCTGACATGGTCAGGATTAGGCCTGCTGTGGCTGCTGGTTCAGTTACCCTACCCGCTGATTGCCATAATTGGCCGCGGCGCCGGGCGCACATCGCGCCGCTTCCTGGCCCGCCGGGAGCAGATAGCCCGCCGGAACATCGCCCTGTGTTTCCCCCAGTTATCCGCACAAAAGCGCGAGGAGTTGATCAGCGAGAATTTTGCCTCCCTGGGGATGGCTCTGCTCGAAACCGGCATGGCCTGGTTCTGGTCAGAAAAACGCCTGCGCCGCTGGTTTAGTGTGGACGGCCTGCAAAACCTGGCCGATGCCCAGCACAATAATCGCGGCGTGCTGGTTATCGGGGTCCATTTTATGTCCCTGGAACTGGGCGGGCGGATTATGGGGATCTGCAAGCCGATGATGGCCGTTTACCGTCGCCACAACAGCCCGCTGCTGGAGTGGGCCCAGACCAAAGGGCGCATGCGTTCTAACAAAGGAATGATAGACCGCCGCCATCTCAAAGAGATGGTTAATGTCCTTAAACAGGGTGAAGCGGTGTGGTTCGCCCCTGACCAGGATTACGGCCCTAAGGGTAGCTGCTTTGCCCCCTTCTTTGCCGTGCCTAATGCCGCCACCACCAACGGCACTTATGTCTTGTCGCGGCTATCCCACGCGGCCATGCTGACCATCACCATGGTGCGTAAAACCGGCAATAAGGGCTACCAGCTGGTTATCGAGCCAGAGCTGCTGGACTATCCCGCCAGCGATGAAGTGGCCGCCGCCACCTGGATGAATAAAATCATTGAGCGCGAAATCATGCGCGCACCGGAACAATATTTGTGGGTCCACCGGCGTTTTAAAACCCGCCCGGGGGGCAGTGCGTCACTGTATATATAATGGCTGAATGCAGGCAGACGGTAGGTAACCCTGGAAAATATCTTAGTACGAATGTCGAAAGGTGGCGTTTTTTTTGCTATACCAGTTTACTGGTGTGTTACGGGTAATTCACGTGGTGAAATATCCATCATTCACATTATGTACCAGTTGTTAATTTCAGATTCATTGCGTCAGCAAACTTTATTAAGGACTGAAATATGAGTACAGCAGTAAAAGTCGCCGTAGTGACCGGCGCAGGCCAGGGTATTGGCCGGGCCATTGCCGAGCGTCTGGCAAAAGACGGTTTTCAGGTTGGTTGCCTGGATTTTAACAATGAAACAGCACAGCAGACCGTAAAACTGATTGAGAGCCAGGGCGGGAGCGCCATTGCCGTGGCGGTTGATGTCTCCGATCGCGAGCAGGTGATTGCCGCGGTGGATAGCGTGGTGGCACGTTACGGCCGCCTGGACGTAATGGTGAATAATGCGGGCCTTGGGCCAACCACACCGCTGGAAGAGATCACCCCGGAAATTTATCACAAAGTATTTGATGTCAACGTGGGTGGTGTCTACTGGGGTATTCAGGCGGCACTGAAACATTTTAGCGCCCGCAAACCCGCACGCCGCGGCGATATCATCGGGAAGATTATTAACGCCTCCTCCCAGGCAGGCCAGGTCGGTAACCCGGATTTAGCCGTTTACGGCGCCACCAAGTTTGCCGTGCGCGGCATCACCCAGACCGCGGCCCGGGATCTGGCCTCCCGTGGGATCACCGTGAACGCCTACTGCCCGGGGATCGTGCGGACCCCAATGATGGAAGGTATCGCCCGGAAAGTGGCCGATGAAAACGGCCAGACCCTGGAATGGGGCCTGGAGCAATGGGCGAAGAACGTTGCTCTGGGGCGTATTTCCGAGCCTGAAGACGTTGCGGCTTGTGTCTCCTACCTTGCCGGGAGCGACTCGGATTATATGACCGGCCAGGCGCTGATTATTGATGGCGGCATGGTATTTAATTAATCCTTTTTTAGCGGGATATTTCAGCTATCCCCTCTGAATAAAAAAGACCCGGTTTCGGGTCTTTTTATTTTCCGCCAGATAATTAATGCCGGTAACGAACCGGCGTAATACGCCGTCTGACCCAGAATATCAGTGATAATGCCCATACGGGCGCCAGATGAAATATTGCCCAGGCAAGCCAGCCGGTCAGAACATATATTCCCGGTGCGCCGTCATGGTACTGGCCCCAGGCGAAATATGCCACAGCAGTCCAGCCAATAAACCCTGCGACAATCCAGGTCAGGGACAATTTACCAAAGTGTCTGCTGATAACATCGAGTAATTCAGACATATTTTCACCTCCACGGCATAACCTTGCTGAAGGTAAAATTAAGATAATACTGAATACTTTTTATTGACTGGGTTCACAAAAGTTCAGATAGCATATCTGTTACGGGTAAAAGCGTGAACACAAATGAAATTATCCCCACTGAAGAAAATAAAGCCCATGAAAATACCGCGCGAAACGAAAAACAGACTATACTTAAAGATTGCGCGATAGTTAATTTTTGTTGCTGCTTTTATGGCGGGCATATTAACGCTGTAATAATAATTATAAATAAGCGAAGGGGCTGCGTTATATTTCTGTGTCTGATTAACATAAAAAAACGGGAACCCTCAGGCTCCCGTTTTGTGCCTCTCAGACTGGCTGATTACATATTCGCGATAATCGCGTCGCCAAACTCGCTGGAACTCAGCAGCTTAGCGCCTTCCATCAGACGCTCGAAGTCATAGGTCACGGTCTTGTTATTGATCGCGCCTTCCATACCTTTAACAATCAGATCGGCAGCTTCAAACCAGCCCATGTGACGCAGCATCATCTCAGCGGAGAGGATAATCGAGCCCGGGTTCACCTTGTTCTGACCGGCGTATTTCGGCGCGGTGCCGTGGGTGGCTTCGAACAGTGCGCACTCGTCGCCAATGTTGGCACCCGGGGCAATACCGATACCGCCAACCTGGGCTGCCAGGGCGTCAGAGATGTAGTCGCCGTTGAGGTTCATACAGGCGATAACGTCATACTCGGCCGGGCGCAGCAGGATCTGCTGCAGGAAGGCATCGGCAATCACATCTTTAACGATAATGTCTTTGCCGGTGTTCGGGTTTTTGATCTTCATCCACGGGCCGCCGTCTACCAGCTCGGCACCGAACTCTTCGCGGGCCAGCTGGTAACCCCAGTCTTTAAAGGCACCCTCGGTGAATTTCATGATGTTGCCTTTGTGGACCAGGGTCACGGAATCGCGATCGTTAGTGATAGCGTATTCAATGGCCGCGCGCACCAGGCGTTTTGTGCCCTGCTCAGAGCACGGCTTAATACCGATACCGCAATGCTCAGGGAAGCGGATTTTCTTCACGCCCATTTCTTCGCGCAGGAAGTTAATCACTTTCTGAGCATCGGCGCTGTCGGCTTTCCATTCGATACCGGCATAAATATCTTCGGAGTTTTCACGGAAAATGACCATATCCGTCAGTTCCGGGTGTTTGACCGGGCTGGGAGTGCCCTGATAGTAGCGTACCGGGCGCAGGCAGACATACAGATCCAGCTCCTGGCGCAGCGCAACGTTCAGAGAACGGATACCGCCGCCTACGGGAGTGGTCAGCGGGCCTTTGATAGCCACGCGGTATTCGCGGATCAGATCCAGCGTCTCCTGGGGCAGCCAGACATCCGGGCCGTAGAGCTGGGTTGATTTTTCACCGGTGTAGATCTCCATCCAGGAAATTTTCCGCTCGCCCTTATAGGCTTTCTCCACGGCGGCGTTAACCACTTTCAGCATCGGCGGGGTAACATCCACACCAATACCGTCACCCTCGATATAAGGAATTACCGGGTTATGCGGCACATTCAACTTACCGTTTTGCAGGGTGATTTTCTGACCTTCCGCCGGAACAACTACTTTGCTTTCCATTCACCTCTCCTTCGAGCGCTTCTGGTTTATTACTGAATTTTTTGTTAATGATTTGTAATTAGCGTGTCAATACTACCGGATTGTTACGCACCGCGCCAGACTCGATTAACACCAATTCGCGCCATATGCTGGACAAGCGCTCCGGCCTGCGCTACGCAGGGCAATTTCCTGCCCGGTTACCTCAGACCGCGGCCAGTGTGTTACCCTTGGGGCAGTATGACTGACCAGATGCCCCCTATGTATAACCAGACCAGAAAACCCCGTCCGCCCCGTATCGGGCGGCGCACCACAGGCCAGAGCGCAGACAAACGCCGCCCTGCGGGCCCCACCCGGGTGATATTGTTTAATAAACCTTTTGATGTCCTGCCGCAATTTACCGACGAGCAGGGCCGCGCCACGCTGAAAGACTATATTCCGGTCAGCGGTGTCTACGCCGCCGGGCGCCTCGATCGCGACAGCGAAGGGCTGCTGGTGCTCACCAATGACGGCGCGCTCCAGGCCCGCTTAACCCAGCCGGGGAAACGTACCGGCAAAATTTACTATGTTCAGGTCGAAGGTGAGCCAGACGAACAGGCGCTGGAAATGCTGCGCACCGGCGTCACCCTCAACGATGGCCCCACCCTGCCCGCCGGTATTGAACGGGTGGCGGAGCCGGGCTGGCTCTGGCCGCGTAATCCCCCGATCCGCGAGCGTAAATCCATCCCCACCAGCTGGCTGAAAATCACCCTGTATGAGGGGCGTAACCGCCAGGTCCGGCGCATGACCGCCCATGTGGGCTACCCCACTCTGCGCCTGATTCGCTACGCCCTCGGGGCCTGGACACTCGACAATCTGGCAAACGGAGAGTGGCGCGAGGTCAGCTTATGATAAAAATCGCCCTTCCCCTTTGCGCCCTGCTGCTGATGTGCAGCCCGGCGACAGCCGCCAGTTTTGACTGTACCCGCGCCCGCACGCCCGATGAGACAGCCATCTGCCACAACCGCACTCTGAACGATAAAGACGTGGAAATGGCAACCACCTACCGGCTGCTGTCCGGCTTATTCGCCATGGGCACCCGGGGGAATATGCAGGATGCACAACAGCAGTGGCTGGCCCGGCGCCACCAGTGCGGGAGCCATATTCAGTGCCTTAACCAGCGCTATGACGAACGCCTGAAACAGCTGCAAACCCTTTACGATAATATCGACAAACCGCTATAGCACCGGAGGAACCATGTTTAAACCCCATGTTACCGTTGCCTGCCTGGTACAGGCCCAGGGTAAATTTCTGGTGGTGGAGGAGACCATTAACGGCAAAGCCACATGGAACCAGCCCGCCGGTCATCTTGAGGCCAACGAAACCCTGGTGGAAGCCGCCAGCCGCGAACTGTGGGAAGAGACCGGGATCCGCGCCGTTCCCCAGCAGTTTGTCCGCATGCACCAGTGGATAGCCCCGGACAACACCCCGTTCCTGCGCTTTTTGTTTGTCATTGATCTGGATGCGCCACTACCCACTACCCCCCATGACAGCGATATCGATCGCTGCCTGTGGCTGGATCCGCAAATCATTCTTGAGGCGGATAATTTACGCTCCCCGCTGGTGGCGGAAAGTATTCGCTGCTATCTGGAATCTCCCCGTTATCCGCTGGAGATGCTGGGCGCATTTAACTGGCCTTTTACAAAGGGTGCCTAACGTGGTGCACCGTGCTAGAATACGCCGCCCTGAAGTTCAATGTTGTGAGTATTCCCATGTCTGATAACAGCCAGAAAAAAGTGATCGTCGGCATGTCCGGCGGTGTTGATTCCTCCGTCTCCGCCTACCTGTTGCAACAACAGGGATACAAGGTTGAGGGCCTGTTCATGAAGAACTGGGAAGAGGACGATGGCGAGGAATACTGCACCGCCGCCGCCGACCTGGCCGATGCCCAGGCCGTCTGCGATAAGCTGGGTATTGAACTGCACACCGTCAACTTTGCCGCTGAATACTGGGACAATGTCTTCGAACTGTTCCTGGCGGAATATAAAGCCGGGCGGACACCGAACCCGGATATCCTGTGCAACAAAGAGATAAAATTTAAAGCCTTCCTGGAGTTTGCCGCCGAAGATCTGGGCGCGGATTATATCGCGACCGGCCACTACGTGCGCCGCCAGGACAGCGAAGGCACCACGCGGCTGCTGCGCGGGCTCGATGGCAATAAAGATCAGAGCTACTTCCTGTACACCCTGAGCCATGAGCAAGTTGCCCAGAGCCTGTTCCCGGTGGGCGAGCTGGAAAAACCCGAAGTGCGCCGCATCGCAGAGCAGCTTGATCTGGCCACCGCGAAGAAAAAAGACTCCACCGGTATCTGTTTTATTGGCGAGCGTAAATTCCGCGAATTTCTCGGCCGCTACCTGCCCGCACAGCCGGGGAAAATCGTCACGGTCGACGGGGACGAAATCGGCCAGCACCAGGGGCTGATGTACCACACCCTTGGTCAGCGTAAAGGGCTGGGGATCGGCGGTACCAAAGAGGGCAGCGAAGATCCGTGGTACGTGGTCGATAAAGACGTGGAAAACAATATTCTGGTGGTCGCCCAGGGGCATGAGCACCCGCGCCTGATGTCTGTCGGGCTGGTTGCCCAGCAGCTGCACTGGGTCTCCCGCGAGCCGCTGACCCGGGTCCTGCGCTGCACCGTGAAAACCCGCTACCGCCAGGAAGATATCCCCTGCACCGTCACCCCCCTTGGTGAAGACCGCATTGAAGTGCAGTTTGATTCGCCGGTTGCGGCCGTCACCCCCGGGCAGTCAGCGGTCTTTTATGACGGCGAAGTGTGCCTGGGCGGCGGTATTATCGAGCAGCGCCTGCCGCTACCCTGCTGATACGTGCAGCACACAAAACAGGAGTTTTCGTGGCGAAAAATTATTACGACATCACGCTGGCGCTGGCAGGTATCTGCCAGTCTGCCAGGCTGGTTCAGCAACTGGCGCATCAGGGACACTGCGACACGGACGCCCTGCACACCATGCTGAACAGCGTTATCGATTTAAACCCCGCCTCTGCGCTGGGGGTATACGGTGGGCGCGAAGCAAACCTGCGCACCGGCCTGGAAACCCTGCTTGGCGTGCTTAACGCCAGCCAGCGCCAGGGAGCCGGGGCAGAGCTGACCCGCTATACCCTGAGCCTGATGGTGCTGGAGCGTAAGCTCTCGGCACGTAAAGAGGCCCTCGACACCCTGGGCCAGCGGATCGCGGGCCTGCAGCGCCAGCTGGACCATTTTGATCTGGAGTCCGACACCCTGATCAACGCCATGGCGGGCATTTATGTGGATGTGATAAGCCCGCTGGGGCCGCGCATTCAGGTCACCGGCTCCCCCACGGTTTTGCAAAGCCCCCAGGTACAGGCCAAAGTCCGGGCGACACTGCTGGCCGGGATCCGCTCAGCAGTCCTGTGGCACCAGTCAGGCGGTGGCCGCCTGCAACTTATGTTTTCCCGTGGCCGCCTGACAACCCAGGCCAAACAAATTCTTGCACACTGTTAACCTCTCAGGAGTCTTGACTTATGGAATTATCCTCACTGACCGCCGTTTCACCGATTGATGGACGCTACGGCGATAAGGTCAGCGCTCTGCGCGACATTTTCAGCGAATTTGGTTTGCTGAAATTCCGCGTACAGGTAGAAGTACGCTGGCTGCAAAAACTGGCCGCGCACGAAGCGATTGGGGAAGTTCCTGCTTTTCCCCAGGACGCAATCGGTTTCCTTGATGATATCGTCGCGCAGTTCAGTGTGGAAGATGCCGCGCGGATCAAGACCATCGAGCGCACCACCAACCACGATGTGAAAGCGGTGGAATATTTCCTGAAAGAGAAAGTGGCCGCCGTGCCGGCACTGCACGCGGTGTCTGAATTTATTCACTTTGCCTGCACCTCCGAGGACATTAACAACCTGTCCCACGCCCTGATGCTGCAAACCGCCCGCCAGGAGGTGATCCTGCCGGTGTGGCGCAACATCATCAGCGCCATACGCAGCCTGGCAGAGCAGTACCGCGACATCCCCCTGCTCTCCCGCACCCACGGCCAGCCCGCTACCCCGTCCACCATGGGTAAAGAAATGGCTAACGTGGCCTACCGGATGGAACGCCAGTACCGCCAGCTGGAACAGGTAGAAATTCTGGGCAAAATCAACGGCGCGGTGGGCAACTATAACGCCCATATCGCCGCCTACCCGGAAGTGGACTGGCACGCCTTCAGCGAATCCTTCGTGACCTCTCTCGGCATAACCTGGAACCCGTACACCACCCAGATTGAGCCCCACGACTATATCGCCGAACTGTTCGACTGCATCGCGCGCTTTAACACGATCCTTATCGACTTTGATCGCGACGTATGGGGCTATATCGCCCTTGGCCACTTCAAACAGAAAACCGTCGCCGGTGAGATTGGCTCCTCCACCATGCCGCATAAGGTCAACCCCATCGACTTCGAAAACTCCGAAGGTAACCTCGGGTTGTCCAACGCGGTGCTCCAGCATCTGGCCAGCAAACTGCCGGTTTCCCGCTGGCAGCGCGATCTGACCGACTCCACCGTGCTGCGTAACCTCGGCGTGGGCGTGGGCTACGCGCTGATAGCCTACCAGTCCACCCTCAAAGGGGTGGGTAAACTGGAAGTAAACCGCGACCACCTGCTTGATGAGCTGGACCACAACTGGGAAGTGCTGGCCGAGCCTATCCAGACGGTGATGCGCCGCTACGGTATTGAGAAGCCTTACGAGAAGCTCAAAGAGTTAACCCGCGGCAAACGGGTAGATGCTCAGGGGATGAAAGACTTTATCGACGGTCTGGCCCTGCCGGAAGAAGAAAAAATCCGCCTGAAAGCCATGACCCCGGCAAACTACCTGGGTTACGCGGTTCAGCTGGTCGATACCCTGAAATAATGGCCCGCGGGCTGGCGGCTGTTCGGCGGCCGGCCCGCGCTCCTTTTTTATCGTTTACTCATTGTTTATCCCGCTGCCACAATAATTCGCGGTAGACTTAGGAAATGATTTAATCAGGAGAATCCACCATGCGCGTATTAGTTGTAGAAGATAATGCTCTGCTGCGTCATCACCTGCAGGTACAATTACGCGAGCTCGGCCACCAGGTTGACGCCGCGGAAGATGCCAAAGAAGCAGACTATTTTCTCAATGAACATATGCCCGATGTTGCCATCGTCGATCTTGGGTTGCCTGATGAAGACGGAATGTCGATGATCCGCCGCTGGCGCAGCCACAATATCATCTTACCGATTCTGGTGCTTACCGCCCGGGAAGGCTGGCAGGATAAAGTCGAAGTGCTGGGCGCCGGGGCAGACGATTACGTCACCAAACCGTTCCATCTGGAAGAAGTCGTTGCCCGTATGCAGGCGCTGCTGCGCCGCAACAGCGGCCTGGCCTCGCAGGTTATCACCATGGCACCGTTCCAGATTGATCTCTCCCGCCGGGAGCTCTCTATTAACGACACCCCGATAAAACTGACCGCCTTTGAGTACACCATTATCGAAACGCTGATCCGCAACACCGGCAAAGTGGTGAGCAAAGATTCGCTGATGCTCCAGCTCTACCCGGATGCAGAGCTGCGCGAAAGCCACACTATCGACGTGCTGATGGGCCGCCTGCGTAAAAAAATCCAGGCGCAGCACGCCAGCGATGTCATCACCACCGTGCGCGGCCAGGGATACCGTTTTGATCTGACACCATGAAGCACCTTTTACGTTCCCTTTTTCCCCTGTCGCTGCGGGTTCGCTTTCTTCTTGCGACCGCAGCCGTCGTTCTGGTGCTGTCGCTGGCCTATGGGGTGGTCGCCCTGCTCGGTTACAGCGTGAGCTTTGATAAAACCACCTTCCGGCTGCTGCGCGGTGAAAGCAATCTGTTCTACACCCTCGCCCGCTGGGAAGACGGCAAAATCACCCTTGATGTTCCCGAGCATCTTGATCTCCAGAGCCCGACGCTAACGTTTATCTACGACGAGCACGGTAAACTGCTCTGGTCCCAGCGCCAGGTGCCGTGGCTGGAAAAACACATCAAACCCGAGTGGCTGAAATCCAACGGATTCCACGAGCTGGAGGCCAGTTACGCCTCATCGCGGGTGCTGGTGGGCAATAACCACGCCGTGCAGCGCAAGCTCAGCGATATCCATGACGACGACAGCGACGAAGAGCTCACCCACTCAATTGCGGTAAACCGTTACCCGGCCACCGGCATTATGCCCGCCCTGACCATGGTGGTGGTGGATAAAATCCCTATCGAGCTTAAGCGCTCCTACATGGTGTGGAGCTGGTTTGTCTACGTGCTGCTGGCTAACCTGCTGCTGGTGGTGCCGCTGCTGTGGCTGGCGGCCTGGTGGAGCCTGCGCCCCATTGAAGCCCTGGCCCGGGAAGTGCGCGAGCTTGAGGATCACAACCGGGATACGCTTAACCCGACCACCACCCGGGAGCTGACCAGCCTGGTGCGTAACCTGAACCGGCTGCTCAAAAGCGAGCGCGAGCGTTACGACAAATACCGCACCACGCTTACCGATCTCACCCACAGCCTGAAAACACCGCTGGCGGTGCTGCAAAGCACCCTGCGGGCGCTGCGCACCGATAAGCTCTCCGTGCGCCAGGCCGAGCCGGTGATGCTGGAGCAAATCAGCCGGATCTCCCAGCAGATTGGCTACTACCTGCACCGGGCCAGTATGCGCAGCGGCAGCGCGCTGTTAAGCCGCGAGCTGCACCCGGTGGCCCCGCTGCTGGACAATCTCACCTCCGCCCTGAATAAGGTCTACCAGAATAAAGGGGTCTCCATTTCGCTGAATATCTCGCCGGAGATAACCTTTATCGGCGAGCAGAACGACTTTATGGAAGTGCTGGGCAACGTGCTGGATAACGCCTGCAAATATTGCCTGGAGTTTGTCGATATCAGCGCCCGCCAGGATGAAGAGACCCTGCACCTGATTGTGGAAGACGACGGCCCCGGTATTCCCGAAAGCAAACGCAGCCTGGTGTTTGACCGGGGCCAGCGGGCCGATACCCTGCGCCCGGGGCAAGGGGTGGGGCTATCCGTCGCCCGGGAGATAGTCGAACAGTACGACGGGCATATTCTGCCCAGCGACAGCCCCCTGGGCGGCGCCAGAATGGAAATTATTTTTGGCCGCCAGAACGCCACCGGTGAAGATAATTAACCGAAAAGCCTGCAGCGATCATGCAGAAAAAAGACGATCCGTTATACTCCCGGTCAGGTACTCAGCCGGATGACAACATGGATTATCACATCGCTCTTAATCAGGCCGACTTTATTCAGCGCTACTGGCAAAAAAAACCCGTAGTGCTCAAGCGCGGCTTTATCAATTTTATTGATCCCATCACCCCGGATGAACTGGCCGGGCTGGCAATGGAAACGGAAGTAGACAGCCGCCTGGTGAGCCATCTTGAGGGCCAGTGGGACGTCCGACACGGCCCGTTTGAAAGCTACGATCATCTGGGCGAAACCAACTGGTCGCTGCTGGTTCAGGCGGTTAACCACTGGCACGAAGCCACCACCGGGCTGATGCACGCGTTCCGCTTCCTGCCGGACTGGCGAACCGATGATCTGATGATCTCCTTCTCGGTGCCCGGCGGCGGCGTTGGTCCTCACCTGGATCAGTACGACGTGTTTATTATTCAGGGCACCGGCCGCCGCCGCTGGCGGGTGGGTGAAAAGCTGCCGCTAAAACAGCACTGCCCGCACCCGGACCTGCTACAGGTGGATCCTTTCGAAGCCATCATCGACGAAGAGATGGAGCCCGGGGATATTCTCTATATTCCGCCCGGTTTCCCCCATGAAGGCTACGCCCTGGAAAATTCACTGAATTACTCCGTCGGGTTCCGCGCCCCCAACACCCGGGAGCTTATCAGCGGCTTTGCGGATTATGTATTACAGCGCGAGCTGGGGAACCAGTATTACAGCGATCCGGATCTCCCGGCCCGGGAAAACCCGGCGGATATCCTGCCCGCGGAGCTGGAAAAAGCCCGGACGATGATGCTGGAGCTTATCCACCAGCCGGAGCAGTTTACCCGGTGGTTTGGCGAGTTTATCTCTCAGTCACGCCACGAGCTGGATATTGCCCCGCCGGAGCCCCCCTACCAGCCGGATGAAATCTACGACGCGCTTAAGCAGGGCGAAACGCTGACCCGCCTTGGCGGTTTACGGGTGCTGCGCATTGGCAACGAGGTGTATGTTAACGGTGAGCTGATTGACAGCCCGCACCGCCCGGCCCTGAGCGCCCTGGCCCAACATATCGAGCTGCGGGAAGAGGCCTTTGGCGATGCCCTGGAAGATCCGGTGTTTCTGGCTATGCTTGCCGCGCTGGTTAACAGCGGCTACTGGTATTTCGCCGGGTAACCACGCAAGCGGGCCCGCCCGGGCCCGCTGATTTAGCGCGTAGTGCTGAGCTCGGCAATCCGCACAATCACCTGCACGGCTTTTGCCATCCCTTCGAGGGTAATAAACTCATGCTTACCGTGGAAGTTGTAGCCGCCGGTAAACAGATTCGGGCAGGGTAACCCTTTAAACGACAGCTGGGCGCCGTCTGTCCCGCCACGGATGGGTTTCATATCCGGTTCAATACCGCAGTCCAGCATCGACTGGCGCGCAATATCAATAATATGCGGGTGGGCCATGACCTTCTCGCGCATATTGTAGTAGCTGTCATCAATCACCAGTTCGATATAGCAATCCGGGTGCAGCCCTTTACCGACCTTTTTCGCAATCTCCATCATCCGCCGCTTGCGGGCCTCGAACCCTTCGCGCTCAAAATCGCGGATGATATAGTGCATCTCTGCCCGGTCGACGCTGCCCTTCATTGAGGTCAGGTGATAAAAGCCCTGATAGCCGTCGGTCTTCTCTGGCGACTCTTCTGCCGGGATCTCTGCATGAATACGCGCCGCCAGGGAGAGGGCATTCACCATCACCCCTTTGGCGGTGCCGGGGTGCACATTATTGCCGACAATTTTTATTGTCACTGACGCGGCGTTAAAATTCTCATACTCCAGCTCGCCAACACCGCCGCCGTCAACCGTATAGGCCCAGTCAGCGCCGAAGGCTTCCACATCAAACCAGGCCGCCCCTTTACCGACTTCCTCATCCGGGGTAAATGCCACCCGGATATCGCCGTGGGGAATGTTTTTGCCCTTCAGGGTTGCCAGCGCCGTCATGATTTCCGCAATACCGGATTTATCGTCCGCCCCGAGCAGGGTTTTACCGTCAGTGGTGATAAGCGTCTGACCAAGTAGCTGATGCAGCACCGGGAACATCACCGGCGAGAGCACCTCATCGCCAATGCCCAGGGCAATATCGCCGCCGCGATAGTTTTCCACGATCTGCGGCCGGACATGCTTTCCGCTGAAATCCGGCGCCGTATCCACGTGGGCAATAAAACCGATAACCGGCACATCACCGGCCACGTTTGCCGGGAGTGTCCCCATCACGGTGCCGTGTTCGCTGAGGGTGACACTGGTAAGCCCCATCTCTTCCATCTGGGATTTAAGCAGGTTCAGTAATTTCCACTGGCCTTCGGTACTGGGCACCTGCTTGACGCCGGGCCTGGACTGGGTATCCAGCGCGACGTACTGCAAAAAACGTTCAAGTAATTTATCCATCTCACCACCCTCTTCTGACAAGCCAGTATTATCGATAAGCCGCTAATGACAAATATTGCGTCAAGTCACTTTTAACCCGGCAAGGTTAAAAATTCTGCACAATCCGGCCTTGTCTGGTGTTTTTTTACCCACCCGGCGCCCCGGTAAAATTCCCGGCCCCGCCCTTCGGGAGAGCGGGGATTTAACCCGCTATCTACCGCACAATAACAATGACTATAGCCGCAAATCATTCGCGGGATTTAATCCGCCGATTAGTGTCCCAGAGCATTGGCGATTAAGGTGGTTTGCCGTAGAATGCCAGCCCTTACTTAACCGAGTGTCAAACCCAAAGGTGGTTAATCACAAACCCCGCATCCGGCTAATAACAGGATGCGTTATTAATGGGACAGCGTAAAAAATTGAACAGACCAACACGTCCGCTCACTCCACTGGTGAAACTGGTGGATATTCGTAAAAGTTTTGACAGCAAGACAGTGATCCCCGACCTCTCCCTGACTATCAATCACGGCGAATTTCTGACTCTGCTGGGCCCCTCCGGTTGCGGTAAAACCACGGTTTTACGCTTACTGGCCGGGCTGGAAAATGTCGATAGCGGATCGATCTATCTGGATGACGAAGACATTACCCATATCCCTGCGGAAAACCGCCACGTCAACACCGTATTCCAGAGCTATGCGCTGTTTCCCCATATGACGGTGTTTGAAAACGTCGCCTTTGGGCTAAGAATGCAAAAAACGCCAGCCCCGGAGCTCCACCAGCGCGTGGTCGATGCCCTGAAAATGGTGCAACTGGACGAGTTTGCCCAGCGCAAGCCGCACCAGCTGTCTGGCGGCCAGCAGCAGCGCGTGGCCATTGCCCGGGCGGTGGTGAACAAGCCCCGGTTACTGTTACTGGATGAATCCCTCTCGGCGCTGGACTACAAACTGCGCAAACAGATGCAAAACGAACTCAAAGCCCTGCAGCGTAAACTGGGGATCACCTTTGTGTTTGTGACCCATGATCAGGAAGAAGCCCTGACCATGTCGGACCGTATCGTGGTGATGCGCGACGGGCGCATAGAGCAGGACGGCACACCGCGCGAAATCTATGAAGAGCCCAAAAACCTCTTCGTGGCGAGTTTTATTGGCGAGATTAATATCTTCGATGCGGTCGTCCACGAGCGGGTGGATGAACAGCGGGTGCGCGCCTGTGTGGAAGGCCGCGAGTGCTTTATTTATGTGAATTTTCCGGTCTGGCCGGGCCAGAAACTGAATGTGCTGCTGCGCCCGGAAGATTTGCGGGTTGAAGAGGTCAACCACGAGAACGACGTGGAAGAGCTGGTCGGTTACGTGCGCGAGCGCAACTACAAGGGAATGACCCTGGAATCTACCGTGGAGCTGGAGAGCGGCAAAATCGTCATGGTCAGTGAATTCTTTAACGAGGATGACCCGGCCTTCGACCACTCTCTGGATCAGAAGATGGCGGTAAGCTGGGTGGAAAGCTGGGAGGTCGTGCTGGCAGATGAAAACCTCGCGTAAATTCCAGAACGCCGTTATTGCGCTGATCGTCGGCTGGCTGGTCCTGTTTGTTTTTTTGCCGAATCTGCTGATTATCGGCACCAGTTTTCTCACCCGGGATGACGCCAGCTTTGTCAGGCTGGTCTTCACCTGGGATAACTACACCCGGCTGTTTGATCCGCTCTATCTGGATGTTCTGCTGCATTCGCTGAACATGGCGGCCATTGCCACCCTCACCTGCCTGGTTATCGGTTATCCCTTTGCCTGGTTTCTGGCGCGCCTGCCCCATAACCTTCGCCCGCTGCTGCTGTTTTTGCTGATAGTCCCGTTCTGGACCAACTCGCTTATTCGCATCTACGGGCTGAAACTGTTCCTCAGCACCCGCGGCTACCTTAACGAGTTCTTATTGTGGACCGGGCTTATCGATACCCCGGTGCGGATTATGTACACCCCGTCGGCGGTCATTATCGGCCTGGTGTATATTCTGCTGCCGTTTATGGTAATGCCGCTCTACTCCAGTATTGAGAAGCTGGATAAACCGCTGCTGGAGGCCGCAAGAGATCTGGGCGCAGGCAAACTGCAAATCTTCACCCGCATTATTCTGCCCCTTACCATGCCGGGCATTATTGCCGGGTGCCTGCTGGTGATGCTGCCGGCCATGGGGCTGTTTTATATTTCCGACTTAATGGGGGGAGCCAAAAACCTGATGGTCGGTAACGTTATCAAAAGCCAGTTCCTGAATATCCGCGACTGGCCATTTGGTGCCGCGACCAGTATCACCCTCACCCTGGTGATGGGGCTGATGCTGCTGGTGTACTGGCGCGCTGCGCGCCTGCTGAATAAGAAGGTGGAACTGGAATGATCGGCCGTCTGCTGCGCGGCGGATTTATGTCCGCCATCTATGCCTTTTTATATATTCCGATCATCATTCTGATCGTGAACTCATTTAACCAGTCGCGCTTTGGCATCAACTGGCAGGGATTTACCACTAACTGGTACAGCCTGCTGATGAACAACGACAGCCTGCTGCAGGCGGCAAAACACTCGCTGACCATGGCGGTGGCCTCTGCCACCTTCGCCACGCTGATTGGCTCGCTGGCGGCGGTGGCTCTGTACCGCTATCACTTTCGCGGTAAGCCCTTTGTCAGCGGCATGCTGTTTGTGGTGATGATGTCGCCGGATATCGTTATGGCTATCTCCCTGCTGGTGCTGTTTATGCTGCTGGGCATCTCGCTGGGCTTCTGGTCACTTTTGTTCTCGCACATTACGTTTTGCCTGCCGTTTGTGGTGGTCAGCGTCTATTCGCGCCTGAAAGGGTTTGATGTGCGCATGCTGGAGGCGGCCCGGGATCTGGGGGCCAGCGAAGTGGTAATACTGCGCAAAATTATCCTGCCCCTGGCGATGCCCGCCGTGGCCGCAGGCTGGTTACTGAGCTTTACCCTGTCCATGGACGATGTGGTGGTCTCGTCCTTCGTCACCGGGCCGGCTTATGAAATTCTGCCGTTGAAGATCTACTCAATGGTGAAGGTGGGGGTCTCGCCGGAAGTCAACTCACTGGCGACTATCCTGCTGGTACTGTCGCTGGTTCTGGTTATTATCAGCCAGCTTATACTTCGTGATAAAAGTAAAATTCAGGGGACGTTAAAATGAAAAAATGGTCACGCCACCTGCTGGCGGCAGGTGCACTGGCGCTGGGTATTAATGCGGCTCACGCAGCCGGCAACGACACGCTCTACTTCTACAACTGGACGGAATACGTCCCGCCAGGTCTGCTGGAGCAATTCACCAAAGAGACCGGGATCAAGGTTATCTATTCGACTTACGAGTCGAACGAGACCATGTACGCCAAGCTGAAAACCTACAAAGAAGGCGCTTATGATCTGGTGGTGCCCTCCACCTATTATGTGGCGAAGATGCGCAAAGAAGGCATGCTGCAGCAGATCGACAAAAGCAAGCTGAGCAACTTCCACAACCTGGATCCGCAAATGCTGAATAAGCCTTTCGATCCCGGTAATGACTACTCTGTTCCCTATATCTGGGGGGCGACCGCCATTGGGGTGAACACGGACAGCCTCGATCCGAAAAGCGTCACCAGCTGGGCCGATTTGTGGAAGCCGGAGTACAAAAACAGCATTCTGCTGACCGACGACGCCCGGGAAGTGTTCCAGATTGCCCTGCGTAAACTGGGTTACTCCGGCAACACCACCGATCCGAAAGAGATAGAAGCGGCCTACCATGAGCTGCAAAAGCTGATGCCAAACGTGGCGGCGTTTAACTCTGATAACCCGGCCAATCCATTTATGGAAGGGGAAGTGAACCTCGGGATGATCTGGAACGGCTCCGCTTTTGTGGCGCGCCAGGCCGGTACGCCGATGGCGATAATCTGGCCGAAAGAAGGCGGGATCTTCTGGATGGACAGCCTGGCCATTCCGGCCAACGCGAAAAACCCGCAGGCGGCACTGAAGCTGATTAACTTCCTGCTGCGCCCGGATGTGGCTAAACAGGTGGCGGAAACCATCGGTTACCCGACCCCTAACCTCGCCGCCCGTAAACTGCTGAGTAAAGCCGTCGCCGGGGACACCTCGTTATATCCGGACAAAGCCGTGCTGGAAAAAGGCGAATGGCAGAACGACGTTGGCAACGCCAGCGCCATCTATGAGTCCTACTACCAGAAACTCAAAGCGGGCCGTTAAGCCCGCCCGTAAGGCCCGGCAGACGCCGGGTCTTACCCGTTACGCTGACAACTCAGCAATAATCTTACGCACATACTCAGGCACCACTTCGCTGGCAAGCCCGTAGTGCTTTTCTTCAAACTCGCTGCCGACCTGGCTGGGCTCCAGATTCAGCTCCACCGTATGGGCCCCCTGCAGGCGCGCTTCGTGTACAAACCCGGCGGCAGGATAAACATGGCCGGAAGTCCCGATAGCAATAAAGATATCCGCGTCCGCAATAGCCTGGTAAATCTCATCCATTCCCAGCGGCATTTCGCCAAACCACACCACATGCGGGCGTAGCCGGGCGGGAAACTGGCAGCAGTGGCAGCGATCGTCCGGCTGCACATCGCCGGTCCAGTCCAGCACCTGGCCGCTCCAGGCGCAGCGCACCTTCAGCAACTCACCGTGCATATGGATAATATTGCGGCTACCGGCACGCTCGTGCAGATTGTCGATATTCTGGGTGACCAGCAGTAAATTGCCCCCCAGCGCCCGCTCCAGTTCAGCCAGGGCATAATGGGCGGCGTTGGGTTTGATCTCCGGCAGGCTGAGCTGGGCACGGCGGGCATTATAAAACGCCTGCACCAGGGCCGGATCGCGTTCAAAGCCCTCCGGGGTGGCCACATCCTCAACCCGGTGCTCCTCCCAGAGCCCGTCTGCGGCACGGAATGTCCGGATCCCCGACTCAGCAGAAATACCGGCCCCGGTTAATACCACCACTCTGGGTTTTTCCATACCTTCTGGTCCCCGCTCGTCCCGGAAAAAAGTACGCTGGCGCAAACGCGCCCGCAACCGTCGTTTATTCTTGCGGAAACGACATAACCGATGAAGCCCACGCGATGGCATATCACCCTCAATAATTACTGACGCGAAAGATGTAAAAACGCCGCGCCACGCATACCGCCTGCATCCCCGTGACGGGCCTGCTCAATACGCGGCACTTTAGCCACCGGCAGTAAATACTGCGGCAACCGCCCCGGTAACTCCGTAATCAGGGTAGCAAACTGCGACAACCCTCCGCCAATCACCACCAGATGCGCATCCACCATGGTCAGCCAGTTTGCCAGACAGGCGGCCAGCACATCCAGGTAACGCGCCACATGCTGTTGCGCCCGGGGATCATGCCGGTGGTAGCGGGCAATAATGTCCGGGGCGGTGAGCGTTTCACCATAACGCTGATGATAGAGCCAGGCAAACCCCGGCCCGGAGAGCACCGTCTCAATACAGCCCGTCTGGCCGCAACCGCAGCGGCGCAGGGGCGTATCCCAGCCGAGGATGCGAAGCGCATCAACCGGCAGGCGCATATGACCAAATTCACCGCTGATAAACCGCGCCCCGGTCAGGGGCTGGCCATTCACGATGATCCCGCCGCCAACCCCGGTGCCGAGGATCACCCCCAGCACCAGCGGGTACTGGCTGAACTCGTCGTCCCAGGCCTCGGAGAGGGCAAAGCAGTTGGCGTCGTTATCCATGCGCACCTCGCGCCCCAGCAGTGCACTGAGATCCGCCTTCACCGGGCGACCGCTGGCCGCTGGCAGGTTGGCGGCGTACAGGGTGCCGTTGTCCGCTTCCGGGATCCCCGGAATACCGATGCCCACATGCCCGCAGCCGCCAAAGCGCTGATCCGCCGTGGCAACCAGGCCGGTTATCGCCGCCAGAAACTGGCTGTAACTGTCATGGGGGGTAGGAATGCGGGTTTCCCACAGCTGCTGGCGCTGCCCGTTATAGACACCCAGCGCAATCTTGCTGCCCCCCACATCCAGGCCATAATACATACCGCCTCCTGATCTACTGACCACTTAATACCCGGGCCGGGTCAATATTGCTCGCCCGGCGGGCCGGATACCAGCTGGCCAGCAGGCTGAGTATCAGCGCCGTGCCCAGCACATACACCACGTCCATGGCATGTAGCTCAGAGGGTAAGAAATCAATAAAGTAAATATCGCCGGACAAGAAACGGTGACCGATCAGTTTTTCAATCAGATTGATGATGGCCGTCAGCTTCCAGGAGGCCAGCACCCCGATAATCACCCCGATAACGCTCCCCAGTAGCCCGGCCATCAGCCCGTACCAGATAAATATGGCGCGGATCAGCCCGTCTTTGGCCCCCAGGGTACGCAGCACAGCGATATCGCTGCTTTTATCTTTTACCGCCATCACCAGGGTGGAGACGATATTAAAACAGGCCACGCCAATCACCAGCACCATAGCCAGATACATAATGGCGCGGATCATCTGGATATCGCGGTACATATAGCCGTAGGTTGTCATCCAGCTTTTGATATACACATAGGCATTGGTCACTTCACCGGCATCGCGCACCAGCTGGTTGGCACTGAAAACGTCCTTCATCTTCATGGCAACACCGGTCACGCTTTGCGGCATATCCAGGTACTGGCGGGCATCCTCCAGCGGCACCATGGCGAAGCTGTGATCCAGCTGACCACTGAGTTGCAGGATCCCGGTCACGTGCAGGCGCACCCGCTTCGGCTGCAGCAGTTTTTGCTGAGCGTCGGAGTTGGGGATCATAATGGAGATCCAGTCCCCCTGCTTCACATGCAGGGCATCCGCCACCCCTTTACCGAGGATTATCTGCTGGCTCCCGGCTTTAAAGTCCTGCCAGGCGTTGTGCTGCACAAACGAAGGCAGCGCACTCAGCCGGGCTTCCTGTACCGGATCCACCCCTTTTACCTGCACTGCGCGCAGGTTCGCCCCGCTCTCCACCAGGCCGGTAAAATTAATATAGGGTGCGGCCGCCACAATACCCGGCACCTTCTCAATGCGCTTCAGCGCCCCCTGCCAGTCCTGCCAGGGCTGGTTCACCGGCTCAATTTCACCGTGGGGCACCACCGCCAGAATGCGGTTGTTCAGCTCGCGTTCAAATCCGTTCATCGCGCTGAGCCCGACAATCAGCACCGCCACCCCCAGCGCAATGCCGAAGGTCGAGATCACGGAGATCAGCGATACCATGCCGCTGCGCCGCCGCCCCCGGCTAAAGCGCAGGCCAATCAGTAACGAAAGCGCAGGCGCCATTATCTGGCCCCCATTAATGTCAGCTCATTGTTCAGGCGACCGTCCCGCATCTCCAGCTGGCGCGACATGCGCCGGGCAAGGGACAAATCGTGGGTCACCACCAGAAACGCGGTGCCCTGCCTGCGGTTAAGCTCGCCGAGCAGCTCAAAAATACTGTCGGCGTTGCGGGCATCCAGGTTACCGGTGGGCTCATCTGCCAGCACCAGTCGCGGGTTGTTGACCAGCGCCCGGGCAATGGCCACGCGCTGGCGCTCACCGCCGGAAAGCTCTGAAGGGCGGTGCTTACTGCGGTGATCAAGCCCCACCGCCGCCAGCATCTCCATGGCGGTTTTTTCCATTTGCGGCCCCTGCTGGCGGCCAATCATCAGCGGCATGGCGACATTTTCCAGCGCGGTAAAATCCGGCAGCAGGTGGTGGAACTGGTAAATAAAGCCCAGCTCGCGGTTACGCAGCTCCGCCTTCGCCGACGAAGACATCTGGCTTAAGGATTTGCCGTCAAACACCACATCGCCACTGGTGGGCGTATCCAGCCCCCCCAGCAGATGCAGCAGGGTACTCTTCCCGGAGCCGGAGCTGCCCACAATCGCCATCATTTCGCCGCTGTTAATCGTAAAGCTGACGTCGTGTAACACATCGGTCTGCACATTACCTTCCTGATAGCGTTTGCACAGTTTGTCACACTGTAACAGGACCGAATTACTCATAACGTAAAGCCTCAGCGGGTTGGGTGGCGGCAGCGCGCCAGGACGGATACAGGGTAGATAACAGGGCCAGCGCCATGGCGACAATGGCGATAGTGATCACCTGCAGGGGTTCAATTGCCACCGGCAGTGCTGCGCCATCCAGGAAGGCGCCAATAACCGGCATCAGATTATTCAGCTGGCTGGCCAGCAGTGCGCCCAGCCCGGCGCCCAGCAACGCACCGACCACACCGGCGCTGGCGCCCTGGACCATAAACACCGCCATGATCTGGCGACGGGTCAGCCCCTGGGTTTGCAAAATAGCCACCTCTCCCTGCTTTTCCATCACCATCAGCCCCAGGGAGGTAATAATATTAAACGCGGCCACGGCCACAATCAGGCTCAGCAGCAGCCCCATCATGTTTTTCTCCATACGGACCGCCTGGAACAGCTCCCCTTTGCGCTCGCGCCAGTCTTTCCACGCCAGCCCCTGAGCCAGGGGCTGCTGGCTGAGCGTATCAACCTGCAGCGGCTGATCAAGCCACAGACGCCAGCCGGTAATATTGCCCTGTGGGTAGCGCATCAGGCGCGAAGCGTCCTGAATGTTGACCAGCATCTGGTACTGATCCACTTCACTGTTGGCCGCGAAGGTGCCAATCACATTAAACAGCCGCTGGCTGGGGATACGCCCCATCGGCGTAAACTGGCTGGCAGAGGGCACCATCACGCGGATAGTGTCTCCGCGCCGCACCCCAAGCTGCCCGGCGAGCTGCTCGCCCAGAATGACATTATATTTGCCCGGCTCCAGCGCCTGCTGTTTCACATTCACCAGATACGGGGTCAGCGGATCCGCCTGGGCCGGGTCAATACCCAGCATCACCCCCACGGAGACATTATGCGCACTCTGGAGCACCACATCGCCGCTGGTCAGCGCCGCCACCCGGGAGACCCCCTGCAGCTTCAGCGACTGTGCCGGCACCTGTGCCGGGTTCAGTGACCCCTGCGCCGTGGTCACCATGGCTTGCGGCATCAGCCCCAGTATGTTGTTTTGCAGCTCCCGCTCGAAGCCGTTCATCACCGACAGTACCGTGACCAGCGCCATCACCCCCAGGGTGATCCCGATGGTCGACAGCCAGGAGACAAAGCGGCCAAAACGATCTGCTGCCCGCCCGCGCATATAGCGCAGGCCGATAAATAACGCGACAGGTTGATACATGAAAATCCGTCTTATGCGGTTTTACAAAATGATCGAGGAGTATATAAGTGCCGGGCAATCAAGTAAATGAATTATAACGGCTTTTGTCATCCCGGGTGACCCATAAAACAGAGCACAATCAAGCGGATGGCGCACTTTTGCCTAAATATCCACCGCCCGAATCGCCGCGAAAAAGCACGCCTCACCCGCCGGACACCCGCTATGGCAGGCACAGCGGCCAGTATAATCACCATACTTGTTGTTTTCGTTAGGAAAAATCCTGCCGCTTTTTCTTGTGGTTGCTTATGTAAAATGATCAAGGATAATAAAGGGATACCATCCGGATTTACCGGGCCAGGCCCAGCCGCCCGCCCACTAGCTTGAAGGGATCCCGACAGACTCATGTCCGAACACTATCGTTATGACCTGCCCAGTAAAGCAGGAGATCTGCGCCAGCTTGGTGAACTGATCGGCGCAGCCTGTGCCACTGAAGTGGCAGAGATCAGCGAACGTCACCCGGGGCCGGTACTGCTTATCGCGCCGGATATGCAAAACGCGCTACGGCTCAACGATGAAATCCAGCAGTTTACCGACAGTATGGTTATCCACCTGGCCGACTGGGAAACCCTGCCTTACGACAGCTTCTCGCCGCACCAGGAGATAATCTCCTCCCGGCTTTCCACCCTCTACCAGTTGCCCGATATGCAGCGCGGCGTGTTGATCGTTGCGGTCAGCACCCTGATGCAGCGGGTCTGCCCCCACAGCTTCCTGCACGGGCATGCGCTGGTGATGAAAAAGGGCCAGCGCCTCTCCCGGGATACCCTGCGCACCCAGCTGGAGCAGGCCGGGTATCGCAGTGTCGATCAGGTGATGGAGCACGGGGAGTTTGCCACCCGCGGCGCGCTGCTGGATCTGTTCCCGATGGGCAGCGAGCACCCCTTCCGGCTGGACTTTTTTGATGACGAGCTGGACAGCCTGCGGATTTTCGACGTGGACACCCAGCGCACCCTGGAAGAGGTCGAGGCGATTAACCTGCTGCCGGCCCACGAGTTCCCGACCGACAAAAACGCCATTGAGCTGTTTCGCAGCCAGTGGCGCGATCAGTTCGACGTTAAACGGGATGCGGAGCATATCTACCAGCAGGTCAGCAAAGGCACCCTTCCGGCGGGGATTGAATACTGGCAGCCGCTGTTTTTTAGCGAGCCGCTCACTTCACTGTTTCAGCACCTTCCGGCCAACACCCTGGTGGTGAACACCGGCGATCTGGAAGGCAGCGCCGGGCGGTTCTGGCAGGAGGTCGAAACCCGGTTTGAAAACCGCAAAATCGATCCGATGCGCCCGCTGCTGCCCCCGCCTGCGCTCTGGCTGCGGGTCGATGAGCTGTTCGCCGCCCTGAAACACTGGCCGCGAATCCAGCTTAAAACCGGGCATCTTGAGCCCAGAGCCGGGGCCACCAACCTGGGCTACCAGGCGCTGCCGGACCTCTCCGTGCAGGCCCAGCAAAAATCGCCGCTGGACAATTTACGCAGATTCCTCGAACACTTCAGCGGGCCGGTTATCTTCTCGGTCGAGAGCGAGGGGCGCCGGGAAACCCTGGCCGACCTGCTGGTGCGCCTGAAACTGGCCCCGACCCGTATTCAGCGCCTTGACGCAACCGGGCCCGGCGGGCGCTTTGTCCTGATCGGCGCCAGCGAACACGGGTTTATTGACACCCTGCGCAACCGGGCGCTGATTTGTGAAAGCGACCTGCTCGGTGAACGGGTCGCCCGCCGCCGCCAGGACTCCCGGCGCACCATAAACCCGGACACGCTGATCCGTAACCTGGCAGAGCTGCACCCGGGCCAGCCGGTAGTTCACCTGGAGCACGGTGTGGGCCGCTACGGCGGAATGACCACCCTTGAGGCGGGCGGCATTACCGGCGAATATCTGATTCTGCTCTACGCCGGTGACGCGAAACTCTATGTGCCGGTCTCCTCCCTGCATCTGATAAGCCGCTACGCCGGTGGGGCCGACGAAAATGCCCCGCTGCACAAGCTGGGCAGCGACGCCTGGAGCCGGGCGCGCCAGAAAGCGGCAGAAAAAGTGCGCGATGTGGCCGCCGAACTGCTGGATATCTATGCCCAGCGGGCCGCGAAAGCCGGTTTCGCCTTCAAACACGATCGCGAACAATACCAGCTGTTTTGCGACAGTTTCCCCTTTGAAACCACCCCCGATCAGGCCCAGGCCATTAACGCGGTACTCAGCGATATGTGCCAGCCGCTGGCCATGGACCGGCTGGTATGTGGCGATGTGGGCTTCGGCAAAACCGAAGTGGCAATGCGCGCCGCCTTCCTGGCGGTGGAAAACCACAAACAGGTGGCGGTACTGGTGCCCACCACCCTGCTCGCCCAGCAGCACTATGATAACTTCCGCGATCGCTTCGCCAACTGGCCGGTGCGCATTGAAATGCTGTCGCGCTTTCGCAGCGCCAGAGAGCAGACCCAGGTACTGGAAGAGACCCGGGACGGGAAAGTGGATATCCTGATAGGCACCCACAAGCTGCTGCAAAGTGACGTGAAATGGCACGATCTGGGGCTGCTTATCGTTGATGAAGAGCACCGCTTCGGGGTGCGCCACAAAGAGCGGATCAAGGCGATGCGTTCCGATGTGGACATTCTGACCCTGACCGCCACCCCCATCCCGCGGACCCTGAACATGGCCATGAGCGGCATGCGCGATCTGTCGATTATCGCCACCCCGCCTGCCCGCCGCCTGGCGGTGAAAACCTTTGTCCGCCAGTATGATGACCTGGTGGTCAAAGAGGCTATCCTGCGTGAAGTGCTGCGCGGCGGCCAGGTCTACTACCTGTTCAACGACGTGGAGAACATTCACAAAGCCGCCGAGCGCCTGGCCACCCTGGTGCCGGAAGCGCGGGTTGCCATCGGCCATGGTCAGATGCGCGAGCGCGAACTGGAGCGGGTGATGAATGATTTCCACCACCAGCGCTTCAACGTGCTGGTGTGTACCACCATCATTGAGACCGGTATTGATATCCCCACCGCCAATACCATTATTATTGAGCGGGCCGACCACTTTGGCCTGGCCCAGCTACACCAGCTGCGCGGCCGGGTCGGGCGCTCTCACCACCAGGCCTACGCCTGGCTGCTGACCCCGCATCCGAAAGCCATGTCCCAGGATGCCCACAAGCGCCTGGAGGCTATCGCCTCGCTGGAAGATCTCGGGGCGGGGTTTGCCCTGGCCACCCATGACCTGGAAATTCGCGGTGCCGGTGAACTGCTTGGCGAAGGCCAGAGCGGCCAGATGGAAACCGTGGGCTTCTCTTTGTATATGGAGTTGCTGGAAAACGCCGTCGATGCGCTGAAAGAGGGGCGCGAGCCCTCCCTTGAGGATCTGACCAGTAACCAGACCGAGGTTGAACTGCGCATGCCCGCCCTGCTGCCGGAAGACTTTATTCCGGACGTGAACACCCGCCTTTCGCTGTACAAGCGGATAGCCAGCGCGAAAGACCGGGACGAGCTTGACGAGATCAAAACCGAGCTGATTGACCGCTTCGGGCTGTTGCCGGATCCGGCTCGCACCCTGCTGGAAATCACCGCCCTGCGTCAGCAGGCCCGCCGGCTCGGGATCCGTAAAATTGAAGGGCATGATAAAGGCGGCACCATTGAGTTTTCAGAGAAAAACCACGTGGATCCGGTATGGCTGATAGGCCTGCTCCAGAAACAGCCCCAGCATTTCCGGCTGGATGGCCCCACCCGCCTGCGCTTTATTGACGATCTGGCCGATCGCAAAACCCGCATGACGTGGATCCACCGCTTTATGGAACAAATGGCAGAGCACGCCAGCGCCTGACACACCGCCCTCTGCCGGTGGCAGAGGGCGCGTTTAGTTTCCGGATAGCATTCAGATATTTACAAAAAATTGCACTCAGCCTGGACTTCCCGACACAAGGCCAGCTGATAATCCCCCGCTCACCATTACACAGCGTAATAGATATGCAGGAGATGCTATGCAATTTCCCCCCGTCTTCTTTTATGGCATTGCCTCCCGTTGCGCGGCCGCCCTGATTATCCTCTCTGTGGGCTGCGCCAGCGCGCTGGCAAACACCTGGCCCTTACCGCCTGATGGCGGGCGGCTGGTGGGCAAGAATGACATCCACGTAGTACAGCAGGATGGCGGCTCACTGGAAGCGATAGCCAAACGCTACAACGTCGGGTTTCTGGCCCTGCTTCAGGCCAACCCGGGAATAGACCCCTATGTACCGCAGCCCGGCACCGTGCTGACCATTCCGCGCCAGGCCCTGTTACCTGATGCCCCCCGGGAAGGGGTGGTGATAAACCTGGCGGAACTGCGCCTGTATTACTACCCGGCGAACCAGAATAAGGTGGTTATCTTCCCCATCGGTATTGGTCAGTTAGGGGGCGATACCCTCACCCCCACCATGCAGACCCGGATTTCTGAAAAACGGGCCAATCCCACCTGGACCCCCACGGCCAATATCCGCGCCCGCTATCTGGCCCAGGGAATAGAACTCCCCGCTGTGGTGCCCGCAGGCCCGGATAACCCCATGGGGCATCACGCTATTCGTCTGGCGGCTTACGGTGGGGTGTATCTGTTACACGGCACCAATGCGGATTTCGGCATCGGCATGCGGGTGAGCTCCGGGTGTATTCGCCTGCGCGATGACGACATTAAATGGCTGTTCGAGCAGTTACCGGTCGGCACAAAGGTGAATATCATCAATACGCCTGTCAAAGCCTCGGTAGAGCCGGATGGCCGCCACCTGGTTGAGGTTCACCAGCCATTGTCGGAGCATATTGACGACGATCCGCAAAAGTTGCCCATCGTACTGGGGGAGAAAATGACCCAGTTCCGGGAGAGCCCGGGCACCGATACCCGACAGCTGGAGCAGGTCATACAGCTGCGCCAGGGTATGCCGGTGGACATTACTACCCCTGCGGGCCGCCCGGTACAGATCTGAGGCAAAAAAAAACCGCCACTGGGTAGGTGGCGGCAAACTATCAAGATTATGCGCTCTGGTGGCATATCAGAGCTTTCGGGCATATCAAAGGACTAACACAGGGTAACAACAGTCCGCCATGGGTAGTGGCGGACGGGACAACATTACTTGTAGATAACGGCAGTACCGTGCAGCTGGTTCGGGCCGCTAACAGAGGTAATACGGAATGATTTCGCGCCCATCTTGTCGGCTTTGGCGGACAACTCATCCTGCAAAGAGGCTAAGTTAGAACCGGCAGAAGCGGCGATGTGGCCAATTTGTTGCTGATCTGCCGGGGCAGTCTGAACTTCAACAGCGGCAAGACCAGCAAAAGAAACGGAGCTTAACAGTGCAGCAGCGATAACAGCGGTAATCTTGTTCATAACAACCTCGGCAGGTGAATTACTTGGTTTTTTTATTAACTTAACAATCGATAAATAAATACTAAACGTGATCCATTTCACGGTCAACATGATTTTATAACGATCATTAACTTATTTTTAAAACGCTTATAATTCAATCTGATAGGTTTTTGCAATTTTTGCTGTTTGCGGCTGGCGTTTAGTATTCGATTATTTTTATAATGACTATTCATAAAAACCAACCGAGGTTCAACGGCAATGACAACAACGCGCGACAGTTGTACCAGAAAAAGCCGTGGCCGCCCGAAAGTGTTCGACAGGGATGCAGCGCTTGATAAGGCCATGACACTCTTCTGGCAACATGGTTATGAAGCGACCTCCATGGCACACCTGGTGGAAGCCACCGGGGCCAAAGCACCCACGCTGTATGCGGAGTTCACCAATAAAGAGGGTCTGTTTCGCGCCGTGCTGGACCGCTATATCGCCGAGTTCGCCTCACGTAATGAGGCCCAGCTGTTATGCGAAAATAAAACGGTCTACCAGGCCCTGGCCGACTATTTCAGCGCGGTCGCCCACTGCTTTACCAGCAAAGACACCCCATCCGGCTGCTTTATTATCTGCACCTCATCGGCACTGGCCGCATCGAACGAAGATATTGCCAACACCATCAAAGAGCGCCACGCCCAGCAGGCCCAGATAATCCTGGAGTTTCTTACTATGCACCAGCAGCGCGGCGCCATTCCCGACAACTGCAACCTGCAGGCCCTGACCGACTATCTGTGCTGTATTTTGCAGGGGATGTCTGTCAGCGCACGTGAAGGCGCCAGCTATGAAGATCTGATGAAAATTACCGCCACCACGCTGCGACTGTGGCCGGAGCTTATCAAAGCCTGAGGGGAGTAGAGCAGGCAGCGCCCGCAAACCCGGCGGGCAGGCCTGCTACTGGCGCTCCAGCACCAGCTGGCCTTCCTTATTCAGCGGAATACGCGAACCCGGATTGCGATCCATACGAATCTTACCCTGCTGATTAGCAATACGATAAGTGACGTTGTAACCTATTTGCTGGCGCGTTTTGTCATACACGATTTTACAGCGCTGCCGGGCGGCGGGGTCGCCCTCTGCTGGCGGTTGCCACGGGTTGGCAACAACGGTACTGCAGATTTTCCGGGGGGTTGTGATGGTTTCCGTGATGGGTACTGCCGCAACCACCTGCGCAAACTGCGGCCCGTGGCTGAACACCGTCAGGCTGGCTGTCGCGGCAAGCCCCAGCGCCGCAACAATACCCACACCTGCCAGCATTGTCTGGTTCATTCTTTCTCTCCTGACGATACTAATGTAACTATTCTGTTACAAAATTTCCCGAAGAGCACCAGGACAAAAGACAAAAACGCCCGCCGGGAAGCGGCGGGCGGACAATTTCAGAGCACTCTGAACAGATACCGCAGGGAAGCTGTCAGTGCAGTTTCAGGCGCGGGCGGATCACCCGGTTAATCCGCCCGACCAGCATCATCAGCCCGGTTTTAAAATAGCCGTGCAGCGCAATCTGGTGCATCCGGTACAGGGAGATATAGACAAACCGGGCAATGCGCCCTTCTATCATCATTGAGCCGCGCATCAGGTTACCCATCAGGCTCCCTACGGTCGAGTAGTTCGACAGCGACACCAGCGAGCCGTGATCTTTATACACATAATCCTTAAGGGGCTGGCCTTTGATTCGCGCCAGAATATTATGCAGCGCGCAGCTCGCCATCTGGTGAGCGGCCTGAGCACGGGGAGGCACAAATCCCCCTTCCGGGCGCGGGCAGGACGCACAGTCGCCAATGGCATAGATATCCGCATCCCGGGTGGTTTGCAGCGTAGGGGTGACCACCAGCTGATTAATGCGGTTGGTCTCCAGCCCGCCGATATCTTTGAGGAAATCAGGGGCTTTAATACCCGCCGCCCAGACCATCAGATCCGCTGAGATAAACTCCCCGTTTTTGGTGTTCAGCCCGCCCGCTTCAGCGCTGGTTACCATGGTCTGGGTCAGCACCCGTACCCCCAGCTGGGCCAGCTCCTGGTGGGCGGCAGCCGAAATACGCGGTGGCAGTGCCGGCAGAATACGCTCACCGGCCTCAACCAGGGTCACGTTCAGCGCCTCGTTCGTCAGCCCCTTGTAACCGTAGCTGTGCAGCTGTTTTACCGCATTATGCAGCTCCGCAGACAGCTCAACGCCAGTCGCCCCGCCCCCGACTATCGCAATATTCACCCGGCCGTTCGCGCCAAGGTTGGTGGAGTATTTCAGAAACTGATTGAGCATCTCCTGGTGGAAACGCCGGGCCTGGTGCGGGTTATCGAGGAAGATACAGTGCTCTTTCACCCCCGGGGTATTAAAGTCGTTTGAGGTGCTCCCCAGCGCCATCACCAGGGTGTCATACGGAATTTTGCGCTCCGGTACCAGCAGCTCGCCTTTTTCATCATACAAGGCGGTCAGGGTCACGGTTTTCGCCTCGCGGTTAATATCGTTCACCGATCCCAGCTGGAACTGGAAACCGTGGTTACGCGCGTGCGCCAGGTAGCTCAGCGCATCGACGCCTTCATCCAGTGAGCCGGTTGCCACTTCGTGGAGCAGCGGCTTCCACAGATGGCTGTGGTTGCGATCGATAAGCGTAATTTTCGCCTTTTTACCGCGCCCCAGTTTATGGCCAAGCTGCGTTGCCAGTTCCAGCCCGCCAGCACCCCCACCGACGATGACAATTTTTTTCATTGGCGTAACCCCTTAAAAATAACTAACCAATTGTTAATTAAAGATTGTCAACACAACCCTTAATTAACAACAAGTTGCCGTTGTTTTTAACTTCATTGATGTGAATCATAACACGCAAGGTGCATTGGTCATACCAAATTTGACGGATATCAAATTTTTATGCGCAAAAGATAAACAAAAGGCCAGCATTTAGCTGGCCTTTTGGTTTTTTTGTTAACGGGCTGTAATTGTTCAGCCGAGGGTTTTGAACGCTTTAATCCGCTGCAGATGCCCGGAGATGCTGGGGAACTTATGGGGCTGCTCATCGTCCCAGACAATCTCATAATAGTGGTGGAGAAGATCGGCTGAACGCTGACTATCCAGAATGCCATCCTGGCGCGAGAGTATCGCCATGCAGCGGTCGCGGTTTTTCTCCCGGAAGTTCTCCACGCACTTGGTGGCAATATCCAGATACTCTTCCGGGCGATCGATGCGCCCTTCCATGTTCTCATAAGGGAACAGGTTCGGGTTAAAGATAACCTGGCGGATATCACACAAAAACCCGACCCGCTCAGCCCAGTAGCCCCCCAGCCCCACCCCGCAAATCAGCGGGCGTTCATCGGCACAGAGCTGAAGCATTTTGTCCACTTCCTTGAGCAAATGCTGCATATCGTGCTTCGGGTGCAGGGTGCTGTAGCTTATCAGGCGAACATCAGGATCAATGAACTGCAACTGCAATACCTTTTCATGGTTCCCCGGACTGTTCGAATCGAAACCGTGCAAATAGATAATCATTACATCCTCTCACCACGTGTTGTGAAAATTAGTGGCCCGCTTTATGGGCTTCCCAGCGCTCATGAAGGGCGGTCAGCTGTGTATGCGCTTCCTTCCAGCGTGCTGATCCCAGTAACGCTTCCCGGGTCAGCGAGCCGTTATGATACAAACTTGTTACACGCGACGCTTTGACCGGAGACAGGTTATCCAGCACACTTACCGCCCCTTTACGATTATTACAGACGAGGATCATATCGCAACCGGCATCCAGCGCCGCCTGGCCCCGCTCCGCGTAGCTGCCCATAATCGCAGCCCCCTCCATGGATAAATCATCGGAGAAGATAACCCCGTCAAACCCCAGCTCGCCGCGTAACACCTGCTGCAGCCAGTAAGGAGAGCCGCTGGCCGGGCGCGGGTCTATCTGCTCATAAATCACATGGGCGGGCATCACCGCATCCAGCAGGTTGTCCTGAATTAATGCGCTGAAGATGGACATATCCCGGTCGCGGATGATCTCCGCCGGGCGGGGATCCCGCGGCGTCTCTTTGTGGGAGTCGGCCTGAACGGCGCCGTGGCCCGGGAAGTGCTTACCGGTGGTTTTCATCCCGGCGCTGTGCATCCCGTCAATCACCGCGCGCGCCATATGCAGCGCCTCCTGGGGATCTTTATGGTATGAGCGCTCGCCAATTGCGGCACTGATATGGCCCAGATCCAGTACCGGCGCAAAGCTGATATCAATATCCATGGCTATCATTTCACTGGCCATCAGCCAGCCGCACTCCCGGGCCAGCGCGGCCCCCTGCTCCATACCCAGCAACGCGGCAAAAGACTGCGCCGCAGGCAGCCGGGTAAAGCCCTCCCGAAAACGCTGCACCCGCCCGCCTTCCTGGTCAACCGCCACCACCAGCTGGTTACGGGAAGCGCGGCGAATCTGGCGTACCAGTTCGCGTAGCTGCTCCGGATCATGATAATTACGGGTAAATAAAATCAGCCCGCCTACCAGCGGGTGCTGAAGAATTTCACGCTCTTCGTGGTCCAGCTCATAGCCGGACACATCTAACATTACCGGGCCCACACTATACCTCTCTTAATTAAGCCAGCGCCGCAGAGCAGACCATTGGGTCTCCGCCAGCGCGATAAATTCCGTATCGCCGGTTTGCTGCCAGCGTTGTTCATACCAGGATGCGGCCAGAAGCCCGGTCCAGGGGCGCCAGCGATCCACCTGGCAGGCCAGGCGCTGGCGGTCTATACCGGACAACCGGGCATATTCCGCAATCAGTAACTGCCGCTGGTGCTCGCTCTCCACCCCTGCGGCCGCCAGCTCCAGCGCGATATCCCCGTCACCGGCATATTCCCAGTCGATCAGGCGCAGCCCCGCAGGCTGCCAGACAATATTACCGCTATGGATATCCATATGCAGGGGGGCCAGGCGCAACGGGCGCGGCTCACGCCGCTGTGTCAGCCGTTTAAGCACCCGCAGCCAGCCGGGGGAGCGCCGGGCCGGATCCGCTGCCTGCCAGTAATAGTTCACCAGCCACAACACCGGCACCCGCCAGCCAAACAGGGGCCGCTGGTGCAGGCGCTGTAAAACAGCCGCCAGCGGTGCAATATCCCCCTCACCGATAGCCGGTTTAACGTCTCCTTCGAGCCATTCACAAACCAGCCACTGCGCCGTGCAGCCCAGCACCCGGGGGCCGATACCCTCCCCGGCCCGGCACAATGCCCGCTGCTGGCGGCGCAGGTAAACGCCTGGCAGCCCGGGCCAGAGCGCCGGGCGCGCAGCAAGAGCACCCGCGCGCGTCTCAATACGCAGCGCACCGCTACCCAGCCCGCCCGGGCCGGATACAGCACCGGCGGCCTGAGCCGCCGGTAAGATCTGAGTCAGCAGATGGGTTAACTGCCGGTCAGTGGGTTTGCTGTACCGCACCTTTCCCTGACCAGACAATTTCACCGCTTTGTACCGTCATCAGCTGCATTTGTAACTGAGGGGCATTCACATTCCCCGTCGCGTTAGAGTACAGCACATACTGCGCCCCGACTTTACGGGCGATCCCCATCGCTTTGGAGCGGGAGCCAAGGCTGTCATTGGCCGAAAGACCCAGCGCCTGCTTAGCCGTCGACAGCTGCTGCGACGAGACCAGCGTAAATTTGCCGTTATTGGTCAGCGCACTGCGCAACGCACTGGTGGCGTCGCTGGTTTTCAGGCTGCCGTTGGTGCGGTTATTGACGCTGTCAACCAGCAGCACGCTGCCGTTACTGACCCCGGCAGACTGCAGCATCTGGCTGACCATTGGCACAGCCGCGCTGCCCCAGTCATAGTGCCGCACGCGGGGCGCTGGCGCTGATGAGCCCGAAGAGGACGACGAGTGATGACGCCCCGGCGTGCCGTGCTCTTCAACAATCGGCCCTGGCTGGGCAGGAACCACCACCCCTGATGGTGCGGTAACCACCGGCGGTTTGGGCGGCTTGGGCGGCTTGGGTTGCTGTGGCTGCTGCGGTTGTTGCGGCTGTTCAGGCTTTGTCTGTGCCTGATCAACAGGCGCCGGTGACTGGCCCCGCATCGTACAGCCGGTCATGATTATCGCCACCACTACAGGCAGCAGATAGCGAGAGATTCCTCTCATTAATTTTTACCCCTCAGAGATAAAGATAAAGTCGCACCTTAGAAGCACCCGCGGCCGTTGTCAGCGTCGTGATCCTGGCACTGGCGTGTGCCGCCACGACAACAGACGCTGTTTTTTCCAGCGGGTGTATTTCAAGCCCGGTATTGTCATACCAGTAAAACCGATAATTAACGGTTATCGGCTGGTTTGTTTCATTGTAGAGTTCAGACGTTGCCACGTGTTGCGCACCGGTGTGGTTAACCTCCGGCGCACTGGCTGTGATCCCACCAGCCAGCACGGAGGCCTCCATCACCAGGGTTTGCTGGTGATTTACCGGTATTTCCGGCCGGGACTGACAACCGGCCATTCCCAGAACACTGAGCAGCACAGCAATAAGCCCCGTTCGCATGTTATCGTCCCTGTGGTGCCAGCAGCGGCCCCAGTGGGCGACCACCCAGCAGATGCATGTGGATGTGGTATACCTCCTGCCCGCCGTGACGATTGCAGTTTACCACCAGGCGATATCCGTCTTCAGCGATCCCCTCTTCGCGGGCGATTTTCGCTGCCACCGTCATCATGCGTCCCAGCGCCAGTTCGTGCTCCGGGGTTGTATCATTAACAGTAGGGATAAGGATATTAGGAATAATCAGAATGTGCGTTGGCGCCTGGGGAGAAATATCGCGAAACGCCGTTACCAGCTCATCCTGATAGACAATATCCGACGGGATTTCACGACGAATAATCTTACTGAAAATCGTTTCTTCGGCCATGGCAGTTTCCTTCAGCTAAATCGAACAGGGTACAGCGGACCCTGGCTGCGCGAACCGGTGAGCAGCAACTCACTGAGCGCTACACCGCCCGGCAGGTAATATGTTGAAGTTTGAGTATATCACTGTCGCGCAGCGCGACAAATCTGCCAGCACCCGCAGGGCACTTACCGGTATCAGAAACGAAAAAAAGGAGGCCGTAGCCTCCTTCTGGTACTCCCCGGAATATCCGTCAGTGATTGCGGATATATTCGTCCATTTCGGTTTTCAGGTTATCGGATTTGGTCCCGAAGATAGCCTGAACACCAGAGCCTGCTACCACAACCCCGGCAGCGCCCAGTTTCTTCAGCCCGGGCTGGTCAACTTTGGCGACATCCGCAACGCTTACGCGCAGACGGGTGATACAGGCATCAAGGTTGGTGATGTTCTCTTTACCGCCGAAGGCCGCCACCAGAGCCGGTGCCATTTCACTGGTCGCAGTGGCTTTGCTGCTTTCAGTGGTCTCTTCACGGCCCGGCGTTTTCAGATCCAGTGCCTTAATCAGCACCCGGAATACGGTGTAGTACACCAGCGCGTAGCAGATACCAACAATCGGGAACAGCCACAGCTTGCTGCTGTTACCGCTCAGCACGATGAAGTCAATCAGCCCGTGTGAGAAGCTGGTCCCGTCACGCATACCCAGCAGAATACAGATAGGGAATGCCAGACCCGCCAGAATGGCGTGAATGATATACAGGATCGGCGCCACGAACATGAAAGAGAATTCGATAGGCTCGGTAATACCGGTCAGGAACGAGGTCAGCGCCGCGGAGATCATGATACCGCCCACTTTGGCGCGGTTTTCCGGCTTCGCTGAGTGCCAGATAGCAATCGCGGCAGCAGGCAGACCGTACATTTTGAACAGGAAGCCACCAGACAGTTTACCTGCCGTCGGGTCACCGGCCATGTAGCGCGGAATATCGCCGTGGAACACCTGGCCTGCGGCGTTGGTGAATTCACCAATCTGCATCTGGAAAGGTACGTTCCAGATATGGTGCAGACCAAAGGGCACCAGGCAGCGCTCGATAAAGCCATAAATACCAAACGCGACCACCGGGTTCTGATAAGCCGCCCACTGGGAGAAGGTCTGAATAGCGGAGCCTACCGGCGGCCAGATAAAGGAGAGAATAACCCCGGTGAAGATAGCCGCCAGACCGGAAATAATCGGAACAAAGCGCTTACCGGCAAAGAAGCCCAGATACTCCGGCAGCTTAATACGGTAAAAGCGGTTGAACATATAGGCCGCAATGGCACCAGAGATGATCCCGCCAAGCACCCCGGTATCCGCCAGGTGTTTTGCGGCAATCTCTTCTGCCGGAAGATGCAGCACCAGAGGTGCGACCACTGCCATGGTTTTCACCATGATCCCGTAGGCAACAACGGCCGCCAGAGCCGAAACCCCGTCGTTATTGGTAAAGCCCAGCGCCACACCGATGGCGAAAATCAGCGGCATATTGGCAAAAACGGAACCGCCTGCTTCGGCCATCACATGAGAGACAACTTCGGGTAACCAGCTGAAGTTTGCTGAACCGACACCAAGCAGAATACCTGCAATGGGCAGTACAGATACGGGCAACATCAGCGATTTACCGACCTTCTGCAGGTTAGCAAATGCGTTCTTAAACATAATTGAAAGTGCTCCTGAGTATTTGTGCTTTATTGTCGGGCCCCGGGGAGGCGGGCCCTGTGTCAGGCATCTAAGTGCCTTTTATTTATTACGAAGACTAAAATAATTCATCCGGATTTTACTTGACCCCCATCACGTTTCATAAGTCAGTAACTTAAAAAAGCGAAGGGGTTCACATCTTTTATATAAAACCCTGAAAATACGGGCCAACAGACACCGATCCCGGTGCCAGACTTTACGCGCACCGGGGATTAATTACGAGCCAAAAAAAAATCCTGCTGCCAGGAATCGGATTATTCCAACCCGTTGATCTTAAACAGCAATGAGAAGTTTCGTGTGGTGGCCTGTGCCAGGGTCTCCAGCGAGACGCCCTTCAGCACCGCCAGATATTCCGCCACATCGCGTACCATCGCGGGCTGGTTTTCTTTACCGCGGTGCGGCACCGGGGCCAGATAAGGGGAGTCGGTCTCTATCAGCATCCTGTCCAGCGGAACATAGCGGGCCGCATCGCGCAGCTGCTCTGCATTGCGGAACGTCACAATCCCGGAGAAGGAAATCATAAAACCCAGATCCAGCAATTTGCCCGCCGTCTCACGATCCTCCGTGAAACAGTGTAGTACCCCGCCGCAGTCTGTCACGCCCTCTTCTTTAAGGATAGCCAGCGTATCGGCCCGGGCATCCCGGGTATGCACAATCACCGGCTTGTTCAGCTCGCGCCCCACGCGGATATGGTCACGAAAAGAGCGCTGCTGCTGCGCTTTGGTTTCCGGGGTATAAAAATAATCAAGCCCGGTCTCCCCCAGCGCCACCACTCCCGGCTCTGCGGCCAGGCGCAGTAACTCGTCTGTGTGGTAGGGTTCATCCTGGTTTAACGGGTGTACCCCGCAGGAGAACGCGACATTGTCCCGCTCCCCCACCAGTTTACGCATCGCCCGGTATCCCGGCAGTGTCGTGGCCACCGCCAGGCAAAATTTCACATCGCGGGCGGCCGCTTTGGCCAGCACATCATCAACATTTTTATGGACCGACTGATAATCCAGCCCGTCCAGATGGCAGTGGGAATCAACTAAAAACATAATAGCTCTTTAAAGATAATCAGCAGGGAGCATGGCCCCGGGGCGCATCCACTGTTCCCAGCGTAATAGCAGCTCCGTCAGCATCAGCTCCCGGTTAAGGCCGGGAACATCACGTAACTGTTCCCGGCACTGGAACAGGTGATGCAACACCGCCTGCAAAACGGCGGCAGACATCATTGAGCATAGCTGCTCTACCAGCCCCCGGGCGTCTGCATTCGCCAGCCAACTGGCGGCACCGCGCTGAACCTTGAGGGCGTCCAGCAATAAGGTACTGATCCAGTGGAGCGACTCCACCACATGCTCGTCGTTCAGAACACTGGTCAGCAACAGCAGATCCCGGTGCTGTAGCGCCTCTTCCAGCCGGGCACAAACGGCGCTGCGCCGCTTCCAGTTCTCCGGCTGAAGTAACGCCAGCGCCGCCCCGGGGGCCCCCATACTCAGCCGCAGTGCGGTTTGCAGCGGCCAGGGCTCCAGGTGAGTCTCCCGCCCCAGCCAGGCCAGGGCGTAGGGCTCATCCGGCGGGGCCAGGTGCCAGGACAGGCAGCGGCTGCGCAGGGTAATCAGCAGGCGGGCGGGCTCCCGACAGCCGAGGAAAAACCAGCAGTTCTCCGGCGGCTCTTCAAGGGTTTTCAGCAGCGCGTTCGCCGCAGGCTCGGTAAGTTTTTCCGCATCAGGGATCCAGACAATACGCGCCCCGCCCCGCCCGGATCGGCTATAGAGCTTTTCTGTCACCTGGCGCACCGGATCGATGCCGATAGCCGATTTGCCCTTTTCCGGCACCACCAGGTGGTAGTCCGGGTGGGTGCCGGCCTGCATCAGCTGGCAGCCCCGGCAGTGACCACAGCTTTTGTGGCCGTCCGGGTGCTCGCACATCAGCCAGCGGCAAATGGCGTAGATCAGCGCGTCGTCCCCCATGCCGGGCAGCGCGTGAACCAGCAGCGCATGGTGCGCCCGCCCGGACTGGTACTGGCTTATCAGTTGCTCAAATGCCGGGCGCAGCCACGGATACCAGCGCATCAGGCTTGCTCCTGCACCCAGTTAATCAGCAAGGTGCGGATCTGCTGGCCTACCTGTTCCAGCGGCTGGGTTGCGTCAATGGTCCGGATGCGCGAGTCGGCTGCGGCCAGCGCCTGATAACGGGCGCGGGTGCGGTTAAAGAAGTCCAGCGACTCCTGCTCGATACGATCAAGTGCCCCCCGGGCCCGGGCGCGCGTCAGCCCCACTTCCGGGGTGACATCCAGATACAGGGTCAGATCCGGGGCAAAATCCCCCAGTACCGTGTCGCGCAGGGTGCTGAGCATCTGCGGGTCAATCTGGCGGCCACCGCCCTGGTAGGCCTGGGTGGATAAATCATGGCGATCGCCCACCACCCAGGCACCACGGGCCAGAGCCGGTTTAATCACCGTCTCCACCAGTTGTGTACGGGCGGCATAGAACATCAGCACTTCGGCTTTGGCGGTAATCACCTCATCACCGGTGGCTTTAAGATCCAGAATCAGGCTGCGCAGCTTTTCCGCCAGCGCAGTGCCGCCCGGCTCCCGGGTCTCAACAATGTCGGTAACGCCCAGCCCGCGTAGGGTCTCAATCACCAGGCTGCGGGCGCTGGTTTTTCCGGAGCCTTCCAGCCCTTCAATGACGATAAATTTACTGCGCATTTTTGTCCTTAAGAACCTGAATGTAGCTGCGGACAGCCCGGTTATGGTCGTTCAGGTTGGTGCTGAACTTGTGTCCCCCTTTGCCGTCCGCTACAAAGTAAAGCCAGTTGCTTTTCGCCGGGTGTGCCGCGGCTTTCAGCGAGGCCGGGCCGGGAACCGCAATCGCCCCCGGCGGCAGGCCGTCAATCATGTAGGTGTTATACGGGGTGGCCGTTTCCAGATCTTTGCGGGTGATATTGCCCTTGTAGTGCTCCCCCATGCCGTAGATAACCGTCGGGTCCGTTTGCAGGCGCATGCCGGTCCGCAGGCGGTTAATAAACACCGAGGAGACCAGATCCCGCTCGCTGGCAACGGCGGTCTCTTTTTCAATGATGGACGCCATCGTGACCAGTTGATCCGGGCTCTTATAGGGCAGGCCGTCCATACGCCCTTTCCATACCCTATCGATCTCTTTCACCATCCGCTGGCGGGCGCGCTTCATCAGCGCCACGTCGGTAGTATTTGCTGTATACAGCCAGGTATCCGGGTAGAACCAGCCTTCTATCTTATCCGTATCAGAGAGCCCCAGGGCTTTGGCCAGTGTCGGGTAGCTGTCATCTTTGAGGGTGTGTTTGATGTAGGGCGCGTTGCGCAGCTGGGCCAGCCAGTCGCTGACCCGCATCCCCTCCACCAGGCGTAGCGGAAACTGGGCCTCTTTACCGCTGGCCAGCAGCGCCAGCATGTCGCGCAGGGTCATCCCCGGTGTTAAGCGGTAGGTACCGGCCTTAAAGTGCGACAGGGTCGGTTCCAGCTTCAGCAGCCACTGAAATACCCGGGGGCGGTTAATGAGCTTGTCTGCGTAGAGCTGTTCACCCAGCGCCAGCCGCCCGGTGCCCGGTTTCAGGGTAAATATCGTCTCCCCGCTAATGGGCAGCCGGCTTGCGGCCAGCCGGTGCACTTTCCACATCCCGGCGCCAGCGGCCAGACCCAGCAGCACCAGAATCAGCAGCAGGACATAAAACATCTTTTTCATTAAATACTCTTACTCACAAAGCGGGGCCAGAAAATCAAACAGTTGCCGGTCAGTATACTGGCGCTGGCCGATCCGTTTTACCGGAATAATCGGCATTAGCGCATTGCAGATCACCACCTCGTCTGCCCCGGTCAGCGCTGCGGGCGGTTCACGGACCTCAGAAACCGGCCAGCGGGCGGCAGCAAGGCAGGCCAGAATATGCCGGCGCATGGTGCCCTCCACCCCGGCCCGCTCAAGGTTCGGGGTATATACCACGCCCTGCTTACGCCAGAATAAATTAGCCGCACAGCATTCCACCAGCATACCGTCACTGTCAAGAACCAGCGCCTCCGGGGCCTGTAGCTGCTCAAGATGCGAGCGGATCAGCACCTGTTCCAGACGGTTAAGATGCTTTACCCCGGCAAGGGCCGGGCTGCACCCGAGGCGCACCGGGCTTAATACCAGTTCGATCCCGTCCTGGCGCCATTGCCCGTACTGGGGCGGAACGCCGGAAACCGACAAGATCCGCCGTGGTGTATCGCAGCCCCGGGGGCTGTAGCCGCGCCCGCCGCTCCCCCGGGTAATCATCACCTTCAGGGTGCCTGCGTCGTGCTGCTGTGCCAGCTGTTGCATTTCGGTATGCAGTATTTCCCGGGCCGGTGCCGGGATCCCCAGGCGCTGGCAGTCGCGCTGCAGGCGGGCCAGGTGGTGCTCAGCAAAGCGCACTTGTCCGTTGAGGATCCGGGCCGTGGTGAAACAGCCATCGCCAAACTGCAGGCCCCGGTCACTGGCGGGAACAGACGCCTGCCACTCACCGTTTATCAGGTACATAGAGACTCCTGTCGGGAAACCGCAAGGGTAAATCGGGCCCGGTAAGTATGACGGAACTCAGCGTCCGGGAACAGAGGGGAGATAAAAACAGAAAAGGCCCGCATTGCGGGCCTTATAAAGCGCGGAAATCAGACCTTTTTGAAGATCAGAGAACCGTTAGTACCACCGAAACCAAAGGAGTTACACAGGGTGTATTCCATCCCGGAGACCTGGCGTGCTTCATGGGGAACAAAGTCCAGATCGCAGCCTTCAGACGGGTTATCCAGGTTAATGGTCGGCGGAACAGCCTGGTCGCGCAGGGCCAGAATAGAGTAGATAGACTCTACTGCGCCCGCAGCGCCCAGCAGGTGCCCGGTCATTGACTTGGTTGAGCTGACCAGCACGCGGCTTGCCACATCGCCAAACACGGATTTCACGGCCTGGGCTTCGGCTTTGTCGCCAGCCGGGGTCGATGTTCCGTGCGCGTTGACATAACCCACCTGCCCCGGTTCGATACCGGCATCACGCAGCGCGTTGCTCATCGCCAGCGCAGCGCCTTTACCGTCTTCCGGCGGCAGCGTCATGTGGTAGGCGTCACTGCTCATCCCGAAGCCAACCACCTCAGCATAAATTTTCGCACCGCGTTTTTTGGCGTGCTCATACTCTTCCAGCACCAGAATACCGGCGCCGTCACCCAGTACAAAACCGTCGCGATCCTGATCCCACGGGCGGCTTGCGGCCTGCGGGTTATCATTACGGGTAGAGAGCGCACGGGCAGCGCCAAAGCCGCCAACCCCCAGCTCGGTACTGGCTTTTTCTGCACCACCTGCCACCATGGCATCCGCATCACCATAGGCGATGATACGCGCAGCGTGACCGATGTTATGCACACCGGAGGTACAGGCTGTGGCGATGGAAATGCTCGGACCACGCAGACCAAACATGATAGTCAGATGGCCGGCCACCATATTTACGATAGTAGACGGAACGAAGAAAGGACTGATTTTACGCGGGCCGCCTCTTACCAGCGCGCCGTGGTTCTCTTCAATCAGCCCCAGGCCACCAATGCCGGAACCAATTGCAGCACCAATACGATGTGCGTTTTCTTCAGTTACTTCCAGGCCAGAATCCTGCATGGCCTGTACGCCAGCGACAATTCCATATTGAATGAAGGCATCCATCTTGCGCTGTTCTTTGCGCGAGATGATGTCATCACAGTTAAAATCCTTTACTAAGCCAGCAAATTTCGTTGCAAAGGCGCTAGTATCGAAATGGTCGATCAGGCTGATGCCACTCTGACCGGCAAGGAGAGTTTTCCAGTTGGACTCTACGGTATTGCCGACAGGAGACAACATGCCCAGTCCGGTCACAACTACACGACGCTTAGACACGTTTGTCCTCCAGGGAGGGAAAAATAGACACTAGTGGGGCAAATTAAAGAAAAAACTCAGGCGGTCGAATGACCGCCTGGAGATGTTCACTTACGCCTGGTGGCCGTTGATGTAATCAATGGCCGCCTGAACGGTGGTGATTTTCTCAGCTTCTTCGTCCGGAATCTCAGTATCAAACTCTTCTTCCAGAGCCATTACCAGCTCAACGGTGTCAAGAGAATCAGCGCCCAGATCTTCAACGAAGGAAGCATTGTTGGTAACTTCTTCCTGCTTAACGCCCAGCTGTTCGCCAATGATTTTCTTAACGCGTTCTTCGATAGTGCTCATACTCTTAAATTTCCTATCAAAACTCGCTTTCGCGATGGTTTTCGTAGTGTATAAAATGTTGATAAAGTTGCAACTAAAACCCGGCAGTTCTTACCACGATTTTACGCTATTTTGAGACCAATCGCCCCGATAACGCAAATAAAATTCTTCCGAAACCCAATAAAAGCCCGCCAGAACCGTGAAGAATGACCAATATGTTTACTTTCTGCCCGAAGACAGCCAATTAGTCATCCCGCGATATCCGCCTGGCCGGAGTCCGAAAGAGTTCGTGATCAGACCATATACATTCCGCCGTTAACGTGCAGAGTTTCACCAGTGATGTAACCTGCCTCGTCAGAAGCTAAGAATGCAACCGCATTGGCGATTTCCTGAGCGCCACCGAGGCGACCCGCAGGAACCTGCGCCAGAATACCCGCACGCTGATCATCAGACAGCGCACGCGTCATGTCCGTTTCAATAAAACCCGGAGCAACAACGTTTACAGTAATCCCACGGGACGCAACTTCGCGCGCCAGAGACTTACTGAAACCAATCAGACCCGCTTTCGCCGCAGCGTAGTTTGCCTGACCAGCATTCCCCATGGTACCGACCACGGAACCAATGGTGATAATCCGGCCATGACGCTTTTTCATCATAGCTCGCATTACTGCTTTTGACAGACGGAAAACCGATGACAGGTTAGTTTCCAGAATGTCGTTCCACTCATCGTCTTTCATGCGCATCAGCAGATTATCGCGAGTGATACCGGCATTATTTACCAGAATATCAACTTCACCAAACTCCGCGCGAATATTTTCCAGAACCGATTCAATAGATGCAGGTTCAGTCACATTCAGCATCAGACCCTTACCGTGCGCACCCAGATACTCGCTTATCGCCTGCGCGCCTTTTTCACTGGTGGCAGTACCGATAACTTTTGCACCGCGGGCTGCCAGGGTCTCGGCAATCGCGCGCCCGATACCGCGGCTTGCGCCGGTCACCAGGGCTACTTTTCCTTCGAAGTTCATGGTCTTCCTCTTTTTATTGTTCAAGCGCCGCAGACAGGCTGGACGGTTCGTTAATCGCCGTGGCTGTCATGGTGTCGACAATACGTTTGGTCAGGCCAGTCAGCACCTTACCCGGGCCTGCTTCCAGCAGACGGGCAATGCCCTGCTCAGCCATAAATTCAACACATCTGGTCCACTGAACCGGGCTGTACAGCTGGCGCACCAGTGCGTCGCGGATAGCCTCCGGGGTGGTCTCGCATTTCACATCAACGTTATTCACCACCGGAATTTGCGGCGCGTTGAAGGTGATTTTTTGCAGCTCTGCGGCCAGTTTCTCTGCGGCAGGCTTCATCAGCGCACAGTGAGACGGCACGCTGACCGGCAGCGGCAGTGCACGCTTAGCACCCGCGGCTTTACAGGCAGCACCAGCACGTTCTACGGCTTCCTTGTTCCCGGCGATAACCACCTGGCCTGGTGAGTTAAAGTTTACCGGGGACACCACCTGCCCTTGTGCAGCCTCTTCACAGGCTTTCGCGATGGCCGCATCATCCAGGCCGATAATCGCGTACATGGCGCCAGTACCTGCCGGTACGGCGTCCTGCATAAACTTGCCGCGCAGTTCCACCAGACGCACCGCGTCAGCGAAATCAATCACCCCTGCGCACACCAGCGCAGAGTATTCACCCAGGCTGTGGCCTGCCATCATGGCCGGTGTTTTACCGCCACGCTGCTGCCATACCCGCCAGATAGCCACAGAGGCCGCCAGCAGTGCTGGCTGGGTGTGCCAGGTTTTGTTCAGTTCTTCTGCCGGCCCCTGCTGAGACAGCGCCCACAGATCGTAACCCAGCGCGTCAGATGCTTCACGGAAAGTGGCTTCCACTACCGGGTTTTCTGCTGCGAGTTCCGCCAGCATTCCCACAGTCTGGGAACCCTGTCCCGGAAAAACAAATGCAAATTGCGTCATGTTCTAGTCTCTGTTAATCAAAAACGAACCAGCGCAGAGCCCCAGGTGAATCCACCACCAAAGGCCTCCAGCAGAATCAGCTGGCCGCGCTGAATGCGGCCATCGCGCACGGCTTCATCCAGTGCCGCAGGCACGGACGCCGCCGAGGTATTACCGTGACGGTCAAGGGTCACTACCACTTTATCCATCGGCATACCCAGTTTTTTCGCGGTGGCGCTGATAATACGTAAATTCGCCTGATGCGGGACCAGCCAGTCCAGCGCACTGCGATCCAGATGGTTCGCGTTCAGGGTCTCATCAACAATGTGTGCCAGCTCCGTCACCGCCACTTTAAAGACTTCATTACCCGCCATCGTCAGGTAGGTGGAGTTTTCCGGGTTAACCCGGTCTTTGTTTGGCAGCGTCAGCAGCCCGCCGTAGCGGCCATCTGCATGCAGGTGGGTAGAGATAATGCCTGGCTCTTCAGACGCCCCCAGCACCACAGCCCCGGCCCCGTCGCCAAACAGGATGATAGTGCCGCGATCTTGCGGATCCAGTGTCCGGGACAGCGCATCAGAACCGATCACCAGCGCGTGGCTTACCGCCCCGGATTTAATGTACTGATCGGCCACGCTCAGCGCATAGGTAAAGCCCGCACAGGCGGCGGCGATATCAAACGCCGGGCAGCCGGAGATCTCCAGCATAGACTGGATCTGGCAGGCCGCGCTGGGGAAAGCATGGGTGGCTGAGGTTGTAGCGACAATAATCAGGCCGATGGATGATTTATCCACTCCGGCCATATCCAGCGCGCGCAGTGCCGCCTGATACCCCATGGTCGAGACGTTATCCTGCGGGCCGGCAATCCGCCGTTCGCGGATCCCCGTGCGGGTAACGATCCACTCATCGGTGGTCTCTACCATTTTTTCCAGATCGGCGTTTGTCCGCACCATCTCGGGCAGATAGCTGCCCGTACCAATAATCTTTGTATACATGTACGCTCAGTCACTCCTGGGTAATACAGATTCCAGACGCGCAGCTATCCTGACTGGAACTTGCCGTCGCACTGCCTGCACTGCCTGTTCAATCGCGACTGCAAAAGCTCGCTGGTTTGCAGCACCGTGGCTCTTTACCACCGTGCCGCGCAATCCTAACAGACAGGCGCCATTATACTGGTCGGGGTTGAGGTGACCGAATCGCCGCATCAGCCGCTTTTGTAGCCAACGCGTCAGTAAAACCAGCCACCAGGCCCTTTTTTTCCCCTCCCCCTGAGATTTCAGAAGCGAGAGGAACATTCTGACAACACCTTCCATCGTTTTCAGCGTAACGTTTCCCACAAACCCGTCACACACCAGAACATCCGTCTTTCCGGTCAGTAATTCATTGGCCTCAAGATAACCGATGTAATTTACCGAAGGCATTGTTTTAAGCAATGCGGCTGCATCACGAATGCTATCCAGCCCTTTGGTCTCTTCCTCACCGATATTGAGCAGCGCTACGCGCGGGTGCGCAATACCGACCACCTCTTCCGCCAGCACCGCCCCCATAATGGCGAACTGCGCCAGCATAACGCTATCGCACTTCACGTTAGCGCCCAGGTCGAGGACCACCGTTTTTCCTTTCTGCTGATGGGGCAACACCGTCACCAGCGCCGGACGTTCAATACCGTCAATCGGCTTTAATAATAGCTTTGCCAGCCCCATTAGCGCCCCGGTATTACCGGCGCTCACACAGGCCTGCGCACGCCCCTCTTTTACCAGCTCCAGCGCAATCCGCATCGATGTACCGCGGCTGTTACGAATGGCGAAAGACGGCCGGGCATCACTTGCAATAACTGACTGGGCAGGCACAATCTGCAACCGCGAACGTTGTTCAAAATCAGCTCTGGCAAGTAATGGTGTGATGACGTCGGGATCGCCGACAAGCAGAAGACTTAGCTGGGAATCAAAATCCAGCGCCTGCAATGCCGCAGGCACCGTCACGGAGGGTCCGAAGTCCCCACCCATGGCATCTAACGCAAGGGTTAGACGTGTCAAAGTATCGCCTCGTGATGCATTATCCCCGGCAAGCCGGGGACAAAACACTAAGCGCAATCACGCAGCAGCGCGATTACTTAGCGATAACTTTACGGCCGCGGTAGAAACCGTCAGCAGTAATGTGGTGACGCAGATGAGATTCACCAGAAGTCTTGTCTACAGACAGGCTGGTTACTGCAGTCAGCGCGTCATGAGAACGACGCATACCGCGTTTGGAACGAGTGGGTTTATTCTGTTGTACGGCCATGGACCTTACTCCTCAATTACTTTTGCTTTAAACTGGCTAATACGGCAAATGGGTTTGGTTTTTTTGCCTCATCTGGCAGTTCACCAAAGACCATGTCCGCCTCGGACACTTCACAGTGTTCAGAATCATGCACCGGAACCACCGGTAAGGAGAGAATAATTTCATCCTCCACCATTGCCAGCAGATCGATTTCACCGAACTCGTTAACCTCGATCGGTTCATACGCTTCCGGGAGTGCCTCAGCCTGTTTGTCATTGGCAACCGGGCTGAAACAATACTGCGTATAGACCTGATGTGAAAACGGTTTCCCGCAGCGTTCACAGTTCAGCGTTACCGTCACCTTCGCATCACCGTTGATCACGGCAAGGCGCTGGTTATCGATAGCGAAGTTCATGGAGCACTCCACATCACTGTCTACACTGACGACAGACTCGGCCACGCGCTCAACCTGAGCCGGGGTATAGATACCCTGGTAGTCGAGGCGTTTTTGAGCGGTACGAACCGGATCAAGCGTCAGGGGTAATTTTACTTTTTGCATAGGGCGCGCATATTAACGTTGTAGCGGGCTATAGTCAAAGAAAAAGGCGGTACAGCGGGCCTTTTGCCAATTATTCGCACACATTGCGGCGCACAGTTTAAAATGCCTGTTACCGATACGCTATATGTGGTTGTAAAAATATGAAACCGATAGTCCTGGCCTCCACCTCACCTTTTCGTCGCATGCTGCTGGAAAAGCTGGCCATTCCCTTTCAGTGCGCTGCGCCGCAGGTCGATGAAACGCCCCTTGCAGGGGAAGATCCCCGCCACCTGGTGCAACGCCTGGCACAGGCAAAAGCGCAGGCGCTACGCCACCAGTTTCCGGCCCATCTTATTATTGGCAGCGATCAGGTTTGCGTTATCGATAATAAAATCACCGGCAAACCCCACACCGCCGAAAATGCCATTACTCAATTATGTAGCGCCCGGGGGAAAATAGTCACTTTTTATACCGGACTGGCGCTTTTTAATTCACAAAATGGTCATTTACAAACCGAAGTGGAGCCCTTTGACGTGCACTTTCGCCACCTGACCGATGACGAAATCCGCCGTTATGTTGCCAAAGAGCAGCCGCTACAGTGTGCGGGCAGCTTCAAGAGCGAAGGGCTCGGGATAACCCTGTTCAACAAACTGGACGGGCGGGATCCCAATACCCTGGTGGGGCTGCCGCTTATCGCCCTGTGCGCCATGCTGCGCAACGAGGGGTGCAACCCGCTGCTTCTTTAGCAGCGGGCTGGCAGAGGCTTACTTAACCGCACGTACAGCGATATACCTGAGCCGATCGCTGTTGCTGCGGAAGGTTTTAAACATCCTCAGGAACTGCTTGCGGTTCTCCCTTTTCAGCGCATTTCGCACAATGCGAAGCGCGCCCGGAAGGCCTTCGTCATAAATTAATCCTCGCGGTGATAGCAGCGTCATCCCGCCGCTATTATATTGAATGTCGCGAAATCCGGCTTCCTCAAACAGCCCCAGCCACTGCTGCAGACTCAGCGGCTGGGCGTTAACGTTGATCGCCTTGCGCATCCGGGCAACCACATCTTCAGCCCCTGAGGGATCCTGCAGCATAATATCGTGAGTCAGCAACAATCCACCGGGCTTCAGTACCCGTAAATATTCATCCAGAAGATGCCGTTTCGCCTTGTCGGCGTACATCGTCAGCATCGCCTCGTTAATCACCACGTCAAACGCTTCATCCTCAAAAGGGAGCTTTGAGGCATCGGCTAATAGCACTGTTACGAGACTCGACACCCCCCGGGCGTCTATCGCCTGCTGCGCCTTTTGCAGGGCAGCACTGTCCATATCGATACCGATAACCTGGCAGCCAAAGCGTTCCGCAATGCCCACCGACGTGGTCCCCATATTACAGGCCACTTCCAGCACTTTTTTATCCGGCCCCAGCGCCGACGAAGCCAGCAGCCATTCCGTGGCTTTTTTCCCTCCCGGACGCAGGCGCGTTTTACCCAGCCTGGCAAGAAATTTATGCCCAGCCTCATGGCCGCCGTTACTGGATGGATTCATACCGCAGCCTCTTGCACCATTGGGACATTTTTGAGCATCACCAGCAGCATTTTCGAAGGCTCGATTGCTTCCAGCGAGTGAGGGGCACCCGAAGGCATTCTAAGGATATCGCCGGCCCCAACGCTGACCGCCGTGCCCTCGATGGTCAGTACCACCTGCCCCTCAATGACAATAACGACGGCCTCAAAAGGAACCCGATGCTCTGAAATCGTTTGTCCCCGATCGAAAGCAAACAGCGTCAGGTTTCCGCTGGCGTTTTTTGCCAGCACCCGGCTGGCAATCCCCTGCTCCGTTAAGGTAATTAGCCCTGAAAGCTGAAGCGCCTCGCTGGCGCCAATGCCGTTCTTTTGCATATAACATTCTCCATTCTTATTTAACGAAACAGAGGGACTACGCCGCGAACGGCGCGCGCCTCACGAACCACATCGGTTAACGCAATGGGGATCTGATACAGGCGCTGCAGCCGTTCTTCAGTGATAGCCTGCGGCACCTGGCCAAACTCGGCACCACTGCCGGGCCAGAGCATCAGCGCGTAATCAGCGACGTGGAGCGCATGCTGCGGGGAGTGGCTGGTGAATAAAATCGTCATACCGCGTTCTGCGGCTAGCGTTTTCAACACGCTCAGCACATTGTCCTGGTTATGCAGATCCAGCGCCGAAGTCGGCTCATCAAGGAGCAGAATGCGCGGTTCGCAGGCCAGGGCACGGGCAATCATCACCCTTTGCTTTTCCCCGCCGCTCAGGCGATTAAAGGGTTGTTCAGCCAGCATGCTCAGCCCCAGCCAGGCAAGGCACTCAGCAACGATTTCTCGATCTTTCTTTCCCGGCACCGCGTACCACGGCAGGCGGCGAACGCGCCCCATGCTGACCATGGTCGCCACGTCATAGCTGAACGGGCTTTCCGCTAACTGCGGTACAAAGGCGGCGTCTGCGGCGAGTTCAATCTCGCCCTGTTGACAGGCGTCCAGCCCAAGAATAAGTCGCAGCAGCGTTGTTTTACCCCGGCCATTTGCGCCCAGAACTGCGCAAACCTGGCCTTCAGGAACACTGAAGCTGAGGGAATCAAACAGCGGCCGTGTCCCGATAGAGAACGACAAATTTTTCACGTTAATCATCACGCGTATCTCCGTTTATTTACGCTCCGGAGCAACGCGGCAAAAATGGGCGCGCCGATCAGCGCCGTAATGACGCCCAGAGGGATCTCCGCGCTGGTCACGCTACGCGCCAGGGTATCTACGGCCACCATATAAGAGGCTCCGAGCAAGGCCGAGGCCGGGATAAGCCGACGATGATCGTGCCCGACGATAAAGCGCGCCATATGGGGAATAATCAACCCAACCCAGCCGATGGTGCCGGAAATAGCCACCGTTGCGCTGGTCATCAGGGTGACGCACAGCAGCACCGTCCAGCGAGTCATGTTGACCGGCATGCCCAGCGCCCGGGCGTCCCCCTCCCCCAACGACAGCACGTTGATGCGAAAGCGCAACGTAAAAATGAGCAGGCTACAGAGTGTAATTACCGGCAGGACCAGCCATAACTTGTCATACGTGGCCGACGCGAAGCTGCCCATCAGCCAAAAAACGATGGCCTGCAGAGTATTATTAGGATCGGCAAAATAGGTCATCAATGAGATCAGGGCGGCAAAAAAGGCGTTAATCACCACTCCGGCCAGGATCAGCATCAGCAGGCTCTCGCCTCCGCGTCGAAACCCGAGCACAAAGACCAGGAAAATAGCCGCAACGCCACCCAGAAAAGCCAGGCTGACGGTCAGGATCATCGATGAGAAAAAGAAAATCGCCAGTACGCCGCCAAAGGCGGCACCGGAGGAAACGCCCAGAATCTGAGGGCCTACCAGCGGGTTTTTAAAGATCCCTTGCAGCGCGGCTCCGCTTACCGCAAGCCCTGCGCCAACCAGCGCGGCAATCAACACTCTCGGCATACGCACGTACAGCACGACCTTACCGTCAGTCGGACTCCAGTCGGGGTCGGAATTGTCCCCGATGAAAACCGCATCCAGCAGTATTTGCCAGACGTGGCTCAACGCAACCGGATAGCGGCCAATGCTCAGTCCGCCTATCAGCGCAGCCAGCAGCAAGAACAGCCCCAGCCCCCAAATACCGCCATTTTTTAACATCGGAACGCTCATACAGGGCTACCTTCTCATCAGCTCAAAATACCCCTGCGAAGCCCGGTTGACGGGCATTTGCAAAATGGCGTCGAGTTGTTCATCGCTGACGGCGTAGCGGTAAAGCTGCCAGTAACGCTGTCGGATCTCCTCGCGTAGCGGCAGGCTGAACTTTTGCGGATGCAGAATCATCGTCAGCCACTGCCAGTAGAGCGGGGTTTCCTGATTCGGGGCATCCCAAATGAACCCGCCGATCGGGAGTTTGTAGACCCGCTGCTGCTTAACCGCCCGCACGCTGCTTAACAGCGGATGGCGATAGACATCCTCCGGCACCAGGCCCGCTTCAAAATTGCCCAACAAAATCACATCGGGATCCCAAAGCAGTACCTGCTCAATATTTAGCGTTCGGGCGCCGGTCACCTCTTTGTTGAGGCTGATTCCCCCGGCTAAGTCGATATCAAAATTATTGTGCGAGGTGGAGCCAAAGGTCTGGATCCCGTCATTAAAGCGGGATAGATAGAGAACCCGCGGGCGCTGGGGGGCTGCAATCCCCCCGGTCACTGCCTGAATGTCGGCGATCGTTTTTTCGCGCCAGGCAATCATTTCTGCCGCCTTCTGCTCCTGCTTAAGCGTCACCCCCATCAGCTGTATCCAGCGCTGCGTCCAGACCTCCTTGCCATAATTCAGCGTGGCGACAGTTAGCCCGGCGTTGGTTAAAGGCACAATGATATCCTCCCCGCGGTGCCCCCACTGCCAGACAAAATCGGGCTTAACGTTCAGTAGAGTCTCTATATTCGGCACAAAGTTGTTGCCTACCGTGTCGCTACGAACGTTCAGTACGTCAGGAAACATTTGGTTCAGCATGCCTTCCCTGGCGGCGACACTGGCAAACGGATGCATACCCACCAGCTTTTGCGTCCCGCCATCCATACCGACCAGCATTGACGCTGCGGGGATGGGGATCACGACAATACGCCCGGCAGGTTTTTCCAGCGCCACTTCGCGCTGCGACATATCAGTGAAATTTGTGGCGGTCTCCGCGTGACAGACGGTCGACGCCGCCAGTAATGCGGCCGCGCCAAATGGCGTTTGAAAAGCGGTCTTGACGGGATTGATCATGCACCCTCGTTTAGATGGGAATGGTTATCATTTATGATTTAGCATTCTATGCCCGGCAAATGGAGGACGCCTATGACAATTGTCAAAACCGCGCTGCTGGAAAAAAAAGCCTATACGGCGCTACGCGCAACCGAGCTTTTCGGCGATTTATCTGATGAAGAAATCATGCGCCTGGCCGCCAACTGCGAGCATCTGCATTATCAGGCCGGAGAGATAATCAGACGTGAAGGCGAGCGGCTCTGCCACTGTCCGTGCATCCTGTCAGGGCAAGTTGAGGTTTTCCGGCATACCTGGTTCGGTGAAGAAAAGATATTCGGCATCTTCCGCAGATATGATGTGGTTGCCATTGCGGCCATCTTTATGCCGCATAACCGCTACCCAATGAATGTGCGAGCCAGAGGCCCGGTGGAACTGTTGCTGCTGGGTAGAAATGAAATACTCGGGGTCTGCCTGGGGAATCCCCAACTCATGCAGCGCCTGTTAGTCCACTTCAGCAGCAAGCTCTACGAGAATATCAATCATATTGACTGGCTGACCTCCAGCTCGGCGGAGCAGCGGCTGGCCGCGTGGCTTATCGAACTCCAGTGCCAGCAGGAGAGCCAGCAGCTTCACCTGCCTCTGTCCCGGGCTCAGTTGGCGGCAAGGCTTGGGATCCGCTATGAGACGCTGAGCCGCCTTTTCTCGGGCTGGCGGCGCAAGGGCGTCATTGAGATTCAGCCGGGGCTCGTTATCATCAGAAACGGGGATTATTTGCTTGATATTAGCGCCTCAGCGAGGCGGATGTTTTGAGTATTTCCTGAAGCAGGGGCGAATGTCCCCCTGCTGTAAGAGAGGCTCAGAAACTGTAGGTTATCCCCCCATTCACGCTGAACCCCATACCGGGGAAAAGGGTGCTGTCATTTTTCGAAACGCTGCGGTTGGCGACGGATGTTGTGGCATAGCGCTTATTGGCCAGGTTATCCAGAGCAAGGTAAGTTGACCAGCCTCTGCTGTCTTTATAGCTGGCTTTCACCCCCAGCACCGCATAACGTTCGCGCCGCTGAATATTGAGATGGTTACCATGGTCGACGGCCGCATCGGTCGGCGACCAGTGGAGACTGGGCCCCAAAGACCAGTCGCCCCATTTATACAGCACTTCACCGGCCACCATATTACGGGGAATACCGGCAATGTATTTGCGGTTGTATTCGCCGCCCATAAAGCGGAAATCACTCCATGTCCATGATAAACGGTACTCCATATCCCCCGGCCCGGCAGGCACAAGTCCGGTCAGCCCCGCCTCCAGACCCTGATGTCGCGTTTTCGCCGCATAATTGAATACCCCCACAGCATTGCCCTGAGGGTCATAGGTGGTGATGTATTCATCTTTTATCGTGCTGCGATAAAGCGTCAGCTGCCAGTTCATGTCGGTAAAGAGCTGCCCTTCGCCCCCAATCTCCCAGGTCAGGCCTCGCTGGGGAGCAAGAGGTACCAGCTCACCCTTGCCTGGACTGATTATCTGATTAAACGTCGCTGGCTCATAGCTGGAACTGACGTTGGCAAACAATCGCTGGTTGTCGGCTGCCTGCCAGATCAACCCAGCTTTGGGCGTCCAGAATGTCCAGGCCTGATCCAGTGAGTCTCCGGTTTTTTTGGCGTTAACATCACGGCGTGCATGGGTGCCTTTTAGATCGAGATTAAGCAATAACGTGTGGCTCATTTTCCAGCCAGCACCCAGTGTCCCGTAAATATTTTCGGCCCGACCTTTATAATTCCCGATGCTTTTTTTATCCGCGGCCGTACCCCGACGGTTCTGGAGCAGTATGCGATCCAGATTCATATGATCCCATGATGTCGAGGCCTGCCAGGTTATCGGCCCTGTTTCCAGAGCATAGCTAATCTGTACGCCCTCCGAGTCACTGTTGCTTAAGCGGTAATTCGCCGGGGTAACAAAGTTATCGTGGGTCTTTATGTACCACAGGCCGATGTCCAGCCATTGGTTATCGCCCTGCCAGCCTGACCGGTTTGCCACCCTGGCCTGCTGCACGTTGCGGTGCGGATCACGCAGGTTAACCATCGGATAAACATCTTTAGGATCCTTTTTCAACACCGCCGGTGAAACGGGGCCAGCAACGTCAAAGCGCAGATCGGTCCAGCCAAACCAGGTTCTGTTTTCAAAATTGTCTGTCCGGTAACCCAGATTACTCCTGACGGTTTTCCGCTGAGAGGCAGAATGCTTACGGTAACCTGCAAAGCGGTCCATGGTAACGGCCAACCGGCCATCAACGCCGTACTGTTCATTCAGACCGCCCAACGCGCCCTGAAAACCTTCCCGCCCGAATGACCCATATTCATAGCGAACTCGTCCGTTCTCATCGCGCCCGGTGTAGGAGATAAGATCCAGCTCGCCGCCGAGACTGTTACTTTGAGGATTGATGCTGTTGGCGCCGCGGCGCACGCTGACAAGGCGCGCCTCACGCATATCCAGCGTGCTGATATGGAAACTTCCGTCAGCGTCCGTTGCCGGCAGGCCATCCTGTAGCAGCAGCACGCCGTTTGAAAGTGGTGCACTTTGAACACCTGAGCCACGAATATTCAACCGCGGCTGATCCAGCCCACCAAAGAAGTTTTGGATTAACACGCCAGGCTGATAATCCAGCGCGTCCTGCAACGTTGCCAGCCGGTTCTCTTCGTCGATAGCCACAAGATTGCTGCCTCCGGCAATCCGCTCCAGTTTTCGCTTTTCCTGCGAATAGTCCGGGGCGAGCCGTCGAAACTTTTCCCGCCGGTCTTCGGCTCTGACAACAATCGTCTCCCCGGTGGCCCTGGCCTCCCCCCCGCAGGCCAGGCACAGCGTCAGACAAAGTAATCTGTAGGGCAGCACCTGCCCGGTAGCGTAGTTTTCCATGCACCCTTCCCTTTGCAATAATGAGAATCATTCTCGATTATTATTCAGGCAAAGCTGCGCGGAACCTATGACATTTGTCACAAGGAAAATGAGGGGGAAACAGCCGGGCTTACCCGGCCGAAGCCGGGACTTTAGGGCACTCAGGAAACGCGGCGTAAAGCCTTCAGGCAGCGCTTAAGCTGCTCGTCCATAGGTGCTTCAATGCGGATCACCTCCCCGGTGTTCGGGTGGGTAAACTTCAGCGCTGCAGCGTGCAGGAACAGACGGTTCAGCCCGGTGCCCGCGTCCGTCAGCTGCTTGTCAAACTCCCGGTCCCCGTAGCGATCGTCAAATGCTATCGGGTGCCCCGCATGGAGCGTATGCACACGAATCTGGTGGGTACGCCCGGTCACCGGGCTACAGCGCACCAGGGTGGCAAAGGCATAACGCTCTTCAACCTTAAAGCGTGTCTGGGAGGGCTTACCCTCCTGGCTGACCCGCACAATGCGCTCGCCGCTCTGAAGAATATTTTTCAGTAGCGGTGCCTGCACCTCTTTAACATGGGACTGCCACTGGCCGCGCACCAGGGCCAGGTAATCTTTCTGCATGCCCTTCTCGCGCAGCTGTTCATGGAGCGAACGCAGCGCCGAGCGTTTTTTCGCCACCAGCAACACGCCGGAGGTATCCCGGTCAAGGCGGTGCACCAGCTCAAGGAAGCGCGCCTCCGGGCGCAGAGCCCGCAGCCCTTCAATCACCCCGAAGCTCAGGCCGCTCCCGCCGTGTACTGCCGTACCGGAAGGTTTGTTCAGCACCAGCAGATAGTCATCTTCATAGAGGATAACGTCATTGAGTGCCGCCACCTTCTGCAGATGCGGAGAGACCGCGTCTTCATCACGCTCAGCCACCCGCACCGGCGGGATGCGCACTTCGTCGCCATCCTGCAGTTTGTACTCCGGCTTGATGCGTTTTTTGTTAACCCGCACCTCTCCTTTGCGAAGGATGCGGTAAATCATACTCTTGGGCACGCCTTTTAACTGGGTGCGCAAAAAGTTGTCGATGCGTTGCCCGGCCTCATCGGCGGAAATAGCAACAAAAGTTACGGATTGCGTCTCTGTTTTCATGGGCGGCGATTCTAAATTTACCGGCTCAATAGCGCTACTTCTTTTTATATGCTTATATTGTTGATCACGAGGTTTTACCACAGCGAAACTGTTCATTTTGTGTGTTATTCACCCACTCAGGATCCGACAGTGAAAAAACTGTGAAAAACCCTGTGATAAATGGCAAAAGTGAACTTGCTATAACAAGGTATGCAGTGGAATAATGTGTCAGTTTTCCGCGTTCAGGCTTGTTAATAACAAGGAAATTTGCGGAATTGCCAATTTTGCCTGTCTATTCAGCCACGCAGCAATGGCGTAAGACGTTATGAATTTCAGGCAGTTAGCGGGCTGCGGGTTGCAGCCTAACCGGTAAATGGAATCTTATCTGGCGAAATAACACCCAGAATATTCCGTGGACTTAAGCGCACTGTTTTTCCGTTTGAATTACAGGCCGCCGATACTTTGCGCCTCCATGCAAGCGACAACCGTGAGGTTGACGACTTTGCGAATAGTCACGAGGCCATCGGTCAATTCCCGGTCAGCGTCATCCTGCCCGCAGCTTTGTCGTCAATGTAAGAATAATGAGTAAGTTACGATGAAAAGAATGTTAATTAACGCAACTCAGCAGGAAGAGTTGCGTGTCGCCCTTGTTGATGGGCAACGCCTGTATGATCTGGATATCGAAAGCCCGGGTCATGAACAGAAAAAAGCGAACATCTACAAAGGCAAAATTACCCGTATTGAACCCAGCCTTGAGGCCGCATTTGTCGATTACGGTGCTGAGCGTCATGGTTTCCTCCCGCTGAAAGAAATTGCCCGCGAATACTTCCCGTCTAACTATTCCTCCCATGGTCGTCCGAACATCAAAGATGTGCTGCGTGAAGGCCAGGAAGTTATCGTTCAGATAGACAAAGAAGAGCGTGGTAACAAAGGCGCCGCATTAACCACATTTATCAGCCTGGCCGGTAGCTACCTGGTGCTGATGCCGAACAACCCGCGTGCGGGCGGTATCTCCCGCCGGATCGAAGGCGACGACCGTACTGAACTGAAAGAGGCGCTGGCGTCTCTGGAAGTGCCGGACGGCATGGGCCTGATTGTACGTACCGCCGGGGTGGGTAAATCCGCCGAAGCGCTACAGTGGGACCTGAGCTTCCGTTTAAAACACTGGGACGCTATCCAGAAAGCCGCAGAGAGCCGCCCGGCGCCGTTCCTGATCCATCAGGAAAGTAACGTTATCGTGCGCGCGTTCCGTGACTACCTGCGCCAGGATATCGGCGAAATTCTTATCGATAATCCGAAAATCCTTGAGCTGGCGCGCCAGCACATTGCCGCCCTGGGCCGCCCGGATTTCAGCAGCAAAATTAAGCTCTACACCGGTGAAATTCCGCTGTTCAGCCACTACCAGATAGAATCCCAGATTGAGTCCGCCTTCCAGCGTGAAGTGCGCCTGCCCTCCGGTGGCTCTATTGTTATCGACAGCACCGAAGCGCTGACCGCAATCGATATTAACTCCGCCCGGGCCACCCGCGGTGGCGACATCGAAGAAACCGCCTTCAATACCAACCTTGAAGCGGCTGATGAAATCGCCCGCCAGCTGCGCCTGCGCGACCTCGGCGGCCTGATTGTCATCGACTTTATCGACATGACCCCGGTTCGCCACCAGCGCGCGGTAGAAAACCGCCTGCGCGAAGCGGTGCGCCAGGACAGAGCCCGCATTCAGATAAGCCATATTTCCCGCTTCGGCCTGCTGGAGATGTCCCGCCAGCGCCTGAGCCCGTCGCTGGGTGAATCCAGCCATCACGTGTGCCCGCGCTGTAGCGGCACCGGCACCGTGCGCGACAACGAATCCCTTTCGCTGTCGATTCTGCGCCTTATTGAAGAAGAAGCGCTCAAAGAGAACACCAATGAAGTGCATGCCATTGTTCCGGTGCCGATTGCCTCTTACCTGCTGAACGAAAAACGCGAAGCGGTAAGCGCCATTGAGCAGCGCCAGGGCGGCGTGCGCTGCATTATCGTGCCCAATGATCAGATGGAAACCCCGCACTACCACGTACTGCGGGTACGCAAAGGCGAAGAGATCAAAGCACTGAGCTACAAGCTGCCGCAGATCCACGAAGAGGCCATGGCGCAGGAGCTCGACGAGCCGCAGGCTGAGCGTAAAGTGCCGGAAGAGCCCGCACTGGCCGCCTTTATTATGCCAGAAGCACCGCCGATGCCCGCCGAAACGGCCGCAAAACCTGCCGCCAGAACCGCCCCGGCGGCAACCAGCAGCGCAGCCCAGCCGCAGCCTGCGGCCCCTGGCCTGTTCAGCCGCCTCTTTGCGGCATTAAAACGCCTGTTTGGTGGTGGCGAAGCGCCGGTTGTGGAAACCGTTGTTGAGGAAGTAAAAGCCCCCAAAGCGGAGCCGCGCCAGCAGGAGCGTCGCGAGCGTAACAACAATCGCCGCGACCGCAACAATAACCGCCGTGACCGCAGCGATCGCAACGGCCGGGAGGATCGGGACAACCGCGATACCCGCGCAGAGCGCCAGGATAACCGCGAGCCGCGTGACAACCGGGAGCCCCGCGAGGACAACCGCCGCAACCGTCGTCAGGCTCAGGCGCAAAACGCCGATGTCCAGCCGCAGAGCCGCCAGAGCACCACGGATGAGCAGGAAAAACCGCGTGAGCAGCAGCCGCGCCGTGAGCGTAACCGCCGCCGCAGCGACGATAAGCGCCAGGCCCAGCAGGAAGTTAAAGCGCTGCAGCGTGATGAGGCCCTGGCCCAGCCTGTTGCCACACCGCAGGACGCCGCCGCACCGGAAGAACGCGTACAGGTAATGCCGCGCCGTAAACAGCGCCAGCTGACCCGGAAAGTGCGTTTTGATAACGACGCCCAGCCTGCCGCAGCCACAGAGCAGCCCGCAACGGAAGAGATGCGCGCCCTGCCTACGGTGAAGCCGGTCGATCCGTCTGTGCTTCCGGCAGTGGTTCCGCCAGTGGCTGAAGAGCATAACGAGCATCAGCAGGATAATCGCGGCGATAACGCCGGGATGCCGCGCCGCTCACGCCGCTCTCCGCGCCATCTGCGGGTCAGTGGTCAGCGTCGCCGTCGCTACCGTGACGAGCGTTACCCAACCCACTCACCGATGCCGCTGAGCATTGCCTGTGCCTCCCCGGAGCTGGCCTCTGGTAAAGCCTGGATCCACTACCCCATCGCCACTGGCCACCAGCCGGAAGCAGACATTGCGGAAGTGGTCACTGAAACGGCAAATGACCAGCCGATCGTACTGCCAGCCAGCCATGAGACGCAGGCCACAGAGCAGCCGACCCCGGTGGTCGCCGAAACCCGCGCCCCGGCCGTAGAAGAACCTGCTGCTGAAGTACAGGTAGCAGACGTGCAGGCAACTGAAGCCCCGGCGGCTGAGATTGCGCCTGAAGCACCGGCCGCCGCACAGCCTGAACCGATAGCCAGTGGTGATGTGACCGAACCCCGTGACGAAAACGCACAGGTAACGGAAGCCCGCCCTGCGGCTGAGCCGGTCGTCAGTGCCCCGGAACCGGTAGCAGAGCCTGTTGCTGAGCCGGTCGTCGCCCGCGAAGCGCAGCCTGCTCAGGCCGAAGAAGCGCCCGCAGCACCGGCTCCGCAAGCCAAACCGGCACCGGTAACGGAAGCCCCGGCTCAGGTCAGCCACGCGCTGCACGGTCTGGCAAGCGCCCCCATGACCAAAGCGCCTGCGCCGCACTACACGCCTGAAGCCCCGCGCCACAGTGACTGGGTGCGCCCGGCCTTTGCCTTCGACGGTGAAGGCAGCGCCGGTGGCCACAGCGCCACCCACCAGGCGAGCGCGCCAGCAGGTAAGCCGCAATAAGGTAACCTGACCCGGTGTCACTACTAAGACCGGCCTGTTCACAGGCCGGTTTTTTTTGTCTGTAATACAGGTAGCGTGCGCCAGCCAAGCTGCGCACGCGCCGGGTGGTGTATGTCAGCAAGAGTAGCGGATTATATGGGGAAGTATACGGGGGAGCACATCTGAAGCAGGCAGATAACAGGGCGGGCACCGTGGCCCGCCCCTTCTTCACACAGGGTTACAGCGTGCGGCGGGCAAAGTCTTTCACCCGGAAACCCAGCACGGCCAGCGTCACGAAATAAGCCAGAACACCGGCAATCACCAGACCCAGCAGGCGCAGTACCCGCCACGGCATACTGCCCATATCCCAGGCAGGCATCACCTGCATAACCCCGAGCAGTACGGCCGCCATCACCACTACCGCCACCACCAGGCGCACCAGAAAACCGCGCCAGCCGGGCTGAGGCTGGAAAATATCCTGCTTACGCAGCTGCCAGAACAGCAGGCTGGCGTTCAGACAGGCCGCAAGACCAATCGATAACGACAGACCGGCATGTTTCAGCGGGCCGATAAACGCCAGGTTCATTAACTGGGTCATGATCAGCGTCACAATAGCGATTTTCACCGGCGTTTTAATGTCCTGGCGCGAATAGAAGCCCGGCGCCAGCACTTTGACCACAATCAGCCCAATCAGCCCCACCGAGTAGGCAATCAGCGCCCGCTGGGTCATGGCCGCATCAAACGCCGTAAATTTACCGTACTGGAACAGCGAAATGGTCAGCGGCCCGGAAAGGATCCCCAGCGCCACGGCACTGGGCAGCGCCAGCAGGAAGCAGAGCCGCAGCCCCCAGTCCATCAGCCGGTTATATTCGTCATGGTTACCGCTGGCAAAGCTCTTCGACAGCGAGGGCAGCAGAATAGTCCCCAGGGCCACACCCAGCACCCCGGAAGGGAACTCCATCAGCCGGTCGGCGTAATACATCCAGGAGACCGAACCGGAAACCAGAAACGAGGCAAAAATGGTGTTGATGATAAGAGAGATCTGGCTGACAGACACCCCGAGAATAGCCGGACCCATCTGCCGGACCACCCGCAGCGCACCGGCATCTTTAAAGCTGATACGCGGCAGCACCAGCATGCCAATCTTTTTCAGGTGCGGCAGCTGGTAGAACAGCTGCAACACGCCCCCGACAGTCACCGCCCAGGCCAGCGCCATCACCGGCGGGTGAAAATAAGGCGCGCCAAACAGCGCAAACCCGATCATGCTGATATTCAGCAGTGTCGGGGCAAAAGCCGGTACCGAGAAACGGTTCCAGGTATTCAGAATAGCCCCCACCAGGGAGGCCAGCGAAATCAGCAGAATATAAGGAAAGGTCACCCGCAGTAACTGGGTGGTCAGCTGGAATTTATCTGCCGTGTCGGCAAATCCCGGCGCGGTCACCATTATTACCCAGGGGGCCGCCAGCATTCCCAGTACCGTCACCAGCGCCAGCGCCAGGGTCAGCAAACCGGAAACATAGGAGACAAATACCCGGGTGGCATCTTCCCCCTGCTTGCTTTTGTATTCAGCAAGAATAGGCACAAAAGCCTGTGAGAACGCTCCTTCGGCAAAAATACGCCGCAGCAGATTCGGCAGTTTAAAGGCCACAAAAAACGCATCTGTCGCCATTCCGGCGCCAAAGATCCTTGCCACAATGGCATCCCGGGCAAAACCGAGCACCCGGGAAAACATCGTCATCGAGCTGACAGCCGCCAGCGATTTTAATAAGTTCATTATCGTTATATCCATAACACAGACGCCTGCAATGCAGGCGTCTGGTCTATTTCGCGAAGCGCTTAGTCTACCCAACCCCGGCAGAAATTCTACCCGGAGTTGTTACAGGCCATTATTCACTCATGGCTTCCCGCCATAAACGGTCCACCAGGCTCTGGGCTAGAATGGCCTGCTCACCAGAGGTTTCCGGCGCCGTCTGATTACTGACACACTCAATAAAGTGCCGGGCACAGCCCTCAAAGCCGCGCTGGGCCAGGGTGCTCTGCCAGCCGGGCACGGGCCGCCGGGTCATGATGCCCCCCTGCTCACTTTGCCAGTCGCGCATATCATTCACCTCATACACGGCCCCGTCAGTCACCAGGCGGACTGTCTCGCGCTGGCTTCCGGCCCGGCGGTGCATGGCGGTGGTTATCTGGCGGTGCTCGCAGGCAAAGTGGTGCTCGGCAAACAGCATTTCGCCGTCGTCGTTGGTTTGCAGCATTCCGCTTTGTAAATGGGCGCGATCCCCGTTCAGCCACAGTGCCGTATCCACCACGTGCAGGTAGTCATCCAGCAGGGTAAAGCGCAGATCCTGCGGCCCGACACTGTCGGTGCGGTGCTTGTCGATGCGCAGTGATGCCGCGCCATCCATATGGGTTTTCAGCTCCCGGTACAGGGGGGCAAAGCGCCGGTTAAACCCCACCATCAGGGTGAGTTTACGCAGGCTTGCCATCTCGACCAGCCGCTGTGCGTCGCTCAGGCTCTCGGCCAGTGGTTTATCCACACAGACATGAACCCCCGCCTGTAAAAGCTCACTGACGACCGCATAATGGCTGGCGGTACTGGTATGGACAAACACCGCATCACACACGGCCGCCAGCTCCCGGAGCGAGCCCATACAGGGGATACGATACCCGGCACACACCTCCCGGGCCTTTTGCTGGTTGGGCGACCAGGCACCGGCCACCTCCCACTGGCTGGCGGTTGCCACCACCGGCAGCCAGGCCTTGCGGGCGATATTTCCCAGCCCCACGATGCCAACACGTAATAAGCCCATCGCTTACGCCTCGCTCTGCGCCAGCAGTTGTGCCAGCTGCTGGCGCAGGGTGGCAACCTCCTCTTCAAGCTGTGTGACCCGCGCGGCAAGATCATCCCCCTGCGCGGCGGGTGCCGGTTGCGCACTCAGCCGGGCAGGATCCACCTCCCCACAGAACAGGTGCATATAGCGGCTTTCCCGTTTCCCGGCTTCGCGCGCCAGGCGCACCACATAGGGGCCATCTTCACGGTTCGCCAGCCCTTCCAGGGTCGACTCTACCTGGGCCATATCGCAAAATTCACACATCCGGGCGGCCCGGGTGCGCAGCTCCCCTGGCGTTTGCGGGCCACGCAGCAGCAGCGTGGTGACAATCGCCACTTCAGCTTCAGATAATTTCAGATCGCCAAATTCGGAATTACAAAACCGCTGTTCGTACTTGGTTACCCGGTTACCAAAGCCGCTCACCGTGCGCAGATAGTGGCGTTTTACCAGCTCATCCAGCACTGACTGCACCTGTGATTCAGAGAGGTTCATCACCGGCTCGCGGTTGGTTTTCTGGTTAGAGGCGCTCACTACCGCATTGAGGGATAACGGGTACTGATCCGGGGTGGTCACCTGTTTTTCCATCACGCAGCCGATAACACGTGCTTCAACATCACTTAGCTGGTACTTCATTAACTTTCGCTCTCCTTATGCGTTTAACGGCCCGCGACCCAGTCGGGGGTGGTTAACGCGGTCAGTACGTGATCCCGCCAGACCCCGTTTATCAGCAAATAATCCCGGGCATAGCCCTCTTTTTCAAATCCCAGCCGGGCCAGTAAATCACCGCTACGTTTATTGTGCGGCATATAGTTGGCCATGATCCGGTGGATATGCTGGGTGCGCTGCATATAGCGAATGGCGGCCTGGAGCGCTTCAAACATCAGCCCCTGCCCCTGGCTTTTTTCACTCAGCGAATAGCCCAGATAACAGGCGTGGAACGAGCCCCGCACCACGTTGGAGAAATTCGCCACCCCGAGGATGGTTTTCTCTTCCGGATCCAGCAGCGCGAAGTAAAACGCGCTGCCCTGCTTATGCAGCTCATTAATTAATGACAGCCGCGCCTGCCAGCCGGAGGGGTAGCAGTGGCTTTCATCGCGCACCGGCTCCCAGGGCTTCAGAAACTGGCGGTTCTCACTGTAATAATCGGCCAGGCGCCATGCGTCCCTGTCGTGGATCAGCCGCACCACTAACCGGTCCGTGACCAGACGAACTTTTGGTACGTTACTACGATAGCCGAACATCTCTATGCTGCTCCTTATGGGCTGTCCCCGTGACAGGCCCGCACTGCGGATTGATATACCCGTCAATATACCAGGCACAATAGCTTTCAGGGAGACATCCTGGCAGTAATTATTAGCAGATCACCCTTTTCGATTAAACCGGCAAATCAACCTGCCGTTTCGATAAAAAAATCTTGTCATTTAGCCTACAGGAAAATATCGCCTGTCAGGGTAATATAGGTGATTCCCTCCTTTTTATATTCAGGTATCAGCATGGCCCCCGTATCGCAGGCGAGAAGTCTGGGTAAATATTTTTTGTTGCTTGACAATATGCTTGTGGTGCTCGGTTTTTTTGTGGTGTTTCCTCTGATTTCCATCCGCTTTGTTGACCAGATGGGCTGGGCCGCCCTGATGGTGGGGATCGCCCTCGGCCTGCGCCAGCTGGTGCAGCAGGGGCTTGGGATCTTTGGCGGCGCGATTGCGGACCGCTTCGGCGCACGTCCGATGATTGTCACCGGCATGCTGCTGCGCGCCGCCGGGTTTGCCACCATGGCTATCGCCCATGAACCCTGGCTGCTGTGGGTCTCCTGTGTGCTTTCCGGGCTGGGCGGAACGCTGTTTGATCCCCCCCGCTCGGCCCTGGTGGTGAAGCTGATTCGCCCCCGGGATCGCGGGCGTTTCTTCTCGCTCCTGATGATGCAGGACAGCGCCGGGGCGGTTATCGGCGCCCTGCTGGGAAGCTGGCTGCTCAATTACGATTTCCGCCTGGTGTGCGGTGCCGGTGCCCTGATGTTTGTCGCCTGTGCGGGCGTTAACGCCTGGCTGCTGCCAGCCTATAAGCTGTCGACCATCCGCACCCCGCTGCGTGAAGGCATGGGCCGGGTACTGCGCGACCGGCGCTTTGTAACCTATGTGCTGACCCTTGCGGGGTACTATATGCTGGCGGTACAGGTGATGCTGATGCTGCCGATTATGGTTAACGAAATCGCCGGCTCCCCGGCGATGGTCAAATGGATGTACGCCATTGAGGCGGCCCTCTCCCTGACCCTGCTCTACCCGGTAGCCCGCTGGAGCGAGAAGCACTTCCGCCTTGAACAGCGCCTGATGGCCGGGTTACTGGTCATGTCCCTGAGCATGCTGCCCATCGGCATGACCAGCAATATTCAGCAGCTGTTCTCCCTGATTTGCCTGTTTTACATCGGCTCCATTATTGCCGAACCGGCCCGGGAAACGCTGGGGGCCTCCCTGGCTGATGCCCGGGCCCGGGGCAGTTATATGGGGTTCAGCCGCCTGGGGCTGGCCATTGGCGGCGCGCTCGGTTACGCGGGCGGCGGCTGGCTGTATGACACCGGTAAACAGCTCCGGCAGCCGGAGCTGCCCTGGGCGATGCTGGCGGCCATCGGGCTTATCACCTTACTGGCGCTGTGGTGGCAGTTCTCCGCCCGCCACCAGCCCTCCCAAATGCCGGAAGCCGGGAACTCCGGGAATTAATGTTTTTTTTTATTGTCTGATAGCGGCAGGGGATCGCCTGTACTGTATGTTTTGCACCCGTAACGTCAGCGCACGTTACCAGAATAAACGGATGCCCGGAGTAGAAACATGACGCGTTTTTTTATCGCCGCAGTAGTGCTCATCAGTGGACTGGTGGTGGGATGTAACCAGCTAACCCAATACACCGTCAGCGAGCAGGAGATAAACCAGGCCCTGGCGAAGCAGAATAACTTCTCCCGGGATATCGGGGTTCCGGGCCTTGCCAACGCCCACATTACGCTGCGTAATCTGGCCAGCCAGATTGGCCGCAGTGAGCCGGATAAAGTCATGCTCACCGGGGATGCGGATCTGGATATGACCTCACTGTTCGGTAACCAGAAGGCGCAAATCAGCCTCACCCTGCGCGCCCACCCGGTATTTAACCAGGAGCAGGGGGCGGTCTATCTGCAGGAGATGGAAGTGACCAGCGCCGATGTAAAACCGGAAAAGATGCAGGCGGTGCTCCAGACCATCACCCCGTATCTTAACCAGGCGCTGCGCAACTATTTTAACCAGCAACCGGCCTATGTACTCAGCGCCGATCGCAGCAAAGGGGAAGCACTGGCGAAGAAATATGCCAAAGGGCTGGAGGTGAAACCCGGCGCTATTGTTATCCCGTTTGTGAAGTGATCCCTGTCGCGGGGGGCTCCCCCCGCCTCTGTTTGCCGGTTTTGTTAACGGAAAAACGTGCAAACGAAAACGTTTCCGCTTATCCTTAGTGCCCGGCAAAAAACAGCCATAACTGTCCCTCTTACGCCGGAGCTCACCCGATGACCGTTTTCAACCAGGTTCTTAAAATTCGCCGCCCAGATGACTGGCATATCCACCTGCGGGATGGGGAAATGCTGAAAGCCGTGGTGCCCTGGACCAGTGCCCATTACGGCCGCGCTATCGTTATGCCGAACCTGGTGCCGCCAGTTACCAGCGTTGAGGCCGCAATAGCCTACCGCCAGCGTATTCTGGACGCGGTGCCCGCCGGGCAGCAATTTGAACCGCTGATGACCTGCTACCTTACCGATACGCTCGATCCGGCAGAGCTGGAGCGCGGAGCACGGGAGGGGGTCTTTACCGCCGCAAAACTCTACCCGGCCAACGCCACCACCAACTCCAGCCACGGGGTGACCAGTATTGACGCCATTATGCCGGTGCTGGAGCGGATGGAAAAAATCGGCATGCCGCTGCTGATCCACGGTGAAGTGACCCATGCGGATGTGGATATTTTTGATCGTGAAGCGCGGTTTATTGACAGCGTGATGGAGCCGCTGCGCCAGCGCCTGCCGGGCCTGAAGGTGGTATTCGAGCATATCACCACCCGGGAAGCGGCCCACTATGTGCGCGACGGTAACGCCCTGCTGGGGGCCACAATCACCCCTCAGCATCTGATGTTTAACCGTAACCATATGCTGGCCGGTGGGATCCGCCCGCACCTCTACTGCCTGCCCATCCTCAAGCGTAACGTTCACCAGCAGGCACTGCGTGAGCTGGTTGCCAGCGGCTGTGAGCGGGTCTTCCTCGGCACCGACTCAGCCCCCCACGGGCGGCTGCGCAAAGAGGCCAGCTGCGGCTGCGCCGGGTGCTTTAACGCCCCTTCGGCGCTGGGTGCCTATGCCACGGTATTTGAAGAGATGGGGGCGCTCCAGCACCTGGAAGCCTTCACCTCACTGAACGGCCCGCGCTTCTATGGCTTACCCCTTAATGAGGGCGTCATTGAGCTGCGCCGCGTGGCCACAACTGTACCGGCAGAGATCCCCGCCGGTGATGATGTGGTCATTCCCTTCCTGGCGGGCGAAAGTGTGGCCTGGTCAGTGGCCGACGCCTGATTTCACCGCCCATCATTGACTGCTTGCCAATCTCTCAGGATAACTGTATAAATATACAGTTATCTTTTTTGGGAGAATCAGTATGCGTGTAGAGGTCACTATTGCCAGAACGACGGTGCTCCCCCCGGGCGCCGTTGATGCGCTCAGCCTGGAGCTGGCCGCGCGTATCAACCATCACTACGCTGACAGCGAAAACCATGTGCAGGTGCGTTACGCCAGCGGTAACAACCTGTCGGTTATCGGTGCCGCTAAAGAAGACAAAGACCGCATCAGCGAGATCCTCCAGGAAACCTGGGAAAGCGCCGATGACTGGTTCAGCCCGGCATAACCGGGTCCGTTTCCTGAACGAACGCGGCGTTGCGCCATATGATGACCCGCTGTCGCTCTGAAATGACGTTCGTTCTTTTTTGCCGGGCACGCCGCCCGGCCTTTTTGATGATGAATCATTATTTTTATCATTCCGCGCTTTTTCAGATTTCTTTTTTTCTCAATCCTGCTCTGACACGCTGAAAAAATAATCAGATACGCATTTTATGCACCGGAATAGCCCCTCCTTGCGGCAAATTGTTCATTTGTCAATCGGAATGGAAATTAATTCACCACCCGCGGCTGTAGTATTTATTTACCGCATCTGACCAATCTCTGATATAATTACGTTGCTTCTGAAGAAAATGCATTAACCTCGCTGTCGTTGTCATTAACACGTATTAAGGGGGTTATGATGGAAAAAAATAACGAAGTCATCCACACACATCCCCTCGTCGGATGGGATATCAGCACAGTAGACAGCTATGATGCGCTGATGCTACGCCTGCACTACCTGACACTGAACAAGCCAGACACGAAAGAAACCGAGGTTGGCCAGACATTGTGGCTTACCACAGACGTCGCCAGACAGTTTATTTCTATTCTTGAAGCTGGTATTGCAAAAATAGAGTCCAGCGACTACCAGGAAAATGACTACCGAAAGCATTAGACCGGTGGCATTTTTACAGGCACCCCGTGGGGTGCCTTTTTTATTATTGTCTCTTGCCTGTTAACCTGCGGTTAATTACCCTGCTGACTACATCACCAAATAATGGGCCTGACACAATGGAATATGATTTTATCGTTGTCGGCAGCGGATCTGTTGGTGCTGCTGCCGGGTATTATGCTACCCGCGCCGGGTTACGGGTGCTGATGATCGATGCCGCACACCCGCCACATAAGCAAGGCAGCCACCACGGAACAACGCGCCTGATGCGCCACGCCTATGGCGAGGGTGAATACTATGTACCGCTGGTACTGCGCGCCCAACAACTATGGCGCGAACTCCAGGCCCACTGTAGCGAACCGGTGTTTGACAAAACCGGCGTGTTAAACCTCGGCCCGGCGGATTCCTCCTTCCTGGCAACCGTTGCCCACAGCGCCAGCCGCTGGTCACTGCCCCTTGAACGGCTGGATGCCGCCCAGCTGCGCCAGCGCTGGGGGCAAATCAGCGTGCCGGACAACTATATCGGCCTGTACGAGCCGGACGCGGGCGTCCTGTACAGCGAGAAAGCCGTCGAAACCTGGATCCGGCTGGCCCGGGAGGCAGGCTGCGCCCAGCTCTTTAACTGCCCGGTCAGCGCAATTAACACCGGTGACGGTGGCGTGGCGGTCACCACGCCGGAAGGCGAATACCGCGCCCGGAAATTATTGCTCAGTGCCGGGACATGGGTAAAAACGCTGTACCCCCGGTTGCCCGTAACCCCGGTTCGCAAGGTGTTCGCCTGGTACCAGGGCGATGGCCGCTTCGCCACCACCAACCACTTCCCGGCCTTTACCGCCGAACTGCCGGACGGCAGCCAGTTCTACGGTTTCCCGGCAGAGAATGACGCCCTGAAAACAGGCAAACATAATGGCGGCCAGGTGATCAGCCGCCCGGAGCAGCGGGTGCCCTTTGGTCAGCATCCCGGCGACGGCGCAGAAGCCTTTCCGCTCCTGCGCCAGATCCTGCCCGGGATCGGCGGCTGCCTGTTCGGGGAGGCCTGCACCTACGACAACACCCCGGACGGGAACTTTATTGTCGATACCCTCCCCGGGATCCCGGAGGCGATGGTGATAACCGGGCTCAGCGGCCACGGCTTTAAGTTTGCCAGCGTGCTGGGAGAGATAGCCTGCCAGTTTGCCTGCGGGCAGCCTTCCGGCTTTGATCTGGCGCCGTTCCGGCTGGATCGCCCGGCGCTCCGCGCCGCCTGCTGATCTCAGGCTAACGCCGCCGGGGTGCCACGCCCCCGCGCAGGGTATCGAGCGCGCCACGGGATTTATTAAAAATCCGCTCCCCGGTATCGTGACCGGCCCGGTGGCGCGCCTCCTGCGGTAATGCCAGCGCATCCCGGCAGCGTTCGCTACAGCACCCCTGGTACTTCGCCGCGCAGGCCGGGCACTGGATAAACAGCAGGTGGCAGCCGGTATTCGCGCAGTTGGTGTGCGTATCGCACCGGGCGCCACACTGGTGACAGTGGGCGATAATCTCGTCGGAGATGCGCTCCCCCATCCGCTGGTCAAAGACAAAGTTTTTACCAGTGAACCGCACCGGCAGCCCCTGCTCCCGGGCTTTGCGGGCATACTCAATGATCCCGCCTTCAATGTGGTACACCTTATTAAAGCCGTTATGGCGCATCCAGGCGCTGGCCTTCTCACAGCGGATACCGCCAGTACAGTACATCACGATATTTTTATCCCGGTGCGGTGCCAGCATTTCCACGGCTTTCGGTAGCTGCTCACGGAAGGTATCCGCCGGGACTTCCAGCGCATTCTCAAAGTGGCCCACTTCATATTCATAGTGGTTGCGCATATCCACAAACAGGGTATCCGGATCCTCTGCCAGCGCGTTGACCGCGGCCGCGTCCAGGTACTCCCCCACGGCGCTGGCGTCAAAGGTCGGATCATCAATGCCGTCGGCCACAATCCGCTCGCGAACTTTCATGCGCAGCACCCAGAACGATTTACCGTCGTCATCCAGCGCAATATTCAGCCGCAGCCCGTCGAGGTGCGGGTCAAACTGATAAATGGTCGCGCGCAGGGCCTCCAGATTAGCGGTGGGCACGCTGATCTGGGCGTTAATGCCCTCCCGGGCCAGATAAATGCGCCCCAGCACCCCCAGGGCGGTAAACGCGCTGTAGAGCGTATCCCGGGCCTGTTGCGGGTCGTTTAAGGTGAAGTATTTATAAAAAGAGACGGTGGTACGGGCAATATTGTCCGCCTGCACCTGGGCGCGCAGGGCATTATTGTTAATTCGGTTGTGTAACACTGGCATGGTGTACGCTCCTGGGAAAAACGGTCGCGGCATCTTATAGCAGCAGGATGTATTTTACATCCACTTAATTTGCGCTACATTTTCAGCAATTCACCAAATATTTATCAACCTCTGTTGAGAAAGCAATCAGTTACTTTCGGGATATTTTGGCGCGCCACAAAAAAATGTCACAATAGCCGGTAAGAAATTTATCCCGCACTACAGGATAGTCATGACCCATTTGCCGCGTTTTACCCGCTCACTTTTACACCCCCGCTACTGGCTGACCTGGTTTGGCATCGCTGCGCTCTACCTGGTCGTGTTGCTGCCCTACCCGGTTATTTACCGCATTGGCTGCGGGCTTGGCTTTCTGGCAAAACGAATACTTAAACGGCGGGTAAAAATTGCCCACCGGAATCTGGAGCTGTGCTTCCCGGAGATGAGCGAAGCAGAGCGCCAGCGCCATGTTGACGGCAACTTCCGCTCAGTAGGGATGGGGGTGATGGAAACCGGCATGGCCTGGTTCTGGCCCGACTGGCGGATGAAGCGCTGGTGCGATGTCAGCGGTGTTAATGAGATCCGCGCCCTGCAGGCGGAAAAGCGCGGCATTTTGCTGATCGGTCTGCATTTTCTGACCCTGGAGCTGGGGGCGCGTATTTTCGGTATTCATACGCCCGGTATCGGGGTCTACCGCCCTAACGACAACCCGGTCATTGACTGGTTGCAGACCTGGGGCAGAACCCGCTCGAACAAAAGCATGCTCGACCGAAAAGATCTGAAAGGCATGATCCGCGCACTGAAAAATGGCGAAATCATCTGGTACGCCCCGGATCACGACTACGGCCCGCGTAATAGTGTCTTTGCGCCGTTATTTGCCGTCGAACAGGCCGCCACCACGCCCGGCACCTGGATGCTGGCAAAAACCACGAAGGCCAGTATTGTGCCCTTCGTGCCGCGCCGTAAACCGGACGGTAAAGGCTACGAGCTGATCATCCTGCCGCCGGAAAACAACCCGCCCCTCGGCTCCCCGGAAGAGACCGCCGCCTGGATGAACAAAATTGTGGAGAAGTGCATCATGATGGCCCCGGAGCAGTATATGTGGCTGCACCGTCGCTTTAAGACCCGCCCGGAGGGCGCCCCTTCACTCTATTAATCCGAAAAGCCGCATCATGCGGCTTTTTTTACACTTTCCGGTGGTCAGCCGCTCAGGTTTTATACCCGTATAATTTGCGTGCCATCAGGAAGAAGGCGCATACTTAGTTATCTAATTATCCACTTAGCCCACTGTCAGCATTGCTGATTAACTGAGTCCTATGCCTGAAACAACCCCGCCGCTGAACTGGAAACGTAACCTGGCCATTACCTGGTGTGGCTGCTTCCTGACCGGGGCCGCATTCAGTCTGGTTATGCCTTTTTTACCGCTGTATGTGGAAGTGCTCGGGATCCATAACCACGAGTCGTTAAATATCTGGTCCGGCGTGGTTTTCAGTATCACTTTTTTGTTTTCGGCTATCGCCTCCCCGTTCTGGGGCAGCCTGGCGGACCGCAAAGGCCGCAAGCTGATGCTGCTGCGCTCTGCCCTGGGTATGGCCATTGTGATGCTGCTGATGGGGCTTGCACAAAATATCTGGCAATTTCTGGTATTACGCGCCCTGCTGGGGTTGCTGGGCGGGTATATTCCCAATGCCAACGCGCTGATAGCCACCCAGGTGCCGCGCCAGAAAAGCGGCTGGGCGCTGGGCACCCTCTCCACCGGCGGGGTTGCCGGGGCGCTGCTTGGCCCGCTGGCCGGTGGTCTGCTGGCCGATACCTGGGGCCTGCGACCGGTCTTTTTTATTACCGCCAGCGTGCTGTTCTGCTGTTTTCTGCTCACCCTGTTTTTTATTAATGAGCGTTTCGAGCCGGTATCCCGTAAAGCGATGCTCAGCGCCCGCCAGGTGCTGGGCTCCCTGAAGCATCCGCGCCTGGTGCTGAGCCTGTTTATCACTACGATGATTATTCAGGTTGCCACCGGCTCCATCGCCCCGATTCTGACGCTCTACGTGCGCGAGCTGGCGGGTAATGTGGCGAATCTGGCGTTTATCAGCGGGATGATTGCCTCAGTTCCCGGTGTGGCGGCGCTGCTCAGCGCACCGCGCCTGGGTAAGCTCGGCGACAGGATCGGGCCGGAGAAGATCCTGATTGTCGCGCTGGTAGTGTCCGTGCTGCTGTTGCTGCCCATGGCCTGGGTACAGACACCGCTACAGCTGGGGATCCTGCGTTTCCTGCTCGGTGCGGCAGACGGGGCGCTACTTCCGGCCGTTCAGACCCTGCTGGTGTACAACTCCACCAACCAGATCTCCGGGCGCATTTTCAGCTATAACCAGTCATTTCGCGATATCGGTAACGTAAGCGGGCCGCTGATTGGCTCGGCGGTTGCGGCCAGTTATGGCTTTCGCACCGTGTTCTGCGTGACGGCGGCGGTGGTGTTGTTTAACGCTTTTTACTCCTGGATAAGCCTGCGCAGGAAATAGCCCCTCAGTGGCCGATAAGTATGATTTAACTGGCATTATCCGGTGAATTATTCTGATGAAGATGTGAAATTCATTTTAGGCAGGTTATTGATTAACAAGAATTAAGAAAATATTTCCTGTGATTATTGTTAATACTCAAGAAACATCACGTTTAATGTCACATAATGAGAATATGAATATTCTCATTTTTTCCAGTTAATGCGAGTATTACCGCACGAACTCATTATCTTTATCCTTTTATCATCCTTCGCATCTATGCTCCCTGCCCGCCCCGGCAGGGATTTTTTTTGCCCTTTTTCGTCCTGATATCAATCCCGCTGCCGTCGCATATTGACGCTCTGGTGGTGTCCGTCTATAGATTGAATCATATCTATTGCTAACCCAGTCAGGAGGGTCGCTTATGTCCGACCAGAATGAAGAATTCTGCTTTACGCTTGAGGAAGCCATTGATGCCGCCCGGGAGGCATTCCTTGACAGCCACGCGCAGGGGTCGTCTGACACCAGTGTGGAGCAGTTGTCGGTTCAGAAATACATTATGCAAAACGGCGATGAGATGTGGCGGGCGCTCTTTCTGAGCGACGATGACGACGATCCGGGTGATGCCATCCCGATGCTCTCCGGCGTGGCGGCCCAGAGCGTATTCGACGGGGACTATGAAATCGGTGAGCTGCTTCAGGAGTGGCAGGAAGAAAATACCCTGCATGAGTGGGATGACGGCGAATTTCAGACCGAGCCGCCACTGGATACCGAAGAAGGCCAGACCGCAGCCGACGAATGGGACGAGCGGTAAAACTCACTCATACGGGCCGTGGCTGGCATCGATGGGCAGCAGCAGCGTATCAAAGATCAGGGAGAACGGCAGATCAATCACCGTCACATAGCGCCAGGGCGAATCGCGCAGATCCCACTGCACGCCGGGGTAATACTGATTACCGTGTCCCTGCCCCGGCACTGTACGGCTGATGATACTGCCACACCCGGAGAGGGCCAGACTGAACAGCACAACAATAATTGCTTTCACTGAAACCTCCGGCGGTATCGTTTCCCCGCTTGCGCTACTTAACCAAAAAACCGAAAAAAAATGCCGGCCCTCAGGTCGGCATTTTTGCCATAGTGCGCCGCAAAAGTCGCGACTTATCCGTGCGGTTTAAACGCCTGCGGATTGAGATGGCACTGATCGTACTGCTGAACCCAGGATGAGTATTTCTCAGGGTTCGACCAGACCCGGTAATGCATGCGCGCCATTGTGACAGGGTCACTTAGCAGCACCAGGCGCCGATCCCGGTTGAGCTTGTCCGGGTTCTCGTTAAGGGCCTGTTCAACATGCCGGTCACGGGCAATCTCCAGCACGTGGCTGGCCCGGTGACGGGCGGTTGCCATTGCGCAGGCCAGGGCATTCAGCGACGGGTTAAACACCGCGTGCATAAATCCGTCACTCAGCTCACGGCTGCGGTTAAGCGCCAGGTAAGTATCGGTTGCCTGTAGCACCTTCGGCTGCTGGTACTCTTCCGGGATCAGGAACAGTTTCCAGCGACGGGTACGTAGCCCGACGGTTGCGCGGCTGGAGATAACCGACACAAACGGCGACAGGATAAGCGAAACCACAATCGGCGCCAGCCAGAACAGGAAGCGCAGATCCAGCCAGGCCATACCCGCTGCCCACACCAGACCCAGTAACATCTGCGAGCCGTGGCGCATAAACGCCTCACCCCAGGGGGTGGAGTCGTCATCACGCTGGGGTGAGTTCCAGACCACTTCCCAGCCGAGGAACGCGCTCACCACAAACACCGTGTGGAACAGCATACGCACCGGCGCCAGCAGCACGGAGAACAGCACCTCCAGCAGCAAAGAGATGGTCACCCGGATAAAACCGCCATACTCCCTGGTGCCCTTGCACCAGATAAGAATAATACTCAGCAGTTTAGGCAGGAACAGCAGCACCATGGTGGAGGCAAACAGCGCGATTGCCAGCTCCGGGCGCCACTGAGGCCAGACCGGGAACAGCTGCCGGGGCTGCAGGAAATACTGGGGCTCGGTCAGAGCATGCACCACCTGCAGCGCGGTAGACAGGGCCAGGAACATAAACCACAGCGGTGCCGACAGGTAAGACATCACCCCGGTCAGGAACACGGCACGGTGTACCGGGTGCATCCCTTTCACCAGAAACAGGCGGAAGTTCATCAGGTTACCCTGGCACCAGCGGCGGTCGCGTTTCAGCTCGTCCAGCAGGTTCGGCGGTAACTCTTCATAAGATCCCGGCAGGTCATAGGCGATCCAGACCCCCCACCCCGCACGGCGCATTAAGGCGGCCTCTACGAAGTCGTGAGACAGGATAGAGCCGGCGAAATTCCCTTCACCCGGCAGCGGTGCCAGGGCGCAATGCTCGATAAACGGTTTCACCCGGATGATCGCATTGTGCCCCCAGTAGTGGGATTCACCCAGCTGCCAGAAATGCAGACCCGCAGTAAACAGCGGCCCGTATACCCGGGTAGCAAACTGCTGGCAGCGGGCATACAGGGTGTCCATACCGGAAGCGCGCGGCGCAGACTGGATAATCCCGGCATTCGGGTTGGCTTCCATCAGCCGTACCAGCCCGGTCAGGCACTCACCGCTCATCACGGAGTCGGCATCCAGTACCACCATATAGCTGTACTGTGAGCCCCAGCGGCGGCAGAAATCGTCGATATTGCCGCTTTTGCGTTTCAGGCGGCGGCGACGACGGCGGTAGAAAATCTGCCCTTCCCCGCCCACTTCCGCAATCAGCTCCATCCAGGCTTTCTGCTCAGCCACGCAGATATCCGGGTTGTAGCTGTCGCTGAGGATATAGACGTCAAAATGCTGTTGCTGCCCGGTCGCCTTAACCGACTCCCAGGTGGCGCGCAGCCCGGCGAAGACGCGGTTTACGTCCTCATTACAGATGGGCATGATAAGCGCCGTGCGGTGCGCCGGGTTCAGCGGCTCATCCCCGACAGTTGAGGCGGAAATACTGTAGCGATCCTTCCCGATAAGCAGCTGAAGGAAGCCCATCAGCGCCGTCCAGAAGCCGGAAGAGACCCAGCAAAACAGAATGGCAAACAGGATAAGGATGCCGCTTTGCAGCACATAGGGCAGCAGCTGCATAAACGAGATCCACAGATCCTGCCCCACCATATCTGCCGGGTTAATCAGCGCCCAGCCCTGGTAGGGCAAAATGGTTTTCATATACCAGGTGGCGATAACGGTCTGCACCAGGGTGAGGATCAGCAGCACATAGCGGCGAAGGGTCCCCACGGTGCGCCATTTCATCTCGTGGGCTTTTTCTTCATCGCTCAGGCGGTTCAGATAATCTGACGAGTTATCCTGGCCACGCAGACGATCCCAGAAGCGGCCCACCGGGTTGGTGCGCCACGGATCAGGGATCATGGAGGAGCGGTGAATTTTCGGCATGGCCTGAAGCTGATCGCGATTTTCGCTATCTTTGATCAGCTGCTGACCTCCCAGAGAGTCCGGCCAGGTCGCCTCTAAGCGGGCGGCGACCGATCCCTGGGCGGCGTCATCTTCGCGCGGGAAGGTGCGGTGCTCCGCATCCAGCGCCTGATGGAGAGCCTGTAAATCCGATTTCGGAAGCGCCGCTTTCTGCTCAGCAGAAAGCGGAAGGGACGCAATATAATCGGGCATGGTTTCAGTCGACTTATTCATTAGCAGGTAGCTGGTAGCTCCAGGTTTCACTCAGCGTCTGATCGCCATTCACCAGCGCCGCACGCATGTCCGTGGTTTTCTTATCGTCTTTCAGTTTCACGCGCAGCGTTAAACGCCAGCCTTTAGTGACCGGGTTATAGCGCACACTGTTTTCAACGATTTCACCGTTATCACCAATACTGGTTTGCGCAGTGACCGGGGTGTTTTCCGCCAGTTTTTTCATCGCCGGGCCAGCAAAATCCACCACAAACGCGATGGTGCCATCAGGCTGGCGAATCAGGTTAGACTGTTTTACATCCCCCGTGGAGCGGCGGGTCTGCACAACTTGCGCGCTGTCTGCCGCGTGCAGTTTTTCTTCGTCCCGGCTGAAGGTGATGTTGTACTTATAGTTCATCTCCTTGCCCGCTGCCGGCAGCTGATCCGGGGTCCAGTAGGCCACGATATTATCGTTGGTTTCGTCATTGGTGGGGATCTCCACCAGCTCAACCCGGCCTTTACCCCAGTCACCTACCGGGGTAACCCAGGCACTGGGGCGCTTGTCATAGCGATCGTCCAGATCTTCAAACCGCGCGAACTGACGACCACGCTGCAACAGGCCAAACCCTTTCGGGTTTTCGGTGGCATAGCTGCTTACCGCCAGACGTTTAGGATTGTTCAGCGGACGCCAGATCCACTCACCATTGCCAGCCTGAATCGACAGACCGTTAGAATCATGCAGTTCCGGGCGGAAGTTAGTGGTCGGTGAAGGCTGGTTCGGCCCGAACAGGAACATACTGGTCAGCGGTGCCACCCCGAGCTTACCTACCTTGTCACGCAGGTACACTTTAGACTGCACATTGACCACCGTATCCCGGCCAGGTATCACCACAAACCGGTAGGCACCGGTGGCTCTGGGGGAGTCAAGCAAGGCAAAAATGGTGATGCGCTTTTCGTTGGCTTTCGGGCGCTCTATCCAGAATTCACGAAAACGCGGGAACTCTTCCCCGGACGGTAAAGCCGTATCAATGGCCAGGCCGCGGGCCGACAAACCATAGGTTTGCCCGGCGCCGATCATGCGGAAATAGCTGGCGCCGAGGAAGCTGGCAATTTCATCCTGTTTATCTTTGCTGTTCACCGGATACAGCACTTTAAACCCGGCGAAACCAAGATCTTTTACGCTGTCTTTATCATGTTTAACGTTGCCAAAGGTAAAGTAATCCGGGCTATATTTGATTCTCCGGACACTGTTCGCCGTGACTTCGTTGATCACCACCGGCGTATCGAAGTACATCCCCTGGTGATAAAATTCGAGTTTGAACGGGGTTTTAATCTTGTTCCAGTATGCCTTCTCATGATTGAACTGGATCTGTTGATAATCCGCATATTTCATATCACGGAACAGGGACGGCAAGTTGCTCTTCGGCGCTTCATAGGCTTTGCCAGCCAGTGATTTTGCTTGTTTTGCGACATCATCAATAGAGAAGGCCCACACTGAAGTAGTATAAAGAGACAGCACAACTGCCGCGCTCAGCCAACCCATTTTCATCATTTTTGGTTGTTTGTGTTTCATATTAACCAGCACATCCCCCTTTGTGTGCTTAAATCAATCCGATCCATTTTAATGGTAGTGCTGCAATCCCACAACCAGATACCCGCCTTGTGGCACTCACTGGCTCATGCTTTAAGCAAATAAAAGAGCGTACGCTGACCATTACCGGCGCTATTCGCAGACATCCCGGCAACTTTCGTGTACTGTGACCTGATTCTAACGCCACCGAGAGTAAGCATAAGGCGAATTGTCTGAGATTCTGCGGAGTGATATGAGTAAGACCCCCCCACAGCGTGAATTCTTCCTTGATTCCATTCGGGCCTGGCTGATGTTGTTAGGCATTCCATTTCACATATCCTTAATCTATTCAGCACATCGCTGGCATGTGAATAGCGCAACCGCCTCCTGGTACTTAACGCTGTTTAATGATTTTATTCACGCATTCCGCATGCAGGTCTTTTTTGTTATTTCCGGTTACTTTTCATACATGCTGTTTTTACGCTACCCGCGCCGGAAATGGTGGAAAGTGCGGGTTGAGCGGGTCGGCATCCCGATGCTGACAGCCATTCCTTTATTAACCCTGCCGCAGTTTATTTTCCTGCAGCAGATCAAAGGTCAGTGGCATAACTGGCCCAGCCTGAGCCTTTACCAGAAATACAACACATTAGTCTGGGATTTAGTCTCGCATCTGTGGTTTCTGCTGGTGCTGGTGATCCTCACCACCTGCGCACTTATCCTTTTTCAGCGGCTGAAAAAAAATAACCGTCTGTTCCTGCAGGCAGCATATACACAACCGCTGACGATGAAAAAACTTTCAGTGCTATTTTTTGTACTGGGTTTGCTATATGCCGCCCTGCGTCGCGGCCTGTTTATTCTGCACCCGGCGCTGCTGAGCGACGGATTGTTTAATTTTACAGTTATGCAGACCCTGTTTTATTTACCCTTCTTTCTGCTGGGCGCGCTGATTTTTAAAAACGCGCAGCTCAAGGCGCAGTTTATCGCGCCGTCGCGCGGGTGCCAGGCGGGCGCGGCGCTGGCCTTTATTGCTTATCTGCTTAACCAGCATTACGGCAGTGGCGATCAGTGGCTTTATGAAACCGAGAGCGTCATTACGATGGTTCTGGGGCTATGGATGGTGAATGTGGTCTTTTCGTTCGGCCACCGGTTTCTGAACGGGCACTCGGCGCGGATCACCTACTTTGTTAACGCGTCGCTGTTTATCTATCTGGTGCACCACCCCCTCACCTTAGTGTACGGGGCGTGGATAACCCCCCATATTCACTCCAGTTTGCTGGGGTTTGCCGGCGGGCTGGTGTTTGTTATCGGTATTGCGCTGGTGCTGTATGAAATCCACCTGCGCATTCCGCTGCTGCGGTTTTTATTTTCCGGTAAGCCACAGCCTAAAAACAGCGCGGCCTGAAAATACCCGGCAGAGCAGGCTCTGCCGGTACGATTACAGCACTTTGTGGTCGGCAAGATCCGCCAGTAACTGCTGATACAGCGCCAGTGTCTGCTCATCAAAGCAGACAAACAGCACCAGATCCGGGTGCTCACGCCGGGTGATATAGCGGTTAACCGTCGCCACCGCAATTCTGGCCGCCTGGTCTGCGGGGTATCCGTAAGCGCCGGTGCTGATGGCCGGAAATGAAATGCTGTGGTAGCCATTCGCGCTCGCCAGCTCCAGACTGTGGTGGTAAGCCTCCTCCAGCAGTTCCGCCTCCTGGTGATTGCCACCGTGCCAGACGGGCCCGACGGTGTGGATCACGGCCCTGGCGGGCAGATCACCGGCACCAGTAATGACCGCATGCCCGGGGGCACACTCCCCCTGTTGCTGGCGGATCTGTTTGCATTCGGCCAGCAATGCCGGGCCAGCCGCCCGGTGAATTGCGCCGTCAACCCCACCGCCACCCAGTAAAGACGGGTTTGCCGCATTGACGATAACATCAACCGGAATGCGGGTGATATCGCCGGAACACGCACGCATGCGTTGCAGCATATTCCCCTCGTGATTAACCATTGTTGTACTCCAGTTCTGACGCTCAGTGATGCCGGGCGCACTGCGACACCCGGTATCAGTCACCTGATTCTGCGCTATTTATGCGAGCTTTTTCCCGGGCGGTACAGGTGAGAAATCCTATTTTGAGAAGTGCCTCAGCTATTCGGCTTGCTGAGGCGGCAGGCATTATTCTTCGGGCGTTGCGCAGGCTTCGTCATCTTCCTGAAGATCATCCCACATGGCCTGAATCGCATCCCGGGTCACAATGGCCAGGGTGCGCCAGAAAGCGGTTGTGGCATGGGCCTCGGTTTTACCTAAAAAGGTGCCACACCAGGGCAGCAGGAAATCGGCAAAGAAGGTGGTCAGCGCTTCGGTTTCATCGTCCAGGCGCTGATCTTCCAGCCAGGATCCCGCCAGCAGGATCTGGCCGAAATGGTCAACGGCCCCTTCCGGTAATGGCATACCGCGCTCTGTCAGATACTGGCGGACATCCGGTGCTCCGGGCTCCACCCAGGCCGAGCGGTACGGGGATACGCGCGGATCTTCACCGCCGAACAGGGCCTGATAATCGGCGTTAATCTCATCCGCCGCCGCATGTTGTGCCAGGCGGGCCAGCAGTTCATCCTGCTCCAGCGGCCAGTTTGCCGCCAGTTTGCCCTCACGGATCAGCGTATACACCGGGGCCAGCACCGGATCCTGCGGCTGGCGGTAAAATAAAGAGCCCAGTACGCGGCACAACAGAGAAAAATCATTCATGGGTTATATCCATTAAAAACGTCAAAGAGAGGCGAATTCCGCCACCGGTTTCATGCCTCTGAACTCAAGAAAGTCCAGCAGCCGCCGGGGAGTAACATTCAGAATGCGATCTTCGGGAAAGTCCACCGCATCAAGGATTTTACGGCATTCGCTAAAATCACCAAGGGTAAACGCCGTGTGGGAGTCAGAGCCAAGGGCCAGCCAGCCGCCCGCATCGCGGACTGCTTCAGCCACCGCGCGGCAGTTCTGCTCACTGCCTTTGCGGGAATGGGTAAAAGAAGAGTTGTTGATTTCCAGCGCCACGTGGTGCGCTGCCGCCGCCCGAGCCACGGCCCGGATATCCAGCGGAAATTTAGGGTTACCCGGGTGGCTGATGATATGCACCTGACCACTGGCAATAGTGGCAATCATGGCTGCGGTGTGGCTTTCAGCATCCCGGGGCGCAAAGACCGGCTCATGGAAACCGGCAATAATTAAATCCAGGCTGGCGCGCATCCGTTCATCACAGTCGATCTCTCCGGCGGTATTTTTAATATTCGCTTCAATACCGCGCAAAATCCCCACACCATCGACCATGCGCGGCCAGATGCGCATATTGATAAAATGCCAGGGATGGGGCGCATCCGCCATTTCCGGGCCATGGTCAGTTATCGCAAACAGCGCAATGCCTTTCTGGCGGGCAACAGCGATATAGTCGTGCAGGGTGCTGTAGGCGTGGGTACTGGCGACGGTATGCATATGCAAATCTACGGGGTACATGGCATTCTCCTTACAGATACGTCGCCAGAATAACAGTTATTGGCCGCCTTTTTTAGCCCGCCGGGCTATCAGTACCCCCGCACCAGATCCACCTGCCCGCCCGGGTAGCTCCCCGCTTCAATGCTGAGCATGGTTTTCCCGATAAACGCGACCGCTTCCGGTGGCCGGGTGACTGCGGCGATATGCGGGGTCATCACCACCCGGGGGTGGCGCCACAGGGGGCTGGCGACCGGCAACGGCTCTTTACTGAATACGTCAAGCATGGCGCCTTTGATCTGCCCGCTGTCCAGTGCGGCCAGAAGATCGTCCTCCACCAGGTGGATCCCCCGGGCGAGGTTGAGCACAAAAGATTCGGGCCGCAGCTGGCGCAGTAAATCCGCATTAATGATCCCGGCGGTCTGGGGGGTATTTGGCAGCAGGTTTATCAGCACCCGGGTGCCCTCCAGGAAGGCGGGCAGCTCATCCTGCCCGGCAAAGCTGGTCACGCCGGGGTAGTCTTTGCGGCTGCGGCTCCAGCAGCGCACCGGGAAGCCCCACTGCACCATGCTGGCGGCCACTTTCGCCCCCAGCACCCCTGCCCCGAGAATACCGATGGTAAATTCACTGTGGCGGTATTCGGCCAGCGGTTGCCACTGTTCCTGCGCCTGCTGGCGCTGGTAGTCATCAAAACGCCGGAACCAGTGCAGCACCTGGCTTACGGCGTATTCCTGCATTTGCAGCCCCATTCCGGTATCTTCCAGGCGATAAAGCGGTATCCCCTGGGGGAGCATATCCGGGTGTGCTTTAAGCTGGCTGAGAATGCTGTCGACCCCGGCCCCAAGCGCAAATACCGCTTTAAGCCCGGTGCGCCCGCGCAGCATTTCCAGCGGCGGGTGCCAGACCAGGGCGTAATCCGCATGTTGGTTGTCGCCTGGTTGCCAGACACGCACCCGGGCGCCGGGTATATTGTTTTGCAGGTTTTGTACCCACCAGGATGAATCAAAGGTGGGGTGATAGAAAATAACGTCCATACAGCCTCCTGATTTTTTTATGGATTTTGGCCAGTGGCTATTCTGCCACATCCGGGTATGGACTAAAAAGTGACATTTATCGATGTTAAAACCGGCAGATTGTCTGAAGTTTGGCTAATCGGTACAGTCGGGTAAAAAAAGGCGTTGACGCCGCAGGTGGTTTTCCCTAAATTAGCGCCCGTTCCGGCAGCGGTGCTGCGGGGATGACAATATGGTGAGGTGTCCGAGAGGCTGAAGGAGCACGCCTGGAAAGTGTGTATACGGCAACGTATCAAGGGTTCGAATCCCTTCCTCACCGCCATATTTTAAGAAGAGCTCGTCCTTGCGGACGGGCTTTTTTTTTTACATATTCTCCGCGAGGAAGGGTGAGAACCCTTGAACAGGGTTCGACAGCCGCCACCGGCGGCTGGACGATGCGCCCCGCGCATCGCCCGCAGGGCGAGCCGGGCAACGCCCGGTGAGTCAATCCCTTCCTCACCGCCATATTTTAAGAAGAGCTTGTCCTTACCAGCCCCCGCTAACGCCCCCCTCTATTCCCTCAAAAACAGTACGAAACGTTCATCACTTAACCGAATAGCGCTGAATCACAAAAATAATCTTGACCGGGATAGCCCATCCCCCTATAGTAGCGCCCGTTCCGGCAGCGGTGCTGCGGGGATGACAATATGGTGAGGTGTCCGAGAGGCTGAAGGAGCACGCCTGGAAAGTGTGTATACGGCAACGTATCAAGGGTTCGAATCCCTTCCTCACCGCCATATTTTAAGAAGAGCTCGTCCTTACGGATGAGCTTTTTTTTTGCATATTCTCCACGAGGAAGGGTGAGAACCCTTGACCAGGGTTCGACAGCCGCCACCGGCGGCTGGACGATGCGCCCAGCGCATCGCCCGCAGGGCGAGCCGGGCAACGCCCGGTGAGTCAATCCCTTCCTCACCGCCATATTTTAAGAAGAGCTCGTCCTTACGGATGCGCTTTTTTTTTGCATATTCTCCACGAGGAAGGGTGAGAACCCTTGACCAGGGTTCGACAGCCGCCACCGGCGGCTGGACGATGCGCCCAGCGCATCGCCCGCAGGGCGAGCCGGGCAACGCCCGGTGAGTCAATCCCTTCCTCACCGCCATATTTTAAGAAGAGCTCGTCCTTACGGATGAGCTTTTTTTTGCATATTCTCCACGAGGAAGGGTGAGAACCCTTGACCAGGGTTCGACAGCCGCCACCGGCGGCTGGACGATGCGCCCCGCGCATCGCCCGCAGGGCGAGCCGGGCAGCGCCCGGTGAGTCAATCCCTTCCTCACCGCATACCGGCCCTGCCCCGCCACCGGTCTTATTTACCCCCTACCCTCACCCATACGCATGCAGCGTTTTCTGGCACAGTACCGAGCGCACGCAGTCATCCTTATTAAACCGCACAACGCTTATCATCTCGTCATCGTGAAAGCGGGACAACGCATCGCTGAGCCCGGATGTCACCCCCGCCGGTAAATCGCACTGGGAAATATCCCCGTTCACGATAACCGTGACATTCTCCCCCAGCCGGGTTAAAAACATTTTCATTTGCGCCGCCGTAACATTTTGCGCTTCATCCAGAATCACAAAGGCATTTTCAAAAGTACGCCCGCGCATATAGGCAAATGGCGCTATTTCCACTTTGCCTATTTCCGGGCGCAGACAATATTGCATAAATGAAGATCCAAGGCGGCGTAATAACACGTCGTAGACCGGCCTGAAATAGGGGGCGAATTTTTCAGAAATATCGCCGGGTAAAAACCCTAAGTCCTCATCCGCCTGGAGTACCGGGCGGGTCACAATAATCCGCTCCACCTCTTTATGAATTAACGCCTCCGCCGCTTTGGCGGCACTAATAAACGTTTTTCCGCATCCGGCCTCGCTGGTGGCGAATATCAGGTGCTTTGTTTCAATGGCATCAAGGTAAGATTGTTGCGCAGCGTTTCGAGCCTGAACCGGCCGGGTATCCCGCGACTCCCGGGCCATACCAATGGATTCCACTCCGCTCATTTCAACAAGCGAGGTGACCGATTCCTGTTCACGTTGTTTATAACTGCGCGAATCCCGGCGCAGTACACGTTTTGCCTCACGACGCGCTTTGATCACTGCTTTTTGTCTTCCCATGGACGACACCTTACTGTTGGTTTCATTCCCCGCACCGTTTTACGGCGCGATTATGCTTACTAACGAATGAGGTTTGGCTTCCTTGTAAGCCATAAGTGTCTGAGGGTGAAATAACGCACAATGCGGCCGGACAGCCACAGTTGCACATATAAGCCGGTTGATTACTGTGAAACAGAGAAATGAAAAGTCAGGAAGGGAACGGGCGGGGTCATTAACTCCGCGCTCTGTGGTCAGGGTTTTGTGCTGATATCCGGTACAACTTACCCGCATTCGCGATCTCCATAGTGAAAGGTTTTTCACAACCGGGAACTACCGCTGTTGGTTTAATTACACTAGATACAACCAAAAGATCAACAATATTTTTACTTATTTTTAACTAAACCCCGGCGTGATAACCCGAGTATGGCAGCGAAATATGACAGAAAAATATCAGCCGGACCCCCCCTCACAACTCCGGGGGGTATCCGGCACGGCAGATCAGGCTTCCAGCAGCCCCTGGCCGAGGTAGTGCTGCGCGTCAGGAACACCGGGGAAGGCAAAAAAGTAGCCGCCGCCTGTGGGGCGCACGTACTCTTCCAGCGCCTCGCCATTCAGGCGCTGCTGCACCGCCAGAAACCCTTTTTCCAGATCGTGCTGGTAGCAGACAAACAGCAGGCCCATATCCAGTTGCCCGGAGGCAGAAACCCCGGCGGAATAGCTGTACCCGCGGCGCATCATCAGGCTGGAGGCCGTCTGCGCTGTGCGGGGGTTCGCCAGGCGGATATGGGCATCCAGGGCGATGGTCTCCCCCTGCGGGTCGCGGCTGTAGTCCGGCACATCATGTTCATGGTGCATTCCCAGCGGTGCGCCGCTGAGCTTATCGCGCCCGAAGATAGTTTGCTGCTCCTTAAGGGGCGTGCGATCCCAGGACTCCACGTGGAACTGGATTATGCGCACGGCCTGGTAGCTGCCGCCGGTCATCCAGCCGGGCTCCTGCTGATCCGGGGTGACCCAGATAACTTGTTCCATCAGCGGTTTATTTTTGCTGTCCGGGTTCGCCGTACCGTCTTTAAACCCGAACAGGTTAACCGGTGTTTCGCGCCCTTCACTGCGCGCGGCATGGCCGGAAATAAAACCGTCCCGCTTCCAGCGCACACTGAGCAAATCCGGCGTGTGCTTGATAATATCGCGCAGCGCATGCAGCACCGTATCCGGCGTATTGGCACAGATCTGGAGCAACAGATCCCCGTGACACTGGCTGGCATCCAGGGCGTCATTGGGAAAGCGGGTCATGGTTATCAGCTTTTTCGGGCGCAGTGGTGCCAGCCCGTAGCGCTCGTCAAACAGCGTCATCCCGGCGGAGACCGTAATGGTCAGATTATCGGGGTGGATCTCCCCCCCGAGGATGCCGGAATCCACCGGCGGCATACGCGGGTCCGGGGTGGCGGGCGCAGGCCCGCCGTGGGTTAAGAAGGCGATACGCCGGGTTAGCAGGCGCATCAGCCGGATAAGCCCGGCTTTATCCGCCGCCAGGACATCAAAAGAGACCAGCAGCACGGAGGCCTGCTGGGGGGTCAGAATGCCTGCCTGATGGGGGCCATAAAACGGCTGGCGGCGATCGCGCCGCAGCGGATCGCCGCCTGTACGCGGGGTGGCACCATGGGCCACCGGGCACCCGGCGGCCAGCGCGGTGGTGAGGATCCCGAGCCCCTTTAACAGCTGGCGGCGTGCCGGCTGTGCTGGCGTGTTTTTTTGTTTCTCCGTCATCGGGTTAGTCCAGGCCCAGTACACCACGCAGCAGCGAGAGATCTTCGGCCAGCGCCGTCACCGGCCCTTTCAGGGCCCGGCGATCTGCCTCAGTCAGCTTGTCATAGGTGGCAAAGCCCTCCGGGGTCCGGTACTTCGCCAGAATGGTATCCACCGTTTTAAAGTTGGTGTCGACCTTCGCCAGCAGCGGCGCGTTGTCTTTTTCCAGCTGCGGGCGCAGCAGGCTGACAATTTTCTGGGCGCCGTCGATATTGGCCTGGAAGTCCCACAGATCCGTACGGCTGTAGCGCTCTTCCTCACCGCTTATCTTACTGGCGGCCACCTCTTCGATAAGCCCTGCCGCACCGCCGGCCACTTTACCCGGCGGGAACGCCAGCGCCGCAATGCGCTGTTGCAGATCCTGAACGTCTTTATTCAGCTGATCCGCATAGGTGTCCATCCCCTGAACGCTGTTATCGCCGAACAGGGCTTTTTCCAGCCGGTGGAAGCCGGTAAATTTCGGATCGGCCGCTTTTTGCTCGTAATCGTCTTCACGGGCATCAATACTGCTGTCCAGATCGGAGAACAGCTCCGCTATCGGCTCGATGCGCTCATAGTGCTGGCGCGTTGGCGCATACAGCGCTTTCGCCCTGGCGATATCCCCGGCTTTCACCGCGGCGGTAAAGGCACTGGTCCCGGCAACCAGGGCCGCCACTTCGGCGGTCACATAGTCTTTATAGCGGGCGATGGGCTCAGCCAGGGGCAGCACACCGGCACTGGCCGCTTTCCCCCCGGCCCCGTTAACAATCAGCTTGCCTTTCGGGTTGCTGAGCAGGCCGCAGGTCATATCGTATTCACCGGGGGCGAGGTTCGCCGTCAGTTTCTGGGAGAATCCCGGGGCAATATTTTCCCGCTCTTCCACCACCATAACCCCTTTGAGGATCTCCCACTCCAGGGCTTTCTGGCTGTGGTTGCGGATAATAAAGCGCGTCTTTCCGGCATTTACCGTCAGCGACATGGGCTCACACTGTTTATCGGTAACCGTGACTTTCACCTCAGGAATATCCTGAGCACTGGCCGCAAAACCGCTGCATCCCAGAGCTGAAGCCAGCACAACCGATAAAAGTTTCGGTGAATAGACCTTCATCATGACCTTCCCTTAATAAAAAATATTAACGCCCGCTACCGGCGGCCTGAGCAGCCAGCCGCGACGGCGAGAAAAAGCACCACAGCGCCGGCAGCAGGTATGCCAGCCACACCACAACTTCACTGACCGACGGGGACTCCTGGTAACCGAAGATCCCCTCCAGCAGCGTCCCGAATAAGGTATGCGTAGAGAGATGATTGCTGAGATCAAAAGCCACACCCTGGAGGCCATTCCACAGACCGGCCTCGTGGAAGGCGCGAATGGCGCCCGCCGCCAGGCCTGCGGCCACCAGCAAAATAAACAGACTGGTCCAGCGGAAAAAGACCGCCAGGTTCAGGCGCACGCCGCCAAGGTAAATCAGAAAGCCCAGCACTATCGCCGTGCCCAGGCCCAGCAGCGCCCCCAGGGGCGGCCAGATACCCACATCCTGCTCAAACGCCGCCAGCAGGAAGAACACCGACTCCAGCCCTTCCCGGGCCACCGCGAAGAACACCATCAGCACCAGCGCCCAGGCGTGGCCCCCGTGGCGCTGCAGGGCACTGTCGACAGCCTGCTCCAGCTGCACTTTTACATTGCGCGACACTTTGCGCATCCAGAACACCATCCAGGTCAGAATCACCACCGCCACCACCGCGACGATCCCTTCAAACAGCTCCTGCTGCTTCTGGGGGAATTCGCCGGTAGTCCGGTTAATAAAGATCCCCAGCCCCAGGCACAGTAGCACCGCGAGGATAACCCCAACCCACATGACCCCCAGATAGCGCCCGGGCCGGGTACGCTGCAGATAACTGGCAATCAGGCTGACAATCAGCGCGGCTTCAAGCCCTTCACGCAACATAATCAGAAACGGCACAAACATCGCGCATACCCTTTTAATGAAAAGAAAACTCAACAAACGCAAAAAAGCGTAAATGAAAGTGATAGCGATTATCATTATGCGTAGCAGGAATACAAGAGGGGAATGTAAAAATAAATGATATTTAATGTAAAAAAAACGGACGCAGCCCGTAGGTGCGTCCGTCTGATGTCAGCGGGGAGTAAGGTTACTCGGCCGTGGCAGGTTGTTTCACGGCGGTGCCGTTGTAGTGGGCATCGGCTTCAGCAAAGCGACGCTGAATACTGGCGGAAGGTGCGCGGCTCAGCAGGCTGACCACCACAATCCCGATGCTGGCAAAAATAAACCCGGGGATGATTTCATACAGATCCAGCCAGGCATACTGCTTCCAGACCACCACCGTCACAGCACCGATAATCATACCGGCCAGGGCCCCGTTGCGGTTCATGCGTGGCCACAGGACCGAGAATAAAATCACCGGGCCAAAAGCCGCACCAAAGCCCGCCCAGGCATAGCTGACCAGACCCAGCACGCGGTTTTCCGGGTTAGACGCCAGGGCAATAGAGACCAGAGCGACCACCAGCACCATCAGGCGCCCTACCCAGACCAGCTCGTTCTGGCTGGCATTTTTACGCAGGAAGGCTTTATACAGATCTTCGGTAATCGCACTGGAGCACACCAGCAGCTGGCAGCTTAAGGTGGACATCACCGCCGCCAGAATAGCCGACAGCAGCACCCCGGCTATCCACGGGTTAAACAGGATCTGGGTCAGTTCAATAAATACCCGCTCGCCGTTCTGGTTAACCGCCCCGGCCTGTGCCGGGTTATTGGCGAAGTAGGCAATCCCGAAGAAGCCAACAGCCACCGCGCCCGCCAGGCAGAGGATCATCCAGGTCATGGAGATACGGCGCGCCTGAACAATGGTGTGGTGTGAATCTGCCGCCATAAAGCGCGCCAGAATATGGGGCTGGCCGAAATAGCCCAGCCCCCAGCCCATCAGCGAGATAATCGCCACCAGGTTCAGCCCTTTGAGCATATCCACGTTTTCAATGCTCTTTTGCTGAATAACCGCCAGCGAATCGCCAAACCCGCCTACCGCCAGGATAACAATCACCGGGGTCAGGATCAGGGCGAAAATCATCAGACTGGCCTGGACGGTATCTGTCCAGCTCACGGCCAGGAAGCCGCCAATAAAGGTATAAATAATTGTTGCCGCCGCCCCTAACCACAGGGCCGTGCCGTAGTCGATACCAAATGTACTTTCAAACAGCCGCGCACCGGCCACAATACCGGAGGCACAATAAATGGTGAAGAACAGCAAAATCACCAGCGCAGAGATGATCCGCAGAATACGGGCACCATCTTCAAAGCGGTGGGTAAAATAGTCCGGCAGGGTCAGCGCGTTATTATTGGCCTCGGTATGGACACGTAAACGCCCGGCGACCAGTTTCCAGTTGATCCACGCTCCGAGCACCAGGCCGATGGCAATCCAGCTTTCGGAAATACCGGAAAGATAAATGGCGCCGGGCAATCCCATTAACAGCCAGCCGCTCATATCAGAGGCGCCAGCCGATAAGGCAGTAACAAAGGGGCCAAGGCTGCGGCCACCGAGAATATAGTCATCGAAGTTTTTTGTCGAACGCCAGGCAATAAACCCAATCAGGATCATGCCAAAGATATAGACAAAAAAAGTCACCAACAGAGGTGTGCTTACGGTCATGCAGATTCTCCGAATAATGTTGTGCTGCTGTTTGCTGTTTTTAAAATCCCGCGGCGCCAGAAAGTGACGCAAAACCCTGTTGTGATATGCGGAGCGGTTATCCTGCCGCGCCCGGAAATTATTTACAAATAAGTTAACATAATATTTACATACGCTGTTACCCGGGGAAACGCTAAATTTTCGGAGGTTGCACTCGCTCACAATTTTTTAGGTTGTACCATAAAAAAACGTTAAGTGGAGCATATAAACCGAATTAATCCATTTTATTTCTTTTCGCATCATACGCTTTTCTTATTAACAACCAGATTATTGTTCAGGATGTTAATTTCATCACATTTAACAAAGTTGCACAAAGTTGCAACATGCATGATATTACTCATCAGCATTTAAACGATTCCAATAACATATCAGGAGCGGAAAACATGGGGACCACCACCATGGGGGTTAAGCTGGATGAGGCCACCCGCGATCGCATTAAGCACGCAGCAGCAAAAATTGACCGGACACCTCACTGGCTTATCAAGCAGGCCATCTTTAATTACCTGGAGCGCCTGGAAACCAGCGGCGCCTTACCGGAGCTGCCCGCCCTGCTGGCCGGGGCCGCAAATGAACCCGAAGAGACACCCGTCCCCCAGGAAGAGCCCCGCACGCCGTTTCTCAATTTTGCCGAGCAGATCCTGCCCCAGTCTGTCACCCGGGCGGCCATTACCGCCGCCTGGCGCCGCCCGGAAACCGACGCAGTACCCATGATTCTGGAGCGGGCGCGCCTGCCAGAAGCCATGGCAGAGCAGGCCCATAAGCTGGCCTGGCAGCTGGCAGATAAACTGCGTAACCAGAAAAACGCCGGTGGCCGCGCGGGCATGGTGCAAAACCTGCTGCAGGAGTTTTCGCTCTCTTCACAGGAGGGGGTGGCGCTGATGTGCCTGGCAGAAGCGCTGCTGCGCATTCCGGATAAAGCCACCCGCGATGCGTTAATCCGCGACAAGATCAGCGGCGGCAACTGGCAGTCGCATATTGGCCGCAGCCCTTCCCTGTTTGTCAACGCCGCCACCTGGGGGCTGCTGTTTACCGGCCGCCTGGTCGCCACCCATAACGAAGCCAGCCTGTCGCGCTCACTGAACCGGATCATCAGCAAAAGCGGTGAGCCCCTGGTGCGCAAAGGGGTGGATATGGCTATGCGCCTGATGGGCGAGCAGTTCGTGACCGGTGAAACCATTGCCGAAGCGCTGGCCAATGCCCGTAAGCTGGAAGATAAAGGCTTTCGCTACTCTTACGATATGCTGGGGGAAGCCGCACTGACCGCCGCCGACGCCGACGCCTATATGGTCTCTTACCAGCAGGCTATCCACGCCATTGGTAAGGCGTCTAATGGCCGGGGGATCTATGAAGGCCCGGGGATCTCTATCAAACTCTCGGCCCTGCACCCCCGCTACAGCCGCGCCCAGTATGAGCGCGTCATGCATGAGCTGTACCCACGGTTAAAATCCCTGACCCTGCTGGCCCGCCAGTACGATGTGGGCATTAATATTGATGCCGAAGAGGCTGACCGGCTTGAATTGTCGCTGGATCTGATGGAAAAGCTCTGCTTTGAGCCGGAACTGAGCGGCTGGAACGGCATTGGCTTTGTTATCCAGGCTTACCAGAAGCGCTGCCCGTTCGTGATTGACTACCTGGTCGATCTTGCCAGTCGCAGCAACCGCCGCCTGATGATCCGCCTGGTAAAAGGCGCTTACTGGGACAGCGAAATCAAACGCGCCCAGGTCGATGGCCTGGAAGGTTACCCGGTCTACACCCGCAAGGTGTATACCGATATCTCCTACCTGGCCTGCGCCCGGAAATTACTGGCCGTGCCCAGCCTTATCTACCCGCAGTTCGCCACCCATAACGCCCACACCCTGGCGGCGATTTATCACCTGGCCGGGCAGAACTACTACCCGGGCCAGTACGAGTTCCAGTGCCTGCACGGCATGGGGGAGCCGCTCTATGAGCAGGTGGTGGGTAAAGTGGCCGACGGCAAACTGAACCGCCCGTGCCGTATTTACGCCCCGGTAGGCACCCACGAAACCCTGCTGGCTTATCTGGTGCGCCGCCTGCTGGAAAACGGCGCCAACACATCATTTGTGAACCGGATTGCCGACACCACCCTCTCGCTGGATGAGCTGGTCACCGATCCGGTAAAAGCGGTTGAAACCCTGGCGCAAAAAGAGGGCGCGGTGGGTATACCGCACCCGAAGATCCCGCTGCCGCGCGATCTGTACGGTGAGAGCCGAGTCAACGCCGCCGGGCTGGATCTGGCGAATGAGCAGCGCCTGGCCTCCCTCTCTTCTGCCCTGCTGACCAGCGCCGCCCGGAAGTTTCACGCCACGCCGGTACTGGCAGAGCCCGTTGCCGAAGGCGAAATGTCGCCGGTCATCAACCCGGCAGAGCCTGGTGATGTTGTCGGTTATGCCCGGGAGGCCACCGCTGCGGAGATCGCCGCCGCCCTGGAGAGCGCCACCCACCAGGCAACTATCTGGTTTGCCACCCCCCCTGCCGGGCGTGCAGATATTCTGGAGCGCGCCGCCCAGCTGATGGAGAGCGATCTCCAGGGGCTGACGGGCCTTCTGGTGCGCGAGTCCGGTAAAACCTTCAGTAACGCCATTGCCGAAGTTCGCGAGGCGGTAGACTTCCTGCGCTACTACGCCGCCCAGGCCCGCTTTGATCTGGATAACGACACCCACCGCCCGCTGGGCCCGGTGGTCTGCATCAGCCCGTGGAACTTCCCGCTGGCTATTTTTACCGGCCAGATTGCCGCCGCCCTGGCGGCGGGTAACAGTGTTCTGGCAAAACCCGCCGAACAGACCCCGCTGATTGCCGCCCGGGGTGTCGCCCTGCTGCTGGAAGCGGGTGTACCGCCGGGTGTGCTGCAACTGCTGCCCGGCCGTGGCGAAGTGGTGGGCGCCCGGCTGGTGGCGGACAACCGCATCCGCGGCGTGATGTTCACCGGCTCAACCGAGGTGGCCGGTATTCTCCAGCGCCAGCTGGCAGAGCGCCTGGATCCCCAGGGCCGCCCGATCCCGCTGATTGCCGAAACCGGCGGAATGAACGCCATGATCGTGGACTCCTCCGCCCTTACCGAGCAGGTGGTGGTCGATGTGCTTGCCTCGGCATTTGACAGCGCAGGCCAGCGCTGCTCGGCGCTGCGCATTCTCTGCATTCAGGAAGATGTTGCCGATCACACGCTGAAAATGCTGCGCGGCGCCATGGCCGAATGCCGGATGGGTAACCCGGAGCGCCTGAGCACCGATATCGGCCCGGTCATTGACCGCGAAGCAAAAGCCAGTATTGAGCGTCATATCCAGGAGATGCGCAGCCAGGGGCACACCATTTTCCAGGCCGCCCGGGAAAATAGCGAAGATACCTGCGAATGGCAAAGCGGCACCTTTATTCCGCCAACCCTGATTGAGCTGGACAGTATTGATGAGCTCCGGCGGGAGGTCTTTGGCCCGGTGCTGCATGTGGTGCGCTACCCGCGCCACCAGCTGGAGGCGGTGATCAGCCAGATTAACGCCGCCGGTTATGGCCTGACCTTGGGGATCCATACCCGTATTGATGAAACCATCGCCCAGGTCACCAGCCAGGCCCGGGTGGGGAATATGTATGTGAACCGCAATATGGTCGGTGCGGTGGTCGGGGTGCAGCCGTTTGGCGGCGAAGGGTTATCCGGCACCGGGCCCAAAGCCGGTGGCCCGCTGTATCTTTACCGGTTGCTCGCCAGCCGCCCGCAGGATGCGCTCCAGCGCACCTTTGCCCGGCTGGACAAAAACCAGGTGGTGGACAGCTCCCTGCACAGCGGTATGCAGCAGCATATTCAGGCCCTGCTGGAGTGGTCAGCCAGCCGCCCGCTGCTTAACACCCTGTGCCAGACGCTGATGACGCTCAGTGAAAGCGGCAAACAGCGCCTGCTCACCGGGCCCACCGGCGAGCGCAACACCTATTTGCTGCTGCCAAGGGAGCGGGTGCTGTGCATTGCCGATAACGACGACGACCGGCTGACCCAGCTGGCTACCGCCCTGGCGGCGGGGTGTCAGGTGCTGTGGCCTGCCCTGCCCGAGTACCGGGCACTGGCCAAACAGCTGCCCGCCGGGGTTATCAGCCAGATAAGCTATGCCGACCAGGCGGGGTTGTTTACTCAGCCATTTGACGGGCTGATTTTCCACGGGGATTCAGATCAGCTGCGCAGTATCTGCCAGCAGGTTGCCGCCAGAGAAGGGGCGATTGTGTCGGTACAGGGATTTGCCCGGGGGGAAACCAACCTGTTGCTGGAGCGGCTGTATGTGGAGCGCTCGCTGAGCGTGAACACGGCCGCGGCGGGCGGTAACGCCAGCCTGATGACCATCGGCTAAGCCAACAGAAAAAGGCCCCGCACTGCGGGGCCTTTTTACAGGTGCCGGGGCAAATCAGGGCTCAGGGGCCACCACCGGTAGCGGCTGGCGTTTTTTGAGTTTAAGTTCACTGACCATCACCCCCAGAATAATCAGCGCCGCGCCGCCTATTGCCAGCACCGGTAGCTGCTCCCCGGCAAAGCGGCCAAAAATACCCGCCCATACCGGCTCCCCGGTATAGATAACCGTCGCCCGGGTCGGGGAGACGCTGCGCTGGGCCCAGTTCATGGTGACCTGGATAATCGCGCTGAAGATCCCAAGCCCGGCGGCTACCGCTATCAGCCCGGGGGGCAGTTCACCGGGAATGGTCTCCCCGGCCGGTATCGTGGCGGCAAAAGCCAGCACAGAGGCGGTGGCCAGCTGCACCACGGTGACCCGGCGAATATCCACCTTCCCCGCCCAGGCGCCAATCAGAATAATTTCCGCCGCGATAGCCACGGCGCTGGCCAGGGTAATGGCTTCTCCCAGGCCTACCCCCAGGCCCCCCTCCGGCCCGGCCAGTAACACCAGGCCGCAAAACGCCAGCGCCACACCAATCCATGACATCAGCCCCGGCATCCGCCCAAGGCAGATCCACTGTAGCAGCGGAACCAGCGGCACATACATGGCGGAAATAAATGCCGATTTGCTGCTGGAGATACTCGTCAGTCCCCAGGTTTGCAGGCTATAGCCGCAGGCAATGGCAATACCGACCACCACACCGGCTTTAATTTCAAGCCAGGTTATACCGCGCAGGCAGCGGAAAGAGACGATAGCCACCGCGACAGCGGCGGTGGCAAAACGCAGGCCGACAAAAAACAGCGGCCCGCTCATGGTCACCGCATACTGAACAGCAAGAAAGGTTGCGCCCCAGAACATCGTGATAAGCATCAGGATGGCTTCCTGGGGAGAAAGGGAGATACGCGCGCGAATCACGAATGAAATAACCAGTGTCTGAGAACAGGAGCTTATCAGTGTGCGATGACAATGCCGGATATTCAAGGTGATGCAGAAATAAAAACCGCCGGAGTCACCCGGCGGTGTGCCTGTGGCGTAAAAGGCCGTGCGCCTTACTTATTGCGGGCGCCGCCGTGGCTATTTTTGCCGCCTTTACGCCCCGCTTCTGAAGCACGCTGCGGATCATTTTTGAAATTACCGCCGCTCATCTTCCCGCCTTTGCGGCCGGCTTCTGATGCGCGTTCACGATCTTCGGCAAAGTTTCCTGAGCCTCCGCGATGGTTTGCCATGCTATACCTCCGGGCCGGTAAATCATTAAGCCTGTGGGTTATCAGGCTACTCAGGCGGCCATATACTCGCTGCCGCTTAGTATAAGGGTAGCGTAACGTCTGGCCCGGACGCGGCTAAGGTTACATTCTGACACATCCACACCGCGCCCGCCCCCGGGTAATCCCGGCCGGTGACATTAACGCGTTCTTATCATTACCGAAGCCTGCGGCCAGAAAAATGTGACCTGATGCTACAGCCGCCGGAAAGGCAAATCGTGCGCAATCGCCGCCAGACTGGCTTTTTATTCGCCACCTGGCCCGACTTTTCGCACAGCCTGGCGGAGATGTACTACCCTTACCAGGGTATCTTTCAGGCTTGCTGACTGGTTAATTAAGGAGAATAACAATGGCTGCAAAAGTGCTGGTACTTTACTACTCCATGTACGGACATATCGAGACCATGGCCCGGGCGGTTGCCGAGGGCGCCAGTAAAGTTGACGGTGTTGAGGTTGTCGTTAAGCGAGTGCCCGAGACCATGAACGCGGAAATTTTCGCCAAAGCGGGCGGGAAAGCCCAGACCGCACCGGTGGCAACGCCACAGGAGCTGGTGGACTATGATGCCATTATCTTCGGCACCCCAACCCGCTTCGGCAACATGTCTGGCCAGATGCGGACCTTCCTCGACCAGACCGGCGGATTATGGGCGGCAGGCAGCCTGTACGGCAAACTGGCCAGCGTGTTCAGCTCCACGGGAACCGGCGGCGGCCAGGAACAAACGATCACCTCCACCTGGACCACGCTGGCCCACCACGGCATGGTGATTGTGCCGATCGGCTATGCGGCTCAGGAGTTGTTTGATATTTCGCAGGTCCGCGGCGGTACGCCCTATGGCGCCACCACCATTGCCGGTGGCGACGGTTCACGCCAGCCAAGCCCGGAAGAACTTGCCATTGCCCGCTATCAGGGGGAATATGTGGCAGGTTTAGCAGTGAAATTAAAAGCGTAATTATCTGAGGAGAAGTCAATGGCAGATCAGCAGAACAAAGCCCACCACGTTGCGGAGTGGGCCAGCTTGCGTAATACCTCACTGGAAATTGCTGAGGCCATTTTTGAGCTTTGCAACTACGATGAGAAAAAGGCTGAGCAAGTCTGGGAAGACGGAAACGACGAAGTCTTACCCCTCGCCTTTAGCAAGACCGATAAAGACACCCTGTTCTGGGATGAGCAGACCATCGAACGCAAGGATCTGTAAGCCTTTTTCACCAGACCAAACCCCGCCACAGGCGGGGTTTTTTATGGGTGGTACTACTTGCCGCTGGTGGCTGCCCCCTCTGGGGGCCGCCTATCAAAATCCCATAACCCGTTCTTCTGGTAAGGATCGCCAATCCAGCGGGTCTGCGCCCGGAAATCCCCATTCACCAGGCTATTGTGCGCCTCCCAGCCCTGATAACTCAGCCCGGCCATATCCGACCAGGTGTGAATAAACTGGGACAGACTGTAGGGCCGGTCAGTCATACCCGTGTAGTCCTGCGGGTAGCGCTGCTGCCAGGAAGAGGAAACCCAGTGGAAATAGGGCACCGTGTACATGGCCCGGGTGGGTGCCCCCTCGTTGCGCCCCTGAATATTGTGGGGCGGTGTGTCGTAGACCTCTTCGCCGTGGTCGGAGAAAAACACCAGGAAACCATGCGGATCCGTGGCCTTATACTGGTCGATAAGCGTGGCCACCACGTAATCGTTGTACAGGTTGGCGTTGTCATAATCGTTGTAAGAGGCCAGTTGCTGGCTATTCAGCCCCGGAGGAACCACCCCATCGGCACCGCTAAATTTCGCGTAGCTTTCGGGGAAGCGGTATTTATAGTTAATGTGGGTGCCCAGCAGGTGGACGATGATAAGTTTCTTTTCGGCGCTATCTTCCAGGGCCTCCTGAAACGGGGCAAAGACCACGTCATCATACTGGCGGGCGCTCTGGGTGCGCTGATTGTTCATGTAATACTGCTTATCCGTCTGCCGGGAGAACACCGTCAGCATAGTATTACGCTTGGTCATGGTCTGCTGGTTGGTTATCCAGAATGTTTTGTAGCCCGCCTGCTTCATCATATTCATCAGCGAGGGGCGGGTCAGATACAGATCAGGGTTCAGCTCGTCGGCAAAGGTCAGGATCTGCTGCATAATTTCAATGGTATAGGGGCGGGAGGACACCACATCATTAAACACCGTGAGCCGGGGGTCTGTGTTGCGCAGTGCATCCAGCAACGGAGTGGTTTCACGCCCGTAGCCGTACAGGCTCATGCGCCCGCGCTGGGTTGACTCCCCCAGCACCAGCACCAGGGTGCGCGGCTCTTCGCCGGTGCGGTCCTTAAGCCCTTCTAGCGGGGGCAGCTGATTATTTTCCTGCATCAGCCCCTGCAGGCTGCCGAGCTGGCAGCGATACTGATAATAGGCGCTGACCATCTGCCAGGGGGCGGCCGGTTCGATACGCGACATAATATGGGCGATAATCCGCGCCGCCTTACGGCGCCGGACCAGAATATCGCGCAGCAGCATATGGCCCAGCAGCGCATAAAAAATGGCGAAAGCCACCAGATAGCGCCACGGCACAGGCAAATAGACCGGCTGCAGGCGCGACCATAAAAACACCCCCACGGCGGTATAGAGCACCAGCACAATCGCCAGCCGGGCAGAGAAATACTGGCTGGCGTATTCTCTGGCTTCCGCCGCATTACTTTCAAACAGCGTAAACAGGACGCTTTGGGAAAATTCCTGACGGTAGATAACGTAATAGGCCAGTGAGCAGAGGGACGCGGCCCAGAGAATAATACCCACAACTGTTGCAATAACCATGGAATAGCCCGGGAATAAAAACGCCGGGATCAACCACAGGGAACTGAACAGCAGCGAGTCACGCAGGCCGTTCGTACCACTGTGGCCGGAAATCAGAATAACCAGTTGTAATACAGTCGAAAAATACCAGAAAAAAACCAGCATCCAGCCCAGAGAGACCCAGCTGAAAGCCACAGGCAGCGTTGATAACATAAAAATGATACCCTGTAAAAATAGCTAACCGGTAGCTGAATGCCCACGGGAAAGGGGCACTCAGCGTTATGTTGTTCGTTATGCGGTATATTGGACACTGCCGTTCAGAATTAATTCTGCGCGGGCGTTATTTTCCTCTGACGGTAACTATTGTCCTGACAAATATAATGGGCATATTTAAACGGTGGTTAACTGTTATAAATGTTCTGACATAACCCGGCCATTTTTTGTCATTAATGCGTCATAGTTTCAGGTTATTGTGTTAGCGTTTTTGTCAAAAATCAGCACTCACGCCTGAACAGCATAAGGAGCCTGCCTATGAAAAACATCATCTCCCCCTGTGTCGGGGATCCTCAGCTTACTGTTTATCCCTTTATTCAACGAGGATCGTATGATCGATATCACTGCAGAAACCCTTTCCCGGGCACTCCGGGACACCAAAACACCTGTACTGCTTGATTTCTGGGCCCCCTGGTGCGCCCCCTGTATCGCCCTGGAGCCCTGGCTTGAACAGCTTGCCGCCCGCTATGGTGAGCAGCTGACCATACTGCGCTGCAATGTGGATCAGGACAACGCGCTGATTGCCGAATATGGCCTGCGCGGTGTGCCCACCCTGATAGGCTTTGAACACGGCCAGGAGGTGGCGCGCTGCACCGGGGGTAACGTGGCGCAACTGCACGCCATGGTAAACCGCCTGCTGCAATCCCCGGAGCAGACCAGCACCGGTGGCGCTTTCAGTGGTGACAGCGCCCTGCGTTCGCAGGTGCTCGCCCGGGTACAACAGACACCGCCAGATGCCCTGCCCCGGCTGGTCGCCGGGTGGCTGCAACACCCGGCAACGGTTCCGGGCATTCCGCCCCTGGTCTGGCAAGTGATCCTCTTTCTGGCCCAGCAGTACCCGGAGCAGGAACGTAATCGTGTATTTACGCAGTTACTCAGCGCCATCCACACCGGGGCCCGCCTTTCGGACACGGGCCGGGTGCTGGCGCGGCACTTACTGATGCCGGAGCATTGCCGCCTTGGTTGCCTGTTTGATCTTACGCCCGCGCTGGCGGCCTGCTGGCAGGCATTGCAGCGCCTGCAACTGGCGCATTTGCAGGGAGAGGCGCAAAACGCAACAGAGTGGCAGGCGGCCCGGGATATGCTGGCACAGTGTCAGCAGGCAGAGGATCCGGCCATAGCCGCAGCGGCGGCCAGCCTGGCGCCGCTGGCATTCCCGGTCAACGGGGATGATTTGTCACTCTTTCTGGAGCTGTATCGTCTGGCGTCTGATGAGCGGGCCGATCAGCTGTATCAGGACGGGCCAGAGCCAGATATGCAGGTTATCGAAAGCCACCTGCAGGAAACGCTGAAAGCCCATACCCGCCTGCTTGGTGAGGTTCTTGGCGCCGCGCGCGCGGCGTAAAAATACCGGGGCTGTGGGTAATATCCTGCCGCCCCGGCATTTCCCCTAGGGCGTTTGCCTCTTTGCCTGGTAATCCTCCCGGGGTCACCGCTTCCGCTACCTGCAACCCGGCATTATTCAGACAGATTGTTGGTGCAGCTTTACAGCCTTCAAGTGCTGCTTTTGCCGCCGCCACGATTTCCGGTGTCGCACCCACTATCATTGCACCGCCGGCCACACCCGCAACACCGGCTGAGACGATAAGGTTTCCTTCAGCAATGCCTTTCGCTATACCTGCCTTACAGGCTGTATCACAGTCCGGTGTCTTTCCGAACCAGAAGCCCAGATCTGAACCGGCTGCCGCGCCCAGCGCATTATTCTCAACTAAATTTTCTAATGGGATCAGGTATCGGGGCGCGGCCCTGACCTGTGGCAGACGGTTCCGGACGTTTAATGTGGTGGATGATTTTAACCGCGAAGCCCTGGCCATTGAAATCGATCTGAATATCCCGGCGCAGCGGGTGGTCCGGGTACTGGACAGGATTGGATACCCTCTGAAACTCAGGATGGACAACGGACCAGAACTGGTGTCAGTCACACTGGCTCAGTGGGCGGAGGAGCACCATGTTGAACTGGAATTTGTCCGCCCGGGAAAACCGACTGAAAACGCGTTCTGTTCAGGACACTGAATGAAGTAAGGGAAATAACAGAGCGCTGGCTGACGGAATATAACAGCGAGCGACCTCATGAATCCCTGAACAACCTGACGCCGGAAGAATACCGGCTGATGGCTGAAAACCCGGAAATCTCAAAAAGTGCGTAGAACTAAAACGGGTATGCTTACACTGATTTATAACCGCAAAACAAAAGTGTCCCCCACCTTCGGCAGGACATCGATTCAGGAAAAATATTCTAAGTCTATTCTGACGATCCAAAGCAAAAAGGGGTTACCTTTCGGTAACCCCTTCTTTTATATGGCGGAAGCGCAGAGATTCGAACTCTGGGACCCTTTCGAGTCGCCGGTTTTCAAGACCGGTGCCTTCAACCGCTCGGCCACACTTCCGGAATGAGGCGAACTATAAACATCCCCCGGGCCGCTGTAAAGCGGGAATGTGTTCAACCGCCGCAAAAATCACCAATTCGTGTTTTTATGGTGAATATTCAGCCATTACGCTCAGTTATCCGCCGGGGAACGGAGCACTTCGCGGCCAGCAACTATAATAAAACAGAGATCAGCAGGGGAAACATTTTCCGCATCCCCCCTACTGGTACAATCCGTGCTGAGTAAAGATGGGTAAAAGCCCTTCCCCCCTGAACAGGGCTTTTCTATTCTCATAAGCTGACAACACCTGTAATTAGAGAGAGTTATTATGGATCGCATTGTTACCTCTTCACGCGACCGTACATCGCTACTGAGTACGCACAAAGTTCTGCGTAATACCTATTTCCTGTTAAGCCTGACGCTGGCATTTTCAGCACTGACGGCGACCGCCAGCACCGTATTTGCACTGCCCGCTCCGGGGCTGATTCTGACACTGGTCGGCATGTATGGTCTGATGTTCCTCACCTATCGTCTGGCAAATAAGCCCACCGGTATTCTGGCGGCATTTGCCTTTACCGGCTTCCTGGGTTACATCCTCGGGCCGATTCTGAACGCTTACCTGTCGGCCGGTATGGGCGACGTTATCGCCATGGCGCTGGGCGGCACGGCGCTGGTGTTCTTCTGCTGCTCCGCTTATGTGCTGACCACCCGCAAAGATATGTCGTTCCTCGGCGGTATGCTGATGGCGGGTATCGTTGTGGTCTTGATCGGGATGGTGGCGAATATCTTCCTGCAGCTGCCGGCGCTGCATCTGGCTATCAGCGCGGTATTTATTCTGATCTCTTCAGGTGCCATCCTGTTTGAAACCAGCAATATTATCCGCGGCGGTGAAACCAACTATATCCGCGCCACAGTGAGCCTTTACGTCTCCCTGTACAATATTTTTGTCAGCCTGCTCAGCATTCTGGGCTTTGCCAGCCGCGATTAAGACCTGGCAACTGAATAACCCCAAAGCCCTGCACGGTAACGTGCGGGGCTTTATTTTTGCCGCAGGAAAAATTTGCTACACTGGCGGGCGTTTTAATATCAGTAACCGGAAAAGTTATGCTTACGTTCAATGGTAAAGAGTTTGATACAGATAGCGAAGGCTACCTGAAGGACAGTTCTGCGTGGAGTGAAGGGCTCGCAGAGGTTATCGCAGCCGGAGAAGGCATCTCCCTGTCCCCGGAGCACTGGGAAGTTGTCCGCTTTGTGCGTGACTTTTATCTGGAGTTTAATACCTCCCCCGCCATCCGTATGCTGGTGAAAGCCATGGCTAAAAAATATGGCGATGAAAAAGGAAACAGCCGCTATCTGTACCGCTTGTTCCCGAAGGGCCCGGCGAAGCAGGCCACAAAAATTGCCGGTCTTCCTAAACCGGTAAAATGTATTTAATAGCGGATTTCAAAATCTGACCATTCATGCCCGGAATGACGGGGCTCTGTGACCACATTATCAACTCTGGCGCTGCATGGCCCTCCGGCCTTCAGCCAGCCTATCAGTTGCGCTACCTGCTCCTCAGCCCCGCACGCCAGCACCTCAACGCTGCCATCGTCAAGGTTCCGGGCATATCCACTCAGCCCCAGGCTCAGCGCCTGGCGCCGGGTGCTGTAGCGAAACCCTACCCCCTGGACCCGGCCATAAACCCAGCATACTGTACACGTTGTTGACATTCTGCTCTCCATAACCTGGCACGCTGCGTTGTATTTCTATGTTGCCGCTGCATTTTCTCTTTACCGTGCAGCATAAGAAATTATGGCAGTATCTTTACTGTTAGCCAAACGTAACCTGAAAATCACGTTTTCCGTTGGCGCCGCTTATATGTTTATTTTAATAACCTATTGAAAATTAAAATGTTACACATAATTATTATTTTTACTTATCATGATCTATACTATACCGGTATTCAGTATAGCGCTGTCGAAATAACCGTCGTTGTCAGAAAGAGTAATAATGAGAAGAAAAACAAGAATAATTATAATTACTGCCAGCGTTATAGGTGTAATTTTGTCTGGCGCAGCATTAACCTGGCTACAGGTTATTAATACTGAAATCAACCAGACAGCCGCCACGGCCTCCAGAACAGTCAATAATATTGACTCACTGCTGGATGAGGCCAGACTGGCGGCAGATAAAGCCCGCCCTTATTTACCTGCCGCCTGTACCCTGGACACCATTATTGCGCTGGAAAAAATAGCCGTCAGCATTCGCCATATCAGGCTTATAAATACCTATCTCAATGAAAAACTGCTGTGTTCATCTTTTGGTGATAAAGACGCCATCAACGTTAACTATAACCCCCACACGCAGCAGAAACTGACAATTATTAACGATAATAAAATCTCGCCGGATGAGAAAGTAATTGTGCTTCAGACCCCCTTCCCGGAGGGGATGGTGGTTTCAAGTTTTAGTGCTGCGTGGATATCTGAGTCCTTAAAAATACTCAATAGCCAGCGCCCGCTGACTATTCAGATCGGTGATAAGACACTGACCCAGTCAGGTGATATTCATATTAATGATAATGAAAAAACAGCCGGATACCATGTTATTAAATCACAGAAATATCCCTTTTCAGTGGCATTCTCATCTGCATTAAGTATTCCGTTATCCCATTACATACAGGCAGGGAAAGCGTCCCTTTTACTGACACTGATCCTGGCGATAATGACCGGGCTGATTCTGCGCAAGCATTTATTCCGCAATGCCAGTATCTATGAGGAGTTAAAAGACGCCATCGCCAGCGGCGAGATCGTCCCCTGGTATCAGCCCGTCATCAATAACAGCACAAAAGAGCTGTACGGTATCGAGATTCTGGCCCGCTGGGTGACCCCCTCAGGGGAGGTTATTCCCCCGGATGCGTTTATCCCTCTGGCTGAGCAAAGCGGGCTTATTATTCCATTAACGCGCAAAATCATGGTCCAGGCCGGTAATGAGCTCCCCTCGTTATGGTTCAGCGAGAAATCACCATTCCATATTAGCTTCAATGTTACTACCTCACATATTCAGAGCCCGGAGTTTATCTCCGAATGTACTCGTTTCATTAATAAATTCCCCAAAGATACAATAACACTTACGGCGGAAATCATAGAGCGGGAGCCTTTTGATAAAGATGCCGAACTCAAAGAAAAAATAACCGAGTTGCGAAAAAACGGCATTAAAATATCGCTGGATGATTTTGGTACAGGATTTTCAAATATCAATTACCTGGAAACCCTGGCTATCGACATTATAAAAATCGACAAACTCTTCGTTAATGCGGTTATCGATGACGGCAACCCGGTAAAATTAATTGATTATGTTATTGATATGGCGAATGATATGAACATCACTATTATTGTGGAAGGTGTTGAGAATGCTTACCAGGTAAATTATCTGGCCGATAAAGTTAACTTTTTCCAGGGGTTCTACTTTTCAAAACCCTTGTCATTCCCGGAGCTAAAAACCAGCTTCGCCCGTTTTAATCGCATGTAAACGCTGTAGCCGTCATTTCAGCAAGCTCTGAACCGTTCACATGTGCTACCCTACGCGCCGTTTCCAGCCGTGGCGCAGCTGCCTGCTTATCATTCAACCTGCGCCCTGGCTGTATCATTGTATTTTTCCATGGGAGTACCTGATGAACGCCGCACCAAAAAGCCCGCAAACCGGTTTACCGGGATTTCCCCGTTTAGTCCTGGCTAAAGGCCGTGAAAAATCCCTGCTGCGCCACCATCCGTGGGTTTTCTCTGGCGCTGTTGCGCGGGTAGAAGGCAAAGTGGCACTGGGTGAAACGATTGATATTGTCGACCACCAGGGCAAATGGCTGGCCCGCGGCGCCTGGTCACCCGCTTCACAAATCCGGGCCCGTGTCTGGACCTTTGATCCCCGGGAAAATATCGATAACGATTTTTTCCTCAGCCGCCTGCAGCGCGCACAAACCTGGCGTACTATTGTCGCCGCACGGGACGGCCTGGACAGCTACCGGCTGATTGCCGGTGAATCTGATGGCTTACCCGGGATAACCATCGATCGCTTTGGCGATTTTCTGGTGTTACAGCTGCTCTCTGCCGGGGCTGAATACCAGCGGCCTGCGCTTATCAGCGCCCTGCAACAGCTGTACCCTGAGTGCAGTATTTACGATCGTTCTGATGTTGCTGTACGCAAAAAAGAGGGTCTGGAACTGGTTCAGGGCCCCGTATCCGGGGAGCTTCCCCCCGCCCTGCTTCCCATTGAAGAGCACGGCATGAAATTGCTGGTGGATATCCAGAATGGCCATAAAACCGGCTACTACCTGGATCAGCGCGACAGCCGTTACGCCACCCGCCGTTACACTGAAGGTAAACGCGTACTTAACTGTTTTTCCTATACGGGTGGGTTCGCTGTTTCCGCACTGATGGGTAACTGCCGCCAGGTGGTCAGCGTGGATACTTCTCAGGAAGCCCTGGATATTGCCAGACGCAATGTTGAACTCAACGGGCTGGATGTCAGCAAGGCAGAGTTTGTCCGCGACGATGTTTTCAAACTGCTGCGCAAATACCGGGATAACGGCGATAAATTCGATGTTATCGTGATGGATCCGCCCAAGTTTGTTGAAAATAAAAGCCAGCTTGCCGGTGCCTGCCGCGGGTATAAAGACATCAATATGCTGGCCCTGCAGCTTCTGAACCCCGGCGGCATTTTACTGACATTCTCCTGCTCAGGGCTGATGACAACAGAGCTGTTCCAGAAAATTATTGCGGATGCGGCCCTGGATGCGCACTGTGATGTACAATTTATAGAGCAGTTCCGCCAGGCTGCAGACCATCCGGTTATTGCAACCTATCCGGAAGGGCTCTATCTGAAGGGGTTTGCCTGTCGCGTCATGTAACTTGAAATGAGGAAAGTTACCCGCATATAGATGCTAAGTAACAATCCCCGGGAGGTGACTATGATTGCCAGCAAATTCGGCATAGGCCAGCAAGTACGCCACTCCCTGTTGGGCTATCTGGGCGTGGTGGTCGATATCGATCCGGAATACTCACTGGATGAGCCCACAGCGGATGATCTTGCTGTTAACGCAGAGCTCCGGGCATCGCCCTGGTATCACGTTGTGATGGAAGATGACGATGGGCAGGCCGTCCATACCTATCTTGCAGAAGCACAGCTCAGCGGCGAAATTCCGCAGGAGCATCCGGAGCAACCCTCAATGGATGAGCTGGCGGCGTCTATCCGCCAGCAGTTGCAGGCCCCACGATTACGCAACTAGCCACGCATACCCCCGATAAAAACCCGACTCGTCGGGTTTTTATTTACCGGTTATCCCCAGGCGCGGAATTTCAATCGCCGGGCAGCGATCCATCACCACCTGTAACCCGGCCTGCCGGGCCAGTGCTTCGGCCTCATGATTAATCACCCCAAGTTGCAGCCACAGACTCCGGGCGCCTGCGGCTATCGCCTCTCTGGCGACCTCCAGGGCGGCGTCTGAATTACGAAAAACATCCACCATATCAATGGGCTCTGGTACATCGGCCAGGGTGGCATACCCCTGCTGGCCCAGCAGGGTTTTACCGGCAACTTTTGGTGATACCGGAATAACGTGGTAGCCCTTATCCAGCAAAAAGGCCATGACCCGGTAGCTGGGGCGATCCGGCTTATCACTGGCGCCCACCAGCGCGATAGTGCGGGTACTGTTCAGGATCCCGGCAATCAGCTCATCATTCATCATCACTCCTGGTATTTATGTGCGGTGGCAGACAGGTATACCACTGACAGGCCACCCCATGAAACGCTAAGATAAAGAATATTTCTCGAAATATGTCTATATGTTAATAGTACGTCGCAAAAATGCGTCACGGATGAATGATTTTCACGCTGACCGGAGCCATTATGAAGTGCTGCATGATGTTTGTACTCTTGTTGCTCAGTGCGGCAACCAGCGCGACCACACTGCATCTGCCGGGCGACATCGAACTTCTGGTGCTGGACGGGAAACGGATCTCCCCCTCTCTGGTTCGCGGGGCTGAGCAAATTGAACTTAACAAGGGTATCCATCAGATTGTCTTACGTGTGGAAAGAAACCTGCCCCACGGCAATCTCCGGGTTCACTACCTGTCGGCCCCGGTAATTCTCACCTTCAGTACCGGCAGCGCCCGCCATGTGTCGATACAGCCACCGCAGATTAACAGCCTGGCAGAGGCCCGGTATTTTGATGAGCACCCGGGCATTACGCTGACCGATGAACCCGGCCAGCCACTGCCGGTGACACAGGATATACTGCCCGTCGATAACAGGCTCCCGGCAGACGCCATCAACTACGAGCAGCTCACGCGCCAGTATAACTTGTCCGGGAAAATAGCCTCCCAGCCGCGTTTTACCCGCGCTACCCAGCCATCGCCCGGCGTGCGTTTTTCATGGCTCAGGCCCGATCGCATCCACCAGACCATTCAGTAACCGGCTGATACGTTAAAATACCATCACTGCGCGATTTTTTTGATGTGATCGACTTGCAGCCCGGGCCACTTACAGTAAGCTGTCGGGCATCTTATTATTGACATTCAGGTAGCCAAAACACCATGGAACTGACCACGCGAACCCTCACGCCCCATAAGCATATCGCCCTTGTTGCGCACGACCACTGTAAAAACGCGCTGATGAACTGGGTAGAGATCCACAAAACGCTGCTCTCGCGCCATACGCTGTACGCCACAGGCACCACGGGTAATCTTATCCAGCGCGCGACCGGGCTCAGCGTTAACGCCATGCTCAGTGGCCCGATGGGGGGCGATCAGCAGGTAGGGGCGATGATCGCCGAAGGTAAGATTGATGTGCTGATCTTCCTCTGGGATCCGCTTAATGCCGTGCCGCATGATCCGGACGTCAAAGCCCTGCTGCGCCTGGCGACCGTCTGGAATATCCCGGTCGCCACCAATCTGGCAACGGCAGATCTGATCATCGAATCGCCGAAGATTGAACAGCCGATTGATATCCTGATCCCGGATTATCAGCGCTACCTGGATGAGCGCCTGAAATAACTACGGTTTTCTGGCCTCCGCAACCCCCAGGTGTCTGAGCACCTCCACAAAAGCGCCTGGGGCATCTTTATCAAACAGTAGCCAGACCCGCTGGCGCGCCCGGGTAATGGCGACATACAGCAAGCGGCGCTCTTCTGCATCGGGGAAGTCTTCCGGCTGGGGTAACAGCGCCTGCTCAATGACCGACTCCCGCACGCTGGCCGGGAAACCGTCGCGCCCCTCTTTTAACCCCAGCACAATGACGTGATCCGCCTGCTGCCCCTTACTGGCGTGCATTGTCATAAAATCAATATTCAGCTTTGGCCAGCGGGTGGCGGCTTTCGCCAGTATCGCCGGGCGCAGATAGTGATAGCGGGCCAGCACCAGGATACGCTCGCTTGCGGTCACGTAACCGCTCATTTTATCGAGCAAATTCTCCAGCTGAGAGTCCACCAGCAGCGTTACCGCCTTACGGTCGCCTTTTACCAGACTGTTAAGGGGCTTTTTCAGCTGGAAAGGGTTTTGCTGAATGAGCTGATTAGCCACCTCGCCAATCCGGCTGTTAAAACGGTACGTGGTATCCAGCGCACAGTTGTCCCCCTCCCCGAAAAACTGATTAAACCGGGTGGTCAGATCCAGATCAGCCCCGCTGAACCGGTATACAGACTGCCAGTCATCCCCCACGGCAAACAGCGTGGTATGGGGGTTCTGGCGGCGCAGCGCGGCAATCAGCGCCGCCCGCTGGGGCGAAATGTCCTGAAACTCATCCACCAGAATGTGTTTCCAGGGGCTGATAAACCGGCCTTTATCCAGCACATTCACCGCCTGATGGATAAGCCCGGAGAAATCAACGGCCTCTTCCTGCTTCAGTGCAGTTTTCCATGCTTTCAGCAGCGGCGCCATCAGCCGGATACGTTTCTGGAAGATATCCTGCAAATCATCCGGGCAGCGGGCAATCATCTCTGCCTGGGAGTTACCGCTCATGCGCAATAATCCCAGCCAGCGCACCAGCCGCGGGGCCAGGCGCTGGCTGAGTTTCTCATCCCGCCAGAAATCCTGCTCAGGCACCTGCCAGCCCAGCTCTTCCGTCAGCCACTGGCGCCAGCCTTTGGCCTGGGCTTTTTTCTCGCTGCACTGCTGGCGCCAGGTATCCAGCAAAAGTGCCTGGCTGGCGGCAGTGTCCGATTCCAGCTGGCTTATCTGCGGGGGCTTGCGCCCTCCCTGCTGAATAATAAACAGCGCCAGCGCGTGAAAGGTGCGCGAGCTGATATCGCCGGTATTCAGGCGCTGCTGAATGCGCTGATCCATCTCTTCGGCGGCTTTGCGCCCGAATGCCAGCATCAGGATTTGCTCCGGGCTGGCCTCACCCCGGGCCAGTAGCCACCCGGCCCGGGCCACCAGAACCGATGTTTTACCGCTCCCGGCCCCTGCCAGCACCAGTGTGGATGCCTCACCATTTACCACCGCCCGGGCCTGGGAGGGGTTCAGCGGGCTACTTTCGACTGACTGGAAAAATGGCTGGTAGTCGCTGAGCATCTTCCGGGTGTAGCGCTGGTTCGCCGCCTGGCGCTGCGCTTCACCATTCTCCAGCCAGGCCAGGCACAAAGACCAGGCGGGCTGGCAGTTATCAAACAAGGCGATTCGCGCATGGGGCAGCGGCAGTGCGCTCAGCGCCTCGCGGATTTGGCCCTGCAGGCCGGCAATATCACTGCGTTTTAACCATTTTTCGCCCTGCCCGGTGGCGTTAATCGCTGCGGCCTGCTCATCCAGCACGGTGGCGGTGATCGCCGCCATCTCCTCACTCCAGCGCTGCCAGAGCCCCAGCAGATGCTGGTAAAAACGCTGGGTATCACCCCATTCGGTGCCGTGTAAACGCACCACTTTCTGATCCGGCAGCTCAAACTCCAGCTCACCCCAGACAAGGCCGCGCTTACAATGGATATCAATCAGCTGGTTGAACGGGATCAGATACCGGTGACGATCGCCGGAAACCTCAACCCCGGCGGTCAGCAGCTTAACCCGGTCATAAGGGTGCTGTGCCAGATGCTTCCCCAGCGCCGTTGCTTTTAGTTCCATGACATCCAGATCCCAGTAGGCAGAAAGGTTATTAGTTTAACTGTCTGAGAAATCACGCTCCAGGGTAAAAAACACGGTACACTTGCGGGCGTATTTATTTGTCAGCGTTATCCGGGGGAATTATGCGTACTGTTCTTAACGTTCTCAACTTTGTTCTTGGCGGTTTTCTGACCACGCTCTCATGGCTGCTGGCTACCGTGGTCAGTATTATTTGTATTTTCACATTACCGCTCACCCGCTCCTGCTGGGAGATAACCAAATTATCCCTGGTACCCTTTGGCAACGAGGCTGTCCATGTGGATGAGCTGGCGCCGGAGAGCAAAAGCCGGTTAATGAACACCGGCGGGACACTGCTTAACATTTTGTGGGTTATCTTTTTTGGCTGGTGGCTCTGCCTGCTGCATATTGCCGCCGGTATTACCCAGTGTCTGACCATCATCGGGATCCCGGTGGGGATCGCCAATTTTAAAATTGCCGCCATCGCGTTATGGCCGGTGGGGCGCCGGGTGGTACCGGTTGAAGTAGCGCAGGCCGCGCGGGAAGCGAGCGCCCGCCGTCGTTTTCAATAGTAAAAGGAACTGCTGTTCATGCTAAGCCCGCTGTTACACCGGAATACATGGAAGAGTACCTGGCTGTATAACGTCCGAATTTTACTTGCCCTTAGCGGTACTACGGGGCTGCCCTGGTATCTGGGTAATGTCACGTTAACCATTCCGCTTACCCTGGGGGTGGTGGCTGCCGCGCTGACCGATCTTGACGACCGGCTCACCGGCAGGTTACGTAATTTGCTGATAACCCTGTGCTGTTTTCTGGTCGCCTCTACATCGGTTGAACTGTTATTCCCCTATCCGTGGTTATTTGCCCTCGGTCTGATGCTCTCCAGCTGCGGGTTTATTCTGCTGGGTGGGCTTGGCCAGCGCTATGCCACCATTGCGTTCGGGGCCCTGCTGATTGCTATCTACACCATGCTGGGCATTTCGCTCTATCAGCACTGGTATCAGCAGCCCTTGTTATTACTGGCAGGCGCTGTCTGGTATAACCTGCTCACCCTGGTGGGCCACCTGCTCTTTCCCATCCGCCCGCTACAGGACAACCTGGCCCGCTGCTATGATCAGCTGGCCAGCTATCTGGAGCTGAAATCCCGGTTATTTGATCCGGATATTGAAAACGAAAGCCAGGCACCGACGCTTGAACTGGCGCTGGCTAACGGCCAGCTGGTTGCCATACTCAACCAGACCAAAGGCTCCCTGCTGACCCGTCTGCGCGGTGACCGCGGGCAACGCAGCACCCGGCGCACCCTGCATTATTACTTCCTCGCGCAGGATATTCAGGAGCGGGCCAGCTCTTCCCACGTGCAGTATCAGGCCCTGCGGGAGAAGCTGCGCCACAGCGATATTATGTTTCGTTTTCAGCGCCTGATGTCTACCCAGGCCCTCGCCTGCCAGAAACTTTCCCGCTCCATTTTGCAAAACCGGCCTTACCAGCATGATCCCTGGTTTGAACGGGCATTTACGCACCTTGATGCGGCCATCTCCCGGCTGGGCAACTGCGGGCTGAGCGGCAGTGAAATGAACGCGATTCGCTTCCTTATGAAGAATCTGCGCGCCATTGATGCGCAGCTGGCGACCGTTGAATCGGAACAGGCGCTGGCGGCACCGGCGGGCAGCACGGAAAACACCCTCGCGGACGACAGCCTGCACGGGATGAGCGATATCTGGCTGCGGCTGAGCCGCAATTTTACGCCTGAGTCTGCCCTGTTTCGCCATGCGGTCAGAATGTCGGTGGTGCTCAGTATCGGGTATGCCTTTATTCAGATAACCGGGATGCAGCACGGTTACTGGATCCTGCTCACCAGCCTGTTTGTCTGCCAGCCAAACTACAACGCCACGCGCCACCGCCTGGCGCTGCGTATTGTCGGCACCCTGGCCGGTGTTGCCATTGGCCTGCCGGTGCTGTGGCTGGTGCCCTCCGTGGAGGGCCAGCTGTTGCTGATTGTGATTACCGGGGTCCTGTTTTTTGCCTTCCGTAATGTGCAGTACGCCCACGCTACGTTGTTTATCACCCTGCTGGTGCTGCTCTGTTTCAACCTGCTGGGTGAAGGGTTTGAGGTGGCGCTACCGCGGGTTATCGATACCCTGCTGGGCTGTGCCATCGCCTGGGCGGCGGTCAGCTTTATCTGGCCGGACTGGAAATTCCGCCACCTGCCACGCGTGGTGAGCCGGGCGCTGGACGCCAACTGCCGCTATCTGGATGCCATTCTGGAGCAGTACCACCAGGGGCGGGATAACCGGCTTGCCTACCGCATAGCCCGGCGGGACGCCCACAACAGCGATGCGGATTTTGCCTCGGTGGTGTCGAATATGTCGTCAGAGCCGGGAATGACCCAGGAAGACAGGGATAATGCGTTCCGGTTGCTGTGCCTGAACCATACCTTTAACAGTTATATTTCCGCCCTCGGGGCCCACAGGGAAAAACTCACCCGCCCGGATATCCTCGGCCTGCTGGATGACGCAGTCTGCTATGTGGATGATGCTCTGCACCAGCGGCCGGTTGATGAAGAACGGGTGAGCAAAGCATTCAGCGGGTTATCAGAGCGGATCAGGGCCTGCCAGCCAGACAGCGACACCAAAGAGCCGCTGGTCATTCAGCAAATCGGGCTGATCATTGCGCTACTGCCAGAGATAACCCGGCTCCGGCGCCAGGCTAATCTATAGACAGATTGCCTGAACGGTCGCGCTGTAAGGCCAGCCACCACTCCTGTAGCTCCCGGCGACGCGCCGCCGGGAGCGCCGCCAGGTGCACCCCGCGAATGGCGCCCTCCAGGGCATACAGAATATTAATGCCGATAAACGGATGCACTTTGCGCAATTTTATCCAGCATGCCCGGGCCCCCAGATGGATCAGGGTGTTAACGTCATCGACCCCCACGTCCTGCAACAGCATTTCAATTCTCAGCGATAAGTTAGGCAGATCTTTCAGGCGCTGCGCTGCCTTGCGGCTTTGCTTTTCATCCTGCGCACAGCGCAGTGACTCGCGGGAAAGGGTTAACAGCTGGTGCTTGTCTTCCCAGAGCTCATCATCAACGTGGTAGTATTGTAAGGCCACCGCCCGGCCCCGTTTATGGATCGAAAGCATCCCGGGTTCCCGGCGGCTCACGTAGGTTGCGGCCTGCTCGCAGGCGCGCAGATACAGCTCCCCTTCTGCCACCATGGCGAACACGGTGTTGTCCACAAACAGACTGTACCCGCCAAACAGCGCCCGGTGCTTAATTTCCCCAAGTTCTGACAAGTATTCTCGGGATGCCCGGATCCGCTCAAGCGATGCTTTTTTCATATAAAAATCCTTATTAATTAATAGATAAAGTTCAGTTTGCTCTATTAACGGATCCGCTATATGCACGTTAAGCAACTTGATCATCCCGGGCAATCACAATTTTATGATCCGGCAAAGTACAGCGAGAATTTGCGAGTCAGTTTCAGAAATTCCGGTTGATCTTTACGCCGCACCGGATTACTGTATATTCATACAGTACACCGTAAGGATGAACCGACTATGCACTCACCTGCTCAGCACACTGTCAGAAATACCCGCCCTGCCGCCCACCCTGTTGCGGGGGAAACACATCGCGCCCGGAATGCATGCCAGGGGCTGGTCAGTGAAGTTGTCTATAATGAGGGTCAGCCTGGGTTAACACAGTTACTGTTACTGCCGCTGCTGCAACAACTGGGGCAGCAGTCACGCTGGCAGCTGTGGCTTACCCCGCAGCAAAAACTGAGCCGCCACTGGGTGCAGGATGTGGGCCTTCCTTTATCGAAGGTGATGCAGGTCAGCCAGATGGGGCCTTCTACCATGGTAGACGCCATGGAAAAGGCACTGCGTACCGGTAACTACAGTGTGGTGGTGGGGTGGTTACCTGGTGAATTATCAGACTATGATCATCGCAGGCTGACGAACGCAGCGGAACAGGGTAACGCGATTGGCCTGATTATGCGTCCCACTCCAGGGCATTCTGTGAAGTCAGGACCACAAAATTCTCTAAAAATTCATTCTGGATTGTATCATTAAGTAAATTTTCAGATTTGTCCCGACTTTTTTTTTGCGCTACCGTCAACTACTTGTTACACAGCAGAAAACCCCACAACTACAGGGTTTAGCCGTGATATTGCTGAATTTTTGTGGGTCAAAAAAACAGCAAAAATGTTGAGTTTTGTAAAAACTGATCGTTTTTATTCATATACCTGACTGACTTCACACTTGTAAGTTTTTCGCGACGTTGTAGACTTTACCGTACCTGGGGTGTTCATCATAAGCTGAAACAATCAGCACAGTTACAAATGAATGCCTGTCTGGTGAAGGATTTAACCGTCGGCTTTAAAATAGCTTTAAAGCCTGCGGGAATTTTGGATGATAACGAGGCGCAAAAAATGAAAAAGACAGCTATCGCAATTGCAGTGGCTCTGGCTGGCTTCGCTACTGTAGCGCAGGCCGCTCCTAAAGATAATACCTGGTACGCAGGTGGTAAACTGGGTTGGTCTCAGTATCATGACACCGGTTTCTACGGTAATGGCTACCAGAACAACAACGGTGCTACTCATGAAAGCCAGCTGGGCGCAGGCGCGTTCGGTGGTTATCAGGTAAACCCGTACCTGGCATTTGAAGGTGGTTACGACTGGTTAGGCCGTATGCCGTACAAAGGCGACCAGGTTAACGGCGCTTTCAAATCTCAGGGCGTTCAGCTGACTGCTAAACTCAGCTACCCGATCTATGACGATCTGGATATCTATACCCGTCTGGGTGGTATGGTATGGCGCGCTGACGCTAAAAACAACGTAGTTGGCGGCGATCGTCGTAGCAACCACGATACCGGCGTTTCTCCGGTATTCGCAGGTGGTGTTGAATACGCATGGACCCCGTCCATCGCTACTCGTCTGGAATACCAGTGGATCAACAACATTGGTGACGCTGGTACCGTTGGTACTCGTCCGGACAACGGCATGCTGAGCGTGGGCGTTTCCTACCGTTTCGGTCAGGACGAAGCTGCACCGGTTGTAGCTCCGGCTCCGGCCCCGGCTCCTCAGGTACAGACCAAACACTTCACCCTGAAGTCTGACGTACTGTTCAACTTCAACAAATCTACCCTGAAACCGGAAGGTCAGCAGGCACTGGATCAGCTGTACACCCAGCTGAGCAACCTGGATCCGAAAGACGGCGCAGTAGTTGTTCTGGGCTACACCGACCGCATCGGTTCTGACGCTTACAACCAGCGTCTGTCCCAGCAGCGTGCTCAGTCCGTTGTTGACTACCTGGTATCTAAAGGTATCCCGGCAGGTAAAATCACTGCTCAGGGCCAGGGTGAATCTAACCCGGTTACCGGTAACACCTGTGACAACGTTAAGAAACGTGCTGCTCTGATCGACTGCCTGGCACCGGATCGTCGTGTTGAGATCGAAGTGAAAGGCGTTAAAGACGTTGTAACTCAGCCGCAGGCTTAAGTTTACAATGACAAAAAACCCCGCTCCGGCGGGGTTTTTTTATGGCTTTTTCAGCCAGTGCGTCACTATGGCAACAGGCGCTGACCGCCAGTTACTCTTTGGTCAGCAGCGCCTGTAAATCCTGCTTCAGGCTCGACATTTGCGTTTCGTACTGCTCTTTTCTTTCCGCGTCTTCTATCAGCTGTACTATTGTTTCTGACAGCGTATTACCCCGGCGCTGGGACAAGCCCGCCAGGCGTTGCCACACCAGATACTCCAGATCGATAGATTTCTTACGGGTGTGCTGGTGCTCCGCATTAAAATGCCGCTTACGCCGCGCGCGGATAGTCTGCTTCATCCGGTTGCTCAGCGCCGGATTCATATGGCGAACAATCCAGTCCGTGACTTTCACCGGCTCATTTTCCAGCGCCAGCAACTGCTTCAGGGCGTCCTGCTCCTCGCCTTTATCCAGATGACGGGTTATCGGCTCCCCTTCGCGATGCTTTTTCACGAGGTACTTCCATTTCCAGCCGCTTTCGAGATTTTCCAGTTGTTGATATTTCATTCTGCTCTCGGGTCACCTTGCTACTTCATTTCAGGATATCAGCATTTCATCACTTTGCTTAAGATAATAACGGACCTTAATCAGGTTACAAAATTCCTTTGCATATCTGGTGTTAGATACCTCCCCCGCCCTCAAAAGATGGCGCCGGTACGTGTGCTGCCTGACCACTTCCTGTATAATTGCCGCTTTATCATCTGAAGAATAATTCACTACCTTGACCATAAATCAACTTCCATGGCGTGTACTGATACCTGAGACAGACTCCTGGCAATCTGTCTTTGACGCTCCGTTGCCCGCGACCCGTACTGAAGATGCATTTGAAACAGTGCAGGCGCGCCTGTGTTACGGCTTACAGCAATTCTGCCATCCGTGGGGATACTCCCGTACCCTGCTGCTTCGCGCCCCTGAGGATAGCGAAACACTGGCGCTGATTACCGACGCCGTGCGCCGTACACATGTTCCCGGCGCAACCCAGTACGGCGGGCACTATCTGATTGACGGCAACACCGTCACCTTTACCGCCGCTGGCGGGCGTGCCGGTGATTTTACCGCCACGGGAGAGGTGGTGACAGCAGAGTGGATAGAAAACGACCAGCTGTTTGGCTGCGTGCGCCAGCACAACCAGGGTATCACCCTGCAACCGGGCCTGCTGCATAAAGCAAACGGCGGCGTATTGATCCTGTCGATGCGCAGCGTGCTTGCGCAACCCTTACTGTGGCTGCGCCTGAAAGAGATGGTTACCCGGCAGCGTTTTGAGTGGCTCTCTCCGGATGAGACCCGCCCACTGCCGCTGTCGATTCCCGGTATGCCCCTTGACGTTAAACTGATCCTCACCGGTGACCGGGAGGCCATGGCAGATTTCCAGGAAACCGAGCCGGAGCTTGCCGAGTCGGCCATCTACTGCGAGTTTGAAGAGACGCTCAGCCTCGAACAGGAAGATGCCAGAACCGCCTGGACAGGCTGGATAAGCGCCATCGCCGGGCAGCAGAAACTGCCGCTCCCGTTAAAAGACGCATGGCCGCTACTGCTCAGAGAAGCCGTCCGTTACAGTGGCGATCAGAGCATCCTGCCGCTCAGCCCCGGGTGGATCCAGCGCCAGCTCAAAGAAGTCGCCATTATCAGTAACGGTGATCCCTTTAGCGCTGAGCAGTTTCGCACCATGCTGGACCAGCGGGAATGGCGGGAAAATTATCTTGCCGGGCGTATGCAGGATGAGATCCTGCAAGAGCAGATCCTGATTGAAACCGAAGGTGAACAGGTCGGCCAGATTAACGCCCTGTCGGTTATTGAGTTCCCGGGCCATCCCCGCGCCTTTGGCGAGCCGTCGCGTATTTCGTGTGTGGTGCATATTGGCGACGGCGAGTTTACCGATGTCGAACGTAAAGCGGAGCTGGGCGGTAATATTCATGCCAAGGGCATGATGATCATGCAGGCTTTCCTGATGTCCGAGCTGCAACTGGAGCAGCAGATCCCCTTTTCCGCCTCCATTACGTTTGAGCAGTCCTACAGCGAAGTGGACGGCGATAGCGCCTCTCTGGCGGAGCTGTGCGCCTTAATCAGCGCCCTGGCAGACGTTCCCATTCGTCAGCATCTGGCTATCACCGGCTCTGTTGATCAATTCGGGCGCGTACAGCCGGTCGGCGGGCTTAATGAAAAGATTGAAGGATTCTTCCGGATCTGCGAACAGCGCGGCTTCACCGGCGATCAGGGGGTGATTATTCCCACGGCGAATGTGCAGCACCTGTCGCTGCATCAGGATATTCTCGACGCAGTAGAAAGCGGCACCTTCTCCCTGTGGGGAGTAGACTCTGTAGAAGATGCGCTTCCCCTGCTGACTAACGTTATCTGGGACGGAGAAGGACGCCCTTCCCTGCTCCAGGCAATTTCAGAGCGGATTGCTCAGGCCAGCCAGCAGGAGGGCCGGAACCGTTATCCGTGGCCGTTGCGCTGGTTAAACTGGTTCAACCATAACTGATCGGACTTGTTCAGCGTACAAGTGTTAGCTAACCTGCGTCCCTCATTAAAATAAGGCTTATAGTAAACATGGTAGATAAACGCGAATCTTACACAAAAGAAGACCTTCTTGCTTCCGGGCGTGGCGAGCTGTTTGGTGCTGAAGGCCCACAATTACCTGCACCCAGCATGCTGATGATGGATCGTGTCGTTAAAATGACGGAGACCGGCGGTAACTTTGATAAAGGTTATGTGGAAGCCGAGCTGGATATCAATCCGGATTTGTGGTTCTTCGGTTGCCATTTTATTGGCGATCCGGTGATGCCGGGCTGCCTGGGTCTGGACGCCATGTGGCAGCTGGTAGGGTTCTACCTCGGCTGGCTGGGCGGTGAAGGCAAAGGCCGCGCCCTGGGCGTGGGTGAAGTGAAATTCACCGGTCAGGTACTGCCTACCGCGAAAAAAGTCACTTACCGGATCCACTTCAAACGTGTGGTCAACCGCCGCCTGATTATGGGCCTGGCTGACGGTGAAGTGCTGGTAGATGGCCGCGTAATCTATACCGCGAATGACCTGAAAGTGGGCCTGTTCAAAGATACCTCTGCGTTCTGATCCTGCCCTGCATAAACGTGAAACCTCCGCACTGCGGAGGTTTCAAATACGCTAAAGAGACGGTGTCAGGCAATAGCGACCCTGTCCTCCATGGCTTTTCGCCAGCCTCCAAGCCAGTGTGATCGTTGCGTTAATGCCTGGTAAGGACACATTTCTTTTGAGCGCCCGGTGATACCGGCCTGATAACCCCGCTGATGTGCCCGTTCCAGGCGATCTCGTTTTTGTCTCTTCATGCCTCGTTTCCCTCATTATTTGCGTCTGGTGGAAAAGAAAACAATGATTACAAAATGCGCAATCACCCTTTATCAATAACGCGCAAAATCTCCGCCGTCAATGCGCAAAATTCACACCATTGTCATATTTCACGACTATATTGCGCAACAGCGCAGCACCGCGTACAGATAACGTGCTGGCAGATAAAGAAAAGCCGCGCTTTGCTGATATCAGCATAAAGCGCGGCTTTTTTGTGCTACAGACTAAGGAAATTACAGACCGGCGATGGCACCGGCGATACTGCCTGCCTCCTGGCGCCATGCGCTGGCGAGCGCTTTTACCATCGCGTCGTAGCCGTCCTGCTCCTGGGGCAGCTCAATATGGAAAGGCCGCTTGGTCAGCTGCCCGCCATGTTTTAACAGCCACTCACCGCTAACGACGACCCGGCCATCATAACGCCCCTGAAAGCCGGTCACGTTCACGCTCAGCACATCCTGCTGGCTGCCCAGCGGCTGGGAAGAGACCACCCAGCCCGGCAGCGCCGCGCTGAGGTTAGCCACCAGCGTATTGCGCAACTGCTGGTCAAGCGGGCTCGCCCACAGGTTATTTTTGGCAATGACATACTGCACGTCAGTAGTCTGGTACACCACGCCATTACCGGCCAGATAATCAGGGATCACCACCTGCTCTACCCACAACAACCGGGAGTGCTGGTTAACCTCCCCCATGGCCACCGGTTGGGTGGCCGACGACATGGGAAGCTGATACCAGGTATCTTTCACCGTGCTACTGCAGGCCGTTAATGTGGCGAGGAACGCCAGCGATAGCCACTTTTTCATTATTTTGCCCCCTTCGGCTGCGGGTCGGGCTTATCCTTCGCCTCAAAGACCAGCGCATTGCTCTTCTGGTTGATGGTACGCAATACCGGCTGCAGCTCTCTGAGCACCTGATCCAGCCGCTGCATATCGGCAACCATCTTGTTATAGGCCGCAGATCCCGGCTGGAAGCCCTGCAAACTTCTGTTCAGCTCCAGCAGAGTGTTCTGCATATCGGCCGGCAGTTTTTGCATTTCCGGGCTGGCGGTCAGCCGGTTCACGTTGGCCAGCGTTTGCTGCATGTCCCGCATGGTTTTCTGGCTTTCACTCAGGGTTGAGGTCGCCTGCTCCAGCAGCGGGTTCACCGGCATATTGTTAATCTTATCCAGTGTATCCATTAGTTTTTGCTGGATCTGCGCCAGACCACCAGACACGGTCGGGATCACGTTATAACCGGCAACCGTTTTGATCTCTTTGAGTTTCGGCTCTTTAGGATAGAAATCCACATCCACATACAGCGCCCCGGTCAGCAGGTTCCCGGTCTTCATGCTGGCCCGCAGGCCGCGCATCAGCAGGTTATTAAACTGATCCATTTTCGGTGTCTCGCCAAACTCACTGGCCAGACGCTCCGGCTCCAGTCGAATCAGTACCGGGATCCGGTAATCATCGCCCACGTCCTGGTGCAGCCCCGGCACGTTAAACGGCACGCTGACCACGGTCCCCAGGCGCATGCCGCGGAACTCTACCGGCGCACCAATCTGCAGACCCCGCACCGAATCTTTAAAGAACAGCAGGAAGTCAATATGCTGGGTATACAGCGAATCGGCAATGCTGCGTGCATCATCGTACAGTTTAAAGGCCGTTTTATTTTCTACCGGCTCCCCTACCGACAGCCCAGTCGGCACGTCAAAGCTCACCCCACCGCTGAATAGGGTAGTCAGCGAGCCCATCTCAACGCGCATCCCACTGGAGCTCAAATCAACACTGATGCCGCTGTCTTTCCAGAAACGGACATTATTGGTGACCAGACGATCATAGGGCGCCTTAATAAACAGCTGATAATTCATATCGCGTTTATTCGGATCAAAGGTGCTGGTCTCCACAGACCCCACCTGATAACCGCGGAACAACACCGGATCCCCCGGGTTCAGCTGGCCGGCTTTATCGCTCTCCAGCACAATGCGGATACCTTTAGCATCCGGCGAGGCCAGCGGCGGAGAATCCAGCAACTCATAGCGCCCGGGTTTCTCCCCTTTTACCCCCGGCTGCAGCTCAATATAGGCACCGGACAACAGGGTGCCCAGCCCGGTCACACCTTCACGGCCAATCTGCGGCTTCACCACCCAGAAAACCGAATCCCCGTGCAGCAGCTTTTCCATACCGGATTTCAGGCGCGCTTTAATTTCCACGTGGAGCAGGTCATCGGTCAGCACTGCGCTCTCCACGATCCCCACATCCACGCTGCGGCTCTTGATGGTGGTTTTTCCCCCTTCAATGCCCTCCGCACTTGTGGTGATCAGCGTCACCTCCGGCCCCTGGTGGCTGTAATGGTAAAACAGTATCCACGCGCCGATCAGTGCGGTCACAATCGGGAAAATCCACACCGGTGACCAGTGCTTAACCCTGGATACCTTGGCATCCCCGCTGTTATTTTCCACTTTTGTTTAACTCCTCATGGTCAGGATCCGGCACCCGATCCCAGGATAACCGGGGATCAAACATCGCGGCTGCGAGCATGGTAATAATCACCACCATGGCAAACATCAACGCTCCGATAGCAGGATAAATATTCATCAGAGCCCCCATCCGCACCAGCGAAGAAAGCACTGCAATAACAAACACGTCGATCATTGACCAGCGGCCAACAAACTCAACAATTTCATACATCAGGTGCATCCGCTCCCGATCGCGCGCAACACCGTGGCCGCGGGCATCCAGGCACAGCCAGGCGATAGCAATCATTTTCAGGGTCGGCACCATAATACTGGCGATAAAAATCACCCCCGCCACCGGGTAGGAGCCCTCGCTCCACAGTAAAATCACCCCGGCCAGAATGGTGGAAGGCATTTTGTCTCCCAGCAGATCGGTCGTCATGATGGGCAAAATATTGGCCGGAAAATAAAGCATAATCGCCGTCAGCAGTAATGAGACCGTCCACTGCAGGCTGTGGCGTTTACGGGGATAGCCCTTCGTATGGCAGCGGCCGCACTCCAGCTGCCCGGCAGGCAGAATAGCCGTGCAGCATGAGCAGGAGCGTAGCCCCTGGCGCAGGCCGGTCATTCCGGCTTTAAATGGCACCGGGCAGGCGGGCGCTGGCGCGATATCGTCCCACAGCCAGCGGCGATCCACACACTGGAACGCCCTGAGCTGCAGCACGCAGAACAGGCACCAGGGAATGAAGCTGCTGCCGACCCCGATATCCCCGTAGGCCATCAGCTTCACGAAGCTGACCAGTACCCCGGTTAAAAAGATCTCCGCCATGCCCCAGCTTTTCAGCGCAAACAGCACCCGGGCCAGGCGATATTTTAACTTCTGCGGCATGGTTACCCGGTTTACCAGTAACAATATGGTGACCAGGCAAAACGCCGGCACCAGCTGGACAAACAGAATAAAAAATGTGCCCAGACTTGAGTAATCCTCAGAAAACATCACCTCAGGAATTTGCAGCATGCGCACTTCACTGGTGATCCCCGCCACCTTCATATAGATGAACGGGAACAGGTTCGACAACACCAGCATAAACAGCGCGGCCAGCGCATAGGCGGTTGGCCGCTGACGCGGCGCGTTCCAGTTAACCGTCAGCGAGGTTCCACAGCGGGGACAATTGGCTTTATGTTCCGGGCTCAGTGCCGGCAGTGTCACCAGCAAATCACATTGCGGACATAAAATCGCTTTCCCCGCATGATGTGCATCACACATGCCAGCTCTCCAGATTTATCAGTCTCCCTGTTTAAGGGATTCCAGATACTCCCAGCGTTCAAAGGCGGCTTCCAGCGCTTTTTCGGCTTCCGCCAGCGCAGACAGAACCTTTTGCGTCGCCTCATGGGGTTGGTTAAAAAATGCCGAATCACTCACCTGCTCCTGAAGAGCATTGACGCTATTTTCAAGTTCTTCAAGTAATTGAGGTAACTGCTCCAGCTCGCGCTGCAGTTTATAGCTCAGTTTACCGGGCTGGCGTTTTGCCGTTCCTGCTATCTCTGCCTTCTCGCTGGCGACCGGTGTTGTTTTAACCGGCTGAGCGGGTGTCAGTGAGCGGGCCGCGGCCTGCTGGCCCCGGGCATCGTAATATCCCCCCACATAACTGGCGATCCGGCCATCACCTTCGTAGATCCAGCATTCGGTGACCGTATCGTCCACAAATTGCCGATCGTGGCTGACCAGCAACACGGTTCCCTGGTAACCGTCGATAAGCTCTTCCAGCAGTTCGAGCGTTTCCACATCCAGATCGTTGGTCGGTTCGTCGAGAATCAGCAGGTTGCTGGGTTTCAGGAACAGGCGCGCCAGCAGCAGGCGGTTGCGCTCCCCACCGGAAAGCGCCCGGACTGGCGTCATCGCCCGTTTGGGGTGGAACAGAAAGTCCTGCAGATAGCCCAGCACATGGCGCGGCTTGCCGTTTACCAGCACCTCCTGCTTACCTTCGGCCAGGTTATCCATTACGGTTTTGTCCGGGTCCAGCTCTGCCCGGTGCTGATCAAAATAGGCCACTTCCAGTTTGGTGCCGATATGCACCATTCCGCTGGTGGGGGCCAGCTGGCCAAGCATCAGTTTCAGCAGGGTGGTTTTCCCGCAGCCATTCGGCCCGACCAGGGCGATTTTGTCACCGCGCATCACCTGGGCACTGAAATCGTTAACCAGCACTTTGCCGTCTATCTCGTAGTGGAGATTTTCAATTTCAAAGACAATTTTCCCGGAGCGGCTGGCCTCTTCCACCTGCATTTTCGCTTTGCCCATCACATCGCGGCGCTCGCCACGCTCGCGACGCATCGCTTTCAGGGCGCGCACCCGCCCTTCGTTACGGGTACGGCGGGCCTTGATCCCCTGGCGGATCCAGACCTCTTCCTGGGCCAGACGGCGATCGAATTCGGCATTCTGCAGCTCTTCTACGCGCAGCGCCTCTTCTTTGGCAATCAGGTACTGATCGTAATTGCCCGGGTAAGAGACCAGCTTACCGCGATCGAGATCGACAATGCGGGTGGCCATATTGCGGATAAATGACCGGTCATGGGAGATAAACACGATGCTGCCCTGGAAACTTTTAAGGAATGTCTCCAGCCAGTCGATGGTTTCAATATCCAGGTGGTTGGTGGGCTCATCCAGCAGCAGCACCCGCGGTGCGCTGACCAGCGCCCGGCCAAGTGCGGCTTTACGCAGCCAGCCGCCAGAGAGCGACGACAGCGGGGTGTTGGGCTCCAGCTCCAGCTGCGCCAGCACTTCATTGATCCGGCTTTCCAGCTGCCAGAGCCCCTGATGCTCCAGAATCTCCTGAATCCGGGCCATCTTGTCGAGGTTCTTCTCGCTCGGGTCAACCATCACCTTTTGGGAGATATCGTGGTACGCCTTCAGGTGTTCCGCCTGCTCTTCGACCCCTTCGGCGACAAAATCGTACACCGAGCCCGCCACATCGCGCGGGGGATCCTGCTGCAGCCGGGCCACAATCAGATCCTGTTCATAGATAATGCGCCCGTCATCCAGCGGCACTTCCTGGTTAAAGATTTTCATCAGGGTGGATTTCCCGGCGCCGTTGCGGCCCACCAGGCACACCCGTTCATTTTCCTCGATATGCAGTTCGGTGTTAGCGAGTAACGGCGCATCGCTGAAGGACAGCCAGGCACCATGCATACTGATTAACGACATCTTTTTACTCCTCACCCACGCGGGTGATCAGCCAACAATTGTGGATCTGGCGGTTACGGGCAAAATCCCGGGACAGGGTTTTTTGAGTGATCTCCTGCGCCTGTAATCCCAGCGCGGCCAGCCCGTTCATATCCATGCGGAATCCACGTTTATTGTTGGAAAACATGATAGTACCGCCCTTACGCAGCAGGCGGCTTAAATCTTTCATTAACGCCAGGTGATCGCGCTGAACATCAAACGCATCATCCATACGCTTCGAGTTAGAAAAAGTAGGGGGATCGATAAAGATCAGATCAAACTGCTCCCGGGCCTCACGCAGCCACGCCAGACAGTCGGCCTGGATAAGGCGATGGGCTCTGCCGGTCAGGCCGTTGAGCCGCAGGTTGCGCTCAGCCCACTCCAGATACGTCCGGGACATATCAACGGTGGTGGTTGAGCGTGCGCCGCCCAGCCCGGCGTGAACCGTCGCACTGCCCGTATAGGAGAACAGGTTAAGGAAATCTTTGCCTTTGCTCATCTGGCCCAGCATCCGGCGGGCAATACGGTGATCCAGGAACAGCCCCGTATCCAGATAGTCTGTCAGGTTCACCAGGAAGCGTGCGTTATACTCGCTCACTTCGATAAACTCGCCCTTCTCGGCCATACGCTGGTACTGATTTTTCCCCTTCTGGCGTTCGCGGGTTTTCAGCACCAGTTTACCCGGCGGGATCTCCAGCACAGCCAGGGTGGCGGCAATCACGTCAAACAGGCGCTGGCGGGCTTTGTTGTGGTCCACCGTTTTCGGAGGCGCATATTCCTGAATCACCACCCAGTCCGCATAGCGATCGACAGCCACATTGTACTCCGGCAGGTCCGCATCGTAGATGCGGTAGCATTCAATGCCTTCCTGGCGGGCCCATTTGTCGAGGGTTTTCAGGCTTTTGCGTAAGCGGTTCGCGTAATCTCCGGCAATGGCTGCCGGTTGCCCGCCTGCGGGGCTGTCCGCCAGCTGGTAGTTTTTCTGCACACAGTCCAGCGGGCCGTTTTTCGCTTTAAACTGGCGCTCTGCACGCAGCTGCAGGCAGCTTAACAGCTCAGGCGATGCGCTGAACAAAGAGAGGTTCCAGCCACCAAACTGGCTTTTCATGATCCGCCCCAGCACACTGTGCAGGGCAATCAGCGCCGGTTCACTCTCCAGGCGCTCACCGTAAGGCGGGTTGCTGATAACCGTGCCCCGGGGCCCTTCCGGCAGCGGGTTGGTCAGCCGGGAGACATCTTTAACTTCAAAACTTATCAGGTTCCCCAGCCCGGCCTGGCGGGCGTTCACCCGGGCGCGCTCAATCACCCGGCTGTCATTATCTGAGCCATAGAAGCGCGAGGCATATTCCGCCGCCCCCCGACGGGCGCGGACCTGAGCCTCGCTGATAACGGATTTCCACAGCTGGGCGTCATGCTGTGCCCAGCCATTAAAGCCCCAGCGGGTGCGGTGCAGCCCGGGGGCCCGGTCGGTGGCGATCATTGCCGCTTCGATAAGTAACGTGCCGGAGCCGCACATCGGATCCAGTAACGGTGTTCCCGGCTGCCAGCCGGAGCGCATCACCACCGCAGCGGCGAGGTTTTCTTTGATGGGGGCCTGGCCGGTACGATCGCGGTAGCCACGCTGGTGCAGCCCTTCGCCACTCAGGTCCAGGGCGATGCTGGCCACGTCTTTATTAAGCCAGACATTGATGCGCACATCGGGCATTTCCCGGTCCACATTCGGGCGCGGCAGGTTTTTGCGGGTGAAGCTATCCACAATGGCGTCTTTCACTTTCAGCGCGCCATACTGGCTATTGCGGATGGTATCGTTCAGGCCGCTAAAGTGGACCGCAAAAGTGGCCCCGGGGGCAAACAGTTCGGTCCAGTTAATGGCCTGCACCCCGAGGTACAGATCCAGATCGCTGTAGACTTTGCACTCCCCGAGCGGCAGCAAAATCCGCGAGGCCAGCCGGCTCCAGAGTAAGCTCTGATAAACCAGCCGCGCGTCTCCCTGGTAATGGACACCGCCCTGGACGACCTGACACTGGGTTGCGCCAAGGTTTTCCAGTTCCGTTTTTAACAGTTCTTCGAGACCACGCGCCGTACTGGCAAACAGAGAATTCATATTGTCACTTATTCATTAATGTAAATTGTCGCGCATTATAGCTAATCTGTGGCGCATGTCATAAAGTTGCCCCTATATCATTGCGCTGCACGGAGTGCTGTCATGCTGAGTCTTTCCCGTCTGTATATTCATCCGGTGAAATCCATGCGCGGGCTGCGGATTTCACACGGTCTGGCCGATCTCAGTGGCTTTGCCCAGGATCGCGTATTTATGGTGACCGAGACCGACGGCACCTTTATTACTGCGCGCCAGTACCCACAAATGGTGTTATTCACCCCGTCACTGCTGCCAGACGGGCTGCATCTTACCGCACCGGACGGCAGTGTGGTGCATATTCGTTACCCGGACTTTCTGCCCCAGCCCTCCCCGACCGAGGTGTGGGGCAACCATTTCAGCGCCCTGGTGGCGCCCGCGGCCATCAACCGCTGGCTGAGCGGCTTTTTCCCCCGGGATGTCCAGCTGCGCTGGCTGGGCCCGCAGTTATCCCGGCGGGTGAAAAACCACCCGGCAGTGCCGCTCAGCTTTGCCGATGGCTTCCCGTATCTGCTGACCAGCGAAAGCTCGCTGCGCGATCTCCAGCAGCGCTGCCCGGCCAGTGTCAGTATGACCCAGTTTCGCCCGAATCTGGTGGTTACCGGCGCCCCGGCCTGGGCGGAGGACACCTGGAAGGTGATTCGTATCGGCAATGTGATTTTTGATGTGATCAAACCCTGCAGCCGCTGCATTTTCACCACCGTCAGCCCGGAGCAGGGCCGTAAACACCCGGCGACGGAGCCGCTGGCGACCCTTCAGTCATTTCGCACCGCGCCGGATAACGGCGATGTGGACTTCGGGCAGAACCTGATAGCCCGCCAGAGCGGCGTTATTCGCGAAGGGGATGAGGTTGAAATTCTCGCCACCGGGCCTGCCCGGATCTACGGTGCCGGGGCCACGACGCAGGGGGCTGTCGGTACGGGAGCCGGGAATACGCCACACCAGGCGCTCACCATTCAGTGGCAGCAACAGGTCTTCACGGGGAATAATCAGCAACCCCTGCTGGAACAGCTGGAGCAAAACGGGATCCGCATCCCTTACTCATGCCGGGCCGGGATCTGCGGCTGTTGCCGGATTTCGTTAACGTCCGGGCGCGTGCGCGCCATGAAAGCCGGCGCCGTCGGGGAGGATAACACTATCTTATCCTGCAGTTGCATACCTGAGGGTGATATTAAAATCGCGCCCTGTTAAACGGCCTGCTCCAGACTGCAGGGCTGGGCCGCCACCGGCATCAGACGGTCGTTCATCACTTTGATGGCATCACCCAGTTGCATTGTGCGGCCCGCCAGAACCAGCCCGGGCTGGGCCAGCAGGCACAGGGTCGCGTTTTCGCCACTCTCCACGGCCAGCAGGCTCACCTGCTGGTGATCATCACTGAGCCAGACACACACCCGGTCACCGGGTGCGGGCTGCCAGGGTTGCCGGTGCGCCATAAAATGCCAGCTTTTCGGCATCTGGGGTTTCAGGAAGCGAATAGCCACCAGCGCATTGAGAATAAGCTCCGCCTGCTGGTCTTTGCTTAATTCCAGCTCGCGGCATTTTTCTTCAAAGGAGAAATAGAGTGCGGCGTCATCAACGCAAAAACCCGGCGCACAGAATGCATCCGGGGTGAGCATTTTTCGGGGGAAGCGCGAGCGAAACAGCATACCGTTCGCCAGATCGAGCATCATTCGATCATGCTGATCATCATAATACCAACGCCAGTTATCATCTGGTTTAATCTTCATCGCGACCCCTTGTTATTCACCCACTGGTTTATCACATCCTTGCGCGTATTAGCCGAAAGCGACATTTGTTAACGGTCAGGCGCTCAAATTAGCAACAATTTGAAAATATAAAGCAACCAGGGCCAAAAATAAAGCCCCGGTCAAGGAGATATTCTAAAAAATCAGATATTCCTTACAATTTCTTTTATTAGCGGCGGGCCTTTGAATATAAATCCGGAATAAATTTGCACCAGCGATGCCCCGGCGGCCATTTTCTCCCGCGCGGCGATCACCGAATCAATCCCCCCTACCCCGATAATCGGTAACCGGTTATTTAATTCTGCGGATAACCGGCGGATCACTTCGGTGCTTTTTAACTGGACCGGGCGGCCACTCAGTCCGCCGGTTTCGTGGCAATATTTCATGCCCTGAACCAGGGAGCGATCAAGTGTCGTATTGGTCGCAATAACGCCATCAATATTATGGCGGACTAAACTGTCGGCCACCTGGATCAATTCTTCTTCCGTCAGATCAGGGGCAATCTTCACCGCCACCGGCACATATTTATTGTGCTGCTCATGGAGCATCTGCTGTTTGATTTTGATGGCGCTCAGCAAGTCATCCAGCGCTTCACCATATTGCAGTGTGCGCAGACCCGGGGTATTTGGTGAAGAGATATTGATGGCGATATAACCCGCGTAGGGATAAATTTTATCCATACAAATAAGGTAATCGTCTTTCCCCTGCTCTACCGGGGTATCTTTATTCTTTCCAATATTGATTCCCAGAACACCATCAAAATGCGCTTTTTTTACATTCTCGACCAGGTTATCCACCCCGAGATTATTAAACCCCATGCGGTTGATAAGCCCTTCTGCCGCCACCAGGCGAAACAGGCGCGGTTTATCATTTCCCGGCTGAGGACGCGGCGTTACCGTGCCGATTTCAAGGGAGCCGAACCCCATTGCGCCAAGGGTATCGATACACTCACCGTCTTTATCCAGCCCGGCGGCCAGCCCCAGAGGATTTTTAAATGTTAACCCCATGCAGGTGACCGGTTTTTCCGGCACCTTCTGGCGCACCAGTGCTTCCAGAGGCGTGCCGGTAATACGGCGTAATTGCTGAAAAGTAAACTCATGAGCGCGCTCAGGATCGAGCTGGAAAAGTGCTTTACGAACGAAGGGGTAGTACATGAACTCTCCTGGATTCCCGGTGTGCAAACCGGGGGCGTATTATTCATCATCTGCCCTGTAAAGGGAATTGACTTGCGACAAAAAAGCGCCATAACAGGCAACCGTTTTCCTGGCGCGGCGGAAATATCCCCATTTCGGGGGGACGGCGTAATAAAAAGCCCCGGATACCCGGGGCCTGTGTGTCGTGCTGTGGTGGCTGTCAGGCCAGCGCTTTGCTTATCTTCTCATACAGATCGCCGGAGAGATCCGGCAGCCCTTTGAGCGCCTCCAGCGCGTCACGCATCAGCGCCTGGCGTTTGCTGTCATAGCGCTTCAGGCGGATCAGCGGCTCAATCAGGCGCGAGGCCACCTGCGGGTTGCGGGTGTTCAGCTCGGTGAGCATCTCCACCAGGAAGCGGTATCCGCTGCCGTCCGGCGCATGGAACGCCGCCGGGTTGCCGCTGACAAACGCGCCAATCAGTGAGCGAATACGGTTCGGGTTACCCATGCTGAATGAGCGGTGGTTCAGCAGCGCACGCACCGTGTCGAGGACGTTGTCCGCACCACTGGTGGCCTGGAGGATAAACCATTTATCCATCACCAGACCATCCTGGTGCCAGCGGTCGTCATACTCCTGCATCAGCGTTTTGCTGCACGCCAGATCCGCCGCTACCGCCGCCGACAGCGCCGCCAGCGCATCGGTCATATTGTCCGCGTCATGATACTGGCGGCTGACCAGCGCATCCGCCTGGCCGTTATCCACAAAGGCCAGGTAATGCAGGCAGACGTTACGCAGCGCGCGTTTGCCGATATCACCATGGTCAATACGATACCCGGACAGCGTATTCGCCCGGTATACGGCCAGCAGCTCATCGGCCAGTTCACGCGCCAGGGTACGGGTCAGCGCATTGTGCACTGCCGCAATGGCCGCCGGATCAATAACCTGGAACAGCTCGGCCATCTCGTTCTGGGAAGGCAGCGTCAGGATCTCTGCCGCCAGTGCCGGGTCGATATGTTCATCCAGCAAAATCGCCCGGAAGGCATCCGCCACGTGCAGCGGCAGCGACAGCGGCTGCCCTGCCTGATAGCGGGCAACGCTCAGCCGGATATAGGTTGCCAGCAGGCTCTGGGCCGCATCCCAGCGGGAAAAATCATTCCGGGCGTGGCGCATCAGGAAGGTCAGTTGCTGATCGCTCCATTTATATTCCAGCTTCACCGGGGCGGAGAACTCACGCAGTAAAGAAGGCACCGGCTGGAACCAGACATTATCAAACACAAAGGTCTGCTCTGCCTGGGTGAGATTCAGCACGTTATGTACCGGGTGGCCATCTTTCTGCAGCGGAATAACCTTCCCTTCGTTATCGTACAGTTCGATGTCGAACGGAATATGCAGCGGCAGCTTTTCAGCCTGATCGGCGGTGGCCGGTGTCCGCTGGCTGAGGGTCAGGCAGTACTGTTCTTTCTCCGGGTCATAATCATCGCGCACGGTCACGACAGGGGTGCCGGACTGGCTGTACCAGCGGCGGAACTGGGAAAGATCCACGCTGGAGGCATCCTCCATGGCCTGGACAAAATCATCACAGGTGGCGGCGCTGCCGTCGTGGCGTTCAAAGTAGAGCTGCATCCCTTTCTGGAAGTTCTCCTCCCCCAGCAGGGTGTGCATCATGCGGATAACTTCGGCCCCTTTTTCATAGACGGTCAGGGTATAGAAGTTATTCATCTCGATGACCATATCCGGGCGGATCGGGTGGGCCATGGGGCTGGCGTCTTCCGCAAACTGCATGCCGCGCATGGTGCGGACATTACTGATGCGGTTCACCGCCCGGGAGCCGAGATCAGAGCTGAACTCCTGATCGCGGAACACCGTCAGCCCCTCTTTCAGACTTAGCTGGAACCAGTCCCGGCAGGTCACCCGGTTGCCGGTCCAGTTATGGAAGTATTCGTGACCAATCACCCGCTCAATGTTCAGGTAATCTTTGTCGGTGGCGGTTTCTGCCCGGGCCAGAACATATTTGGCGTTAAAGATATTCAGCCCTTTGTTCTCCATGGCCCCCATATTGAAGAAATCCACCGCCACGACCATATAGATGTCGAGGTCATACTCCAGGCCGAAGCGGGTCTCATCCCACTTCATGGCATTTTTCAGGGAGGTCATCGCCCAGTCGGCGCGATCGAGGTTGCCGCGGTCAACATACAGCTCCAGCGCAACCTCGCGGCCGGAACGGGTGGTGAAGGTATCGCGCAGCACGTCGAAATCCCCCGCCACCAGCGCAAACAGATAGCTGGGCTTCGGGAAGGGATCCTGCCACTGCACCCAGTGGCGGCCATCTTCCAGCTCCCCCTGGGCTACGCGGTTACCGTTAGACAGCAGGAAAGGATAGCGGGATGCATCGGCGATGATTTTGGTGGTAAAGCGGGCCAGCACGTCCGGGCGGTCCAGATACCAGGTAATATGGCGAAATCCCTGGGATTCACACTGGGTGCACAGGGCATCGCCGGACTGGTACAGCCCTTCCAGGGCCGTATTGGCCGCCGGGCTTATCTGGTTAACAATTGTCAGGGTAAAACGCTCAGGCAACTGTTCAATAATCAGCGCGCCCTCAACCTGCTGGTAGTGGGACCAGGGCTGGCCGTCAACAGCAATAGATTTCAGCACTAAGTCTTCGCCATCCAGGCGCAGTGCAACCTCAGGCCCGGCATGGCGCTGCACCTTGCTTTCTGCGGTGACGATAGTGGTCGCGGCATCGAGACTGAAGGTCAAATCAATATCGCTAATGGTATATTCCGGTGCGCGATAGTCGCGGCGGTATTTGGCCTGGGGTTGTTGAGTCATAGATAACCTTTTGTATCTGCTGTAAGTATCAAACCCCAGTCTATTCTGGTTACGCTATTGTTGCCACGCAGAATGTTCATCTTTTCTTTTCAGAATGTATAGTTTGCATCCGCTGTGCGACAACCGGCACGTTTCGCTCTCGACCAGACCACAGGCTTATGTTGTGATCCTGCTTTAATAAACGGATAATCAGGGTATACTCCTGCGTCTTTATCTGAACCACGCCATGATGGAAACGTTCCTGTAATGAGGATGCTGTAACGCGCCATGACACAACACGCTTCCCCGATACTGTACTCGCTACTGGATACGGACGCTTATAAACTCCATATGCAGCAGGCGGTCTTTCACCGTTATTATGATGTCGATGTTGCGGCAGAATTTCGCTGCCGTGGTGACGACATGCTGGGTATGTACGCGGATGCCATCCGCGAGCAGGTCCACGCTATGCAGGACCTCGCCTTAAGTGAGGATGAATTTCAGTGGCTCAGCGGTTTGCCCTTTTTTGAAACCGACTACCTCCAGTGGCTGAAAGACTACCGCTACAACGCAAACCAGGTGACCATCCGCAATAATCAGGGCAAGCTGTCTATCCGGCTCAAAGGCCCGTGGCGGGAAGTGATCATGTGGGAAGTTCCCCTGCTGGCGGTGATCAGTGAAGTGGTACACCGTTACCGCTCCCCGGAAGTGACAGTGGAGATGGCGCTGGATCATCTGGAGCATAAACTGGCGGATTTTAACCGCCTGAGCGCAGATATCTCGCTTGATAAATTCCGGCTGATGGACTTCGGCACCCGGCGGCGCTTCTCCCGCGAGGTGCAGTTCGCCATTGTCGAGCGCCTGAAACAGGAGCCGTGGTTTATTGGCACCAGTAACTATGATCTGGCCCGCCGCCTGAATTTAACCCCCATGGGCACCCAGGCCCACGAATGGTTCCAGGCCCACCAGCAAATCAGCCCGGTGCTGGCAAACAGCCAGCGGGCCGCCCTCCAGGCCTGGCTGGATGAGTACCCGGATCAACTGGGGATCGCCCTCACCGACTGTATTACCATGGACGCCTTCCTGCGGGACTTCGGCAGCGCATTTGCCACCCGCTACCAGGGGCTGCGCCACGACTCTGGCGATCCGGTACAGTGGGGGGAGAAGGCCATCACCCACTATCAGCAACTGGGGATTGACCCGCTCAGCAAGACGCTGATCTTCTCTGATAATCTCGATTTACCCAAAGCGCTTGAGCTGTATCGCCACTTTGCGTCACGGATTAACCTCGGCTTCGGTATCGGCACCCGCCTCACCTGCGATATTCCGGCCGTGAAGCCGCTCAATATTGTTATCAAGCTGGTGGAGTGCAACGGGAAACCGGTGGCCAAGCTCTCAGACAGCCCCGGCAAGACCATCTGCCAGGATAAAGCATTTGTACGCGCACTGCGCAAAGCCTTCGATCTGCCGCTGGTCAAAAAGGCCAGCTAGCTTCTCAGGGGCCTTCCGGCCCCTGTTTTTCACCTTGCGGCACGCTTTTCTTTTCTCTGTGGTCGAATTCTGCTTGTTTGCTGGCGTGTGCCAGGTAACATAGACGGTTCCCGCCATCTGCGGGGAATGCACCTATTGTTACTGGACTATATAGAGAGAAAAATATGAGCGTTGTGCCTGTAGCCGACGTACTCCAGGGCCGCACTGCCGTTGACAGCGAAGTCACCGTCCGCGGTTGGGTACGTACACGAAGAGATTCAAAAGCTGGCTTTTCCTTCCTCGCCGTTTATGACGGTTCCTGCTTTGATCCTGTACAGGTCGTCGTCAATAATTCTCTGCCCAATTACAATCAGGAAATCCTGCGCCTGACCACCGGCTGCTCCGTGATTGCCACGGGTAAAGTTGTGGCGTCCCAGGGACAGGGCCAGGCGTTTGAAATTCAGGCGATCTCCGTTGAGGTGACCGGCTGGGTAGATGATCCTGATACCTACCCGATGGCGGCCAAACGCCACAGCATTGAGTATCTGCGTGAAGTGGCCCACATGCGCCCGCGCACGAACCTGATTGGCGCGGTTGCCCGCGTGCGTCATACCCTGGCGCAGGCCCTGCACCGCTTCTTCGACGAGCAGGGCTTTTTCTGGGTCTCTACCCCGCTGATTACCGCATCCGACACCGAAGGCGCCGGGGAGATGTTCCGTGTCTCGACACTGGATCTGGAAAACCTGCCGCGTAACGATCAGGGCAAAGTTGATTTTGATAAAGACTTTTTCGGTAAAGAGTCCTTCCTGACCGTTTCCGGCCAGCTGAACGCCGAAACCTACGCCTGCGCCCTGTCTAAGGTCTATACCTTTGGTCCCACCTTCCGCGCGGAAAACTCCAACACCAGCCGCCACCTGGCAGAGTTCTGGATGCTGGAGCCGGAAGTGGCCTTTGCCGATCTGGAAGACAACGCCCGCCTGGCGGAAGCGATGCTGAAATATGTCTTCAGAGCGGTACTGGAAGAGCGTGCAGACGACATGAAGTTTTTCGCGGAGCGTGTAGATAAAGACGCCATCACCCGCCTTGAGAAGTTCATCAGCGCCGATTTTGCCCAGGTGGACTACACCGATGCGGTGGCGATTCTGGAAAAATGCGGCGAGAAATTCGAAAACCCGGTTTACTGGGGGGTTGACCTGGCCTCTGAGCACGAGCGCTACCTGGCCGAGAAACACTTTAACGCACCGGTGGTGGTGAAAAACTACCCGAAAGATATCAAAGCCTTCTACATGCGCATGAACGACGACGGTAAAACCGTTGCCGCCATGGACGTGCTGGCGCCGGGGATCGGTGAAATCATCGGCGGCTCTCAGCGTGAAGAGCGTCTTGACGTGCTGGATGCCCGCATGGCGGAAATGGGCCTGAACAAAGAGGACTACTGGTGGTATCGCGATCTGCGCCGTTACGGCACAGTGCCGCACTCCGGTTTTGGCCTTGGCTTCGAGCGCCTGATTGCCTACGTGACCGGGGTTCAGAACGTGCGTGACGTTATTCCGTTCCCGCGCACACCGCGCAGCGCCACCTTCTGATAGCTCGACACACCGGCAAGCCGGTTATCTGCCGGTTTGCCTGATAACAAGGGGAAAAGCATGCTTTTCCCCCTTTGTCGTAAGCGCCACCCCGTAGCCTGTTCTTCCGCTTTTCCCACCGCCCGGCAGGCGAAAAATGTCAGGTTTTCGAGCCACCCAGTATTTTGTCGCTAAACGATTGGCATTTTGTAAAACCACCGTTAATCTGATGAGGATTTCCCTTTATGAAAATGGAACCTCGACATGTTTGAAAACATCACCGCCGCCCCTGCAGATCCGATCCTTGGCCTTGCTGACCTGTTTCGTGCCGACCAGCGCCTGACCAAAATCAACCTTGGTATTGGTGTGTATAAAGACGAGACCGGTAAAACCCCGGTGCTGACCAGCGTAAAAAAAGCTGAGCAGTACCTGCTGGAAAACGAAACCACGAAAAACTACCTCAGTATTGATGGTCTGCCGGAGTTTGACCTCTGCACTCAGGAGCTGCTGTTTGGCAAAGGCAGCCCGATTGTTGAAACCCGGCGCGCCAAAACTGCCCAGACTCCGGGCGGTACCGGTGCGCTGCGCGTTGCGGCGGATTTCCTGGCTAAAAACACCAGTGCCAAACGTGTCTGGGTCAGCAACCCCAGCTGGCCAAACCATAAGAGCGTCTTTGGCGCCGCCGGCCTGGAAGTCTGCGATTACAACTACTACGACGCGGAAAACCACAGCCTCGACTTCGACGGTATGGTCGCCAGCCTGCAACAGGCTCAGGCCGGTGACGTGGTGCTGTTCCACGGCTGCTGCCACAACCCGACCGGGATCGATCCGACCCTGGAGCAATGGCAGCAACTGGCCGCCATGAGCAAAGAAAAAGGCTGGCTGCCGCTGTTTGATTTCGCCTACCAGGGCTTTGCCCGTGGTCTGGAAGAAGACGCCGAAGGGCTGCGCGCTTTTGCCGCGCTGCACCAGGAGCTGATCGTTGCCAGCTCCTTCTCTAAAAACTTCGGCCTGTACAATGAGCGCGTAGGCGCCTGCACCCTGATTGCCGCAGACCAGGAGACCGCAGAGCGGGCTTTTAGCCAGATGAAGTTCTGCATCCGCGCCAACTACTCAAACCCGCCAGCTCACGGTGCGTGCGTCGTTGCCACCATTTTGAATAACGATGCGCTGCGCGATCTGTGGGAGCAGGAGCTGACCGGTATGCGCGAGCGTATCCAGCGCATGCGTCTGCTGTTTGTGAATACCCTTCAGGAAAAAGGCGCCAGCCGCGACTTTAGCTTTATCACCCGCCAGAACGGGATGTTCTCATTCAGCGGGCTGAATAAAGATCAGGTCATGCGCCTGCGTGAGGAGTTCGGCATTTACGCCGTTGCCTCGGGCCGTATTAACGTGGCCGGTATGACGCCGGACAATATGTCCGCCCTCTGTGAGGCTATTGTCGCCGTAACGAAGTAAGACACCATCACAGACAAAAGGCCGCAAATGCGGCCTTTTTTGTGCGCCCGGTTTACCAGGCGGGGGCACCATCCTGCAAGAAGGGATTGGTGCGCCGCTCTTCCCCGAGGGTAGACAGAGGCCCGTGACCGGGGATAAAGGTCACCTCGTCGCCCAGCGGCAGCAGTTTTTCTTTAATGGAGGCAATCAGCTGGGCGTGATCCCCGCGCGGGAAATCACTGCGGCCCACACCGCCTTTGAACAGCACATCACCGGAAATCAGCAACCCGGATTGCGGTTCAAAAAAGACCACATGGCCGGGGGTATGCCCGGGGCAATGCAACACCTGTAAGGTCACATCACCCAGCGCAATTGTATCCCCTTCGCTGAGCCAGCGATCCGGTGTCAGAGGCGGGCAGTTTTCCAGCCCGAACATCTGGCTCTGGGCCGGGAGCCCCTGCAGCCAGAAGGTATCTTCTTTTTCCGGGCCTACAACCGGCACCCCGTAAAACGCAGCCAGCTCTGCGGCCGCGCCCACATGGTCAAGATGCCCGTGGGTCAGCAGGATCTGGCTGATGGTCACCTCTTTTTCTGCCACCGCCTGTTTGATCCGCTCAGCGTCACCGCCAGGATCGACCAGTGCCGCCTGCCGGGAACCCGGGCACCAGATCAGTGAACAGTTCTGGGCAAACGCCGTTACCGGAATAATATGATAATTCATAACGCTCCATTACCGGCCTGGCGGGCCGGATATGATTCATACCCGTCCCCTGGAAGACAGGTCCCTACCAGTGCCTGCGCGGCCCGGTATCAATATGCACAAAGTTGCTACGCGGGTAATATCCTACACCACCCGCGCCCATGGATAACGCCGCTTTGCGAATATTATTCAGCGCGATGCCTTCAATATGAAAATCCATCGCCTGGCCTTTGGTATGGTAGCTGTTTTTTGCCACACCGCGGCTGCGGGAGCGTAATTGTGTATTGGTGCTCAGTGAACGGTAGCCCGAGATCAACTGCACCGGCTTAGTAGTGCCCAGCAGCCCCTGCAGGCGATAAAGCTGGTCAAAAAGTGCCGGATCAATGGGCTTAATATGATTAGAGCGGTAATCGCGGAAGAAATGATCTAACCGGCTGAGTTCATCATGGTTGTAGCCACTGCCGTTAAAAAACTCGGCTTTGATGGTTTCCCCGGTGTGGAGATTGTTCAGAGTCAGGATGCGCGGACGCGGTGTTGAGAGTGTCGCAAACGCTTGCGTAGGTAGCATTGCCGCTCCCAGGGCAACACCACCTAACGCCAGCAACCTGCGGCGGCTAGAGTCAAATTTTTCCATAATGTCAGTCTACAGGTAAGTGAGTAATCGTAATAATTCCACAGTCTGTGCGGAGCCTTCGCCGGGCCCTACGTGGATTTGTGGGTAAATGCACTTCTGGCACACAATCGGCACATTAACCGCCAAAAAACCACGCGTCAAGTTGCCGGGCCAGCGCTGGTGCGGGTTGTGTAACACTTTTCCCCCGCACCGGCACATTATTACGACCGCAAAACTGTTTAAATTGCTTAACTTACCTGATTAACTGTTCTGCTTTTGGCAGGATTTGTGCGCCAGATCGCGCAACGGAATCATAATTGTAAATATCTGTACGAAATTGCGTCTGTCCGTCATCCCCGACAAACGCCGTCAGATAATAGAGGTTCACCGGAATATGGTTACTCACATTCACATAACGGGTATTGCCCGCTTTCACCGCGCTGGAGACCCGGGCGTTATCCCAGCCTACATCCCGTAGCAGCATCGATGCCAGTTCCGAGGCCTTATTCACCCGCACGCACCCGGAGCTCAGCGCCCGCACATCCTTCTGGAACAGGTTATGGTTCGGGGTATCGTGCAGATAGATGGCATCTGTACTGGGCATATTAAATTTATAGCGCCCCAGGGAGTTAGTCGGGCCCGGTTTTTGCTGGAAGCGGTACGGCAGGTTCGACTCGGTTATGCCGGACCAGTTTACCTGGCGCGGGTTAACCGGTTCAGAGCTTCCCCAGCCGCGCATCATGGTAAATCCGTGGCGCTCCAGGTAGCCGGGATCCCGGCGCACTTTAGGCAGCAGATCTTTGCGCGCCAGGGTTGGCGGCACATTCCACGGCGGGTTCAGCACCACGTTACTCAGGGCGCTGCTCATCAGCGGCGTTTTACGCTCCGGGCGGCCGACAATAACCCGCGACGCGAGCATTTCATCCCCGTTGAGATAATACTTCAGCGAGAAATCAGGGATATTCACCATGATCCCGGTCGACAGGTTGTCCGGCAGCAGGCGTAAACGCTGAATATTCAGCGCCACCAGCGCGGCGCGCTGTTGGGACGAAGCGCGGGAGTCCCTCATCAGTTGCAGCAGTGTCGCGTGCATTTTCGGGTACTGGGGGTTTTGTGGCGCCAGCGAGTCAATAAATTTTGCCACGTTGTGGCGATCGATCCCCAGCTGCCACTGGTTAATCACCGACAGAGCCGGTAACTCCAGAGTGTACGGGCTGCTGCTGTACAGCCAGTGGTTTCCCTGGCGGCCCACATTGCTGACATAGTCCAGATAGCCCAGCATCGCGTCAGACAGCACGATATCGCGCCCCATACCGCTCACGGACGAATCAGTCAGTAATTTCACCCAGGTCGCAAACTGAGGCTGAAAACCGGCGATCGCCGCTTCGGCCAGTTGCTGCTCGAAGCGGCGCATCGCTTCTCTGTCTTCCCACATGGCCTCCATATTGCGGGCCCCGTACAGCGCCGCCAGCCCATTAAAATAGACCGGTGTATAGCCTGCCGGCAGGCGTGACTGTAACTGATCCCGTCCCTGCTGTACCGTCATGCCAGCAGGTGCAGCCGGTGTGACAACGGACCCGGTCCCGCCGGAGGTGACCGGGGCGGGAGCACTCAGCGGTGCCCTTCCCAGTAACCCATTCATGGCCGGTGACATCGGCAGGGAGCCCTGAGTATCGGTAGGGGCTGGCGCCACAACCGCAGAGCTGTCAGACGGGATAACTTCAGGCTCATCGGCCTGGGCTGTGAACAACGGAGCTAACCCCAGTGCAATACACCAGCTCAGCGCGGAAATCCTGCGGCTGTTCAGTTTCATATGCAACCTCCATTGCCCCTTGTTCAAAACAACTTTCTCACAATAATTTGCTGCTTAATTAACATTATAGGTTGTGTAATTCACCCTGTTACTATAAAGAAAATCCGCATGAGCCTATTCTGAAAAATGGTCATTATGGGATCTATTTTTTAAATAAGTCATACAAAAAAACCCACGGCGTCTCCGCCATGGGTTTTTTACGGCTCAACGTATGCGTTATGAGGCGTCCGCCGCGTCCTCAGGCTCCTGTGCTTCAGCCTCCGGCGCAAAGCCCCGCAGCCCGACCACATGCACATGCTCGTGGTTCTGGTAAACCTTACGCACCAGTTTGTAGGTGGTGCCTTTTTCCGGGCTGATATTTTCCGGCGCCGCGATAATCAGCTGCATCTCAAGGCGTTCGCACAGCTCAAACAGCGTGTTGATCGAGCGGGCATCCAGACGGGCCGCCTCATCAAGGAACAGCAGGCGGCACGGCGAAATATCTTTCCCGCGCAGGCGGCGGGACTCTTCTTCCCAGCTCTGTACCACCATCACCAGAATCGACATCCCGGTACCGATAGCCTCACCGGTCGACAGGGCGCCACTTTCCGCCCGCAGCCAGCCGTCTGTCCCGCGGTTGACCTCCACTTCCATCTCCAGATAGTTGCGGTAGTCCAGCAGCTCTTCACCGATGGTCTGCGGCGTGCGCTGGCCCATATCGATCTGCGGGTTCAGGCGCTGATACAACTTCGCCAGTGCTTCCGAGAAGGTCAGCCGGTTGCTGTTAAACAGATCCTGGTGCTGTTCATGCTCTTCAGACAGTACATCAAGCAGTGTGGCGTGGGCCTCACGCACATTGACGTTCAGGCGCACACTGTTTACCTGGCCGAAGGAGACACTCTGCAGCCCCTGGTTAAGCACCCGGATACGGTTCTGCTCACGCTGAATGGTTTTACGAATAATATTCGCCACACTGCGGGAGCTGATGGCCAGTTTCTTCTCACGGGCGGTCAGCTCTTCGGTGAGGCGGTTCAGTTCTATCTCCATCTGTTCGATGGCTTCAACCGGATCATCGGTACGGATAATATCCTGGCGAATACGCTCGCGCAGGTGCTGATACACCGCCACGAAGAACTGGATTTTACGCTCCGGGCGTTTCGGATCTTCAGACACCCGCAGTACATCGCGCAGGTGTTCGTTATCCGCCACCGCAAGGCGCAGTGCCCCCAGGGCTTTATCCGACATGGAGCGCAGATCGTCACCGGACAGATAGGCCAGCTCGCGGCGGTTCAGACGGCGCTCTACGCCATTGTCTTTCACCATACGCATCACCGCACACCAGCCCGCTTTCGCCACCACGACGTGCTCGCGGGTGTCATGGTAATCACGCTCCAGGCGGCGCAGCTGGCGGGTCAGGTTGTCCATTTCCGCCTCACAGATGGCCAGTTGCTTCTCCAGCTGATTACGGCGGTTACGGTTACCGGTAAGCCGGTTGTGGAGATCGTCGCGGCGTATTCTCGCCCGCTCTTCTGACTGGCTGTCCACCTGAATGCCGATGGCTTTCATCTCGGTATACAGTTCGGCCAGCAGCTCTTTTTTGGTGTCGTGGGAGCTTCTCAGGGAGGCGAGCACCTGATTGTACTGGTTCAGCTGGGTAGCATGTGTCCGCAGCGCCTCGCGGGAGCGGCTGCGCTCGGTTTCTGCCTGCTCCAGGCGCTGGCGCAGTTTTTCATTAAGATCGCTGTTGCCGTCCAGCATGGCGGCTGCGTCCGTATAGCTGAAGTGGGCGCGACGCTGCACTACCTCGGTCAGCGAGAAGGCTTTCTGGCGCACTTCGCGCTGCTGGACCTGGGCATATTCATAATCCGCTTTCAGCTGTTCGAACTGCTGCGGGTCGTTTTGCAGATAAGTGGCGATGGGCTCCAGTTTTGCCAGCTGATTACCGAATTGCTGAATAAACTGCGCCGCTTCCTGGGCCTCTTCCAGCCGCTCGCGCACCTCTTCGCAGCGGTCCGGGAGCGTATCGTCCAGCAGCAGGTTAACCCGCGGCAGCAGACGGTTGAGCATCGCCACCCCTTCTTTCGCCTGCTCAAAGCGGGTTTTCTGCTGCAGGTTGTCGCTTTCATGGCTGGCGAGCGCACGCTCCAGCTCGCCACGGCGGCCGCTCAGCGTGCGGATTTCCGCTTCCGGATCCGCCTCAAACGCCACCGCCAGGTGCTGGCCGATAAACCGGCTGAATGCCTGGTGCAGGCGCTGGGTTTTCTGCACGTCAAACGACAGTGTCGCGAAACGCTCGGAGAGGGTTTCACGCTCCGCGTGCAGGTTTTCAATCCGGTTTTCCCGGGCGGCACGGCCAAACAGCGGGACTTCCGGGAAGCGGGAATAACGCCACTGCCGATCGGCGATTTTCACCACCACGGCTTTTTCCAGCTCGTCTACGCTGAATACGCTGTCATCAAAGGACTGGGGATCCCCTTCAATCAGATACAAATCTTCCGGGCACTCTTCCAGACCCGCCAGCTGCTCGCGCACCAGGTTCAGATCCGGCACCACAATAGCGTGGCGGGACGGGCCATACAGTGCGGAGAAGTACGGCGCATCTTCAAGGCTGACATCATCATAGATTTCAGATAACAGCACCCCGCCAAAACGCTCCGCCAGGGTATTGAGGCGCTGATCTTCTGCCCCTCCCGGCTGGCTCAGGCGCTCAATTTCTTCATCTACCGCCTGTTTACGGGCGCCGACCTCGTCACGCTCAACGGTCACTTCGCGCTCGCGCTCCAGCAGCTGCTGGAGGTAGCTGGTCACATCGTGGCCGCAGGTAAACTGTTCCCCGGTCTGCTCTGCCAGCTGGTTCAGGCTGCTTTGGGCCGCCAGCCAGACAGGTGCCCGCTGGGTCAGGGTTTTCAGGGTTGCCAGCACCTGCTCCTGCTCCTGGCGCAGGTTCATGCGCTGCTCACCGGCCTGGGCCACAGACTCAGACAGGCTTTCAATGCGCTCTTCCAGCTCCTGCTGGTAGGTTTCCAGATCCAGCGGATCGAACGATTTGCCCTGGCGCTTGCAGAATTCGCTCAGCAGTTGCTCCGCGTCCTGCTGTTCGCGCAGGCGCTGCTCCAGCTCGCTCAGGCGCGAGCGCAGGGCGGCTACCTGCTGCGCAACGTGGCGCTGCTCTGCCGCATCACGCAGCAGCTCCCGGGCCACCTGCCAGGCATCGCCCCGGCTGACCGGGCCGTTAATCGCCTCGACCAGTTGCCAGGCCTGCTCAAACTGGCTGTGTGCCGCCTGCATCATGCCCATCTTCTGTTCGAGATCGAGCATTTTGCCGGTGGTTTCTTGTTCTTTCGCCTGGAAGGTTTCCAGCCACTCTTCGGCGTTGTCCGGGGTGAGATCCGGCAGGTGGCACAGTTCGCGGGCGCGCTCAAGGGCCTGTAACGCCTGCTGATACTGGATAGCGCGGGTCTGCTGAACATCCAGCGCCTGCTGGTAGTCCGCCAGCTGATTTTTCAGCTCGTCCACTTCCAGCTCAGCGGCTTCAGCCCGGGCTTCGTTCTCTTCCTGCTGTTCGGCCGCTTCGGCCACCACTTCGTTTTGCTCTTCAAGGCGGATCTGCAACTCTTCCAGATCTGCCTCATAGCGCTCAATTTTTTCCTGCTGGCGCAGTGCGGTCTGCACCAGGTTCAGGTGGTCGCTGGCGGCCTGATAGTCGGCCTCCAGATCCCCTTCCGCCCCGCTGTGCTCTGCCAGCTCCCGCGCCATGTCCACATGTTTGTACTGCTCTGCGGATAACTGCTGGCGGTTGCTGAACAGGTTACGCCGGTACTCCAGCGCTTTATCAAGATGGATACGCCGCTCATTGGCGTGGCGCATATAGTCCGCCGCCACGTAGTTGGTGGCTTCGGTGATCAGGTGTTTAAACAGATCCCGGTCAGACTGTGTTACCCGGATGGCCTCAAGGGTCAGGCGGTTTTCGCGCAGGGCCGCTTCCATATCCTGGAACGCTTTGCGCACCCCGCCGTTTTCCGGCAGCAGGTAGTCGCGTAGCGAGCGGGTAATCGCGCTGGAGATCCCGCCGTACAGGGAGGCTTCAATCAGGCGGTAGTATTTGCTGCGATCGGCCGCAGAGCGCAGACGGCGCGCCACGATCCCCAGATCGAACATCAGCGAGTGGTACTCGGTTATCGAGTTAAACGGCTTAAACTGTACGCCGTCCATCCCCTCGACTTTGTCTTTCAGCTCCTGAAGGGTCAGGACACGGGCCTGGCGCTCATTCAGGGTTTCGGTCAGAAGCTGGGTAGGCTGTATCGCCACCGGCAGGCCCTGGATAGCGAACGGTTTGATGTCCACTTTCCGATCGCGCCCGGCCACCTGCTGCAAACGCACCCCCACCACCACACGCTGGTGGCGCGAGTTGATCACATCCAGCACGGAGTAACACACCCCGGCTTTCAGCTTGCCGTGCAGGCCCTTATCCCGGGAGCCGGACGTGGCCCCGGCTTCGGTGGTGTTACGAAAGTGCAGCAGGGTCAGATCCGGGATCAGCGCCGTTACAAAGGCCGCCATGGTGGTGGATTTCCCCGCCCCGTTACCGCCGGAAAGCGTGGTGACCAGTTCATCCAGATCAAAGGTACGGGCAAAAAAGCCGTTCCAGTTAACCAGGGTCAGTGAGCGAAATTTTCCGCGTTCAATCATTCTTCTTCATCCTCCGCTTTGTCCTGAAGGTGCCCGTCAGCCTCGTCATGCAGTTGCAGGTGGTTTTCCACCGGCATGGCTTCACCATCGCGGATCATGCGCAGTTGCGCCTCCCGCGGATCGTCCCCGCTGCGGACATCGGCACCAAAGCGGAACACAGACTCGGTAATACGAAATTTGCTACTGTCGTGGCCCATAAACCACACCATTCCCAGACGGCGCAGGCGGTTTAATGAGGCACGGACCTTTTCCTGCAGCTTCTGGCGATCCAGATCGGACCCGGTAGAACGGTTATTCACCAGCCGCAGCAGTTTGGTTTCATCAGCCAGGGTGGTGAGCTCGTCATAGAGCTCCTGCTGGGTGAAGATACCTTCGTTCGCCAGCCGCTCGGGGCTGAGATACAGATAACAGAGGATTTTGCCCACCATCATATCCAGCTCAGACAGTACCGAGCGCGGGATAAGCGTTGTGGAACGGGGGCGCAGGTAGAAGAACCCCTCCGGCGCCCGCACCAGCTCCACGTTATAGCGGTGGTAGAACTCTTCCAGCTGTTCCTGGAAGTCCATCAAAAAAGCATGATTATCAAGCTCATCCAGGCCAATATGACGGCCAGCGCGCAGCTGGCTGTCCAGCGCAGGAAATAAAGGATTCGCCAACGCTTGTGCCAGCTTAACTGGCATCACTTGTTCAATATTTGTCAATGACATGCGCCTGTACCCTGGCTCCGTAATCATTAATCGGCTGCCATTTCGCGGGCAGTCCGGAAAAATCTGCTTCAGCCACACCCAGGCGCACGGCCTGGTCGACCACAATTCGCGCCACATCGAAATGATGGGCCCGGGGGTATTGCGCCAGATAAGCGCGCATTACCGATCCGAGATCCAGTGGCTTCTGTTGCTCTTTATAAACCTGGAGCGATGACTCAATGATCCCCGCCAGCTGCTCGCGGATCTCGTTAAATTCTTCATATTCCAGGTCTGCCGGGAGTTCGCCGGTAACTTCGTCATCGCGCAGCGTCATCTCTTCGTCGCGCATATCCAGCAAGCGGTCGGCGCTGGCGTAAGTCAGTGCCCAGGGGGCGTCAAAATAGCCCTGAATCGACTGGCGCAGACGCTGGGCGAATACCCGGTTTTTGTCCATATCAATGGCGGTACGAATAAATTTATGCACATGGCGATCGTAACCAATCCACAGATCAATGGCCTGCTGGCCCCAGCTGATAATGCGGTCCAGTTTGTTCTGCAAATCAAACACCAGCCGCTCTACGGTATCCAGCCCGGTCATACCGAGGATGGCGTCCTGAATGCGTAACAGATTGGCCTGCAGTTTATCCCCGGCCGCTTCCAGGGTGTCCTGCAGTTCGCGCAGGGTGCCGGAGGTTTCCGTCAGCAGCATTTCGCAGCTGGTTATCGCCGCCCGCCAGTCTTTATTCAGCAACCCGGCAATATCCTCTTTGACCGCCTGCTGCTGCTCATCCATGATGCGCTGGGTCATATCAATGCTGTCGAAAATCTCCGCCACGGAGTATTTCAGCGGGGCAAACACGTTGCGGTGCCAGTGGAACTCGTCGCCCCCTTCATCGGCGGCGTCGGCGGCCCGTTTAAGTTCACCGGCCACAATCGACAGCTGCATCGACAGGCGCAGGGTTGAGAATTCGCGCTGGCGAATATAGTAATCCGTAATGCCTATCCCCAGCGGGGTCAGGCGGTATATGGCATTACCTTCGGTGATTTCACTGGTAAAGCGGTTGAGCAAACGCTGGCGCACCATATCGTTGATGGCGTTATTTGCGCGCACGTTCACGGTCTCATTCGTTTGCTCAAAGGCTTCGCTGACGTGGCGAAAGGCATCGGTCAGTTCGCCTTCGCTCATTTCGCCGTCCAGACGTTCGCCATTCAGTGTGGCTATCGCCAGCAAAAACGCCAGCCGGTCTGTGGGCAGCGCCAGCGAAAAATCATTTTTCCTGGCCCAGCTAACCAGCTCTGGCACCGTCTGGGAAAAATTACTCATAGTTTATCCTTGGTTCTCCGGCTTGATGGCGGTGACATGTATATAACGCCCGAGGCTTATCCATGGCTCCTGACGGCAGTAGCGGGTTTCCAGCGCCAGCAGTTCGTTAAAACGCTCCTGCTGCTGGTGTTTTTCCCGCAGGTAGTCATGAAATACCCGTACCCCGGTCTTACCGGTTATCTGCCAGCCAATTTGTGTCAGCCACTGGTAAACCTGCCGGGGATCCAGCGGGTGATCCGGGGAGAGCGTGCGCTTTTTACGCTTCGGCATTCCCTGTTCAACATAGGCAAAATTACCGGCCACCATGTTGTGCATCAACAAGCCATTGGCATTGTAGAACATCAGCGACAGGGCGCCACCAGGGGCCAGGCACTGCCAGAGATGCTCCAGTACCGACAGGGGATCAGCCACCCACTCCAGTACCGCGTGAAACAATATCAGATCCACCGGGCTTTCCAAATGCTGCCCGATGTCCTGGGCCGCACTGTGTACAAAATGCATGTTGTCGCTCACACCTTTTTCCCGGGCCGACTGCTGCGCACGCGACAGCATCTCCCGGGAAAGGTCACACAGGGTCACATGGTGGTGGAGCCCGGCAACCCGGCAGGCGGTTTGTCCTTCACCGCCACCGGCATCCAGTACCCGCAGCGGGCGCTGCGGCAGTGAGGCAAATAAGCGATCCAGATCCTGCCACAGGATCGCCTGGCGCAACTTGCCTTTGGTTGTGCCATAAATATTGCGCGCGAACTTCTCGGCAATATCGTCAAAATTGCGATCCTGCATGCTACAACTCCGGAACTCAGGTAGCCGACTGGCAAAAGCGCTATTTTGTCACATGCGCAAGGATAATGAACCCTCAGGGTGTAAGATCCCCGATTATTCCCGACCGTATGGTTAAAAAAGGAACCATAACTGATGCTTTTTACCCTGAAAAAAGTTATCGGCGGATTATTGCTGCCGCTGCCTTTTCTGTTGCTGGTTATCGGGCTGGCGATTGTGCTGCTCTGGTTTACCCGCTGGCAAAAAACCGGAAAAATATTATTAACAGGCGGCTGGGTGGCGCTGCTGCTGTTAAGCCTTCAGCCGGTGGCGGATAAACTGCTGCGGCCACTGGAAAATACCTACCCCACCTGGCAACCGACCCAAAAGCATGTCTCCTGGATTGTGGTACTGGGCGGGGGATACACCTGGAACCCCCGCTGGGCACCGGGCTCGAATCTGGTTGGTAACAGCCTGGCGCGGGTAACGGAAGGGGTGAGACTGTGGCGGGAAAACCCCGGCTCAGTGCTGGTTTTTACCGGTGCCGCCGCCCGGACTAACCCGGTCAGCAGTGCGGAGGTCAGCGCCCGGGTCGCGGTCAGCCTCGGTGTGCCGCGGGATAAAATACTCACCCTCGACACCCCAAGGGATACCGGCCAGGAGGCGGCCGCCGTGGCGAACGCCATCGGCCAGGCGCCGTTTTTACTGGTGACCTCTGCCTCACACCTGCCGCGGGCGCTGATCTTCTTTCGCCACGCGGGGCTCAACCCTACCCCGGCACCGGCCAACCAGCTGGCTATCGACTCCCCCCTGAACCCCTGGGAGAGGGCGCTGCCCTCCCCCCTGTGGCTGGGCCACAGTGAGCGGGTGATTTATGAATCGCTCGGGCGTATGTGGCAGTGGCTGAACGGCGTGTCAGCCGAGCCAGGGCAGTAATTCACGGGCGGCCCGGTCAAAGGCCGGGCGGTCAAAGCGCCCGTGCTGCACCAGTTGCGCAACTTCCCGCCACATCACATACAGCCAGCGGCGGGATAAAAAAGACTCCGCCACGGGCGCCCGCTGCTGATAGTGCCAGAACAGTTCGCTGGCGGGGCCGTCTTCATACAGGCCGAACAGTTCAAACTCCCGCGGGGCCCAGAGCACCGGCCCCGGGTTGACCATGGCCACCAGCTGATCACTGCGGACATCTTTGAGCATACTGCGCAAATTGAAATTACCGTGTACCAGTACGCAGTTGTCGCTGAAATCGGCAAACAGCCGGGGGAGGTATTCCCGGCTGCGGAATAACACGCTTTTATCTTCCATGGTCAGGCCGGTGTTGCGAAACTGGTTCAGGGTCGTCCACAGGGTTTCAACCCGCTGGCGATACCAGTAAGGCCATAAATTGTCCTGGGTGCTGTCCACCATGCCGACACAGCCGCCGCTGTCAATGCGGTGCCAGGCCAGCAGCCCTTCCACAATCTGATCTTTAAGCTGCTCCCAGCGTGCCGGGGTGCGGGTGGGCGCCTCAACAGAGACGCCCCGCAAACGCTCCATCAGCAGGACATCGGGCCCGGGGGTGTTTTCATGGGTGATAACCCCGTAAATCGCCGGGATACGCAGGGTGCCCGAGCGCGCCAGCGCCGACATTTTGCTTGCCATCCGGGCGGCCTCCCCCCGGGTGACAAAACTTTTTGCCAGCAGGGGCAGTGCATTTCCGTTGCTGTCATACAGCGACCACAGTGTCGAGTCGGTTTTTTCACTCACACACTCCATGCGGCTCAGGCGCTCGCCCAGTAAATGGCTCAGTTCATTGCGCAGTTGTTCCATACTCTCCACCCTCGTGAACTCGCTACTGGCCATCATGCGCATACATTGCACAACTGTCACCCGGTCAGATCAATTTCCCGGCAATTAGTCACCGCGCAGCGGTTGTCAGCGGCATTTCTGAGGCCATAAAAAAACCGCCCTGAAGCGCAATGCCACAGGGCGGTTTTTTATCCCCACAGGGGGTCAGGCCATCGCCTCGCGAACCCGGGCCAGATCCTCTGGCGTATCAACGCCAACGGCAGGCACGGCCTGGGCCACATCCACGTGGATTTTTTCGCCATACCACAGCACGCGCAGCTGTTCGAGCATTTCTATCTGCTCCAGCGGGCCCGGCGCCCAGGTCACGTAGCGGCGGATAAACCCTGCCCGGTAGCCGTAGATACCAATATGGCGCAGTAAGCTGTCGCCTATGGTATCGCGGGACTGGGCAAAACGGTCCCGATCCCAGGGAATGGTTGCCCGGGAGAAATAGAGCGCAAAGCCCCGGGCGTCGCGCACCACTTTTACCGCATTGGGGTTAAAGGCCTCGTGTGCATCGGTAACCGGCACCGCAAGGGTCGCCATGCCCGCATCCACCCGGGCCAGATTATCGGCCACCTGGCGGATAATTACCGGCGGGATCATCGGCTCGTCGCCCTGCACGTTCACGATCAGGGTATCGTCGCTGAACTGGTATTTATCCACCACCTCTGCCAGCCGCTCAGTGCCGGACTGGTGATCCGCACGCGTCATGCAGACTTCGCCCCCGGCGGCTTCAACCGCCCGGGCCACATCCGGATGGTCCGTGGCAACAATCACCCGCCCGGCGCCAGATTCACGGGCGCGCTCCAGCACGTGGACTATCATCGGTTTACCGTTGATATCTTTCAGGGGCTTACCCGGCAGCCGGGTAGAGGCGTAGCGGGCAGGAATGATAACGACAAAACTCATGGATTGATCTCTTCAGCAGTCAGTGGACGCGCTTCATGCTCCAGTAAGACCGGGATCCCGTCCCGGATCGGATATGCCAGCCCGTCCGGCTTGCAAATCAGTTCCTGTTTCTCCTGGTTAAAGTACAGTTTCCCGTTGCATACCGGGCAGGCGATGATTTCTAACAAACGATGATCCATGACTCCTCCTGACGGATCGAATAATACCGATGAGAATATCACGGTATCAGCGGAATTTCTCACTGCGGCTGACAGACCGGCAAAGGATAAGGCCCCGTTCCGGGTGCTCAGTGCACCAGCCCCTGGAGTGTCGCCAGCAGTTTTTCGGCATCGGCGGCGGGGAACCTGGCATCAACCGGCAGATACCACCAGTTATCCCGGGCAAACGCCCGGCATTTTACCGCGTCTTTTTCGGTCATCAGCAGGCTCTGGCCCGGGGCACAGAGCCCGGCGAGCATCTCTGCAGACGGGGCATAATGGTCCGAAAGCGGGATGGTTTTTTCTGTCGCGACCCCAAGCTGCTCCAGGGTGGCAAAAAACCGCGGCGGATGCCCGATCCCGGCCATTGCCACTACGTGGTGCAGTTGCGCGGCGGCACAGCGTGCGCCGGTTTTCAGGTTTACCGCCTGCCCCGGCGCCAGTGTCATGGCTATCTCCCCCGGCTGCGGGTGGCCGCCGTTGACAATAACCGCATCCACAGATTTCAGGCGCCCGGCCCGCTCACGCATCGGGCCTGCCGGTAACCACCAGCCATTGCCGAAGCGGCGCACGCCGTCCACCACAACGATTTCTTTATCCCGGGCCAGGGCGTAGTGCTGCAGGCCGTCATCAGTAATGATGATTTGCGGATGGGCCCCGCTCACCAGTGCCTGAACCGCCCGGGCACGCTGCGGGGCAACCGCCACCGGCGCACCGGTACGCTGGTAGATAAGCACCGGCTCATCCCCGGCTTCGGCGGTTGTTGTGGAGGCAGACAGCACCAGCGGATAGGAGGCCGCCTTACCGCCATACCCCCGGGATACCACGCCTACCCGGATCCCTCTGGCCATCAGTTGTTCCACCAGCCAGATAACCACCGGGGTTTTACCGTTGCCCCCGGCGGTCAGGTTCCCGACCACCACCACCGGGACCGGTGCGCGCCAGCTGCGGCGCAACCCCAGCCGGTAGCTGAGCCTGATAAGCGTACTGATCAGGCCATACAGCAGGGAGAGTGGCCACAATACCCGCCACAGCGGGGATTTCCCGGACCAGATCCGCTCAATCATTGGCCAAACTGCATCCGGTGCAGCTGGGCATAGACACCGCGCTGCTCCAGCAGGGCTGCGTGAGTGCCGCGCTCAACGATGGTGCCATCTTCCACCACCACGATCTCATCGGCCTTCTCAATCGTAGAGAGGCGGTGAGCAATCACCAGTGAGGTGCGGTTTTTCTGCAGCTCATCAAGGGCTGCCTGGATAGCCCGTTCCGATTCGGTATCCAGTGCGGAGGTGGCTTCATCCAGGATCAGCACCGGACTGTCGCGCAGCAGGGCCCGGGCGATGGCGATACGCTGGCGCTGGCCGCCGGAAAGCAGCACGCCGTTTTCACCAATGACCGTATCCAGGCCGTTATCCATTTTGTTGATAAAGTCCGTGGCGTAGGCCATCTTCGCGGCCTGCTCTATCTGCGCACGGTCGTACTCTTCGGTGCGTGCGTAGGCGATATTGTTGGCGATAGTGTCGTTAAACAGGTGCACATTCTGGGAAACCAGCGCCACCTGGTTACGCAGTGAACGCAGGGTATATTCCCGGAGATCGTGGCCGTCCAGCAGCACTTCACCGGAGTCCACATCATAAAAACGGGTGATCAGACTGGCGAGCGTGGATTTACCGGAGCCAGAGCGGCCGACCAGCGCCACCGTCTTACCGGCGGGGATCGTCAGGTTAATATTACGCAGCGCCGGTACATCGCGCCCCGGGTAGGTGAAGGTCACATTGCGAAATTCAATATCCCCTTTCGCGCGCTCCACAACCCGCTCACCTTCGTCTTTTTCCTGCTCCATATCCAGAATGGAGAACAGCGTCTGGCAGGCGGCCATACCGCGCTGGAACTGGGCGTTAACGTTGGTCAGCGATTTCAGCGGGCGCATCAGGGCAATCATGGACGAAAACACCACGGTTATCGTACCGGCCGTCAGGCTGTTCATAACGCTCGGGAAGCTGGCAGCATACAGGACAAACGCCAGCGCCAGAGAGGCAATCAGCTGAATAATGGGATCAGAAATCGACGACGCGGAGACCATTTTCATCCCCTGGTGGCGCATCCGGTTGCTGACTTTATTAAAGCGATCTTCTTCCACTTCCTGGCCGCCAAAAATCAGCACTTCTTTATGGCCTTTCAGCATCTGTTCGGCGCTGGCTGTTACCTGCCCCATGGTGTTCTGCATATTTTTACTGATGCTGCGAAAACGCTTAGAGACAATCCGGATAGCAACCGAGACCACCGGCGCCAGTACAATCAGGATCACCGACAGCTGCCAGCTGTAGTAGAACATCATAATAAACAGGCCGATAATCGACGCCCCTTCACGCACCACGGTTATCAGCGCGCTGGAAGAGGAAGACGCAACCTGTTCAGAGTCATAGGTAATGCGCGAAAGCAGGGTTCCGGTGGACTGCTTATCAAAAAAGGAAACCGGCATCCCCATCATGTGGTTAAACAGGCGGCGGCGGATAGTCATCACCACTTTGCCGGACACCCAGGAGATACAGTAGCTTGATATGTAGCTTGTTACGCCGCGCAGCAGCATTAAGCCAATTACGACCAGCGGCATCCACATCAGCACAGAGCGGTCAGTTTTACCGAAACCATCATCCAGCAACGGTTTAAGCAGCGACAGCATGTAGGTATCGCTTGCTGCGTTGAGGATTAACGCCACGGCAGCGACAATCAGCCCCATCTTGAAAGGGGAAATTACCGGCCAGAGCCGTCGGAAGGTCTGCCACGTGGAGAGATCTTTATCGTTATGCATTCAGTCTAACCAACATCTCAATGAAATAGCCGCACATTCTACCCGCTATCGCCGGGTACGCCAAACCACTGATGATACCAGCGGGGGGAAATTTGCATGCGGGCGCTCAAAATTTTCATCTGATCGCCAAACATTTGTACAGAAATCTGGCCGGATTTGCCGGTGTCGTACCAGCGAATACCCAGATCCCGGTAACGGCGGACCACCGCCGCCGCCGGAAAACGCCACGGGTTATAGCGCGCCACCGAGGCCAGCGCCACCCCGGGGTTCACCTGGCGTAGTAACCGGGGGGTAGATGATGTCCGGCTGCCGTGGTGTGGCACCTGGAGGAGATCAGCACGCAGGCTCCCCCTGTGCGATTTCAGCATAGCCAGTTCTGCGGGCCTTTCAATGTCCCCGGTCAGCAGCACACTGCGGACCCCGTCGCTGATATGGACCACGCAGGAGTGGTTATTCTCCGCCCCGGGCTGGCTGCGCGGTGGCCAGAGCACGCGTAACTGCAGCCCCTGCCACTGCCAGCGCTCCCCCATAAAACAGGGGCGGTGGCCCGGGGTGAGCATGGCGCTGTAGACCGGCAGCGCGGGCCAGGCCTGCTGAATACTCCCCAGCCCGCCAGCATGGTCCAGATGCCCGTGGCTGATAATCACCCCCTCCGGGTGGAGCCCCCGCCAGCGCAGCCAGGGAATAATCGTCTGCCGGGCGCTGTCGCCGCCGGGCCAGCGGTTCCCGGTATCATACAGCAGTGCCCGGCGGTTCTTTTCCACCACCATGGCCAGGCCATTGCCCACATCCAGCATATGTACTGCCCAGTGTGCCCCCGGGGGCGCCGGATGCCAGTAAGCATAAGTGCACGCCAGTAGCGCGACCGGCAGCACAGACAGCGAGCTGCGGTACAGGCGCAGGCGCCAGATAACCATCAGCACCAGTGGCAGCAGGGACAGCCCCACCGCCCGCTGGTCTGCCTCCAGCCAGCCCGGGGGTAAGGCGGCCAGAAAGCCCAGCACACCGTGCAGCACCTGATCGGCCAGCCACCAGAGCCCCCGGGTTGCCCCGGGCACCGCACTCAGCAGCATCCCCAGCAACAGTAGCGGGACAACCAGCAAACTGACCAGCGGCACCGCCACCATATTGGCGACAAATGCGCTGAGGCTGACACCGTGGAATATGACCACCTGGAGGGGCAGCAGCAAAGCGGTGATCCCCAACTGTAAATGGGCAAGCCCCGCCAGATAGCGGAGCTTCCCGCCCCCCCGGGGTGGCGGCATCCAGCGATACCAGAGAATCAGCGCCCCGCAGGCCCCGGCAGACAGCCGGAAACTGTCTGACAGCACCGTCAGCGGATCGACCAGCAACACACCGGCAATACAGCACAGCCAGACCATTTCAGCAGACCAGCGCCGCCCGCCCAGGCGCAGCGCCCCCCAGATAATCAGCGCCAGTAGCGCCCGCTGGGCGGGTGGGTTCGCCCCGGAAAGCCAGGTGTAAAGCGCCGCACCGGCCACCCCGGCCAGTAACGGCAAGCCGGTGCCGATCCGGGCGGCAGGCAGTAACCACTGAAGCAGGCGTACCAGCCCCCAGAACACCCCGGCAGACTGGGCAATATGCAGGCCGGAGATAGCCATCAGATGCGCGGTTCCCGTTTCGCGAAACCGCTGGCGGACATCCGCCGGCAGTGCCTGGCGCTCACCAAATGCCAGTGCCTGTATCACCGGCCAGTGGCGCAGCGTGCCTGCCTGCTCAGCAAGGTAGCCAGTAAACCGGCTGCGCCAGCCACAGCGGAGGGATAATGGCTGCGCGCGTAAGACTCTCCCGTTAACGACCTGATGGTGCGCCACCGCGTAACGCTGGCTGTCAAAACCGGGGATATTCAGTAGCCCGTGGCCGGGGCGCAGCCGCAGCCACAGGGACCAGCGCTGGCCCGGGCAGAGCGTATGTGGCGTTTTCAGCCCGCGCACGACAATATTTACCCCCGGAAAGAGACGCTTATCCCCGTAGCGATGAAGGGTTACCAGATAGCGCCCGGTGCCGGAGGGGCGGAGTATTGTCCCCTCCCCCTGAATCACCCCGGTAGTTAACGCCGTGGTGGGCCACAATACCCGCTGCGCCGCCAGCCCGCTCCAGCAGCTTATCAGCAGCGCCAGGCCCGCGTAGCGCACAGCCCGCACCGGTATACACAACAGCAGGCACGCCAGCCCGGTTCCCCCGGCTATCACCGCCAGGCCGGGGATATTGTGTATCCAGCACAGTGGCAGTACCCCGGCAATAACACAGCAACAGCAGGTTCGTAGTGATAGCAGCACTGGCGCCTCCTTTTTGCCCAGTCTCCCTTTCCGGGGGCGATACGTCCTGCGCTGCTTTCTGCTTCTTCGCGGTATGCTCTGAGAAATATACGCCAGTGAACCCGGGTTGCAGCCCCGGTGGGGCACGCTACGCAAACCGCTAAACCGCAGGCAAAAAAAAAACGACATCCGCAGATGTCGTTTTTTCGTCTGGCTACGCCCGGGGCTTAGCCATAAATATTGGCGCGATCGCGCAACTCTTTGCCGGGTTTAAAGTGCGGAACGTATTTACCTTCCAGCTCGACTTTGTCACCGGTTTTTGGGTTACGCCCGACGCGTGGCGCACGGTAATGCAAAGAGAAACTGCCGAAACCCCGGATTTCAATACGCTCACCCTCTGCCAGGGTTGAGGCCATATGCTCCAGCATCTCTTTAACGGCATCTTCCACCGCTTTAGCGGGCAGATGAGATTGCTGGCCTGCAAGTCTTTCAATCAATTCTGACTTGGTCATGATTCCTCCGGTTTCCTTGTCAGGAAAATTATCTTACAGCTCTCGATCGAACAAGGGCGGCCGCAGCCGCCCTTAAACGCAAGGTCGAAATTATTCGCCTTTAGCTGCTTTGAACGCTTCAGCCATTGCGTTGGAGAAGTTACCGTCTTCCTGTTTGTTAACAGAAGCGATGGCATCTTTCTCTTCAGCTTCGTCTTTAGCACGAACAGACAGGCTTACTACGCGGTTTTTACGGTCAACGCCAGTAAATTTAGCTTCAACTTCGTCGCCAACACTCAGAACCAGAGTAGCATCTTCTACACGGTCGCGTGAAGCTTCAGAAGCGCGCAGGTAACCTTCTACGCCGTCAGCTAATTCAACTGTAGCACCTTTCGCATCAACTGCGGTTACTTTACCAGTAACGATAGCGCCTTTCTTGTTCAGAGCAACGTAGTTGTTGAACGGATCTTCTGCCAGCTGTTTAACGCCCAGGGAGATACGCTCACGCTCTGCGTCAACCTGCAGAACAACAGCTGCGATTTCGTCGCCTTTTTTGTATTCACGTACTGCTTCTTCGCCTGCAACGTTCCAGGAGATGTCAGACAGGTGAACCAGGCCGTCGATGCCGCCGTCCAGGCCGATGAAGATACCGAAGTCAGTGATAGACTTGATTTTACCTTCAACGCGATCGCCTTTGTTGTGGGTCTCAGCGAACTGCTGCCACGGGTTGGCTTTGCACTGTTTCAGGCCCAGGGAGATACGACGACGTTCTTCGTCGATATCCAGAACCATAACTTCCACTACGTCGCCAACGTTAACAACTTTGGACGGGTGGATGTTTTTGTTGGTCCAGTCCATTTCGGACACGTGAACCAGACCTTCAACGCCTTCTTCGATTTCAACGAAGCAGCCGTAGTCAGTCAGGTTGGTAACGCGACCGGTCAGTTTAGTACCTTCCGGATAACGTTTAGCGATAGCTACCCACGGATCTTCGCCCAGCTGTTTCAGGCCCAGGGATACACGGGTACGTTCGCGGTCGAATTTCAGCACTTTAACAGTGATTTCGTCGCCAACGTTTACGATTTCGCTCGGATGCTTAACGCGTTTCCAGGCCATATCGGTGATGTGCAGCAGGCCGTCTACGCCGCCCAGATCCACGAATGCACCGTAGTCAGTGAGGTTCTTAACGATACCTTTAACTTCCATGCCTTCCTGCAGGTTTTCCAGCAGCTGATCGCGTTCTGCACTGTTTTCAGACTCGATAACAGCACGACGGGAAACAACAACGTTGTTACGCTTCTGGTCGAGTTTGATTACTTTGAATTCAAGCTCTTTGCCTTCCAGGTGCAGAGTATCGCGAACCGGACGCACGTCTACCAGGGAGCCCGGCAGGAACGCACGAATACCGTTCAGCTCAACAGTGAAGCCGCCCTTGACTTTGCCGTTGATAACACCAGTAACGGTGGCAGCTTCTTCGTAAGCCTTCTCCAGCATCAGCCACGCTTCGTGACGTTTAGCTTTCTCACGAGACAGCAGGGTTTCACCGAAACCGTCTTCTACTGCATCCAGAGCAACGTCAACTTCGTCACCAACCTGGATTTCAAGTTCGCCCTGGGCGTTTTTGAACTGCTCAGCCGGAATGGCAGACTCAGATTTCAGGCCGGCGTCAACCAGCACTACGTCTTTGTCGATAGCAACAACAACACCACGAACGATTGAACCCGGGCGGGTTTCGATTTCTTTCAGGGACTCTTCAAAGAGTTGAGCAAAAGATTCAGTCATGTTTAGTATTAGGGTCTTTAAATTTAACGTCCACCTGGCTCCATGCCGGATGGGGTTGTTTAAATGCCTGCCAACAATCCATTGCGACAGGTACTACTAAAACTATAACCGGAATTGCTCAGGAAGCACGCTCCCCGGGCAATTCCGGACAAATTCAGCCGCGCGTTATTGCGCAGTCGCCAGTTTCTGGCGGGCGTATTCTAACGCTCTTTCAATTACTTGCTCAATAGATAATCGCGTAGAGTCAAGCACTAAAGCATCTTCTGCCGGGACTAAAGGCGCCACCGCACGGTTACGATCGCGCTCGTCACGCTCTTTTATCTCGGCCAAAAGGCGCTCAAAGTTAACACTAAAACCCTTCTCCTGCAACTGCAGCATGCGGCGCTGGGCCCGCTCTTCTGAAGAGGCATCAAGAAAAATTTTCACGGGGGCGTCGGGGAATACCACCGTGCCCATGTCGCGGCCATCGGCAATCAGGCCCGGGGTTTCACGAAACGCCCGCTGACGGCGCAGCAGCGCTTCACGTACCCGGGGGAAAGCCGCCACTTTTGATGCGGTATTCGCCACATCCTGGGTGCGGATTTCACCGCTGACATCTTCACCCTCAAGGACAACTTCCAGTTTCCCGTTGCTGGAAATAAACCGCACATCCAGGTGGGCGGCCAGGGGAACCAGGGCCTCTTCGCTGTCCACATCAACCCGGTGATGCAGTGCGGCCAGTGCCAGTACCCGGTATATGGCCCCGGAGTCCAGTAAATGCCATTGGAGCGCCTCTGCCATCGCCTTGCATAAGGTGCCTTTCCCTGCGCCGCTGGGGCCGTCAATGGTGATTACCGGAGCATGTGCTGCCATCTTTCTCTCCTTTTTTGAGAATGCAGGTGAACCATTTCGGCGCGCATTATACGCCGCAACCTCCGGGACTGTTACCTCTGGGTGGCAATATCATTGCGAAAACGATCATTATAGGAGAAAACCACCCGGCCTTGCGGATACGTGTCTGGCCCTGCCGGAACAGGGCCAGTGGTTATCAGGCTAAGGTGCTGATCCCGGCCAGACGTGCAAAATAATCAGGGAAGGTTTTGGCGGTGCATTTCGGATCAAGGATGGTCACGGGGGTGTCAGAGAGCGCCACCAGCGAGAAGCACATCGCCATACGGTGATCATTATAGGTGCCAATTTCAGCAAAGGTCAGGTGCGCCGGTGGCGTAATAGTGATGAAATCGTCACCTTCAATCACCTCGGCCCCCACTTTGCGCAGCTCTGTTGCCATGGCCGCCAGGCGGTCGGTCTCTTTGACCCGCCAGTTATAAATATTGCGCAGCGTGGTGGTGCCGCGGGCAAACAGCGCGGTAGTGGCGATGGTCATGGCCGCATCCGGGATATGGTTCATGTCCATATCGATGGCGTTCAGCTCACCGCGCGTGCAGGCAATAAAATCATCCCCCCACTGGATGGTGGCGCCCATTTTTTCCAGCACATCCGCAAAGCGGATATCCCCCTGCACACTGTTACGGCCAATGCCGGTAACGGTAACGGTTCCGCCTTTAATGGCGGCGGCGGCGAGGAAATAGGAGGCCGACGACGCATCCCCCTCCACCAGGTAGTGGCCCGGGGAGTGGTACTGCTGCTGGCCGCGTACCACAAAGCGCTGGTATTGCTGGTTTTCCACCTGCACACCGAAGGTGCGCATCAGATTCAGGGTGATATCAATATAGGGTTTTGAGACCAGCTCACCTTTGATATCAATGATCGTCTCTTCCCGGGCCAGGGGGGCTGCCATCAGCAGTGCGGTCAGGAACTGGCTCGATACGCTGCCGTCCACACTGACCTGGCCGCCGGTAAATCCACCGCGCAGGCGCAGCGGCGGGTAGTTTTCCTGCTCCAGATAGTCAATCTGCGCCCCGCCCTGGCGTAAGGCATCCACCAGGTGGCCGATGGGCCGCTCTTTCATCCGCGGCTCGCCGGTCAGCACGATATCGTTGTTGCCCAGGCACAGTGCGGCTGCCAGCGGGCGCATGGCGGTGCCCGCATTGCCTAAAAACAGCTCCAGCGCGCCGCTGGCCTGTAAGGGACCACCGTTGCCGGTTACGTCACAGCGGGTGCGATCGTCTGAGAGGGTATAAGATACGCCCAGTAATTTCAGGGCATTGAGCATATGGCGGACGTCGTCGCTGTCCAGCAGATTGGTAAGCGTGGTGGTGCCATGTGCCAGCGCCGCCAGTAACAGCGCGCGATTCGATACGCTTTTTGAACCCGGAAGGTTAATGGTGCCATTGACCAGCGCAACGGGCTGGAGGGTCAGGGATTCCTGCATAGAGGGAAAAGTCTCACGTAAAAAATGGAAGCCCCGCAGCGAGCACTGCGGGGTAGACCAGAACAGTCAGGATTAACCGTGACGACGCTCAAAGTCCTGCATAAAGTCGGTCAGGGCGCGCACCCCTTCCAGCGGCATGGCGTTATAGATGGAAGCACGCATGCCCCCCACCACCCGGTGCCCTTTCAGGGCATGCAGACCCGCCGCAAAGGACTCTTCAAGGAACACCGCATCCAGCGCGCTGTCCGCCAGCTGGAACGGGACGTTCATCCGCGAACGGTTGGCGGCGGCCACGCTGTTACGGTAGAAATCGCTGTTGTCGATAACGCCGTACAGCAGCTCGGCTTTCTGCTGGTTAATTTTATCCATTGCCGCAACGCCGCCTTTGGCTTTCAGCCATTTGAACACCAGGCCCGCCAGATACCAGGCGAAGGTTGGCGGCGTATTAAACATGGAGTCGTTCTTCGCCAGCACCGTGTAGTCGAGAATGGACGGGCAGGCAATGTTCGCTTTGCCCAGCAGATCCTCACGCACGATAACCAGCGTCAGCCCGGCCGGGCCGATATTTTTCTGGGCACCGGCGTAAATCACGCCAAAACGGCTGACATCAAGCGGGCTGGAGAGAATGGTTGACGAGTAATCGGCCACCACGGTGACGTCGTCACCGAATGCCGGGGTCTCATCAATGGCGATCCCGTCGATGGTTTCGTTCGGGCAGTAATGCAGGTATGCCGCGCCTTTGGTCAGCTGCCATTCGCTCATCGGCTTGATGGCGCGCAGGCCGTCTACCGTGGTGCAGGCATCGATAACATTCGGGGTGAGGTATTTTTGCGCTTCTTTCGCCGCGCTTTCTGCCCAGTAGCCGCCATCAACATAGTCAGCAACCCCGGCGCTTCCCGCCAGGTTCAGCGGCACAGCGGCAAACTGGCCGCGACCACCGCCGTGGCAGAATAAAACTTTGTAATTCTGCGGAATATGCAGAAGATCGCGTAAATCTTTTTCTGCCTGCTCTGCCACCTCAATAAACGCTTTACCCCGGTGGCTTATCTCCATTACAGAGGTGCCTAAGCCATTCCAGTCACACAGCTCTTCCTGAGCCTGTCGCAGTACGTCAGCCGGTAGCATTGCCGGGCCAGAGCTAAAATTGAAAACCTGAGTCATTTCCCCTCACCACACCTGAATTGATAAGTTTTTCCTGTGGCTATCGGTTTTATCATTGCGACGCACCGGCTGCAATGGCTAATCGCACCCCGGGGGAATTTGTGGCCCAAATCACACAATAGCATCCGCTGATAAATCCTCCGCTGGGGGTTAAAACCTCTGCAACCGGGTTATCACGCCGGGCAGATTTATCGTCTCCGGCCCTGTTCCGGCAATAGCACCGGGCCCGCAAAACCCGTATGATTGCGCGCCTTGTGTACGACAAAAGTGAAAACCATGACTCAAACCTTTATCCCCGGCAAAGACGCCGCCCTGGAAGACTCCATCGACCGCTTCCGGCATAAACTCAGCGCGCTGGGTTTTAATATTGAAGAAGCCTCCTGGCTGAACCCGGTGCCGAATGTCTGGTCAGTGCATATCCGCGACACAGACTGCCCGCTGTGCTTCAGTAACGGTAAAGGCGCGACCAAAAAGGCCGCCCTCGCCTCGGCGCTGGGTGAGTATTTTGAGCGTCTGTCCACCAACTATTTCTTTGCCGATTTCTGGCTGGGTAACACCATCGCCAACGGGCCGTTTGTCCACTACCCGAGCGAGAAGTGGTTCCCGCTGCCGGAAGATGACAGCCTGCCGGAAGGGATCCTGGATGAGAAGCTGCGTGCCTTCTACGATCCGGATAACGAGCTGGCCGCCAGCCTGCTGGTGGATTTGCAGTCCGGGAATGACGATCGCGGGATCTGCGCCCTGCCGTTTATCCGCCAGTCGGATAATCAGACCATCTATATTCCGATGAATATCATCGCCAATTTGTACGTTTCTAACGGCATGTCCGCCGGTAACACCCGTAATGAAGCCCGGGTTCAGGGGTTGTCTGAGGTGTTTGAACGCTACATTAAAAACCGCATTATTGCCGAATCCATCAGCCTGCCGGAGATCCCGAAAGCGGTACTGGCCCGCTACCCGGCGGTGGTGGAAGCTATCAACAGCATGGAGGCCGAAGGCTTCCCGATCTTCGCCTATGACGGCTCCCTGGGCGGTAAATACCCGGTTATCTGCGTGGTGCTGTTTAACCCGCAAAACGGCACCTGCTTTGCCTCTTTTGGTGCCCACCCGGACTTTGGCGTGGCGCTGGAGCGCACCGTGACCGAGCTGCTGCAGGGCCGCAGCCTGAAAGATCTCGATGTGTTCACCCCGCCGACGTTTGATGACGAAGAAGTGGCCGAGCACACCAACCTGGAGACCCACTTTATCGACTCCAGCGGTCTTATCTCCTGGGATCTGTTTAAGCAGGATGCGGACTACCCGTTTGTGGACTGGAACTTCTCCGGCACTACGGAGCAGGAGTTTGCCACGCTGATGGCTATCTTCCGCGCTGAGGGTAAAGAGGTCTATATCGCCGATTACGAACATCTTGATGTCTACGCCTGCCGTATCCTGGTGCCGGGCATGTCGGATATCTACCCGGCAGAAGATCTGTGGCTGGCGAACAACAATATGGGCAGCCATCTGCGCGAAACGATCCTCAGCCTGCCGGGCAGTAACTGGGATAAAGCAGACTACCTGGCGCTGATTGAGCAATTAGACGAAGAAGGCCACGACGATTTTACCCGGGTGCGCGAGCTGCTGGGCCTGGCGACCGGTCCGGATAACGGCTGGTACACCCTGCGCATCGGTGAGCTCAAAGCGATGCTGGCCCTGGCGGGCGGTGATCTGGAGCAGGCGCTAATCTGGACGGAATGGACCATGGAGTTCAACGGCTCGGTCTTCAGCCCGGCGCGGGCCAACTATTACCGCTGCCTGCAAACGCTTCTGCTGCTCAATGAAGAAGAGGAGCGCCAGCCGCTGCAGTATCTGAACGCGTTTGTGCGTATGTATGGTGCCCAGACGGTAGAGGACGCCAGCGCGGCAATCAGCGGTGAAGCGCCGTTCTACGGGCTGCAGCCCGCAGGTGATGACCTGCAGGGCTTCCCGGCGCATCAGGCGCTGCTGGCCGCTTATGAGAAGCTGCAGCGTGCCAAAGCCCGGTGGGCAGCCGCACAGCCGGCCTGATACCACTTTGGTATAGGATAATTCCTGGCTATCCGCTATATTACGGGGCGCAAAATTGCCCCGTCTTTTTTATTCCACGGGTAATAACGTTTTAAATGTAATGGCATGGTTAACCATGGGTAAATAAAATAACAAACCCGGGCCGTGTTGCTACCTTTACTCATTATTATTCAATATTTTTTCACTATTTCAGGAGGGAGCACCGGCTATCTTCAACATATATAATAATTTTTAAAATTTATTTTTATCAGGATAATCAAAAACTTACTCCGAAAATCAGCAATAACCCTGCGTTTTTCGGGCCCGTTAGCTAGGTGACATATGATCTGCATCAAATTTTACTCTATAATGCTTTGTTAGTATCTGGTCGCCGAATTAATAAAGAGAGAGTTAGTGTGAAAGCTGACAACCCTTTTGATCTATTGCTTCCTCCTGCGATGGCGAAAGTCGCCGAAGAAGCTGGTGTCTATAAAGCAACAAAACAACCGTTAACGACATTTTATTTGGCAATCACCGCTGGCGTATTTATTTCTATCGCCTTCGTTTTTTACATCACCGCAACCACCGGCGCCGCGGCTATGCCCTTCGGTATCACGAAGCTGATTGGTGGTCTATGCTTCTCACTGGGCTTGATCCTGTGTGTTATCTGCGGTGCTGATCTGTTTACTTCAACCGTTTTGATAGTCGTAGCAAAAGCCAGTGGCAGAATCACCTGGGGACAGCTGGCGCGTAACTGGGTTAACGTTTATGTTGGCAACCTGGTCGGGGCCCTGCTCTTTGTGGCGCTGATTTGGCTATCCGGCCAGCATATGACAGCAAATGGTGCCTGGGGTCTGAATGTGCTGCAGACCGCGGATCATAAAGTGCATCATACGTTTGTTGAGGCGGTCTGCCTTGGCATTCTGGCGAACCTGATGGTCTGCCTGGCGGTGTGGATGAGTTACTCCGGCCGCAGCCTGATGGACAAAATGTTCGCCATGATTCTGCCGGTAGCGATGTTCGTTGCCAGCGGTTTTGAGCACAGTATCGCAAACATGTTCATGATCCCAATGGGTATCGTGATCCGTGATTTCGCAACGCCGGAGTTCTGGACAGCAATTGGGTCCACCCCGGAGAATTTTTCACACCTGACTGTAGCGAATTTCATTACTGATAACCTGATTCCGGTAACTATCGGGAACATTATTGGTGGCGGTTTGTTAGTTGGGTTGACTTACTGGGTAATTTACCTGCGCGGCGGCGATAAACACTGAGTTTTCGTCACCGGGTAGTAAATAAGATATCCACACTAGAAGGTAGGTGTTAAATGTCCGAGCTTAATGAAATGTTTGCTAAAGCCTGGGAAGGTTTTACTGCGGGTGACTGGCAGAATGGGGTCAACCTGCGTGACTTCATCCAGAAAAACTACACTCCTTATGAAGGTGACGAGTCCTTCCTGGCAGGTGCAACTGATGCAACTACCAAACTGTGGGCAAAAGTCATGGAAGGCATCAAAATCGAAAACAGCACTCACGCGCCTGTTGATTTTGATACCTCTGTAATCAGCACCATCATTTCTCACGATGCTGGTTATATCAACAAGGATCTGGAAAAAGTTGTTGGTCTGCAGACTGAAGCTCCGCTGAAACGTGGTCTGATCGCGTTCGGTGGTATCAAAATGGTTGAAAACTCCTGCAAGGCTTACAACCGTACTCTGGACCCAGAAGTTAAAAAAATCTTTACTGAATACCGCAAAACTCACAACCAGGGCGTGTTCGATGTGTACACTCCGGACATCCTGCGTTGCCGTAAAGCCGGTATCCTGACCGGTCTGCCGGATGCTTACGGCCGTGGCCGTATCATCGGTGACTACCGTCGTATCGCCGTATACGGCATCGACTACCTGATGAAAGACAAATTCGCTCAGTTCACTTCCCTGCAGTCCAAACTGGAAAGCGGTAAAGATCTGGAAGCGGTTATTCGTCAGCGTGAAGAAATCGCCGACCAGCATCGCGCTCTGGGTCAGATCAAAGAAATGGCTGCTAAATACGGCTGCGATATCTCTGGTCCGGCTACCAACGCTCAGGAAGCTGCTCAGTGGACTTACTTCGGTTACCTGGCTGCCGTTAAATCTCAGAACGGTGCTGCAATGTCCTTCGGTCGTGTATCCAGCTTCCTGGATATCTACATCGAACGTGACCTGAAAGCCGGTAAACTGACTGAAGAACAGGCTCAGGAAATCGTTGACCACCTGATCATGAAACTGCGTATGGTTCGCTTCCTGCGTACCCCGGAATATGATGAACTGTTCTCCGGCGACCCGATCTGGGCAACTGAATCCGTTGGGGGTATGGGCCTGGATGGTCGTACTCTGGTTACCAAAAACAGCTTCCGTTTCCTGAACAGCCTGTACACCATGGGCCCGTCTCCGGAACCGAACATGACCATTCTGTGGTCTGAAAAACTGCCGCTGAATTTCAAAAAATTCGCTGCAAAAGTATCTATCGATACTTCTTCTATCCAGTACGAAAACGACGACCTGATGCGTCCGGACTTCGACAACGATGACTATGCCATCGCTTGCTGCGTAAGCCCGATGGTTGTTGGTAAGCAAATGCAGTTCTTCGGTGCCCGTGCAAACCTGGCGAAAACCATGCTGTACGCAATCAACGGCGGCGTGGACGAAAAACTGAAAATGCAGGTTGGTCCTAAATCTGAGCCGATGAAAGACGAGGTTCTGGATTACGACAAAGTCATGGATCGTATGGATCACTTCATGGACTGGCTGGCTACTCAGTATGTCACCGCCCTGAACATCATCCACTACATGCACGACAAATACAGCTACGAAGCCTCTCTGATGGCACTGCACGACCGTGACATCGTTCGTACCATGGCTTGCGGTATCGCTGGTCTGTCCGTTGCGGCTGACTCCCTGTCTGCTATCAAATATGCGAAAGTTAAACCGATTCGTGACGAAGACGGTCTGGCTATCGACTTCGAAATCGAAGGCGAATACCCGCAGTTCGGTAACAACGACGCTCGCGTTGATGACATGGCTGTTGACCTGGTTGAACGTTTCATGAAGAAAATTCAGAAACTGACTACCTACCGCAACGCTATCCCGACTCAGTCCATTCTGACCATCACTTCTAACGTTGTGTATGGTAAGAAAACTGGTAACACTCCGGATGGTCGTCGCGCTGGTGCGCCGTTCGGTCCTGGTGCTAACCCGATGCACGGCCGTGACCAGAAAGGTGCTGTTGCCTCTCTGACCTCCGTTGCTAAACTGCCGTTTGCTTACGCTAAAGATGGTATTTCTTACACCTTCTCTATCGTTCCTAACGCTCTGGGTAAAGACGACGAAGTTCGTAAAGCTAACCTGGCTGGTCTGATGGATGGTTACTTCCACCACGAACAGTCCATCGAAGGCGGTCAGCACCTGAACGTTAACGTGATGAACCGTGAAATGCTGCTCGACGCGATGGAAAACCCGGAAAAATATCCGCAGCTGACCATCCGTGTATCTGGCTACGCAGTACGCTTTAACTCCCTGACTAAAGAACAGCAGCAGGACGTTATCACTCGTACTTTCACTCAGTCCATCTAATGTGGTTTTGACTGAAAAAACGTTTGAATAAGCGTAAAATGAAGGCTCCACGAAAGTGGGGCCTTTCTTATACCCATCGCCCTGCTTTCTCTCCGGAGCCGGTTTTGCCAGACATCTGTTAAACGACAGTTTTCTGCCAAAACAGACTCGGCGCGACAATCAGACTCGCGTCCACCCACCCCTCTACTGAGGGGATAAATGGAGATAACACCGCAATGTCAGCAATTGGTCGTATTCACTCCTTCGAATCCTGCGGTACTGTGGATGGCCCCGGTATCCGCTTTATTACCTTCTTCCAGGGCTGCCTGATGCGCTGCATGTACTGCCATAACCGGGATACCTGGGATACCCATGGCGGTAAAGAAATCACCGTAGAAGAGCTAATGAAAGATGTGGTCACCTATCGCCACTTTATGAATGCTTCCGGCGGCGGCGTTACCGCATCCGGTGGTGAAGCCATTCTGCAGGCTGAATTTGTCCGCGACTGGTTCCGGGCCTGCAAAAAAGAGGGGATCCACACCTGCCTGGACACTAACGGTTTTGTGCGCCGTTATGATCCGGTGATCGACGAGCTGCTGGAGGTGACCGATCTGGTCATGCTTGACCTCAAGCAGATGAACGACGAGATCCACCAGAATCTGGTGGGGGTCTCCAACCAGCGGACCCTGGAGTTCGCCAAATACATTTCCGCCAAAGGCATCAAAACCTGGATCCGTTATGTGGTTGTGCCGGGCTGGTCAGACGATGACGACTCCGCCCACCGCCTCGGTGAGTTTACCCGGGATATGGGGAATGTTGAGAAGATAGAGCTGCTGCCCTACCACGAGCTGGGCAAACACAAATGGACCGCCATGGGTGAAGAGTACAAACTCGACGGGATCAAACCGCCGAAGAAAGAGACCATGGAGCGCGTGAAAGGTATTCTGGAGCAGTACGGCCACAAGGTGATGTACTAACCCCTCCACAAGCATTGCGCCTGCTGAGCAGGCCGCAATGCCTGTGCCAGAGCCGTTATCAGCTACACTGGCAAATCAGCCTCTCAGCGTAAACCCTTTACCATCCCCCGGGCCTGACTAAACAGCGCATCATAATGCTGCTGCCGGTTATCAATGCCCTCCTCCACACCAATGGTGTTGTACAAAAATGTGACCGCTGAATCCTCAACGCCAATATAGCGAACCATGGTATTCAGATAGTGACTGAGGTTTTCCTCCCAGCCGTTGGCAGCAAACTTATCACCACTACCGCCCACCAGCGCTACCCAGCGGATCCTGCTGACCGGGATTTTACGCCCGCCGCCATAGGCCAGACCGTAATTCAGAACCCGGTCTATCCAGCCTTTGATCATGGCCGGGAAGCTGTACCACCACACCGGAAACACGACCACCAGTGTGTCTTTATCCTGCAATTCACCAAATAACTGCTGCACTTGCTCACTGTAGTGTTTATCCGGGTTTTTCCAGTCCGGTTCATCGGCTGTCTCCAGCACCGGGTTAAAGCCACGCCGGTACAAGTCCAGTGTAGTGCTGCGCATACCCTGAGCGGCGGCCTCCCCCTGGATCTCTTCAACAACCCGGGCGGTCAGTGAATCCGTACGCGGATGAGCCCAGACAATATAAATATTTTCAGATTTCATTACAGATCCTCTCAACTGTTGACCCCGCCACTTTACGCAGCGCCTATACTCCTGTAAATGTACATATTTAAGATGCATTAGTGAGAGAATTTCATTAATGAGTATAAACCTTTCCGACTTCAGTACCTTTTTTGCCGTAGCGCGCCATAAGAGCTTCCGGGCAGCCGGCGACGAGCTGGGGCTTTCCTCCTCCGCCATCAGCCACGCCATTAAACAGCTGGAACAGCGCCTGCAACTGCGCCTGTTTAACCGCACAACCCGCAGCGTTTCCCTGACCGGGGCCGGGCAAAATCTCTACCAGCGCCTGCGCCCGGCATTTGATGAAATCAACACCATGCTTGATGAAATCAACTGCTACCGGGACACCCCTACCGGTATTCTGAAGATTAACGCCGCCAGAACCGCCGCACGTCTGGTTCTGATGCCGCTGCTGGCGGCCTTCAGCCAGCGGTATCCGCAAATCAGAGTAGATGTGACCAGTGATGACCGGCTGACCGATATTGTGCAAAACGGGTTTGATGCCGGTATCCGGCTGTACGATATTGTGGAAAAGGATATGATTGCGACCCCCATCGGGCCACCCGTGCGGTTGCAGGTTGTGGCGACGCCGGAATATTTCCGCCGTCACGGAAAGCCGCAGCATCCGCGCCAGATAACAGAGCACCAGAGTGTGGTATTTCGCTTCCCCAGCGGCCGCCCTTATCACTGGCAATTCCATGGCCCGGAAGGCAGGATGGCTGTGGCGCCAGCCGGGAATATTATCGTTGATGATATGGATGCAGAGCTGGATGCCGTATTAAGCGGCGCGGGGCTGGGTTATTTGCTGGATTTACAGGTCAGCAGGCATCTGGCCGCCGGGCGGCTGGAGTCGGCTCTGGAAAGCTGGAGCCCGGAACGCAGCGGGTTTCATCTCTATTATCCCAACCGCCAGTATATGACCGCCAGCCTGCGGGCCTTTCTTGATTTTATCCGTGAGCCGGGCCAGGAGCCTGGCTGAGTAACCCGGCCAGCAACGGCCGGGCATTGTTGCGGTTACTCAGGCATGAGCCACCGGGGTCGGGTGGTGCCCGGCTTCACGTATCAGCATAAACAGATACACAATCGACACGCTGGCAATCATGATAAACAGCGCGCTGTCAGAATAGTTCTGCATCAGTGTCGCCGTAAGGCTCGGCCCGGCCAGGCTACCCACGGTATAGCTCAGCAGCAGCGCCTGGTTCATGGCCACCAGCTGGTGGTGCTCCACTTTTTCACAGGCCCAGGCCATAGCCACCGGGTAGAGGGTAAAGCCAGAGGCGCCGAGAATAAACAGCGCCGGCCCCATCATGGTATTACTGAGCATAGCCAGGCAACCGGCAATCACCACCAGTACCTGCCCGCGCAATACCATTAACCGGCCGTAGCGATCCGCCAGCCGCCCTACCGGCCACTGGCCGAGGATCCCGGCACTGACCATGACCGCCATCCAGAAGCCGGTGCCCGCATCACTGTTCCCCTGGTGGTTGAGCCACAAAGGCATCAGGCCATACAGCGAGCCCAGCACAATCCCGGAGATAACGCAGCCATCAACCCCCAGCCGCGCTTTACGCAGTTTAAACATCGGCCAGATAGCCACTTTGCGGTTGTCCTCCTGCTGCTGGCTGACAATCCGGGTAAACAGCAGCGGCAGGATCCCGGCCAGCACCAGTGCGGTGAGCCAGGGCAGCACATTCATCAGCCCGTCGGGCAGCTTGCTTATCAGCAGCTGGCCCAGTACCGTTCCGAGATAGTAGACCATCATATACGCGGCCAGCAGACGCCCGCGGTTGCTGGTGGTGCCGCTGCTCATCAGGGCACTTTCCACCACCACCCAGACCATGGCGCAGCCAATACCGGCCACAAACCGCCACAGCATCCAGCTCCAGAACCCGACCATAATCCCCAGCCCGGCACAACCGGCGGCAAAGACCACGGAAGCCATATAGTAGCTGATGTTATAACCATAGCGGCGGATCAGCGCCCCGGTAATCAGCGTCCCCACCAGGTTGCCGGTGAAATAGCTGGAGCTGACCAGTCCCACCTGCCAGGTGGGCAGATTATCGTGGGCCAGCCACAGGGGAACCAGCGTATTGAGTGCTGCCAGAGCCAGAGTCAGAAGCAGCAGGCCACTGAGCAAAAGCACCACTGGCCGGGTATAGATAGACATGTAAATAAACCGCGAGGATGGATAAATTCTGAGCGCATCATGCCACTTCCGAAAACATTGTCAATCCGCGTGATACGGGGGCTGAGGGGCTTTTTTGACGATTGATTTAAAATATTTATCCAGCATGAATAATGCTATGGCGCGCCAGTATTCAATATATTGATTTTATTTATTTTCGTTAAAAATAGCGTTTTTTTCAGGCGCGAAAAATTTCATGAAAGCCACCTGAAAATGCGCATTAAACGCCCCTTCGAAAAGGTGGCAACAGACCAAAAAAAAGACCACCGGCCGGTCTCCCGGGCGGTGGTCTTACGCTATCAGCGGTCATTACCCGGCGATAGCCATCCCTACTGTCATATGCAGGCCATAGAAAATACCACGGCCAATCAGCTCACCGGCAACCACCAGCACAAAGCCTGCCAGCAGACCGGCCAGTTTCGGCTCCCGGCTGCGCAGCAGCGGGCATAGCCAGCAACCCAGCCCCAGCACCAGCAGCGCCAGGCGCACAACCTGCAACAGCGCGTAATCCGGCACCAGCGCGGTAGCCTGCACCACGGAGCTGTGGATTGACGTCAGCTCATGGCTCTGCATCACAATGGCTGCAATCGTCACCAGCAGGGCCAGCACACTGATCCCCGCCAGCTTACCGCTGGAGAAGTTCACCCGGGCCGCACGCAGTAACAGCACGCCGAGCAGCGGGCCGCCCAGCAGCATAGTCATAAAGAAGCCGGTCGTGGTATAGCCGTTATACCAGGTCGGTACAGTATCGATGCTGCTGTAAACCCGGGCCATCATCCAGACCATGATGATCCCCAGCACCATCGCAACGGCCAGCCACAGCTTACCCAGCGCCTGGGGCATCTTCCCGAGGATAGCCACCAGCCACCAGAACCCCGCCACAGCGAAGAACAGCGAGCCACTGGCTATCTCGTTACTCAGGGCAGAGCTACCTACCCGGTTCAGGGAGTTAAACGCCCGTAACGGGGTGCCAAGGTGAATCACCGAGGCGATAAACGCCAGCGCCATAAGAACCCACAGAAAAAACATACTGCGCAGGATCCGGGTGCGCTGGGCTTTGTCATCATCCGATAACCAGCCAAGCCCCATCACGATAAACCCGCCCGCCACACACTGGCCGAGCACGGTAAACAGCATCAGTGGCCATTCATGCAATCCGCTGCCCATCTCACACCTCCTTCGGGTTAGCCAGATAGCCGGTGGTATCCCCGCTGGGGCGGCTGTTGGCGTTAGGTTTAATAACAAGGTTCGGGTGGGTGAAGTGCGCAGCCGGTAACGGTGCCACCTGGGCCAGGGTGCCATACTTCTTACGCAGCTCGTCAATCGGGCCAAAGTCCAGGGCACGCAGCGGGCAGGACTCAACACAAATCGGCTTTTTCCCTTCTTCCAGCCGGGAGGAGCAGCCGTCGCACTTAGTCATATGCCCTTTTTCAGCATTGTACTGCGGCGCACCGTATGGGCAGGCCATATGGCAGTAACGGCAGCCAATGCAGATATCTTCGTTCACCACAACCAGGCCATTTTCCTGTTTGTGCATCGCCCCGCTGGGGCACACTTTGGTACAGGCCGGATCCTCGCAGTGGTTGCAGGAGATGGACAAATAGTAGGCAAACACATTCTGATGCCAGGCGCCGTTATCTTCCTGCCAGTCACCACCGGCATATTCATAGATACGCCGGAAGCTGACATCCGGTCCGAGATCTTTGTAATCCTTACAGGCCAGTTCGCAGGTTTTACAACCGGTGCAGCGACTGGAGTCAATATAAAAACCATATTGGGTCGTCATCTGCTACTCCTCAGACCTTTTTAACCTGAACCAGGTTACTGTGAGACGGGTTACCTTTTGCCAGCGGAGACGGACGCTGGGTGGTTAACACATTGATTGAACCGGCGTGATCCACTTTGCTGGCATCCGGGTTGTACCAGGCACCTTCTCCCAGCGCCACAACCCCGGGCAGAATACGTGGTGTCACTTTGGCGTTGATCCGCACTTCACCGCGACCATTGAAGATAGCCACCATATCGCCATTGGCGATACCGCGTTCAGCCGCATCGCGCGGGTTGATCCACATCTCCTGGCGGCAGGCCGCTTTCAGGACATCCACGTTCCCGTAAGTGGAGTGCGTGCGCGCTTTATAGTGGAAACCGGTCAACTGCAGCGGATAGGTTTTCGCCAGCGGATCGTCATAGTTTTCAAACCCGTTGCTGTGGATCGGTAACGGATCGATAACGTCCCCTTCCGACAGCTGCCAGGTGGCGGCAATTTTCGCAAGGCTTGCGGAGTAGATCTCAATCTTGCCGGACGGTGTGGTCAGCGGGTTAGCCTGCGGATCCTCACGGAAGGCTTTGTAGGCCACATGGTGACCCTGCGGATCGCGCTCTTTGTAGATCCCCTGCTGGCGGAAAGTCTCGAAGTCCGGCAGCCCGGGCATCGCTTCCCGTGACTGCTGATACAGGTGACGCAGCCAGCCTTCCTGAGTGCGGCCTTCGGTGAACTGCTGCTCAACCCCCATCCGTTTGGCGATTTCACTGGTCATTTCATAGATGTTTTTGCATTCAAAGCGGGGCTTAATCGCCTGGTCGGCAAAAATCACATAGGACATGTTGCCGCAGGAGGCATCCAGCGCGAAATCCATCTGTTCAGAGGCCGTGCAGTCCGGCAGCAGAATATCGGCATATTTGGCTGAAGAGGTCATATGGTTATCGATAACCACAATCAGCTCGCACTTCTTGTCGTCCTGCAAAATATCGTGGGTGCGGTTAATCTGGGAGTGCTGGTTCACCAGGCAGTTACCGGCATAGTTCCAGATCATCTTAATCGGCACGTCCAGCTTATCTTTACCGCGTACCCCGTCACGCAGGGCGGTCATTTCCGGCCCGCGTTCGATAGCATCTGTCCACAGGAACATGGAGATGCTGGTGGTTACCGGGTTTTCCAGGGTCGGCATACGCACAAACGGCAGGCTGTAGGAGCCTTCACGGGCGCCACTGTTACCGCCATGGATCCCCACGTTACCGGTCAGGATAGACAACATGGCAATCGCGCGGGAGATAAGCTCCCCGTTCGCGTGGCGCTGTGGCCCCCAGCCCTGGCTGATAAACGCCGGTTTAGTACTGGCGATTTCACGCGCCAGCTGAATAATGCGCAGTGCCGGAACGCCGGTAATGGCCGCAGCCCACTCGGGGGTTTTCGCAATGCCGTCATTACCCTGGCCGAGGATATAGGCTTTGTAGTGGCCGTTGGCCGGTGCGTCGGCAGGCAGGGTTTTCTCGTCGTAGCCCACGCAGTATTTATCAAGAAACGCCTGATCAACCAGGTTTTCGGTGATCATCACCCAGGCCAGTGCGGAGACCAGCGCCGCATCAGTACCGGGGCGGATGGGGATCCACTCGTCTTCACGCCCGGCACCGGTATCGGTGTAACGGGGGTCGATAATGATCATCCGGGCGTTGGATTTCTGGCGCGCCTGCTCCAGATAATAGGTCACGCCGCCCCCGCTCATGCGGGTTTCACCCGGGTTGTTACCAAACAGCACCACCAGCTTGCTGTTCTCAATATCTGAGGGGCTGTTACCGTCTGCCCAGCCGCCGTAGGTGTAGTTAAGACCTTCGGAGATCTGCGCGGTGGAGTAGTCACCATAGTGGTTCAGATAACCGCCGCAGCAGTTCATCAGGCGGGCAATCAGGGTGTTTCCTGGCGGCCAGGAGCGGGTCATGGTGCCACCCAGCGTACCGGTGCCGTAGTTCAGGTAAATGGATTCGTTGCCGTATTCACCAATCAGACGCTTCATATTACTGGCGATGGTGTCGTAGGCTTCTTCCCAGCTGATCCGCTCGAATTTGCCTTCGCCGCGAGCGCCCACGCGCTTCATCGGATATTTCAGGCGATCCGGGTTATATACCCGGCGGCGCATAGAGCGGCCGCGCAGGCAGGCGCGAACCTGGTGCAGACCGTCGTAGTTATCATCACCGGTGTTGTCGGTTTCAACATATTTGATAACGCCATCGGCCACGTGCATACGCAGTGGGCACCGGCTACCGCAGTTAACGGTACAGGCGCTCCAGACAACCTTTTCAGGCTGTGCCTGCGGGGCAATGGCCTGTGCCGCACGGGCAACCCGCGTGAATGGCAGCGTAAACGCACTGCCGGCCGCCGCCAGGCCCCCGATTGCCGTGGTTTTCACCAGAGTTCGGCGCGTTATCCCGGCAGCCAGTAAAGCATCAGGTGTTTTGATCTTCATAGATACCTACTTTGCTCGCTCACAAATGTAATGGTGGTGCTGAGTCGTCGCAGGGCGACCACATGCAGCTTTCCAGAGAAAGAAAAACCGCACAGGATATGGTTATTAATGGCATCTGAGCGTTATATATCGAAGAATATGACGATATTATGCCCGATACTGATAGTATTTCCTGTGGGTAGTACCCGGGGAGTATTACTGCTTTGGAGGTAGGTAGTATTGTTTAGCATCAATTGAATAAACAAAAGGGCACCACCAGGGTGCCCTTTTATACATTTGTATTATGGAAAAACTCAGCCGATATATTCCAGCCCGTTCATGTACGGACGCAGCACCTGCGGGATCTCAATGCGACCATCCGCCTGCTGATAGTTTTCCATTACCGCCACCAGGGTGCGGCCAACCGCCAGGCCAGAGCCATTCAGCGTATGGACCAGACGCGGTTTTTTCTCTGTCTTGCTGCGGCAGCGGGCCTGCATCCGGCGCGCCTGGAAATCCCACATGTTAGAGCAGGAAGAGATCTCACGGTAGGTGTTCTGGGCCGGTACCCACACTTCCAGATCGTACGTTTTGCAGGAGCCAAAGCCCATATCGCCAGTACACAGCAGCACTTTGCGGTACGGCAGGTTCAGCAGCTGCAGCACTTTCTCTGCGTGGCCGGTCAGCTCTTCCAGTGCTTCCATGGAAGTTTCCGGGCGGACAATCTGCACCATTTCGACTTTATCAAACTGGTGCATACGGATAAGGCCACGGGTATCACGACCATAAGAGCCCGCTTCAGAACGGAAGCACGGCGTATGGGCGGTCATTTTCAGCGGCAGCGCGTCGTCGTCCAGGATCTCGTCGCGGACCAGGTTGGTCAGCGGGACTTCCGCCGTCGGGATCAGCGCGTAGCTGCTGCTGTCGGCTTCTTCTTCCAGCGGTTTGGTGTGGAATAAGTCACCGGCAAATTTCGGCAGCTGGCCAGTACCGTACAGGGTATCGTGGTTAACCAGGTAAGGAACGTAGGCTTCGCTGTAGCCGTGCTGCTCTGTGTGCAGATCCAGCATAAACTGGCTCAGCGCGCGGTGCAGGCGGGCAATCTGGCCCTTCATGACCACAAAGCGGGAGCCGGTCAGTTTTACGGCAGCGGCAAAATCCAGCCCGTTGATCATTTCGCCCAGAGTCACGTGATCGCGCACTTCAAAATCAAACTGGCGCGGGGTGCCCCAGCGGCTGATTTCGACATTGTCGTTCTCGTCTTTGCCATCCGGTACGCTGTCATCCGGCGTGTTCGGGATAGCCAGCGCAATGGCGCGGATCTCTTCCAGCAGGGTTTCCAGCTCGGCTTTTGCGGCATCCAGCGCTTCGCCCAGCGTGTTCACTTCCAGACGAAGTGGCTCAATATCTTCCCCGCGCGCTTTCGCCTGGCCGATGGATTTCGATCGTGCATTACGTTCAGCCTGCAGGTTCTCAGTATTCACCTGCAACACTTTACGGCGCTCTTCAAGCGCGCGCAGCTTGTCTACATCCAGTTTAAAGCCCCGGCGTGCCAGTTTTTCAGCGACTGCGTCTGGCTCATTACGCAGCAGATTGGGATCGAGCATGCTTATCCTGTGCTTATCGAATTAAATAGAATAGAGAGTGGCCAACAGCCTGCGGCCACAGTGGAATTATCGGTAACCTTACCGCAACGCTTTCCTCAGCGGTAGCGTTTTGTCGGGCTATTTTGATCCTGTTCGGCAAGCCAGGCGAGCTTTTCGCCAATTTTGCCTTCCAGACCCCGGGATACCGGATGATAATAGCGCGTGCCTGCCATTTCTTCGGGGAAATAGTCCTCGCCCGCGGCGTATGCGTTGGGCTCGTCATGGGCGTAGCGGTACTCCTGCCCGTAGCCCATATCCTTCATCAGCCGGGTTGGTGCATTGCGCAAATGGACCGGAACATCGTAGTCCGGGCGCTCTCTGGCATCGTGCATGGCCGCTTTGAAGGCGGTATATACCGCGTTACTCTTCGGCGCACAGGCGAGATACACAATCGCCTGGGCGATAGCGCGCTCCCCTTCTGCCGGGCCTACCCGGGTAAAGCAATCCCAGGCGGCAATCGCCACCTGCATCGCCCGGGGATCCGCATTGCCCACATCTTCCGAGGCAATCGCCAGGCAGCGGCGGGCTACATACAGCGGATCGCCACCGGCGGAGATAATCCGCGCATACCAGTAGAGGGCCGCATCGGGGCTGGAGCCGCGAATGGACTTATGCACCGCAGAGATAAGATCGTAAAACCGGTCGCCTTTATTGTCGAAACGGGCGCTGCGCTCACCGGCGATTTCGGTTAACAGGGCCGGTAACAGCACCCGTTTGCCCGAGGCATCGCTCTGAGCCATGTCCGCCATCATTTCCAGGGTGTTCAGGGCGCGGCGGGCATCACCGTTTACCAGCTCCGCAATGGCTTTGCGGGTCTCCGGTGGCAGGACGATATCCTGGCCGCCATATCCCCGGGTGGTATCCTGCATGGCCTGATCCAGCACCTGCTCGATATCTGCCACTGTCAGGGATTTCAGCAAATAGACCCGCGCCCGGGATAACAGGGCGGAGTTAAGCTCAAACGAGGGGTTTTCTGTGGTGGCGCCAATAAAGGTGATGGTGCCGTCTTCAATATGGGGTAAGAACGCATCCTGCTGGCTTTTGTTAAAGCGGTGCACTTCGTCAACAAACAGGATAGTCCGGCGCCCGGCATGTTTATTCTGGCGCGCCCGTTCAATGGCTTCGCGGATCTCTTTGACCCCGGAGGTGACCGCTGAAATGCGCTCCACATCGGCGCTGGCATAGCGGGCAATCACTTCCGCCAGGGTGGTTTTACCGGTGCCCGGCGGCCCCCAGAGGATCATCGAGTGCAGATGCCCGGCCTCAATTGCCCGGGGGAGCGGTTTGCCCGGGGCCAGCAGGTGCTGCTGGCCGATATACTGTGCCAGATTTTCTGGCCGCATACGGGCGGCCAGGGGCTGGAAGGTGTTGTCGGAAAAATCCAGCGACATATTACTCACGTCTGCCTCACTGACGCTGATCGTCTACCGTGACGCCCTGGGGCGGGGTAAATCTGAATTTATTCATATCCACAGTGCCATTTTGCTGGGATTTCAGCTGATAGCTGCTGCGCTGGCCGTCCTGCTCCACGGCGCTGAACTGGTGAATCGTACCGCCGCTGTCCACATTGATGGTGAACTGCTTCAGGTTGCCGCGGCTGCTTTTCGGCGTCAGCTGGAAGTCATCGCCGCTCTGGCGGATATTATACTGCTGCCAGTCGCTGGACTGGTTGCGGGCAATCAGCATAAACGGGGTATTGCTGGTAGCGTCTTTCAGCCAGGTGGCACTGGCCTGCTCAACGAACGGGTTGTAAAACCACAGGGTTTTGCCGTCGGAGATAAGGATACTTTCATCCGGCTGGGTCATGTGCCAGTTAAATAAGTTAGGGCGTTTAACCCACAGGTCACCCTGGCCGTCCTGTACCGCTGTGCCGCTGGCATCGGTCACTTTCTGGGTAAAGCTGGCGTGGAAGCTGTTCACTTTATCCAGACGATTTTTTAAGTCACTGGCCGCATCTGCCCACACGGAGGAGACAGTAAAGGCGGAGAGTAATGCACAGGTAATGGCGAGCTTTTTCATTGCTGTTCCTCAAATTACGACCATCCCGCTCCGGGAGGCAACATTCCGTCACTCTAGCGAATCGGAGGCTGAGCAGACAGGAGAATACACTGATTTTCTGCTTATTTACCCATATTTGCAAAAAGAGCCGCAGAGGCGGCTCTTTTTATTGCAGTGGGTTATTACTCAAAGGGCGGTGGCGCCAGCACTTCCCGGTTACCGTTATGGCCCTGGGGGCTGACAATGCCCTGCATTTCCATTTGCTCCACGATACGCGCCGCACGGTTATAGCCAATGCGGAACTGGCGCTGAACCCCGGAAATGGACGCTTTGCGCTTCTCGATAACAAAGTTGACCGCCTGGTCAAACAGCGGGTCCAGCTCTTCGTCACCGCCCATTCCGCCAGCGCCGCCTTCGGCGTCGGCATCGGAGGTGATCCCCTCAACATACTGAGGACGACCACGGGCTTTCCAGTCCTGCACCACCGCATGCACTTCCTGGTCGCGCACAAACGCCCCGTGAACACGCACCGGAATGCTGGAGTTTGGCCCGGAATAGAGCATATCCCCCATACCCAGCAGAGACTCAGCCCCACCCTGATCAAGGATAGTCCGGGAGTCGATTTTACTGGATACCGTAAAGGCGATACGGGTCGGAATGTTCGCTTTAATAAGACCGGTAATCACATCCACGGAGGGGCGCTGGGTCGCCAGCACCAGGTGGATACCGGCGGCGCGGGCCTTCTGGGCCAGTCGCGCAATCAGCTCTTCCACCTTTTTCCCCACGGTCATCATCAGGTCGGCGAATTCATCCACCAGCACCACAATGTAGGGCAGTTTTTCCAGCACCGGATGGGTCGCATCCATACTGTCGCCCGGCTTCCAGTACGGATCCGGGATCGGGCGCCCCATTCTTTCCGCTTCGAGGATCTTCTCGTTATACCCGGCCAGGTTACGCACGCCGAGAGCAGACATCAGTTTGTAACGCCGCTCCATCTCGTTAACGCTCCAGCGCAGGGCATTCGCCGCATCCTTCATGTCGGTAACCACTTCGGTTAACAGGTGCGGGATCCCCTCATACACGGACAGCTCCAGCATTTTCGGGTCGATCATAATAAAGCGCACATCTTCCGGCGTGGCTTTATAGAGCATGCTGAGGATCATGGCGTTGACCCCCACCGACTTACCGGAGCCCGTAGTACCGGCCACCAGCAGGTGCGGCATTTTTGCCAGGTCTGCAATGACCGGCTCACCGCCGATATCTTTACCCAGCACCACCGTCAGTGGTGAGGCGCTATCGCGGAATTTCTGGCAGTCCAGCACTTCCCGCAGATACACGGTCTGGCGTTTTTTGTTCGGCAGCTCCAGGCCCACATAGGGCTTACCGGGGATAACCTCAACCACACGCACCGCAACTGTAGACAGAGAGCGGGCCAGATCCCGGGAGAGGTTCGAAATACGTGCCGCTTTCACCCCCGGGGCCAGGTTCAGTTCAAAGCGGGTGATGACCGGCCCCGGCGAGAAGTGCACCACTTCCGCTTTAATGCGGAAATCAGCCAGCCGGGCTTCAACCAGGCGTGCCATTTGCTGCAGCGCAAAGGTATCCACCGGCTCAATTTCCGCAGGCGGTGAGGTCAGCAGATCCAGCGACGGCAGCGGCGTGGTCGGCTTGTGCAGCGGCCGGTCGTCCCCGTTACGCATTAATAACGGGTGGATCAGGCTCTCCTGCGCGGCCGGTTGCCGGGCCGGTTGCTGGACATGCGCCGCAGGCTGCGAAGGCGCACTTGCCGCGGGCGGCGGAGTCATAGGCGACCGGGGCTGCACAGGCTGGCGAATCACTTCCACTGGCGGCGTTACCGGCGCACCGGCCTGAGGGGCCGGGGTAAATGGTGAGGCGACCGGCTCATCGGGCACGCCCGGGGTAAACAACGGTGTGGCCGGGCGTTCATCCACCAGCGCCCGGGTCGGAGAAATCACAGAGGCATCCAGCGGGCGGCGCAGATCGTCACCGGCAGTGGGCGCATAGCGCTGCTGCTCCCGGGCGGCAAACTGGCGGGCCAGCTCCTCCTGGAGCGCCTGGTCTTCATCGTCATTGTCGTCTGTCTGTGCAGCAGAATGGGCTGGCGGCATATCGTGCTGATAATCGTTGCCGTAGCGATCCTGCTGGGAGGCGGCAAACTGGCGGGCCAGCTCGTCCTGCTCGAACGCCTCTGCCTCTTCATCACTCAGGGCCTGGTGATCGTCATAATCCGGCCGTGACGGGTGGCGGGCCTCAGACTCGGCCTGGCGCTGAGACGGTAATCTGATCCCGTAAGACGCCAGCTCCCGGCGGGTGGGCACCCGTACCCGTTTCGGGCGCGGCAGCTGCGGGCCAATGCCCTCTTTCACCTGCGGGCGCGGCGCGTCTGCGCTGCCGGGGGTGAAGGTGGAAACCGTCGGCGCTGCCGCCGCGGCCACCTGTTTAACCCCTTCGGCTACCGGGCTCAGCGCACCGGCGCTGGTGGCAGCGCTCACGGCGGCTGCGGTGATCACGCTTTCTGCCACCGGTTTTGGTGTCGCCACCGGGGCTGCCGGTTGCGGCTTGCTCTGGCCGAACAGCTCGTCATAAGGAGGCTTAATAGGCTCTTCGACCGGCTGATACCAGGCCGCCAGCTGTTCACGCTCGCGGGCACGCTGCGCCTCGACCTCTTCAAAGTGATACATGGGCGGGCGCACGTAGCGGGTCTCTTCCCGGGGCGCTTCAGGTTGTTCAACCTGGTAACCGGTCAGCGCATCGGTGCTGTTTTCAGCCGGGCTGACCGCCTGAGGGGCCGTCTCCTGCACCTCGGGCTGGTACTGGGGTTCAGGCTGCTGGTACTGCTGCACCGGTTGCTGATACTGGGGCTCCGGCTGCTGATACTGCGGCACCGGTTGCTGGTACTGGGGCTCCGGCTGCTGATACTGCGGCACCGGTTGCTGGTACTGGGGTTCCGGCTGCTGGTACTGCGGCGCCGGTTGCTGGTACTGAGGCTCCGGCTGCTGATACTGCGGCACCGGTTGCTGGTACTGAGGCTCCGGCTGCCCGGTATAGTGATTCTCTTCCGGTGCCTGGGGCTGCCAGCTGTCCAGCGGATCACTGTATACCGGCTGTGCGGAAGCAGGCTGCCAGGTGGTATCCGCTACCGGGGCAGTAAACGCATCCGGGTGCGGCTCGCTGGTCGCGGGCCCTTCAGGCTGAGTGACTGTATGGCCGGAAAAGAGCACATCATTCGGATCAACCGCCGGGGAGAGTGGCGCCAGCAGCACGTCGTCTGCATCGTCCATCCGCTTGCCGGAGAACAGGGCTTTGTCAGTGTGGCGGCCGACCGGGTTGGCAAATTTTTCAGCCAGACGTTTTTTACGGGCCAGAGCGCCACGCAAAATACGCGCCCGGCGGGATTCATTTTTAACCACCGGGTTATCCGCAGTGTGCGGGTCGGTGGCGTCTTCCGCTGCGCTGATCTCCTGGTGTTCCGGATCTTGTTCGTATTCGTCGTCATCCACCCAGGTGTCATCCCGGCGGGTACGGTTGCTGGCGAAGGTCAGCACGGCCAGAATAGCGGCGCCTAATTTTTCAGCGATCCCCACCCATGACCAGCCGGTGAACAGCGTCAGACCCGCCGCCCAGACACAGAGCAGCGCAATCGTCCCGCCGCTGCTGTGCAGTAGCGGCATCATGGTGGTGCTCAGCAGGCTGCCAATCACCCCGCCGGAGGCAAAATACCAGATATCATCAGCGTTAATGGCCGCCAGGCCGCAGGATGTCAGCACCATAGCCAGCACGCCAATCAGGCGCAGGGCCACGGCAAAGTAGTCGATATATTCATCGCTGTTGCGCTGACGCCAGGCAAACCAGCATCCGCCCGCGATAATTACCGGTATGGTGTAGGCCATCACCCCGAAGATGAAGAACAGCGTGTCGGCGAGCCAGGCTCCTGTTTTGCCGCCGATATTGTGGATCGGCTCATGCCAGGCCGTTTGCGACCAGCTGGGATCCGAAGGGTTGAAGCTCAGTAGTGCCGCCATCAGATAGACAGCAAACAGCGCAATAACAATCAGTAGTGCCTCTAACAAACGGCGTCCACTGCTCAGTTTCGTCAAAGTGACGTCTTTTTCTTCTGTGTATTCCTGGCTCAAGAAAGGCTCTCCAGGTCCTGAGTGCTAAAACGGACAACAGTGCCAGAGGTCCCTCAGGCACTGTTGCTGTATGGATTAACAGGAGTGTAATCAAACTACGTTGATTTTGCACCTGTCCGTCTTAGCGAGTCTTAATAACCAGTCGATTACTCTGTTTCACTTCTTCCATGACCACATAGGTACGGGTGTCATTGACCCCCGGTAAGCGCAACAGGGTCTCGCCCAGTAATTTACGGTAAGCGGACATATCCGGCACGCGGGTTTTCAACAGGTAGTCGAAATCACCAGATACCAGATGACACTCCTGAATTTCTTCAAGTTTTTGCACGGCGGAGTTAAATTGCTCAAACACATCCGGGGCACCACGATTCAGAGTAATCTCAACGAAAACCAGAAGTGATGCATCCAGATAGTGCGGATTCAGCAGCGCCGTATAGCCCTGAATAAACCCCTGACGCTCCAGCCGACGCACACGCTCAAGGCACGGTGTGGGGGAAAGCCCCACCCGCTTGGAAAGCTCAACGTTAGAAATACGACCATCCTTCTGAAGTTCATTGAGGATGTTGCGATCAATACGGTCAAGATCTTTGCCAGGGCGCTTTTTGCTATCTACCATTATTATTGTCTCTCTGTATTCCTTCCCTACCTGCCATAACCCTGATAACTTCACTGTTCAGGGTATACGTGAGAAGACCGTCGCCTTGCAGGCATGTCATTGACATCACGCATGGCGTCTGTCCACACCATGCGTAGATTTCAACAACCGGTAAAATTGCATCTGCTTTGCATGACCATGTAGCCACACCAAACTATCATGCGCTCTTCTTCCTCAACTGTTTTCGCAAAAGCGCAGCGGATTGTCAAAGTAAAACATAGATATTTAGTGAAACGTGCCAGGTATGAATCCTGAGTGAAGATTATTCATCATATTATCACTTGTCCACTCACCCACTTCCTGGCAGAAGAATCCTCTGATACATGCATAAAAGTCCGGACATCTATCGGCTGATTCTATTGCATTCATTGATAACAACATATCTATTGTCTTTTTTTAACATTCCAAATTTCTTACAATCAGCAGATCGTTTCCGTAAAACACAGAGGATCTCATGAGCACGGCTAAACACAGTAAGCTGCTTATTCTTGGTTCAGGCCCTGCGGGCTACACCGCCGCAGTCTACGCAGCACGCGCAAATTTAAATCCCGTGCTGATAACTGGCGTGGAAAAAGGTGGCCAGCTGACCACCACCACAGAAGTGGAAAACTGGCCAGGGGACGCCAGTGATCTGACCGGACCACTGCTGATGGAGCGTATGCATGAACATGCGCTGAAATTTGATACCGAAATCATCACTGACCATATCAACAGCGTTGATTTACAGCAGCGCCCGTTCCGCCTTACCGGCGACAACGCTGAATACACCTGCGATGCGCTTATCATCGCCACCGGTGCTTCCGCCCGCTATCTGGGGCTGCCCTCTGAGGAGGCGTTCAAAGGCCGCGGGGTTTCCGCCTGCGCAACCTGCGACGGCTTTTTCTACCGTAACCAGAAAGTGGCCGTGATTGGCGGCGGTAATACCGCCGTGGAAGAGGCCCTGTATCTGTCCAATATTGCCAGCGAAGTGCATCTGATCCACCGCCGCGACAGTTTCCGCGCCGAGAAGATCCTGATCAACCGCCTGATGGACAAAGTGGCCAACGGTAATATCGTGCTGCATACCAACCGCACGCTGGACGAAGTTACCGGCGATCAGATGGGGGTTTCCGGGCTGCGTCTGCGTGACACCCAGGACACCAGCAACACGGAAAACCTTGAGGTTACCGGGCTGTTTGTGGCTATCGGCCACAGCCCGAACACGGCGATTTTCGCCGGTCAGCTGGCGCTGGAAAATGGCTACATCAAAGTTAACTCCGGCAGCAACGGAAATGCCACCCAGACCAGTATTCCCGGGGTATTCGCCGCCGGTGATGTGATGGACCATATCTACCGTCAGGCCATTACATCCGCAGGCACCGGCTGCATGGCCGCACTGGATGCAGAGCGCTATCTGGATGGACTGGCAGAGCAACAGCGGTAATCCGCGTATTCACCCGTAAAGGCGGCCCCGTGGTCGCCTTTCTTTTCGGGACGATGTAACATTGGCGCAGTGAATCGCCCCGAATCTTATAACACGCTATACCACCTGCTACTGGCACTCGATGAACAAAACGCGTCAACACGAACTGGGCAGCTGGCTCAGACAACAAAGCGCCCTCTCGCGGCGCTGGCTTAATCTCTCCCGCCTGCTGGGCGTTGTTAGTGGCATTCTTATCATCGGGCAGGCCTGGCTGATGGCCACCCTGCTAAACCATATGATTGTCGAGAATATTCCCGGCGAAGCGCTGCTGTTGCCCCTGATATCCCTGATACTGGTGTTTGTCCTGCGGGCCTGGGTTATCTGGCTCAGGGAAAAGGCCGGTTTTTACGCCGGGCAGCATATCCGCCAGCAGATCCGCCGCCAGGTGCTGGACAGGCTGCACCAGGCGGGCCCGGCCTGGATCCAGGGCAAGCCCGCCGGAAGCTGGGCGACACTTATCCTCGAACAGATTGAGGATATGCAGGACTACTACGCCCGCTACCTGCCACAGATGTCGCTGGCCGCCACCATTCCGCTGCTTATCGTGCTGGTTATCTTTCCCTATAACTGGGCTGCGGCGCTGATATTACTGGGCACGGCACCGCTTATTCCGCTCTTTATGGCTATGGTCGGCATGGGGGCCGCAGACGCCAACCGGCGTAACTTTCAGGCGCTGGCGCGCCTGAGCGGCAACTTTCTGGACCGGTTACGCGGTATGGAAACACTGCGCCTGTTCCACCGCGGCCAGGCCGAAACCGAAAATATCAGCCACGCGGCTGAAGACTTCCGCCAGCGCACCATGGAAGTGCTGCGCATGGCGTTTCTCTCCTCGGCGGTGCTGGAGTTTTTCGCCTCGCTCTCTATCGCCCTGGTGGCGGTCTACTTCGGCTTTTCTTACCTGGGCGAGCTGAACTTTGGTCACTACGGTACGGGGGTCACCCTGTTTGCCGGTTTCCTGGCGCTGATCCTCGCCCCGGAATTTTTTCAGCCCCTGCGCGATATGGGGGCGTTTTATCACGCCAAAGCGCAGGCCACAGGGGCGGCAGACAGCCTGCAGACGTTCCTTGAATCACCGCTCCAGGCCCCGGAACAGGGGAGCGCCATCCTCCCGGCGGGCCCGCTGGATATTTGCGCCCGGGGGCTGATAGTCCAGACGCCGGACGGTAAAGCGCTCACCCAGCCCCTGGATTTCACCCTCACGGCCGGAAGCCGGCTGGTTATTGTCGGCCAAAGCGGTGCCGGGAAAAGCTCCCTGCTGAGCGCCCTGTGCGGCTTTCTGCCCTACCAGGGGTCACTGCTTATCAACGGCATCGAGCTCAGAACGCTGGATGCAGAGCACTGGCGCAGGCAACTGAGCCTGGTCGGGCAAAACCCGCAACTTCCCGCCCCTACCCTGCGGGATAATCTGCTGCTGGGGATGCCCGATGCCAGTGAACAACAGCTTGATGAAGTTATGGCGCTGACCGGGGTGAGTGAGTTTATTCACCGCCTGCCGGGCGGGCTGGATACGGAGCCTGGCGATCAGGCTGTCCGGCTGTCAGTGGGCCAGGCCCAGCGCATTGCCGTGGCCCGGGCGCTCCTCGCCCCGCGCCGCTTACTGCTGCTGGATGAGCCTTCCGCCAGCCTGGATGCGGGCAGCGAACGCTGGGTTATGTCGGCCCTGGATCAGGCCTCGCGCCAGCAAACGACCATTCTGGTTACCCACCAGCTGGATCTGGTCGCCCGCTGGGATCAAATCTGGGTTATGCGTAACGGGCAGATAGTCCAGCAGGGGGATTACCCGACCCTGAGCCAACAACCCGGCCCCTTCAGCGATTTACTGGCGTGGCGCAAGGAGGAAATATAATGCGCGATCTGTGGCCCTGGCTGGCCCTTTACCGCCGCCATAAAGGCATGCTGACGCTTGGCGTGATTCTGGCGATTGTGACACTGCTGGCCAGTATTGGCCTGCTGACCCTGTCTGGCTGGTTTTTATCCGCCTCGGCGCTGGCCGGTATTGCCGGGCTCTACACCTTTAACTATATGCTCCCTGCCGCCGGTGTGCGCGGCGCGGCTATTATCCGCACCGCCGGGCGCTATTTTGAGCGCCTGGTCAGCCACGACGCGACCTTCCGGGTGCTCAGACACCTGCGGGTGAAAACGTTCAGCAGCCTGCTGCCGCTCTCTTCAGCAAGCCGGGCCAGCATTCGCCAGGGCGACCTGCTTAACCGGCTGGTGGCAGATGTCGACACCCTTGACCACCTCTATCTGCGGGTTATCTCGCCGCTGGTGGGGGCGCTGGTGGTTATCCTTGTGGTGACCTTCTCACTGAGCTGGATTGATCTGCACCTTGCGCTGACGCTCGGGGCGATTTTGCTGCTCTCCCTGTTGCTGCTGCCGCCCCTGTTCTACCGGGCCGGAAAACCGGCCGGGGAAGCGATAACCGCCCAGCGCAGTATTTATCGCCAGCAGCTGATGGAGTGGCTCCAGGGCCACACGGAGCTGACCATCTTCGGTGCCAGCGCACGCTACCGGGCGGCACTGGATGAAAGCGAACAGCGCTGGATGGACGCCCAGCGCCGCCAGGCGGAACTGAGTGCCTTATCCCAGAGCGTGATGCTGCTGCTGACGGCCGTCGCGGTACTGACCATGTTGTGGATGGCCTCCGCCCCGCCCGGGGGGAGCACGGCCCCCGGGGCGCTGATTGCCCTGTTTGTGTTCTGTGCAATGGCCTGTTTTGAGGCGCTGGCACCGGTAACCGGCGCATTTCAGCATCTGGGCCAGGTGGCGAGCTCTGCCCGGCGTTTAAGCCAGATAACCCGCCAGCAGCCGGCGGTGACATTCCCGGCCCGTTCGGCCCCTGCCCCCGCCGACGCCAGCCTGACCATTCGCGATCTGACCTTCAGCTACCCGGGGGCCGGTGAGCCGGTGCTCCGTTCCGTTAATCTACAGATTCACCCCGGCCAGCGGGTGGTGATCCTTGGCCAGACCGGGTGTGGCAAATCCACCCTGCTGAGCCTGATTACCCGCAGCCTGGATCCGCAGCAGGGTGATATTCAGCTTTCCGGCCACGGGCTGCGCGAATTTGATGAAGCGACCCTGCGCGCCAGCACCAGCGTGGTTCCCCAGCGTACCCATCTGTTCAGCGCCACCCTGCGCGATAACTTGCTGCTGGCAAACCCGGCAGCCAGCGACGACATGCTGTGCGATGTGCTGACCAGAACCGGCCTGCAGGCTCTGCTGGAGGGGGACGGTCTTAATGCCTGGATTGGCGAAGGCGGGCGCCAGCTCTCCGGCGGTGAGGGGCGGCGGATGGGGATTGCCCGGGCGCTGCTGCACGATGCGCCGTTGATGCTGCTCGATGAGCCCACAGAAGGGCTGGACGCGGAAACCGAGCGCCAGATAATCAATTTGCTAATGGAAACCACCCGGGGAAAAACCTTACTAATGGTCACTCACCGGTTGCACGGGTTAGCCGCATTTGATCATATAATCGTGATGGACGGCGGCGAAATTACTGAGCAGGGTAATCATGCCGAACTGCTGGCAAAACGGGGGCGTTATTATCAGTTCTGCCAGCGCCTGTCACCCGTGACTGAACCTTAACCCTGGACATTCTGGTCGGAGAATTTTGCCCCTATGCGTCTTGTGCAGCTTTCCCGTCATTCCATTGCGTTTCCCCCACCGGAAGGTGCACTGCGCGAGCCTAACGGGCTACTGGCCCTGGGGGGTGATCTCACCCCGGCCCGCCTGATGATGGCCTACCGCAACGGCATTTTCCCGTGGTTTTCCCCGGGCGACCCGATTTTATGGTGGTCGCCGGATCCCCGGGCGGTGCTCTACCCGGAGCAGCTGCATATCAGCCGCAGCTTCCGGCGCTTTCTGCATAAAACCCGGCTGCGGGTTACCCTGAACTACGACTTTGACGCCGTGATAGCCGGCTGCGCCAGCGATCGCGAGGAAGGCACCTGGATAACCCCGGAAGTGAACGCCGGATACCGCCAGCTCCACGAGCTGGGCCACGCCCACTCCCTGGAAGTGTGGGACGGTGATGCGCTGGTTGGCGGTATGTACGGGGTCGCCCTGGGCAAACTGTTTTGCGGCGAGTCGATGTTCAGCCGCCAGGAGAATGCATCAAAAACCGCACTATTTGCGTTCTGCCAGCATTTTATCCGCCAGGGCGGGCAGCTGATTGACTGCCAGGTGCTCAACCCCCATACAGCGTCACTCGGGGCGACGGAGATCCCCCGCCAGCAGTATCTGGCCCATATTGGCGATTTACTTCCCCAGCCCCTTCCCGCCCGTTGCTGGCTCGCCCAGGAGCTGGCCTACCGGCTGGAATAATGTTTCAGCATAATTTGATTAACGGTGTTATAATCTGCGCACAGAATTGTTCTGCCCGTTGCCCTGCCGCCGTTTGGGACTCCGCACCTGATAACACCCGGTTTATCACCCCGCTCCCTTGCACGCTTGCGCTATCAGTATTACTGACGCAGATGAGGCATGGCGGGTTGCGGCCAGCGGGCTGAATGGATGATTAATAAGCAGGAATTCTTTACATAATACGTGAACTTCGGCATTATCTTGCCGGTTCAAACTTATGGTAGTGATACCCCCGAGGATTAGATGGCCAAAGAAGACAATATTGAAATGCAGGGTACCGTTCTGGAAACGTTACCTAACACCATGTTCCGCGTTGAGCTGGAAAACGGTCACGTGGTAACCGCTCATATCTCCGGTAAAATGCGCAAAAACTACATCCGCATTCTGACGGGCGACAAAGTGACTGTTGAACTGACCCCGTACGACCTGAGCAAAGGCCGCATTGTCTTCCGTAGTCGCTGATATTGTGTCTTCCGCGGGCTGAGTGGCGGCGGAAACAGATATAAAAAAGCCGGGCATTTGTGCCCGGCTTTTCTTTTGCGTTACGGCACTCAGTGCGCCGCTTCCGGTTTGTGCTTCTGGGCACTGTGGAAGTTGTAGGTCAGCTTGTCCTGGTCTTTATCAAGAGCCACAACCACCTGGCCGCCATCCACCAGCGAGCCAAACAGCAGCTCGTTCGCCAGCGGTTTTTTCAGGTTATCCTGAATCACCCGCGACATGGGGCGGGCGCCCATTGCGCGATCGTAGCCCTTCTCAGCCAGCCAGTCCCGGGCTTCCTGGCTCACTTCCAGAGAGACCCCTTTCTGATCCAGCTGCACCTGGAGTTCAACAATAAATTTATCGACCACCTGGTGGATAACCTCTGTAGACAGGTGGTTGAACCAGATAATGTTGTCCAGACGGTTGCGGAACTCTGGCGTAAAGATCTTTTTGATCTCTTCCATCGCATCGGTGCTGTTATCCTGGCGAATAAGACCAATGGATTTACGCTCCGTTTCGCGGACCCCGGCGTTAGTGGTCATCACCAGCACCACGTTACGGAAATCGGCTTTGCGGCCGTTGTTATCGGTCAGCGTGCCGTTATCCATCACCTGGAGCAGCAGGTTGAACACATCCGGGTGCGCTTTTTCTATCTCATCAAGCAGCAGCACCGCGTGGGGATGCTTAATAACTGCATCGGTCAGCAGGCCGCCCTGATCAAAGCCCACATATCCCGGAGGCGCACCAATCAGGCGGCTCACCGTGTGGCGCTCCATATATTCGGACATATCAAACCGTAACAGTTCGATCCCCATCGCCTTCGCCAGCTGAACGGTCACCTCCGTTTTCCCGACCCCGGTTGGGCCGGCAAACAGGAAAGAGCCCACCGGCTTGTGCTCATGGCCCAGCCCCGCGCGGCTCATCTTGATAGCCTCAGTCAGCGCTTCGATGGCTTTATCCTGGCCGAATACCAGCATTTTCAGGCGATCGTTAAGGTTCTTCAGGGTATCGCGATCGCTGCGGGAGACGCTTTTCTCCGGAATACGGGCAATGCGCGCCACCACAGATTCAATATCCGGCACATTCACGGTTTTCTTGCGTTTGCTGGCGGGCATTAAGCGCGCCCTGGCCCCCGCTTCATCGATAACGTCGATGGCTTTATCCGGCAGGTGGCGGTCATTAATATATTTCACCGCCAGCTCTACCGCCGCCCGAATCGCTTTCGCCGTGTAGCGGACATCGTGGTGCGCTTCATATTTCGGTTTCAGGCCGTTGATTATCTGTACGGTCTCTTCAACAGAAGGCTCGGTGATATCTATCTTCTGGAAACGACGCGCCAGGGCGCGGTCTTTTTCAAAGATATTGCTGAATTCCTGATAGGTGGTCGAACCGATGACCCGGATCTTACCGCCAGACAACAGCGGTTTAATCAGGTTAGCCGCATCCACCTGGCCCCCGGAAGCGGCACCCGCCCCGATGATGGTGTGGATCTCATCAATAAACAGGATGCTGCTCGTATCCTGCTCAAGCTGCTTTAACAGCGCCTTGAAGCGCTTTTCAAAATCGCCGCGGTATTTTGTCCCCGCCAGCAGCGAGCCAATATCCAGCGAATAGATAGTGCAGTCGGCCATGACCTCCGGCACGTCGCCCTGGACAATACGCCAGGCCAGCCCTTCGGCGATGGCGGTTTTACCCACCCCGGATTCCCCGACCAGCAGCGGGTTATTTTTGCGCCGACGACACAGCACCTGGATGGCACGCTCCAGCTCTTTTTCGCGGCCAATCAGCGGATCAATCCCCCCGACCCGGGCAAGTTGATTGAGGTTGGTTGTGAAGTTTTCCATCCGTTCCTCCCCGCCTGGCTGCTCATCAGTATTGGGCTGGTTGTCCGCGGTGCCGCCGGAAGCATCACCAGATTCGTCTTTCCGGGTTCCGTGGGAAATAAAATTCACCACGTCCAGACGGCTCACTTCATGTTTACGCAGCAGATACGCTGCCTGAGACTCCTGTTCGCTAAAAATAGCGACCAGCACATTGGCCCCGGTCACTTCATTACGGCCAGAGGACTGTACGTGGAATACCGCGCGTTGCAGGACTCGCTGAAAACTCAGCGTGGGTTGAGTATCACGCTCTTCGACACTTTCCGGTAATACCGGCGTAGTCTGTTCGATGAAGGCTTCGAGCTCCTGACGTAGCGCCGCCAGATCTACCGAGCACGCTTCCAGTGCTTCGCGAGCAGATGGATTACTAAGCAGTGCCAGCAGCAGATGTTCCACAGTCATGAACTCATGACGGTGCTCACGCGCTCTGGCGAAAGCCATATTTAAACTGAGCTCCAGTTCTTGATTGAGCATAGGCACCTCCCCCAATTTGCATGCCTGAGCCGGCACCCCGGTCAGGCTTGTTCCAGCGTACACAATAGCGGATGCTCGTTTTCCCTCGCATACTTATTGACCATCGCCACTTTCGTCTCGGCGACTTCTGCAGTGAAAACACCGCATATGGCTTTCCCCTGATAGTGAACAGTCAACATCAATTGCGTCGCTCGCTCAACATCATAAGAAAAGAACTTTTGTAACACGTCAATGACAAATTCCATCGGCGTGTAATCATCATTCATTAACAATACTTTATACATGGACGGCGGTTGCAGCGTTTCACGCGTTTTGCCCTCCAGTAGCTGGTCAAAATCCAGCCAGTCGTTCGTTTTACTCATTGCCTGTCATCATCATGGGTTAATTGTGCTCAGGTTGCGTAACAAGTTGGGCGGATCTGGCGGCCGGAATGGCCGGGTCAAACGTAATTTCGGGAACAGCCTCACACTTATCGCCATAAATGTATCAAAAAAGCTGCCAAATGCACCGATTAAGCGAACCAGATCACAATAATGCCAATAGCGTTAACTGCTTCAAAGTTTGGCGAAAATTCCCCCTGCGGCCCCGTAACATCCCTTGACGCACTGTCTGAATTATCTACATTGTACAGTCGTGAGCTGGCGATGATTTGAACAGATCTCACGCACCGGAACATTCCATCAATACGTATTTCGAAGGATGTCACAGCATGGAGACGGGTACTGTTAAATGGTTCAATAACGCCAAAGGGTTTGGGTTTATCTGTCCCGAAGGCGGCGGCGAAGACATCTTCGCACATTATTCAACCATCCAGATGGATGGTTACAGAACACTCAAAGCCGGTCAGACTGTCAGATTCGATGTACACCAGGGCCCGAAAGGCAACCACGCCAGTGTCATCGTACCGATTCACAATGAAGAAATTGCCGCATAATTTGTTCATTGTGTACATCCCGCAGTCAAAATGCCAGCCGCACCGGCTGGCATTTTTATACCCATGATGCAACAACCACCAGAATAACCAGATAAGGGCGCTTTCCCCGGTTTTCAAGGCAGCGCGCCGAAACGTCAGTCCGCCCGCCCCCTGGCAAGCCACAGCACCCGGGAGAACATTTTACGAAACAGCCCCGGAATAGACTCCGCCCCCCGGTGGCTGGCTTCAATGGCCACCTCTATGGCCAGATCCGGTTTTGACGAGCGGTGGATAGCTTTGGTGATCACCCGGCGCATGTTCATCGGCACGCTTTCCGGGATCTGCGCAACCCGGTGGAACACATCGCTAAACCCCTGGCGATACATAAAATGCTCCATATCCATCGCCGGTAATACCGTCAGGTGTTCCCGCTCCTGCTCCCGGTTATTATCCAGCAGCCCTCTGACGGTTGCGGCATATTTTTTCCCTGCGTCGTCACCATCCACCAGGACATGCCATTCGATCCCCATCCGCCGGGCAAATTTTATCAGCGGGCGCAGCCCGGACTGGGCGAACTCGATCACTTTAATGCCTTCGGCATCAAAATGGTGACCACACTGGCGCGCCAGCTCATTCATCACCCAGACTTCCGTCTCCCCTTCTACCAGTAACCAGCAGCGGGCAAACAGCGACGAGGCGCGATTAAAGCGGATATGAAACGCAATCCGCCGGCTGTCTTCCGCATTCATTCCCCCGGGGCCAAGCCGCCACGCGGCAACTTTGCCGGATTCACGCACCAGGCGACAGACATTTTCCACCGGCGTCAGTGACAGTAACTCACCGGAGTTTGTGGTGGTCACTTTTTGCAGCGGCAGCAAGTTGAGCAACTGCCAGGCCACCGAAAGCATAATCGGGTGCAGGCGGGTTTCCGGATCTTCAATCAGCAGCAGCGGCCGGGCGTCCCGGTCCAGGCGAATATTGCCTTTGGCGTGCAACAGTGTGGCGAACATTCCCAGCAGGATCATCCGGTGGGAGCGGCCATTGGGCCGCTCGATCATCCGGTTTATCACATCCAGATAGCGCCAACTGCGCTGCTCATCATAGGAGCGCCGCCGCATCAGCCGTCGGCTGCTGGTGCTGGCGCTCTGTTCAGAAAAATAGTGCTCCAGCAGTTGCACCATGGCGGATAACCCCTGGCGCAGCTGGCTGTCGGTTAAATGCTGCGGGCGGGAGACCAGCTCCCGGGCCAGCAGATCCAGCTGGCGGGCGGTCATTTCTGTTTCCGGCTGTTCTGGCACGGTTCCGCTGCGAATACGGCGTAAAAAACGCGCATCGCGCAGGCGCAATACCGGGTTCAGGCGCGTAATATGGCAGGCTATCTCATCAATATTATCAAGCGGGATAGACTCGCCACCGTTATTAAGAAAGCTGCGCAGTGTCAGCACTGAGCCGTCATCCGCCAGCTCACCTTCCAGCCGGTAGAAAATACGGTGGTTTTCATCATCGCCGTCAATCCAGACCGGCGACAGGCAGCGATAGCGGCGCCCCAGGCGATGGCCCGGCTCCGCCTCACGCAGGGTAAGCACAATATGCAGATGATGTTCGCGACCGTTTATTTCCCCGGGGGGGAAATAAAAGTCATCCCGGGTAAAGTGGTATAACTCCCCGGAGGGGGCCAGCAGCAGTGTCAGGGCATCCAGCAGGCTGGATTTACCCCAGGCATTCTCCCCTATCAGGACATTATCCTGATCCAGATTCAGCGACAGGCGATTAATGCCGCGAAAACCCACTATCTCTACCCGCTCCAGAAACATAGCTCCTCCTGGTTTACTCCCTGGTACGTTGTACCTTTGATCCGAGTATAGTCAGATTTTCATAGCGTTAGCACGCCCATTTCACCGGAAATAGCGAAATGAGTAGGATAATTCTCAGTTATCGTTAAACCGGCTATTTATTCCTTTTATTCACAATAATGAATTTGTGCTGTCAGCGCACCGGTATCCCAATAACGCCTATACTTCAGTTATCTTTTTTTAGCAGCGAGAGTCATCACTTTGCCCCAAATCAAATAACTGGAATTTATTTCTGTAGAAAGGCTTTAGTAAAATATTTAACATTGCAACGCTTTTATCTCCAGTGGATTCACCAACTATTTCTGGTGAGTCGTAGCATCGTATTCGGAATATTCCCGTTGCGGTATTTAATTTTATTTGAGGTGGTTATGTTCAGAAAATTAGCAGCTGAATTCTTCGGAACGTTCTGGCTGGTATTCGGTGGTTGCGGCAGTGCAGTGCTGGACGCAGCTTATCCGGAATTAGGTATTGGCTTTGCAGGGGTCGCTCTGGCATTTGGTCTGACTGTTTTAACTATGGCCTATGCTGTTGGTCATATTTCCGGCGGCCATTTTAACCCGGCAGTCACCCTCGGCCTGTGGGCCGGTGGTCGTTTCCCGGCAAAAGAGGTTGTAGGCTATATTATCGCTCAGGTTATTGGTGGTATCGCCGCCGCTGCTGTGCTGTATGTGGTTGCCAGCGGTAAAGCAGGCTTTGATGCTGCCGCCAGCGGTTTTGCGTCTAACGGTTTTGGTGAACATTCTCCGGATCACTTCTCCATGCTGTCTGCCATTGTGATTGAAATCGTCCTGACCTGTGGCTTCCTGATTGTTATCCACGGCGCGACAGATAAAAACGCACCGGCCGGTTTCGCCCCGATTGCTATCGGCCTGGCGCTGACCCTGATCCACCTGATCAGCATTCCGGTGACTAACACCTCTGTGAACCCGGCACGTAGTACCGCGGTTGCCATCTTCCAGGGCGGCTGGGCACTGCAGCAGCTGTGGCTGTTCTGGGTGATGCCGATTATCGGCGGTATCCTGGGGGGCATTATTTACCGCTCCCTGCTGGAAAAACGCAGCTAATCCCACCTCAGGCCCGGTCTTCCGGGCCTTTGTTTTTATCCCCTTCCCCGATTGTGTCTTTACTCGCTCTGCGTTTGTGCTAGTGTTTTGCGCGGCGTTTTATTCAATGCAAGGACACAGCAGCATGTTTTCCGGCCTTCTTCTTATCCTGGTACCACTGATTATTGGTTATTTAATCCCCCTGAAGCACAAGCCGACACTCCATATTGTGGGCCGCCTGCTGAGCTGGATTGTCTATGTCATCCTGTTCTTTATGGGAATAAGCCTCGCGTTTCTCGATAACCTGTCGGCGAATTTGCTCTCAATACTGCACTACTCCGCCGTCAGTATTGTGGTGATCCTCGGCTGCAATTTACTTGCCTTACGGCTGCTGGACAAACGCATCCCCTGGAAACAAGAGCTGCACTCGCAGGCATTACCCTCCCGGCTGGCGATGGCGCTGGAGTCATTGCAACTGGCAGGGGTTGTCCTGCTCGGGTTTCTGATTGGGCTGAGCGGCTGGCAGCCGCTGCACTACGCAAGCCAGGCCAGTGAATACACCCTGACACTGCTACTGTTTCTGGTGGGGATCCAGCTGCGCAACAGCGGCATGTCGCTGGCCCAGATTGTGCTCAACCGCCGGGGGATGATGATAGGCGTGGTGGTGGTTGCCAGTTCGCTGCTGGCGGGCGTGATTAACGCCTTTATTCTCGACCTCCCCCTCAAGACGGCACTGGGCATGGCCTCCGGTTACGGCTGGTATTCGCTCTCCGGCATTCTGATGACCGAATCCTACGGCCCGGTTATCGGCAGCGCGACATTTTTTAATGACCTGGCCCGTGAGCTACTGGCCATTATGCTGATCCCGGGGCTTATCCGCCGCAGCCGCTCCAGCGCCCTGGGCCTGTGCGGTGCCACCTCCATGGATTTTACCCTGCCGGTGCTTCAGCGCAGCGGGGGGGTGGAGATCGTACCCGCCGCCATTGTGCACGGCTTTTTACTCACGCTGCTGGTGCCGGTGCTGATGGCGCTATTCGCCGCCTGATACCCCTTTGGCGGTATCCGGATACCGCCAAATTTGCGCTATATCAATTCGCTCGCAATTTTTCCAGAAACTCTTTTATTTCCCTGCCGCAGAGGCATAACCTTAAACATGTATATCAAATATAACTTTAAGGTGTGACCATGTTTTGCGTGCAATGTGAACAAACTATCCGCACTCCGGCAGGTAACGGCTGCGCTTATGCCCAGGGTGTCTGCGGGAAAACTGCTCAAACGTCCGATCTTCAGGATCTGCTCATCGCGGCTTTGCAGGGGCTTTCTGCCTGGGCTTGCAAAGCACGCGAACTGGGAATTATCGATCACGCGGTGGACAGCTTTGCCCCGCGGGCATTTTTCGCAACACTGACTAACGTAAACTTCGATTCTCCGCGCATCGTGGGCTATGCCCGTGAAGCCATCAGCCTGCGTGAAGCGCTCAAAGCCCTGTGCCTGAAAGCCGACGCCAGCGCCACCGTTGACCACCCGATGGCCGACCTGCAACTGGCCGGTTCTGACCTGGGCGAACTGCAGCGCCAGGCGGAGCTGTTTACCCCCAACCGCGATAAAGCCACCATCGGTGAAGATATCCTCGGCCTGCGCCTGCTGTGCCTGTACGGGATGAAAGGTGCGGCGGCCTATATGGAGCACGCCCACGTACTGGGCCAGTATGACAACGATATTTACGCCGAATATCACCGTATTATGTCCTGGCTGGGTACCTGGCCTGCCGACATGAATGCCCTGCTGGAGTGTTCAATGGCTATCGGCCAGATGAACTTCAAAGTTATGAGCATTCTGGATACGGGCGAAACCAGCAAATATGGTCACCCGACCCCGACCCAGGTTAACGTGAAACCGGTTGCCGGGAAGGCGATTCTGATCTCCGGCCATGACCTGCGCGACCTCTACAACCTGCTGGAGCAAACCGAAGGCACCGGCGTTAACGTCTACACCCACGGTGAAATGCTGCCGGCCCACGGCTACCCTGAGCTGCGCAAGTTCAAACATCTGGCCGGTAACTACGGCAGCGGCTGGCAGAACCAGCAGACCGAGTTTGCCCGCTTCCCGGGCCCGATCGTGATGACCTCTAACTGCATTATCGACCCGACCGTCGGCAGCTATGACGACCGTATCTGGACCCGCAGCATTGTCGGCTGGCCGGGCGTTAACCACCTGGAAGGCGACGACTTCAGCCCGGTAATCACCCAGGCTCAGCAGATGGCGGGCTTCCCGTACAGCGAAATTGAACACCTGATCACCGTAGGCTTTGGCCGCCAGACCCTGCTGGGTGCGGCAGACACGCTGATTGATCTGGTCAGCCGTGAAAAACTGCGCCATATCTTCCTGGTCGGTGGCTGCGACGGCGCCCGTGGCGAACGCAACTACTTTACCGATTTTGCCACCAGCGTACCGGACGACTGCCTGATCCTGACCCTGGCCTGCGGCAAATACCGCTTCAACAAGCTCGATTTCGGCGATATCGAAGGGCTGCCGCGCCTGGTGGATGCGGGTCAGTGTAATGATGCCTACTCGGCCATTATTCTGGCGGTCACCCTGGCAGAAAAACTGGGTTGTGGCGTTAACGATCTGCCACTCAGCCTGGTGCTCTCCTGGTTTGAACAGAAAGCTATCGTTATCCTGCTGACGCTGCTCTCGCTGGGTGTGAAAAATATCGTCACCGGGCCGACCGTTCCGGGCTTCCTGACACCAAACCTGTTAGCGGTTCTGAATGAAAAATTCGGCCTGCGCCCTATCACAACCGTAGAACAGGATATGCAGCAACTGCTGGGGGCATAAGCAAGATGACCATGCCAACCGAACTTTGCCCGTACCGGATGCAGGTGCACCATATTATTCAGGAAACACCGGATGTCTGGACCCTGGCGCTGATCTGCCATGACTTCTACCCGTACAAACCGGGGCAGCATGCGCTGGTCAGCATCCGTAACAGCAGCGACACCCTGCGGGCCTATACCCTCTCGTCGACCCCGGGGGTTAGCGAATACATTACGCTGACCATCCGCCGGATCGACAACGGGGCGGGATCTCAGTGGCTGACCCGCGACGTTAAACGCGGCGACTACGTGTGGTTATCTGCCGCCGCCGGGGATTTCACCTGTGTCGACCACCCGGCAGATAAATACCTGCTGCTGGCGGCCGGTTGCGGTGTCACCCCGATTATGTCCATGCGTCGCTGGCTGGCGAAAAACCGCCCGCAGGCGGAGGTAAAGGTCTTTTTCAGCGTCCGCTCACCGGCAGACGTTATCTTTGCCGACGAATGGCGCCAGTACCCGGTCACCGTGATTGCCGAACAGGGCCAGGTGCCGGGGATGGTTTCCGGGCGTCTTAGCCGGGAGCTGCTGGCAGGTGTTGCCGACATTACCGACTACACCGTGATGACCTGTGGCCCGGCGCCCTATATGGACTTTGTGGAGAACACCGTGCGCGAGCTGGGTGTCACCCGTTTCTGGCGCGAGCAGTTCTTCGTGCCGAAAGCGGCAACCGCCAGCGGCAGCCTGACCTTCACCAAACTGCAACCGGCCCGGGAATTCCACGCCCCTGTCGGCGTAAGCCTGCTGGAAGCCATGGAAAGCAACAACGTGCCTGTTGTTGCCGCCTGCCGGGCCGGGGTGTGCGGTTGTTGTAAAACCCGGGTCGTTTCCGGGGAGTACACCACCACCAGCACCATGACCCTCACCGAACAGGAGATTGCCGACGGCTACGTGCTGGCCTGTTCGTGCCACCCGGCCGGGGATCTGGTCCTCGCCTGATAACGGCTCCTGCCCAATGGCCCCTTTCCGGGGCCATTTTTATATCCTTTCCTTGCTGTTTTTCGGCGCGCTTTTTACCGAACTGGCAAAACCCCGTCACTTCCGTTAAAAATATAACCTTGCCGTAACACCGCCACCCCGGGGTGTCTTTTCCCCTTTCAGGAGCCCGATGCCGTGATCGACTTACGCAGTGATACCGTAACCCGCCCCAGCGCCCCCATGCTGGCACAGATGATGGCCGCCCCCACCGGGGATGACGTCTACGGCGATGATCCCAGCGTCAACGCACTACAGGAGTACGCAGCCCGCCTGAGTGGCAAAGAGGCCGCCCTGTTTCTGCCCTCCGGGACCCAGGCCAACCTTGTGGCGCTGCTCAGCCACTGCCAGCGCGGCGAGGAGTATATCGCCGGTCAGGGGGCCCATAACTATCTCTATGAAGCCGGGGGCGCTGCCGCCCTGGGCGGTATTCAGCCCCAGCCCATCGATGCCGCGCCAGACGGCACCCTGCCGCTGGAAATGGTCGCGGCCAAAATCAAACCTGATGATGTCCATTTTGCCCGCACCCGCTTACTGAGCCTTGAGAACACCCACAACGGCAAAGTGCTGCCCCCGGACTACTTACGGGAAGCCTGGGCCTTTACCCGCCAGCACAACCTGGCGCTGCATATTGACGGGGCGCGTATTTTTAACGCCGCAGTGGCCTGTGGCCTGCCGCTGGAAGCACTCGTCCGCTATTGCGACAGTTTTACAATTTGCCTCTCCAAAGGGCTGGGTGCCCCGGTCGGCTCACTGCTGCTGGGGAGCCACGACTATATTCGCCGCGCCCTGCGCTGGCGCAAAATGACCGGCGGCGGCATGCGCCAGGCCGGGATCCTGGCCGCAGCCGGGTTATACGCGCTGCAACACCAGGTTGAACGCCTGCAGCAGGATCACGACAACGCCGCCTGGCTTGCCGGGGCGCTGCGCGATATCGGGGCGGATGTCAGACGCCAGGACACCAATATGTTGTTTGTCCGGGTGGATCCGCTCCGGGCAGAGGCACTGGGCCACTATATGAAGCAGCATGATATTTTGCTGAATAGCGCGCCAGTAACCCGGCTGGTTACCCACCTGGATGTCAGCCGCCCGCAGCTGGAAACCGTGGTGCACCACTGGCAGCGTTTTCTGTCACAGCCATAACCCCCACGCCGGCAACGGCTAACCGGAGGATCAGGGATGAAGACTATGCGCAAAATACTGGTGCTGGGCGCCAGTGGTTATATCGGCCAGCATCTGGTGGCCCGGCTGAGTGCCGCCGGGCATCAGGTGACCGCCGCCGCCCGGCGTGTCGCCTGGCTTGAGAAGCAACCCTGGCCCGGGGTGACCTGCCGCTATGTGGATTTGCACCAGCCGGAGAGCATCCCCCCGCTGCTGGAAGATGTGGACACCCTTTATTACCTGATCCACAGCATGGGGGATGGCGCCCGGCTGGTTGAGCGCGAACAGCAGGCGGCAGCCAACCTGCGCAGCACCCTGCTGCGCTATCCGGTAAAGCAGATTATCTATCTGAGCTCGCTCCAGACCCGGGAGGGGGACAGCCACTCGGCCCATTTGCAGGCCCGCCAGCTTACCGGGGATATTCTGCGTGATGCCGACATCCCGGTCACCGAGCTGCGCGCCGGGATCATCGTCGGGGCAGGCTCAGCGGCCTTTGAGGTGATGCGCGACATGGTGTACAACCTGCCGGTGCTGACCCCGCCACGCTGGGTGCGCTCGCGCACCAGCCCGATTGCCCTGGAGAACTTGCTGGTCTACCTGGAGCGCCTGCCGGAAAGCGCCGGCGAACAGCACCGGATCTTCGAGGCCGCCGGGCCGGAAATACTCAGCTACCAGCAGCAGTTTGAACATTTTATGGCCATCAGCGGATGCCACCGGCCGCTGATCCCGGTGCCGCTCCCTACCCGGCTGATTTCCGTGTGGTTTCTGACCATGATCACCTCCGTGCCCGCCCCGGTTGCCCGGGCGCTGATCCAGGGGCTGAAACACGATCTTATCCCTGACGATACGGCCCTGCGGGCGCTGATCCCCCAGAAACTGATCACCTTTGACGACGCCCTGCGCCAGACCCTGGAAAGTGAGCGCCATCTCTCCCACTCGGCAGACTGGGGCTACGACGCCCTGGCCCACGCCCGCTGGCGGCCGGAATATGGCTATTACCCCAAACAGGCAGGCTACACGCTGACCACCCGCGCCAGCGCCGCCGCCCTCTGGCAGGTGGTTAACCAGCTTGGCAGCCCGCAGCGGGGCTACTTTTTTGCCAATATTCTCTGGCAGATCCGGGCCCTGATGGACCGGCTCGTCGGCCACCGGTTACCGGTCGGGCGCCCCACACATCCTTACCTGCACCCGGGGGACCAGGTGGACAGCTGGAAAGTGATTGTCGCCGAGCCATTACGGGAACTTACGCTATTATTTGGCATGAAAGCCCCAGGACTGGGCCGCCTGTCGTTTACGCTGGAAGATAACGGCGAGGTGCGCACCCTTGATGTGCGGGCATGGTGGCACCCCCACGGCACACCGGGGCTGCTTTACTGGCTGGTGATGATCCCGGCGCATCTGTTCATCTTTAAAGGGATGGCCCGCAGAATCGTCCGTCTTGCTGAGCAATCATCACACAAATCGCCTTAAACGACGGGTTTATTCCGTCATTCCCATTGCATCGGGGCGCAATTCACGGAAGAATGCGCTGCGTAACTTAAAAGACTATAGTGGGTTGAAATGAAGGTACTGGTAACAGGCGCCACCAGTGGCTTGGGCCGAAATGCGGTAGAGTTTCTGCGACAACGCGGGATCACCGTGCGCGCTACCGGGCGTAACGAGGCGATGGGCCGTCTGCTGCAAAAAATGGGGGCGGAGTTTGTCCATGCGGATTTAACGCAGCTGGTCTCCTCCCAGGCCAAAGCCATGCTGGCGGATGTGGACACCCTGTGGCACTGCTCCAGTTTTACCTCCCCCTGGGGCACCCAGCAGGCCTTTGATCTGGCCAATGTGCGCGCCACCCGGCGGCTGGGAGAGTGGGCCGTTGCCTGGGGAGTGCGGAATTTTGTCCATATCTCCTCACCGGCGCTGTATTTTGACTACCACCACCACCGCAATATCCCGGAAGATTTCCGCCCGGCCCGTTACGCCAACGAATTTGCCCGCAGCAAGGCCGCATCTGAAGAGGTTATCCAGCTGCTGGCCCAGTCTAACCCCCACACCCGGTTTACTATCCTGCGCCCCCAGAGCCTGTTCGGCCCCCATGACAAAGTCTTTTTCCCGCGCCTGGTGCAGATGATGCGCCACTACGGCAGCATTCTGCTGCCCCACGGGGGCTCTGCCATGGTGGATATGACCTATCTGGAAAACGCAGTCCACGCCATGTGGCTGGCCAGCTCCCCCAGGTGCGACGCCCTGCCCTCAGGCCAGGCCTACAACATTACCAATATGGCCTCCTGCACGCTGCGCTCGATTGTGGAAAAACTGATCGCCGCCCTGGGGATCAAATGCCGGATCCGCTCAGTTCCGTACCCGATGCTGGATATGATCGCCCGCAGTATGGAGCGCTTCGGTAATAAAGAATCCAGAGAGCCGGTGCTCACCCACTACGGCGTTTCTAAACTGAATTTTGACTTCACCCTTGATGTCAGCAAAGCGCAGCGCGAACTGGGTTATGAACCCATCGTGACCCTGGATGAGGGCATCATCCGCACCGCCGAGTGGCTAAAAGATCACGGCACGCTGCGCTGAGCGTGCTTACTGGCCGTACTTTTCCAGCAGCGCTTCGGCTATGGCCTGGGTTTGCGCATCTGCCACGCCATCATAGCGGGCCGGGCGGAAGTGCATCTGGAATGCCGTAATCACTCTTTGCTGCTGTTCAGGTGTCATCCCCGGCGTGACCTGATACCCGTAGCGGGCCAGCAGCACCAGTAATTGCTGCGGATCCACAGGTGCCTGGGGATCCCGCCCCCGTAACCAGAACTGCACCCGGGCCTCATCAGGCCAGGCGCCAATCCCCTGGCGGGCCAGTTGCTGCCAGGGAAACAGCGGGCCGGGATCGTCTTTACGCTGGGGGGCAATATCCGCATGGGCCAGCACATTTTGCGGCGCAATGTGGTAGCGGTCGATAATCTCCCGGGCAAGGGTCGTCAGCACCGCAATTTGCCGGGCCTCAAAGGGCTCAAAGCGCTTCACCATCCCCAGCCCGGCAGGCACCTGGCGCCAGCCGCTGTTTTCCAGCTCAATCCCTACCGACGTGCTGTTCAGATGGGTATATCCCCGCCAGTAGCTGACCCCCGCATGCCAGGCGAGCTTCTCTTCCGGCACCAGTTGCCAGATAACCGGCTTGCCCCGGTAACCAGGGGGCCGGGCGGGGATCAGGTAATGGGCGCTGACATCCGGGCCGGTGAGGGTTGCCAGCGAACTGTCAAAATCCCCGGCGGTGTAGTGAATAATCAGCGAGGTAATGCGGGGAAACGCCGAGGGTGCCTGGTGGCGGGTATCCACACGGTAACTGCCGCGATCGATAATGTCCGGCTGACTGGCACAGCCCGCCAGAAATAGCGCTGCACACAGCAGCGCACGCTGTATCCCCTTCATTAACGGGTTTTCACCGCCGTACCCGTAACGCTGACCATCAGCATACTGCCTTCTTTCCCGACGGTTTCATAATCGATATCAATGCCGACAACGGCATCCGCCCCCAGATCTTTTGCCTGCTCTTCCAGCTCCCGAAAGGCGATTTCCCGGGCCTTACGCAGCTCTTTTTCATAAGCACCGGAACGCCCGCCGACAATATCCCGAACCCCGGCAAAAAAATCTTTAAAAATATTGGCCCCGAGGATAGCTTCTCCGGTAACAACGCCACAATATTCCACGATAGTGTGCCCTTCCAGGCTGGGAGTAGTAGAAAATTGCATATAATTTCTCCTTTCTTTGGCTATCAATGCGTTAGCGATACATAATGCGCCCAATTCAGCGCCGATGCGCTATGATTCAGTATTAACATCGTTAATGTAGTTCACTTGAGATTCATAAGGAAATCATTATGCGTTGCTCCACTCTGGCATGGCTTACCCCCTGCGCATTACTCCTCAGTGCCTGCACCACTACAGACCCTGCGGACCTCACCCCGCTGCGTACTGCGGTGACCCCGGTTTATAAAGATATCGGCACCCGTACCGGCCCCTGCATTAGCGGCGGCCCGGATAACGTTGCTCAGCAGTTTTATGACTACCGCATCGCCCACCCGGGCACCGGCCTGAATAACCTTGCTGGCCTGCGCCCTTACCTGAGCAGCGGGCTGTGGAATGAGCTGGAACAAGCCAGCCAGGCCCAGGCAAACGACCAGGTGCTGGCCGGTAAAGACCTGTTCGCCAGCAACAGCAACGGTATCGAAAAGGCCACCGTCAGCAGCGCCTCGTCGATCCCGAACACCGATGCCCGCAATATTCCGCTGCGCGTTAACCTGAACAAAGGCACCACCCACTGGCAGGACGAAGTGCTGATGGTACGTGAAGGCCAGTGCTGGACGGTAGACGACATCCGCTATCTGGGGGCCACCCAGATGCCTGCCGGTAACCTGCGCCTGTCTCTGGAACGCCGCTAATTCGCTTCGCCATCCCCCTATAAAAAGTCAGGTATTCGCCGGGAATACCTGATTTATTTTTTTCCCCTGCCCCCTCACCAACATAATGTGCTAGATTTGAGCCATAAGGGCGGCAGAATTTAAATTTTAACGCATAAATATTGCATAACTATTCTGTCAACGGTACTATTCTCAGCCTCAATCGCTATTCAATTGCTTCGCATGAGTATTCAACTAAACGGCATTAACTGTTTTTACGGCGCACATCAGGCGCTGTTCGATATCACACTGAGCTGCCCACAGGGGGAAACCCTGGTGCTGCTCGGGCCCAGTGGTGCGGGGAAAAGTTCGCTGTTACGCGTGCTGAACCTGCTGGAAATGCCACGCTCTGGTACGCTCAATATTGCGGGCAACCACTTTGACTTTGTCAAAGCCCCTGGTGATGCCGCCATTCGCGAGCTGCGCCGGAACGTGGGCATGGTGTTCCAGCAGTATAATCTGTGGCCCCATCTCACCGTATTGCAGAACCTGACGGAGGCCCCGTGCCGCGTGCTGGGTTTAAGCAAAGAACAGGCCCGCGCCCGGGCAGATAAACTGCTGGAGCGCCTGCGCCTGAAACCCTATATGGATCGCTACCCGCTGCACCTGTCCGGCGGCCAGCAGCAGCGTGTGGCCATTGCCCGCGCTCTGATGATGGAGCCCCAGGTGCTGCTGTTTGACGAGCCGACCGCCGCGCTGGATCCGGAAATCACCGCGCAGATTGTCAGCATCATTCAGGAGCTGTCTGAGACCGGCATCACCCAGGTGATAGTGACCCACGAAGTGGAAGTGGCGCGTAAAACCGCCAGCCGCGTGGTGTATATGGAAAATGGTCATATTGTGGAACAGGGCGACGCGAGCTGCTTTGAATCCCCGCAAACCGACGCATTCAAATTTTACTTATCTCATTGAGTTGAGGGACTATTATCATGAAGAAAGTATTGCTTGCCGCGCTGTTAGCCAGCATAAGCCTTTCCGCCGCTGCGGCGCAGACTATCCGTTTTGCGACCGAAGCCTCCTACCCTCCGTTTGAGTCCATCGACGCGAACAACAAGATTGTTGGTTTCGACGTTGATCTGGCTAACGCGCTGTGTAAAGAGATAAACGCCACCTGTACCTTCTCCAACCAGGCCTTTGACAGCCTGATCCCCAGCCTGAAGTTCCGCCGTGTTGAGGCGGTAATGGCCGGTATGGATATCACCCCGGAGCGTGAAAAACAGGTGCTGTTCACCGCCCCTTACTATGACAACTCGGCGCTGTTTGTCGGCGTGAAAGGGAAATACGCCTCGGTTGATGCCCTGAAAGGCAAAAAAGTGGGTGTCCAGAACGGCACCACGCACCAGAAATTTATTATCGACAAACACCCGGAAATCACCACCGTACCGTACGACAGCTACCAGAATGCGCGCCTTGATATGCAAAATGGCCGTATCGATGCGGTATTTGGCGACACGGCCGTAGTGACCGAATGGCTGAAAACCAACCCGCAGCTGGCGGCCGTAGGGGATAAAGTCACCGATAAAGCCTACTTCGGCAATGGTCTGGGGATTGCGGTCCGCCAGGGTAATACCGCCTTACAGCAGCAGTTTAATGCGGCGCTGGAAAAAGTGAAAAAAGACGGTACTTACCAGACCATCTATAACAAATGGTTCCAGAAGTAACAGCTGAATGAACGAAATACTCCCTTTAGCAAGCGCCGCCGGGATGACCGTCGGCCTTGCAGTTTGCGCACTGATTATCGGCCTGGCGCTGGCAATGCTGTTTGCCGTGTGGGAATCCGCCAGCTGGCGCCCTGTGGCCTGGGCGGGCTCAGCGCTGGTCACGATGCTGCGCGGGCTGCCGGAAATTCTGGTGGTGCTGTTTATCTATTTTGGCTCATCGCAGTTACTGTTGCTGTTGTCTGACGGCTTCACCCTTAACCTGGGTGTGGTGCAGATCCCGGTACAGATGACGATTGAGAATTTTGACGTCAGCCCGTTCCTGTGCGGTGTGCTGGCGCTGTCACTGCTGTATGCCGCCTACGCCTCCCAGACGCTGCGCGGGGCCCTTAAAGCGGTGCCGGAAGGCCAGTGGGAGTCCGGCCAGGCCCTGGGCTTATCCAAAGGGGCGATATTCTTCCGCCTGGTGATGCCCCAGATGTGGCGCCATGCGCTGCCGGGGCTGGGAAACCAGTGGCTGGTCTTGCTTAAAGATACGGCGCTGGTGTCACTGATAAGCGTTAACGACCTGATGCTGCAAACCAAAAGTATTGCCACCCGCACCCAGGAGCCGTTTAACTGGTACATTATCGCTGCGGCGATCTACCTGGTTATCACCCTGATAAGCCAGTATATCCTGAAGCGGCTTGACCAGCGGGTTACGCGTTTTGAACGGAGACCGGACTGATGCTCGACTATTTACCTGAGCTACTTAAAGGTCTGCATACCAGCCTGACGCTGACAGTGGCGTCACTGGCCGTTGCCCTGGTGATGGCGCTGGCCTTTACCGTGATAATGACGCTGAAAACCCCGGTGCTGAACCCACTGGTGCGTATCTATATCACCCTGTTTACCGGGACGCCGCTGCTGGTACAAATCTTCCTGATTTACTACGGGCCGGGGCAGTTTCCGTCCCTGCAGAATTATCCGGTTATCTGGCACTTGTTGTCTGAGCCCTGGCTGTGTGCGCTGATAGCCCTGTCGCTCAACAGCGCGGCCTATACCACTCAGCTGTTCTATGGTGCCATTCGCGCCATTCCGGACGGGCAGTGGCAGTCGTGCAGTGCGCTGGGGATGAGCAAAAAAGATACGCTGGCTATTCTGCTGCCTTATGCATTTAAACGCGCCCTTTCTTCTTACTCCAACGAAGTGGTGCTGATTTTCAAAAGTACCTCCCTTGCCTACACCATCACTCTGATGGAGATCATGGGCCACGGGCAGTTGCTGTATGGCCGCACCTACGACGTCATGGTCTTTGGTGCCGCCGGGTTGCTCTACCTGGTGGTTAACGGCCTGCTGACGCTACTTATGCGTATTATTGAACGCCGGGCTCTGGCATTCGAACGGCGTAACTAACTGGATTTAACTGCGTATACTGCGGGCTTAGGCCCGCTTTTTTTTACCTTAATAAAAATAATTATACAGAATTCTTGCATAGTAATTCATTTTAAGGCATGGTTATCACCAGCGCCGGGACACGGCGAATACAGAACTGAGAGACGGGAGTTTACGTATGAAAAAGTTGCTTTTGGTTGCCATGCTGGCGGGGATTGCGATGAACGCAACGGCTGCAGAGAAGATCAGCTTCGGCTCATCCGCAACCTATCCACCGTTTGAATCGCTGGATGCCAGTAACCAGATTGTCGGCTTTGATATCGACCTGGCTAAAGCATTATGCAAACAGATGCAGGCGGAGTGTACTTTCACCAACCAGGCCTTCGACAGCCTGATCCCGGCTCTGAAGTTCCGTAAATTCGACGCGGTCATCTCCGGCATGGACATTACTCCGGAGCGTAGCAAACAGGTGGCGTTCACCCAACCCTATTATGCTAACTCCGCTGTGGTTATCGCTCCGAAAGGTAAATTTACCAGCTTTGCCGAGCTTAAAGGCAAGCGTATCGGAATGGAAAACGGCACCACACACCAGAAATACCTGCAGGAAAAGCATCCGGAAGTGAAAACCGTCTCTTATGACAGCTACCAGAATGCGATTATCGACCTGAAAAACGGCCGCCTGGACGGGGTATTCGGCGACACGGCCGTGGTGAATGAGTGGCTGAAGACCAACCCGCAACTGGGCACCGTGGGTGAGCATGTTACCGATCCCCAGTATTTCGGCACCGGACTGGGGATTGCGGTACGCCCGGGTAACCAGGCGCTGCTGAAGAAACTGAATGATGCCCTGGCGGCGCTGAAAGCCAACGGCACTTACGAGAAAATCAGCCAGCAATGGTTCCCGAACTGATCTCCCCCACCGCCCGGTTAATTACCGGGCTTTTTTTTGCCCGTCGCGCACCAGCAGGGCCAGCACTTCGTAGTGGGCCGTATGGGGGAACATATCGAACAGCTGCACCCGCTCAACCCGGTAACCGGGCAGGTGGCGCAAATCCTGCGCCATCGTGCGCGCATTACAGCTGGAGTAGATAATCCACGCCGGGGCCATATGGCTCAGATAGTCACACAGGAGTGCCCCAATCCCCCGGCGCGGCGGGTTCACCAGCACCAGATCGGGCGTCTCTGACTGCCCCGTGGCGTAACGGGTAGAATCCAGCGCCTGAAACTGCACCCGGGTAAGCCCCAGCGCCTGTGCCGACTGACGGGCGCAGGCTATCGCCTCTGGCGCTATTTCGATACCGGTCAGCTGCATGTCCGGCGTTGCGCAGTGCAGGCCAAATCCCCCCACCCCGCAAAACAGATCCCACATATGGTGCACCGCAAGGCCGCGCACCCACTCCCGGGCCGTGGCATACAGCCGTGCCGCGACCGTGGGGTTCGTCTGGAAAAAGCTCTGCGGGCGGATCCACAGCGGAACCCCGTTAAACGACTCTGCCAGCGCCGTGTCCGGCGTTAGCGGGATCTCCTGCTCCCCTTCCATAATGGCCATATGCACCGGCTGAATATTGGCAGAAATCACCGCCAGCTGCGGCAACTGAGCCTGAAGGTCGGGCAGCGCGGCGCGTAACTGGGCGAGTTTCGCCTCAGAGCGCAGGACAAAGCGCAGCATCATGCGCCCGTCCAGCTGACTTTCGGTCAGCAGCAGATATTTCAGCTCGCCCCGTTTGCGGGCCACGTTGTAGGGGGTTAGCCCGGCCCGGGCAATAAAGGGCTTAAGGGCAGCAAAAACCGGCTGGAAGCTCGCCGGGTAGAGCGGGCAGGCGGTGAGATCTTCCGCCGTGCCGTCCCGGCGTAACATACCAAGGAGCGGGCGCTCCACGCTGCCGCTGACCACCATTTTCGCCTTATTGCGAAACCCCTGCTCCGGGCCGCTGAGCGGCTCCAGCCAGTGGGCTACCGGGCTTTCGGCCAGCAGGGCGCGCAGATCCGCCATTTTCGCCGCCAGTTGCTGAGTCACCGGTTGTTCCAGCCACTGACAGGAGCGGCAGCGACCGGCATCATAAAGAGCACATTGCATAGTAAAAAAAACCTCAGACAAGTGGCCCGGGATTGTACCGGTTCAGCGCGCCTATTGCAGCCGGAAAAACCGCCGACTGGAGGGGGGAATAAACAGCAGAAACAGCACCAGGAAATCCGGGGCTTTCTGGGCCATCAGCGCCTGAAAAATCTCCTGCTTTGACTCACCGGCAATACTGAACAGCTCCGGGTAGCCAAACCCCAGAGACGCCGCCCACAAATAACCGGTCACCACCAGCTGCACCAGCAGATACAGCCAGCGCCCCCAGCTGCGCCCGCGGACAATGACAAAAGCGCAGCGCACATCCACCGCCACCACCAGCAGGCTGGCAAATGAGATGAGCGTCAGCGCCCAGGTCTGAATACTGCGCAGGACAAACGCCTGGGTGCCGCTCCAGCCGAGGGTGTTAAATAACATCACCACGTCAACGCAGCGGGTAAGAATAATGGCGATCGCGGCGATCACTACCAGTGTTGGCGCGTTGAGCCTGGCGTGTGAAGAATGATGGCTGCTAATTTTAAAAACCCCGTGGTCCTTACGTGCGGATGCCGCGACTGGCGCGGCATCCGTTAACTGGCTTTTGGCGAATTCTATGCTTTTCAGCCCTGCCTTGCACGCTGGATATCGCGCATACGTTGCTTTTCTGCCCGGGACATCAGGATCCAGGCGATAAATCCGATAACCCCGACCACTCCCAGTATAATCGATGCCAGCGCATTAATTTCCGGGTTAACCCCCATGCGCACACTGGAGAACACCAGCATGGGCAGCGTGGTCGCCCCGGGGCCGGAGACAAAGCTGGCTATCACCAGGTCATCAAGGGACAGGGTAAACGCCAGCAGCCAGCCGGAGATGATAGCCGGTGAGATCATCGGCAGCGTGATAACAAAAAAGACCTTCAGCGGCGGCGCGCCAAGATCCATCGCCGCCTCTTCAATGGAGTGGTCCAGCTCACGCAGGCGGGCACTGATCACCACCGCCACATAGGCGGTGCAGAAGGTCACATGGGCCAGCCAGATGGTCAGCATACCGCGCTCGCTGGGCCAGCCAATAGCCTGCCCGAGCGCCACAAACAGCAGCAACAGCGACAAGCCGGTTATCACATCCGGCATAACCAGCGGCGCGGTGAGCATAAAAGCAAAGCCATTCGCCCCGCGAAACCGCCGGAAGCGCACCATCACTACCGAGGCTATCGTCCCGAGGATCACCGCCATGCTGGCCGCCGCGGCCGCAATCGTCAGGCTCAGCACCACGGCGCCTATCATCTGGGTATCGTGAAACAGCACCCGATACCACTGGGTGGACCAGCCAGCCCAGACAGTCACCAGCCGCGAGCTGTTAAACGAATAGATAACCAGCATCAGCATCGGCGCATACAGGAAGGTAAACCCGATAACCAGAATCAGGATCCGCCACGGTGAACGTACTACTGGTAAGTTATTCATCCCTGCCCCTCCGCGTCTTTGTTCTGATGCTTGTGGAACCACATGATAGGCACAATCAGCAGCACCAGCATCACAATCGCCACTGCCGAAGCTACCGGCCAGTCGCGGTTATTAAAGAACTCCTGCCACAGGACCCGGCCAATCATAATGGTGTCCGGCCCGCCCAGCAGTTCCGGAATCACAAACTCCCCCACCGCCGGAATAAAGACCAGCATGGAACCGGCAATAATCCCGCCTTTGGTCAGGGGCACAATCACGCTGAAGAACGTTTTCAGCGGCCGGGCCCCCAGATCGAGCGACGCCTCCACCAGCGAGTAATCAATGCGGGTCAGGGCCGTGTAGATAGGCAGCACCATAAACGGCAGGTAGGCATACACAATGCCGATATACACCGCCACATTGGTATGCAGGATAGCCAGCGGCTGATCAATCACCCCCAGCCACAGCAGGAAATTATTAAGCACCCCGTTCTCTTTGAGGATGCCTATCCAGGCGTAGACACGAATAAGAAACGAGGTCCAGGAGGGCAGGATCACCAGCAACAGCAGAATATTGCGCGTGGAATCCCGGCTGTGCGCCACCGCCCAGGCCAGCGGATACCCCAGCAACAGGCAGCAAACCGTCGACACGGCGGCTACCTGAAGCGACTGGAGATACGCCTCCGCATAGAGCGGATCGTCAGTCAGTTGCAGGTAGTTGGCGAAGTTAAGCACCACGGTGAGCTGGCCGTCTGCCCAGCTCAGCAGATCCGTGTATGGCGGGATCGCCCGGGCGATATCCGCCAGGCTGATTTTAAACACAATCAGGAACGGCACCATAAACAGCAGGATCAGCCAGATAAACGGCAGACCGATCACCAGTTTACGGCCATGGGCCATTTGCAGGCGTGCCAGCCAGTGACGCAGGCCGCCTTCGGGAGGTTTTGCCTCCGGGCGTTCAGATACAGCGCTCATCATCCCCTCCTACACGGTCAGCACGACACAGCTGTCGGCATCCCAGCACAGACGGACCTCGTCTCCCCAGGTCGGGGTCCCTTTGCGATAGCGGTGAGCATTCTGCAGTTGGGCGCTGAGCATCTGGCCACTGTGCAGGCGGATATGGTAAATCGACAAATCCCCCAGATAAGCGATATGTACCACCTCCCCCACGGCAAAGTTATAGCCGTCTGGCGGGGGGGTCTCACAGAGCATCACCTTTTCCGGGCGCAGCGCCACATACACCGGCACACCGTCCACCACGGAGGCATCCGGATCCACTTTCAGCGGGTGGACCAGGCCCGGGGAGTCAATCACCAGGCCGTCTTCATCACGCTGCTTCAGTAACCCCTCAAACACATTGACCGAGCCGATAAACTCCGCGCTGTAGCGGGTGGTGGGGTGCTCATAAATCTCTTCCGGCTCGCCAATCTGGACAAATTTACCGCGATTCATAATGGCGATACGCCCGGCCATGGTCATGGCTTCTTCCTGGTCGTGGGTCACCATCACACAGGTGGCCCCTACCCGCTCAAGAATATCGACCACTTCCAGTTGCATCCGGTCGCGCAGTTTTTTATCCAGCGCCCCCATGGGCTCGTCCAGCAGCAGCAGTTTTGGCCGCTTCGCCAGGCTACGGGCCAGGGCCACCCGCTGGCGCTGGCCGCCGGACAACTGGTGCGGTTTGCGCCGGGCATATTCCTGCATATGCACCAGCGCCAGCATCTCTTCTACCCGGCTGGCAATTTCGCCTTTTGGCAGCCGGTCCTGTTTCAGGCCAAAGGCGATATTCTGCTCCACGGTCATATGGGGGAACAGCGCGTAAGACTGGAACATCATATTGACGGGCCGCTGGTAGGGCGGTACCCGGGACAGGTCCACCCCGTCGAGCATAATCTGCCCGTGGGTGGGGGTTTCAAACCCGGCCAGCATCCTTAACAGGGTGGATTTACCGCACCCGGATGCCCCGAGCAGCGCAAAAATCTCCCCTTTATAGATAGTCAGGCTGACATCATCCACGGCGTTCTGGCCGTCAAATGATTTTGTCAGATTACGAACTTCAAGTAGCGGAGTCAGCGCTTTTATCGTTTTCGCCCGCGGGCGGAGGATAGTTTCATTCACAGGGAAGCCCTCCGGCAAAAAAGTGTGGCCCGGTCGCCTTATCTTTTTAATCCAGGGATCAGTGCATCAGGGCACTGACCATTTTGAGGCAATTGCACTCTGATTGTGCAATTGCCAGTGGTTAACGCACGATTTATGTCATACCTGACGCGACATCCGTTATTCAGAATAAAAAGGGTTATTTACCCGTTTTCACTTTGGTCCAGGAGCGGGTAATCACCCGGTCAATCTTCGGCGACTGCACCTTCAGCGGGAACAGTTTGGCGCGCACGTCTGCGGGCGGATAAATGCCCGGGTTATTACGCACCTCAGGTGCCAGATACTCGGTGGCTGCTTTATTGGCGTTTTGATAAAACACCGTATTGCTGATATCGGCAATGACTTTGGGCTCCATCAGATAATTAAGGAACTGGTAGGCGGCCTCTTTATTTTTGGCATCGGCAGTAATGGCGAAGTTATCAAAGTAACCAATCGCCCCCTCTTTAGGGATGGAATAAGCAATGTGGACGCCGTTTTTCGCCTCACTGGCCCGGTTTGCCGCCTGCAGCACATCCCCCGACCAGCCAATTGCCACGCAGACATCGCCGTTCGCCAGGTCGTTAATATACTGGGAGGAATGGAAATAACGCACGCTGGGGCGCAGCTTCAGCAGCAGATCCGTCGCGGCGTTATAGTCGGCGGCGTTGGAGCTGTTGGGATCTTTGCCCAGGTAGTGCAGCACGGTGGCGTACATTTCGCTCGGCGCATCCAGAAACGCCACGCCGCAGCTCTTCAGTTTGGCGATATTTTCCGGTTTAAAAATCAGATCCCAGCTATTTACCGGCGCGTCGGCCCCCAGGGCGGCTTTTACCTTATCAACGTTGTAGCCAATGCCAGTGGTGACCAGCATATAAGGGATAGCGTATTTATTATCGTGGTCGTTCTGGGCGGCCAGTTTCAGCAATTCCGGATCAAGGTTTTTATAATTGGGGAGTTTACTTTTATCCAGCGGGGCGAAAATACCGGCCTGGGACTGACGCTCCAGAAAGTTAGATGACGGCACCACCAGATCATAGCCGGTGCTTCCCGCCATTAATTTTCCTTCCAGCACTTCATTAGAGTCAAACACGTCATAGACGACTTTAATTCCGGTCTGCCGGGTAAAGTTCTTCAGCGTATCCTTACCCATATAATCAGACCAGTTATAAATGTGCAGCGTGTTTTGCTCGTCCGCCACTGCCACGGCGGAAGAGGCCATCAGAGCCCCGGCAATAATACCTGACAACCATTTTTTAGCTGGGATGGACATATTTTTCATTTCCTTCTCAAAGAGTAATGGCAATACGCGTGAGCGAGTAATCTGAGCACCAGACCGATATGCAACATACATGCAAAATCCGTGCGCATTTATCCTGAAAGAACAAAAAAATTTAAAAATATGACAAATTCGTTGCACGTTTTCGGTGCATGGCAAGAATAACGTTAGCAGGGGGTTCAGACTATAGCGAGGCAGAAAAAAGCTATTTTTATCAGCAGGTCACAAAAATGAATACGGAAATAAATCCGGCTGGTTAATTCGTGGAGGAAATGATCCGCTAAACCGCCAGCAGGCAATACAATTCACTACGCAATATCCTGCACCAGGCACAGACATTGCGTAGTTAACGGGAAAATTAATGTAAAAAGTGACTCATCTCCGGCTCTGCCGGTACGGCTTCATCTTCTGAATTGTAAAGCAGCTGGTTGGCTGAGGCTTCGAGGATCACCATCGACACCTGCTCTTCACTTTGCTTCATAAATGCAGCGAACTGCTCGCGGGTGACCCCTACCGAGGCAGACAGCGCCTGGCACACCACCAGTTTTGGCAGGTTGTCATCCTGGATATCAAGGAACGCTTTCATGGTCAGGGAGCTGGCGTTAATGGATGATAAATCCACCGACAGGGCCAGCAGCGCAGAGGGTTTCACTTCCGCCAGTGCCGAAAACAGCAGCACGTTATCGATCAAATCGACTTTGGCATCAAATACCCCTTCAAAATTCTGCATATGGGGAAGATGTAATGCCTGACAGGAGTCACACTCGTAAAAAGTGACTCCTATCTCGTCCATCCAGCGACGGACAGTTTCCAGTGTCGGAACGACGAGCGACGCCATACCTCGGATACCTCTTTAACATTAATGACGGGGGCGAAATAAAGCGCTATACCCTGAATAACCGGCGTTGCGCGGTAAACAGACCAGCGCTGCGCCAGAAACGACGGGGACATAGATTACGCAAAAAGCGCCCCGGATACCATGTGATAATCCACCTGCGCCGGTTAGCCGCCGGTTTTCAGGCTGTATCCCTCATGGACCTGCCCTTCAACCCGGCGGATCATCATGGTGGCAATATCCAGCCCGGTGGTCTTTTCTATCCCTTCCAGCCCGGGGGAGGCATTCACCTCCATCACCAGCGGCCCGCGGCTGGCGCGTAAAATATCCACACCGGCCACCTCAAGCCCCAGCGTGCGGGCGGCTTTAACCGCCAGCGCCCGCTCCTGCCCGGTTATCTCTACCCTGCGGGCGCTGCCGCCACGGTGCAGATTAGAGCGAAAGTCGCCGGGCTTTGCCTGGCGCTCAATGGCGCCCACCACCTGGTCGCCCACCACCAGACAGCGCAGATCTTTCCCGCCAGCTTCCGCGATATATTCCTGGACCAGGATATGCGCATTCAGCCCGCGAAAGGCATCGATCACGCTCTCTGCCGCCTGGCGGGTCTCCGCCAGTACCACGCCGATGCCCTGGGTGCCCTCCACCAGTTTGACCACCAGCGGTGCACCGCCGACCATTTTAATCAGGTCGCTGGTGTCGTCTGGCGAGTGGGCCATACCCGTTACCGGCAGCGCTATGCCCTGGCGGGCCAGCAGTTGCAGGGAGCGCAGCTTATCGCGCGCCCGGTTGATAGCCACCGACTCATTAAGGGGGTAGCTCCCCGAAAGCTCAAACTGGCGCAGCACCGCCGTACCATAAAAAGTAATGGCGGAGCCAATGCGGGGAATGATCGCATCATAATGGGGGAGTTGTCGCCCTTTATAGTGCACTTGTGAAATATCCGCACCTATTGTCATATAACAGGAAAGCGGATCGATAATATCAACCTGATGGCCCCGTGCTACTGCGGCCTCGCGCAGCCGTTTACAGGACCAGAGCGACCCGTCCCGGGATAAAATAGCAATTTTCATCCTCTCCCCCTGACAATCCCGGCCCTGCCGACTTAACGGCAGGCCCAGCCCTGCTGATGTAAATAGTCGAGAATAAACGGGCGGCTCTCTTTCACAATGGTGCGCCGGATATGGTCGCTCCAGGTGTCCTGACGGGTGTTACTGCCCCGGCTCTGATAATAGGCGGCTATCTGGTCGTCATACTGCTGTAGCACGTCCCTGTCCACCGGGTGGTAGTGGTTTTCATGTACGACCAGCGCCTCAGGCAGGCGCGGTTTTAACTCCGGCACATCCGCAGGCCAGCCAAGGCACAGCCCGAACAGCGGCAGCACAAACCGGGGAAGCTCAAGCAGCCCGGTAACGGCGGCGATATTGTTGCGGATCCCGCCGATATAGACCCCACCCAGCCCCAGGGACTCTGCCGCTGTCAGCGCATTCTGGCCCATCATTGCCGTATCCACCACGCCCAGCAGCAACTGCTCCGCCCAGCCCAGCTCTGCCTGAGGGCAAATTTGCAGGTGGCGGTTAAAATCCGCACAGAACACCCAGAACTCCGCCGCCCGGGCAACGTGTTGCTGATTCCCGGCCAGTGTCGCCAGTTGCCCGCGCAGCGCCGGATCCGTGATGCGGATAATCGAGCTGCACTGCAAAAAGCTGGAGCTTGAGGTCGCCCTCGCCCCGGCGAAGATAGCTTCGCGCTCGGCATCGCTGATGGGCTGATCCGTAAAATGGCGCACGGAGCGGTGGGCAAGTAACAAGTCAATGGTCGGTGTCATCGGGTTTTTCCTTTTTTGATTCTGAATGTGACATTAACTGCGGCGCCAGGCGGCGGGACATGGCCAGAATAAGCGCCACGGCGGCGGGCAGCATCAGCCCTACTCCGGCAAATATCATGATCAGCGCGGCCCCGCCGCTGCCCAGCACGCCAGGCAGCTCAAGATACTGATTAACCGAAAGCCACGCCAGCACCAGCAGTGCAATGCCCGCGGTTTCCAGAATCAGTAACGGTGGCGAAATAATTGGTCCGGGTGTTTTCACGGCTACACATCCTTCTTGTCAGAATGCGCAGAGTATAGCGCCCGCCTACGGGCGCGTGCATTCCCGGCGACCGTATTCAGCGCAACAAATAAAGAAATGAAAAACAGATAGAAGGGGTGCCCCACCCGGGGCAACGGGGTTACTTTTCGCTGGAGCGCCGGTCAAACCCACGGCGCTTGCGGCGCATGGCGAACACCAGCAGAAAACACAAAGAGCCCAGCGACGACCAGAATACCGCACTAAACAGCCAGGCCAGCTCCTGCCAGAAGGAGCGCTCGGAGGCAAAAATCGTGTGCAGCGCAATAACGCAGGCCGGTAGCGCGATCATCACGCCAATCAGCGGCTCAACCACCCGCTCCTGGCGGGCAAAAAAGCTCGCCACCGCGCCGGGGATCAGAAACACCAGCAGACCAAGCTCCGGGTGCCCGGCGGCACGAAATGCGCCACGCATGTTCCAGCGCACGGCCAGGAACACAACGATAAACAACACACAGCAACAAATGACACTCATCCAGCGATGTGATCGCATCACAACCATCCCCCAGACATTGCTACTCTCACACTTGTAACGTTTTCCCCACGGGGCTCACATCAGACAAAACACCGCTATCCGTGCCAGAACTGAACACATAATTTGCTATTAGTTTTTGTAATCGGTTAACTCTCACTAGCCGTTAATTAAATGAAAGATTAAACTAACGGCGCTGGGCCAGATGCTGCGCATTTCACCCTGCAAAAGAGGGCATATCTGCCCGTGCGTCCTGGTGACATTAGCGCAAAAAACTATCACTTTCAACAGGTTACTAGTAAACAAAAAGTTATCCTTCGTGAATATAAACGTCGCAGATTTGTTAAGCGGGAATTACATCCTGCTATTGTTTGTTGTACTCGCCCTGGGCCTTTGCCTGGGTAAATTACGGCTGGGCTCAATACAACTGGGTAATTCTATTGGTGTTTTGGTGGTCTCTTTATTGCTGGGCCAGCAGCACTTCGCCATGAATACCGACGCGTTAAACCTGGGCTTTATGCTGTTTATTTTTTGCGTGGGTGTGGAAGCCGGCCCCAACTTTTTCTCTATCTTTTTCCGCGACGGCAAAAACTACCTGATGCTGGCCACCGTGATGGTGGGCTCTGCCCTGCTGATGGCGGTGGGGCTTGGCAAGCTGTTCCACTGGGACATCGGGCTTACCGCCGGGATGCTGGCCGGGGCCATGACCTCCACCCCGGTACTGGTGGGGGCCGGTGATACCCTGCGCCACTCCGGTATGGACAGCGCCCAGCTGGCCCTCGCCCAGGATCACCTGAGCCTTGGCTATGCGTTAACCTATCTGGTGGGGCTGGTGAGCCTGATTGTCGGCGCCCGCTACCTGCCAAAACTGCAGCACCAGGATCTCCAGACCAGCGCCCAGCAGATTGCCCGCGAGCGGGGGCTGGATACCGACGCCACCCGTAAAGTGTATCTGCCGGTGATCCGCGCCTACCGCGTAGGCCAGGAGCTTGTGGCCTGGGCAGACGGTAAAAACCTGCGCGAGCTTGGGATCTACCGCCAGACCGGCTGTTATATCGAACGTATCCGCCGCAACGGTATTCTGGCCACGCCAGACGGCGATGCGGTGTTACAGGTGGGGGATGAGATCTCCCTGGTCGGCTACCCGGATGCCCACGCGCGCCTTGATCCGAGCTTTCGTAACGGTAAGGAAGTTTTCGACCGGGATCTGCTCGACATGCGGATCGTGACCGAAGAGATCGTGGTGAAAAACCACAATGTGGTTGGCCGCCGCCTGGCGCAAATCAAACTCACCGACCACGGCTGCTTCCTTAACCGGGTGATCCGCAGCCAGATAGAGATGCCGATTGATGACAATATCGTGCTCAACAAAGGGGATGTGCTGCAGGTAAGCGGCGATGCCCGCCGGGTGAAAACCATTGCCGATCGCATCGGCTTTATCTCCATTCACAGTCAGGTGACCGACTTACTGGCCTTTTGCGCCTTTTTTATTATCGGGCTGATGATTGGGATGATCACCTTTGACTTCAGTTCGTTCAGCTTCGGGATCGGTAACGCGGCCGGGCTGTTATTTGCCGGGATCATGCTCGGCTTCCTGCGGGCTAACCACCCCACGTTTGGCTATATCCCCCAGGGGGCGCTGAACATGGTCAAAGAGTTTGGTCTGATGGTGTTTATGGCCGGTGTGGGGCTGAGCGCCGGTAGCGGTATGAGCCACGGGCTCGGGGCGATTGGCGGCCAGATGCTGGTAGCCGGTCTGATTGTCAGCCTGCTGCCGGTGATTATCTGTTTCCTGTTTGGCGCCTATGTGCTGCGCATGAACCGCGCCCTGCTGTTCGGCGCCATGATGGGTGCCCGCACCTGTGCCCCGGCCATGGAAATTATCAGCGACGTGTCGCGCAGTAATATTCCGGCCCTGGGCTACGCAGGCACTTATGCGATTGCCAACGTGCTGCTCACCCTGGCCGGTACGCTTATCATCATCATCTGGCCAGGCCTTGGCGGGTAATGGTGCATTTTGTGCCATGAAAAATTATTTTGCCCGGCCCGCGAACTTTTCACCAGGGTGCGGGTCTTAATTAGTGCCACTGCTTTTCTTTGATGTCCCCAATTTGTGGAGCCCATCAACCCCGCCGCTTATGGTTCAAGGTTGATGGGTTTTTTGTTGCCTGAAATTCAGCCCCCCTTCCAATCAACCACTTAGATAACTTCTTCTTCATGTGTGGCGACAAAGTGGCGACAGCGTTTTTGTTATGGCGACATCGGACGTAAAAAAACCGCCAGCGGCGAATCAGTATTAGTAAGCAAATTGTTCCTGCATACCTTTTGGATGAGGCGGTGCTGCGCTGATTTTTTGCAAACGGCATACTGACCGCACAAAAGTCTTATGCGTCACGAAGGTATGCCCGCATTCGATGTTAGTGCACTGGTTGTAGCGTTCTTTGGTTTCGTTGGAAACCTGGAAGCTGCTTAGGGCTGTGTCCACAGTACGTGGGTAGGATCAAGATCATCCAACCCTGAAAGACACGACGAATCGCCAGTGGCGGTAGCCATTGGTAACTGGATGAGCAGAGCGATGATGGTGTCGGCGGTGCTACAGAGTTCTTGAAGTGATGGCCCAACTACGGCTACACTGGAAGGACAGCATTTGGTATCTGCGCTCTGCTGAAGCCAGTTACCTTGGTTAAGCAGTTCCCCAACTGACTTAACCTTCGATCAAACCACCTCCCCAGGTGGTTTTTTCGTTTACAGAGCAGGAGATTACGACGTTCCATGAAGGATCTCAAGAAGATCCTCCATGAATTATTAGCCATCAACAGATCTGACAAAATCTGTTAGCATATTTTTTAGGGATATTGTTTCATCCAAAATACACTGCTTAGATAAAAGAACTCCATTTTGCCCTCCAGCCTTTAACCACAGGTCACATTTTTCATCTATTAATTTACGCTGACTTCCCGCAAACGATTTAAGATCTATCGGGTTACCATCTTCAGGTGAAGTTATATCCCTATGCTTGCCAATAAATGAATTAATCAATCCATCTTGAGTGTTCAATTCGGAATCGATGCATGTAGTAGACATTGGATCACCTACATTAGCGGATAAACACTTCATATATTCTGCACTATACTTAGGAGCTTCTTTTGATAGTACAGCAAAAGAAATAACAAATAGAACCATACTCGCTGATTTAATAAACCCCATAATCACTCAACCTCATAATTATCATTTTCCAACTTCAAAAGCTTAGCCTTCTCACTTATAGCCCTAGCTTTCAAACCAGGCCAAAGCGTAGGGGAACTACGAAATTTGGTTTCAACATTGTCGTGTTTATAATCTTGCACTGCGGTTATAATTTGAACATCCGTGGCGCTGTCAAAAGACAATCCAGCAACAGCTTTAACTATAAGATTTGTATAAGGCCCATACTGAACTGAGGTAGACCATATCATGTCATGTATCGCAGCTCTTTTATGAGTGATACTAATTCCATGCTTTGCCAAAAATCCTAACTGCGCCTCATAATGAGTTTTCTTTATAAAAAGATATTGGTCATGTGAAAATCCATTTTTATCTTCAATCGCTATACTTTTCCACTCAGAATTAAATTCTTGCGTTCCTATTTGCAGACCATCGAATCTACTTTTATATTTTGATTGCTTAATATAATCTTGAACAACACCTAGCTTGGAGGATAGTTGATAACATCCATATGATGCTCCACCGTGATCTCCTCTTCCTGAAGATATGACTCCAGGCCCCCTACCACCAGACTCATAATGTTCTGATGTTGTTCCCAGTTCCCACAACTTAATCTTCGTTGCAATAGCATCAAGAAACTTCACCGGATGCATGTGCCATACGGGTTTTCCCTCGTCGAAAGGCGGTACCTGACTCATCCACTCCATGTTATCTAGCCACCTCCTGACATAACCCGTCAGCAGCATATCCATGTGTTTCAGGTAGTCCGTCCAGCGCAGATGGCTGCTGCCGCCGAACCACTCGCTGTCGTGTCTGATGACCAGACCGGCAACCAGATCCCTTACGTCCATCTCCGGGTACTGCAGGGCCTGATGCAGCTCCCACCCGGACAGTTCGCCATCGTGGTTCAGATCCATCTTACGGATCAGCGCCTGATAATAGTTCGACACCTGCTTTTCACGAATACCCCGCTCCGGCCTCACCCACTCGGAAAGATGGCTGAATGCCGATTTCACCCAGTTCTCATGCAGGGATTTTTCCATACTGGCTGTGGCGGGCTGCTCAAACGCTGAGAACCCCCGATTTTTTAGGTCATACTGGCTGATATCCGCCTCCACGTCGTCGCCACTCAGCCAGGCACCCTGCCCGATATCGAACCAGCGCTTGCCGGCGCTGTCGGTGAATGACGGACATTTGGCCTGCGGCAGGATTTTGTGAATGTCTTTCCGTACCTTCCCGCTGGTTTTGGTGAAGGTATCGCCGCTGCGGGTGTACAGACTGCTCTCTGGGCGAATATGAAGATATTTTTCCCCGCCCGTGACACCGGCGGCATTACGCAGAAAATCCGGCAGCCGGTCGTCGGTACTGAGCACCTCGATATGCACATACGGATCGGTCTCCGTCTCATTCAGCCCGCCGGGGACAATGTCTTCCCCGAGGAACCCCACCGCATCGCCGGCGGCAACGGTCATTCTGCTGGCAGGTTTCACCACCGCGTCATAAGTTCCCTCCTTCATGGCCTGCTGCATCCATGCCGGCAGATGTGCCGTATGCTTGCCCACCGGGGTCATATACAACGAATCGACCGACACCCAGAACGCCTCCCCGGTCATCTCGTCGTGCTTATTCAGGAGCCGCGCAAGTCCGAAGGTCGGGATATGCCCGTCCAGCCTGAACAGGTTTTCACGCAGCACCGCCACCTTCTGCCCGGTTGCCAGTTTCCCCGTCGGCACCGGCGCAGGCTCGCCCGTCTTCTCCTGCCCGCTGTAGTGCCGGGTTCGCACACCATCACCCCGTGCGGTGACCTGATAACACTGGAGCGCCGGAAAGGCCGACGGCGGGGTCAGCCCGAGATAGAGCGAGTAAAACTCCAGGCTGTCAGCCGGCTTGTCTGGATCGGGCGTACAGACCGATTTCACCAGCACGAACGTGCTGGAATACTGCAGCGTCTGCCCCAGCCAGGTATCGGTAATGTACTGACTGTTCAGGCGGTAGGCCACCACCTCCCCCCCGGCCATAAACGGCAGCGGCACCGCCGTATCAACGTTCTCCGGTGTCAGAAAGGACGCCGGCGCACTTTCACGGCTGATATGAATCCCGCCGTGCCACATGCCATTGGTCCCCGCCAGCCACGTGCCGTGGGGCTCGCGTCCCACCTGTGCCATCATGTCATCCAGCGTGCTGTAGTCTTTACCGTTCGCCTTTCGGGCCGGGAAACAGATATTCACGGGCAATTCCTTCTGCTTGATATGGTTAAATTGCCGCCATCATACACCGGATGCGACTTAACCAGAATTTCCCATATGGCGTAATAGGGCTCCGTTTGGAAAACGGAATATATTGTACGTTAAGATGATTTTTTGTACTGGCTGACATCAACTGGCCGCAAAGTACGATACTTCCCTTCCGCAAGTTTTTTATTGTTTCGCCAGATATAGTCCCCCGTCAGATTAATATGCTCCCAGCCCAGCGGAGACAAGTGTGACAGCAACTGATCATTGACCATCGTTGCATATCGACGTGCAGGGGCAAAATCAGCCAGATCGCGGCTGCTCATTTTGCGGCCTTCACGCGCGAGTTTTAGCAACCGATTTTGGTGAACCGTTCTCTCCACACCTTCCGGTAGCGCCAGTGCTTCAATGGCGAGAACGTACAGTGATGTTGCGCCTCCTCGCTCACTCGGTCGCGATGCTCCTGCCGTGAGGCTGCGGCGGGCGCTACATACCTCTTACTCAGGGATAGCGGAGCTGCGCCGCAGGAAAGAAAAAGACAGAATCAAAAGCCGCGGGAAACCCGTTTTTTCATAGGCTTCGCCCTCCTGCCAGAGTTCACAAAACAGACGCTTTTTCGGTGCATCTATGGGAGCTTTACGCTCAACCATGAATCCGACAGTACGGCGAAACCCGACAGGACTAATAAGATCCCCACCGTTTCCGGTGGGTCGCTCCCTCGTGCGCTCTCCTGTTCCCGTCATACGGTCTACGTGTTGTGGTGGAGGCCTTACCCAAATCACCACGCCCCGTTCCGGTTAGACAGTTCGCTCCAAGCTGGACTATATGTAAATAGACCCGTTTTAGTTCCATGCATTTTTTGAGATCCCGGCCAGATGATCCTGGCCGCCCGGTAAGATTCAGAAGTAATACCCAATATTGACGTTAGTACGGAAGTACCATTTACCGCTCCCCTCTGACTGGGTGCTGGTCCAGCCGGTGGAATTCAGCGCACCGCCCCACGGATTCACATTCTTTGCCCAACTGAGATCGACCCAGAACATCACCGGCAGGGCGAAAACCTGCACACCAAGCGTGTTCATCTTCGAATCGCTCCAGCCGCTTTTGTCTTTCCACAGCACGCTGTAGTCATTGTAAAAACGCAGCTTCGATATACCGCCCCACTTCACATCCACATCGCGGGCCACGTTGAGCGACGCGGTGGTAGCTTGCGCCGGGATCAGGTAGGCAGGCGTCAGGCCGTTGCCGCCCATCAGAATGGTATCGTCGCTGACACCGGCCGGATTCTTCGGCGCGTACTGGTAGCGAATCAGCTGCGATGTCAGCTGCCACGGCCCGTGATGCAGCATGCCATGTACGCCCGCAGCCCAGAAGGTGCCGTCGTCATCAGTGGCGCGGTTGTGCAGCCGCGCCAGCGCCAGCGAGCCGCCGAGTTCGTTATTCCAGCCACCCCCGTGGAAATCACGCGCGATGCGCACGTTAACCTGATCGCGCTTTTCATTGTGTTGCAGATGCTGAGCCGGATAGATGGTGTTTTTCAGTCGATCATAATCGCCGACATCCGGCGCATAGCGTAAATTCTCCGGCTCCATCCACGGAAAATAAGCGACATCCAGCGACCAGTTATTATCGTGATATTGATAGTTAATGCCGCTGCCGGCACCAACGCCAAAACCTAAATAAAACGGAATACCGTAGGACCAGCCAAATTGCGGATAAGGCTCAAGGCCGAAGGGCTTAGCGGGGATCCCCAGCTGGACACTATTATTTTTATCGAATCGATATCCGATATAAGCGCGGTCAACAGCGTATTTACGATGATCCTGGAACCAGAACCCGGCATCGAAAAAATAATTACCATAAAAGCCGCTGCTGTCGATACGAAACGTATCAAAACGCAGATGCGGCGGGTTACGATAATTACTCCCCTTCCAGTCTTCATAGCGATAATTGGCCCGCAGTGCACCACCGACATCCAGCCCGGACAAGTTATCAGCACTACGCCAGCCCATATGCGGGAACGGTTTTCCGTCGGCTGCCTGTGCCAGCCCACTGATACCGGCCGCCAGCATCAGAGGGAGAAATAATTTACCCATAGCACATATCTCACTTTATTTTACGCACAATAAAAGACCATCGATTAATATCGACTTATTATTTTGTTTCAGTGGTAAAACCCTTAATTAAATAACGCAGTATTTGTATTTTATTTCAAATATGAAACTCTGTTTATTATTTGATACAGAGAAAATCGCACGCAGCCTGCCCGGAGTCAAGGCATAAACCTTGAGCAACAACACAATATTATGGCTCACTGATAATGATATTTATATTTGCGATATAGCGAGGTAAATATTTTCAGATATGAAACAACATTACGCTGGCATCCGGCAGGCTCTCTTTTAATGGCATCACTTTCTTGCCAAACCCGCTGGCAACATGCCGGTACTCTTTCCGGTAACCAAAACAGGCAGTTACCCGGGATAATATGTACAAACCCGGCAAAGATTGTTAGTGTTGGCGCCCTGTTTAACCCGTACCGAGCCCCCATGCCCACAGCACCCCACACCGATCGTAAAGCCCTGCGCCTGCGCAGTTATGCCCTGTTTACCCTGTTTTTTCTGCCCGGCCTGCTGATGGCCTCCTGGGCAACCCGCACCCCGGCCATTCGCGACGGGCTGAACGTCTCCACCGCCGGGATGGGGATCGTGCTGTTTGGTATTTCGGTGGGATCCATGAGCGGTATCCTCAGCTCCGGCTGGCTGGTTAAACGCCTGGGCACCCGGGCGGTGATCATGGCCAGTATGACGCTGGTTATCTGCGGCACCCTGTTGATGGGGCTGTCACTGATGGCGGGCCAGGCCTGGATGTTCGCCGTAAGCCTGGCGCTGTTCGGCGGCGGTCTCGGGGCCTCTGAGGTGGCGGTTAATATTGAAGGGGCCATTGTTGAACGGCTGATGCACAAAACCGTCCTGCCGATGATGCACGGCTTTTACAGCCTGGGAACCCTGGCGGGCGCCGGGGCGGGCATGGCGCTGACCGCCCTCGGGCTCTCTGCCCCCTGGCACATAATGCTGATGTCTGCCCTCTCCATCACCCCACTGGCCCTTGCCGCCCGGGCGATACCGCCAGGCACCGGTAACAGCCAGAGCAACGGGGATGCCGCCGCCAGAACCGGGGCCCGCCGCCCCTTCTGGCGCGACAGTCAGCTATTACTGATCGGCGTGATCGTGCTGGCTATGGCGTTTGCCGAAGGCTCCGCCAACGACTGGCTGCCACTGCTGATGGTAGACGGCCACGGCTTCAGCCCGACCTCCGGCTCACTGATCTACGCCGGTTTCACCCTGGGGATGACCACCGGGCGCTTCTGCGGTGGCTGGTTTATTGATCGCTACAGCCGGGAGGCTGTCGTGCGCGCCAGCGCCCTGATGGGCGCGCTGGGCATCGGGCTGGTTATCTTTTCTGACCACAGTCTGGTGGCCGGTGCAGCGGTGATTTTCTGGGGGCTTGGGGCATCACTGGGCTTTCCGCTGACGATTTCCGCCGCCAGCGATACGGGCCCGGACGCCCCTGCCCGGGTCAGCATAGTGGCGATTACCGGCTATCTCGCCTTCCTGGTGGGCCCGCCGCTGCTGGGCTTCCTGGGTGAGCATTACGGCCTGCGCCACGCTATGCTGGTCGTCCTGGGGCTGATGATCATCGCCGCCCTGGTCGCCCGGGCGGTGGCAAAGCCCGCCCCCGGGAACAGTAACCAGAGCTGAACGCCGGATCAGGAGGGCTGCAACCCGCGCCCTGCCTGACGGTCATGCAGAAAGTAGCTCAGCAGCAGGAACCAGAGCACCCCACTGGCAAGATTAAACAGGTTGAACCCTGCATTGCCGGTGGCCCCCCAGATATGTTTGCTGAGCTCGATACCGAGGGTAAAAATCAGCATCTGGATCATCCCCATGGCGGCGGAGACGGTGCCTTTGCTCATCTCGCTGGCAAACAGTGTCAGGCGCACCAGCCCCGCATTCGCAAGGCCAATACCAAAGGCATACAGGCTCAGCCCGGCGGTCATCCACAAAATCGCATGGGGGGAGAGCAGCGTTGCCGTGGCGGAAAGCGTCAGCCCGGCTACGATGGGCCCGCCGCCCAGCATAATCAGGTGGCGAACACTGTAGCGCGAAGTCAGGCGCGCCAGGGTCAGGTTACCGAGGATCAGCGCGCCAAAAATCGGCACCTGGAGTAACCCGTATTCATAGCTGCCCAGCCGTTCGCTGTTAATAATGATCACCGGCGACTGGGCAATCCACGCCAGCAGCGGCAGGCTGACAAACCCGATAGCCAGCGCCCCGGCAAGGAAGCGGCCGTTTTTCAGCACGCTGGCATAATCCTGGCCCAGCGCCTTCAGTGACAAAGGCTCCCCGATGCGGGTGGCCGTCTCCGGCATACGCTGGTACAGGCCCACAAAGGCCACCAGCGACAGCACGGCAAACAGCAGGAACATCATTTCCCACGGGGCGACATGGATCCAGGCGGCACCCACCAGCGGCCCGGCCAGCGGCGCTATCAGCGCCACATTGGCCATCAGCGCGGTTATCTTAATGCACACCGCTTCGTCGTAAGACTCCTGAATAGCCGCATACCCCACCGCGCCGATGAAACACAGGCTGATCCCCTGCAAAAAACGCACGACAGTAAACTGCACAATGTCCTGCACCAGAAACGTGGCAAGGCAGGTCACAATAAACCACGCCACGCCAGCCAGCATCACCGGGCGGCGGCCGATACGATCGGAAAGCGGCCCGAGCAGCCACTGTAAAAACATACCACCGGCCAGATAAGCGGTCATGGAGCTGGATACCCACTGATCGCCGGCACCAAACTGATCCACCACCGCCAGCATACCTGGCTGGATCATATCGTTCCCGATATACGTCGAAAATTCATACAGCACCAGACACAGCGGAAACAGCAGTGACTGACGCCCGAGGCGCTTAACAGAAGAAGTTGTCGTTAACATCAGAAAACCAGGCAGGAAAGAAAAAAGGGACTAACAGGGCAAGTGTAATCAACTGCTCGCTTTTTGAATAGCAAAATATCCAGCTGTGTGCCGGAAAATGGTATTCCGGGCAGGCGCGGCAACCAAAGATCAACAACCAGGTAAAATACAGTAATAATTAAGACAAGCCCCCTTTACCGGCCGCGAACCCGCTTTTATGTTAACCGGCCACACCGCCGGCGGGGAGCCCCCGGTTATCGTACTTCAATAAGTAAAGGAGCATTCCCGATGCTGGATGCGCTGAATCGCTACTGGTTTTTGCAGATTAACGCCACCCCGGACTCCGCCCCCTGGCTGCTGACCGCGGCGCAAATTATCGCCAGAGACGTTATCCTGATAATTCCGGCGCTACTGGTGGTGCTCTGGCTATGGGGCCCCGGCACCCGGCTGGACAACCGCCGCCAGCTGGCGCTGAAGATAAGCCTGGCGCTGGTCTTCAGCCTCGGCATTTCACTGACCATCGGCCTGTTGTTGCCCCACCCGCGCCCGTTTGCCGTGGGGCTGGGGTATCACTTTCTGGCCCACGCGCCGGACAGCTCCTTCCCGAGCGATCACGCAACAGCCGCCTTCACGCTTGCCATTGCCCTGCTGTGCTGGCACCGCCTGTGGTCCGGTATCGTTTTGCTGGTGATTGCCACCGCCATTGGCGGGTCGCGCGTCTATCTGGGGATCCACTGGCCGCTGGATATCCTGGGGGCGGTTCTGGCTGCGCTGATGGGTTGCCTGCTTTCGGCGCTGGTCTGCTCCTGCTGGGGCGGGCCCTTATATCGCCAGCTGCTGGCCCTGTACCGGCGGAGCTTTGCCTTTCCCATTCGTAAAGGGTGGGTTAGAGGATGACGCTACCGGCGCCGCACGGTAAAATCACCTGTAAACCCGGCTGTGCCGGGTTTTTTGTCGGGAGGGGGATATGGCAACGCGGCGTCAGGACAGGATCCATCGTTTAGTTCAGGCAATTCGCCAGAACGATAAACTGCATTTAAAAGAAGCGGCCAGCCTGCTGGGGGTGTCGGAGATGACCGTGCGCCGGGATCTCAGCCTGACGGCAGGGCCGCTGGTGCTGCTGGGGGGTTATGTGGTGGCCGAGCCGCGCAACGCGGCGGTCGGCAGCTACTTACTGACCGACCAGCAAACCCGCCAGGTGGCAGAAAAGCAACATGCCGCAAACATCGCCGCAGGGCTTATTCAGCCAGGGCACACCGTGTTTTTTGACTGTGGCACCACCACCCCCTGTATCATCAACGCCATTGATGCGGCGCTCGCGTTTACCGGGGTCTGCTACTCCCTGAACACCTTCCTCGCCCTGCAAAGTAAGCCCCACTGCCGGGTGATCCTGTCCGGCGGCGAGTTCTGCGCCAGTAACGCCATCTTCAAACCGCTGGGCTTTCAGAATGTGTGCGACAACCTCTGCCCGGATATCGGGTTCTTTTCCGCCGCCGGTGTCGACAGCCAGCACGGCGCTACCTGTTTTAACCTCGACGAGCTTCCGGTAAAACAGTGGGCGCTCCGGGCGGCACGCCGCCATGTGCTGGTGGTGGACGACAGTAAATTTGGCAAGGTGCGCCCGGCATGTATGGGGCCACTGAGCGCGTTTGATACCATCATCAGCAATCAGCAGCCGCCGGGAAGTATCCGCAGCCTGGCACAACAGGAAGGTATTGAACTGCTGTGGTAGTCGCCCCGGTGACCCGGGGCGATACCCGGGGATCAGGAGAACAGGCTGCCAAACCAGCCGTGCAGTTTCATCATCACAAAATCGATAATCCGGCTAAAGAAGCCCCCCTCTTCTACCGCTTCCATCACGATAAGCGGGCGCTGCTCGATGGATTTCCCGTTCAGCTGAAAATCGATGGTGCCCACCACCTGGCCCTTTTTCAGCGGTGCAGTCAGCTGAGGCTCGGTTAAGGTGTAGGAGGCTTTCAGGTTTTTCATCTGGCCGCGCGGGATGGTTATCGAGCCCTGGCTCCCCGCCCCCAGTTTGGCCTCACCGGTATCCCCGTACCACACTTTCTGGGTCACAAACGTGGCATCCGGTTTAATGGGGGTGACGGTTTCCCAGAAGCGGAAGCCCCAGGTCAGCAATTTTTCAGACTCGCGAAAACGAATGCCGTCCGTTCTGGTGCCCAGCACAACGGAAATCAGGCGCATATCGCCCTGGGTCGCCGAGGCCACCAGGTTATACCCGGCACCGGCCGTGGTGCCGGTTTTCATACCGTCGACCGTGAGGTGGCTGTTCCACAGCAGCCGGTTGCGGTTCGGCTGGCGAATCTTATTAAAGGTGAACTCTTTCTCTTTATGGACCGCATACTCATCCGGCACATCGCGGATCAGCGCCTGGCCCAGCAGGGCCATGTCCCGGGCGGTACTGAACTGGCCCGGCGCATCCAGCCCGTGCACCGTTTTGAAAACGGTATTTTGCAGGCCCAGTTTCTGGGCGTAGCCGTTCATCAGGCTGATAAACGAATCCTGGCTGCCCGCCACATAATCCGCCAGCGCGATACAGGCATCATTACCGGACTGGATAATCACGCCTTTGTTCAGATCCTCAACCGAGACCCGATCCCCGGGCTTAAGAAACATCACCGAGGATCCGCGCAGCGCCGGGTTACCGGTGGCCCAGGCGTCCTGCCCCACGGTGACCATATCGGTGAGTTTGATTTTGCCCGCTTTCAGCGCGTGGCCGACAACGTAGCTGGTCATCAGCTTGGTGAGGCTGGCAGGATCGAGTTTCTCATCCGCGTTGCCCTGCGCCAGCACCTTACCGCTGGCGTAGTCCATCAGTATCCATGCTTTCGCATCCAGAGGCGGTGCCCCCGGAGCCCCTGGTGCATCAGCCCCATGAACCACCGGCGCCATTAACAGCAGCAGTGTCGTCCCTGCTACCCATTTGCGCCACGACGATGAGAGTGTATTTTTCATAAATGCCATCCGAGTATCCTTTCAAAAACAACACACCAGCTGCACCAGCCAGCGGAAACAGTCTGTAAGCTAGCCTGTGCGCCCGCTTAAAGAAACCTGCCATTGGTAAAGTTTTTAAAGTTTATGCGATATCACCGGGGGATGCTTATGGCAGACCGTTTTTTTTGACCTGCACACAACTTATTACGCAATCTGTCTTGCCTGCCCGGCCCCCCTGTACCACAGTGTGTAGCGGTATTTATCCATTACTGAGGGCGCGTATGATAACCGTATGGGGCAGAACCAATTCGACGAATGTCAAAAAAGTGCGCTGGTGTCTGGCGGAACTGGGCATGGATTATCAGTTAATTGAGACCGGCGGCAATTTTGGCGGCAACCACAGCGCCAGTTATCTGGCTATGAACCCTAATGGCCTGGTGCCCTGCCTGAAAGATTCAGCAACGGACCTGGTGCTCTGGGAGTCGAACGCGATTGTGCGTTATCTGGCGGCCCAGTATGGTCAGCCGCTGTTGTGGCCGGAATCCGCCGCAGAGCGGGCCTGCGGGGATAAATGGATGGACTGGGTCTGTTCGTCGTTTACGGCCCCTTTTCGCGGGGTCTTTATTAGCCTGGTGCGCACCGCACCCGAAGCGCGCGATGCACAGCTGATAGCCCGCAGCACGCAGGAGTGTCAGGCGCTGTTTGCGATTATGGATGCGGCCCTGGCCCACCAGCCCTGGCTGTCCGGCGAGCAGTTCGGGCCGGGCGATATTGCCGCAGGGCCAACGCTGTACGGGTTATTAAACCTGGAGGTTGCCTGGGGGGAGTATCCCCATTTACAGCGCTGGTATCAGCAGTTAACCCGGCGCCCGGCATTCCGGGAAACGGTGATGCTGCCCCTGAGCTGAGGCTGGCGGCGCAGGTTTTACGGGCGGCGTTAACATCAGGGGCTCCCTCCCCTGATAATTTCAGGCATCCTGTACCGTATGATTTCTGGTCAGATATCCGGTCGCCCGTTGCACAATTTTCAGATTTTGCTCAAGTTTTGCTGTATCGACAGCAACAAAGCGGGGACAGTCATGTTTTCCCCCCATCAGACATAATGCGGCGGTTGTCAGTGCGCCGGTTCCCTCCTGGAAAGCCATCACCTCTTCCTGTGTCAGAATCGAACGAAACAGCGGGAACTGCTCGCGCAGCGTGCTACAAAGCCCAAACAGTATTTCGCGTAGCTGCGCGCTATCGCTATCTGCCATGTAGCCTTTGGCCTTATGCAGAATCAGATAACGTTGTAACTCAGATTGTGCAGCGATCATTTTCTGAACCAGGTCCTGTTTGTGTCTGCCTGGCATAGGGCACCTCCTGGTGAGTGGGAGCCTCCTTAAGGGATACGCCTTCCGGCACAATTTTTTATTGCTCTTAATCAAGATTGCAACAATTAGCCTAAATATAAATAATTATTTTAACATTTAGTTATAACAGCCTACCCTGGTTATGCCATTGCAGCCGGTTTACTGTTACAGGGGGCTAAAAATAACGTGCAGCACCTGGTCTGCTGGTGCCGCACCGCGGCACACCGTGAAAGCGGCCACATCAGCGCCGGAAAATAAAAGCGGCGCGGTAAACCGTCACGATAAAAATAATTACGCAGAAAATTAAAACCATAAATCCGCGATTGTTATTTACCAGATAATATGAATAACAACAGCCGGTTCACATTTTAATTTATTAATTGAATTACTGTTAATGCATTGTTTTTCACAATAACATGCGGTTATTCATCACATTTCTGAATATATTCACTGGTGCGAAAGGATATTGTTTTTTATTATTCATCTCGCCCCATCATTATTATTACAAATAACCACCTCTCTAGATCCCATACCCCACCCAGCGTGGGGTTCTTTTTTTGCCGCAGACTCTCCGGCACGCCTGCCGGACCGCCAGCCCGCCTGAACAGCAGCTAAACAACAACACATTTTTCTGATAATCACGCCATTGTATAATGGAGCACGTTATTATCACTTATTCAGGTGAAACCTGAGCACTTCACATTATCCCCATTATCACACCACCACCGTGCTGATGCCGGTTATCACCCTTACCGGGAATCAGGGTATTGCCCACAATTAAGATAACGGCCAGAAAAAAGAGTGGACAAGTACAGTTCTGTTCTAATAATCTCATAACGCAGTCTCGTAAGTTCTACGTACACTGGCGTTAAATACTGGATAGTCTATTTTATTTTTATAACCAGGCACCATAATAAGCAGTGGCATAATACCGGCCGGTCAGTTTACAGGCCAGGTTACAGTGGACATCACAACAGTGCCGGACCTGATTACTCAAAATATCCACTAATAATGATACGTAGCGCTGTTCAGCCACCCGCCGGGTGGCTTTTTTATGCTGCCGCACACCCCCGCCCCCTTGCCGTTTCGCGCAACCTTTCTACCCCAAAAGGGGTAAAATTCAGATAAAGTTGATTTACATCATCACAGACTTCTTTTCCGTTTTGTGATCGCCACATTTGTTTGTATCTTGCAAAACGCTATCCAGATCACGGAATGGAGGATAATAGTGTTAATTATTGTAAGGATTTTATGGCGGTCATTTGCCCAGGCCGAGCATGTCTGGGGGCTGGATTAACATCTATCGTTATGACTCCTCTGTCACCCGGCAGGGGAGGATTTCCCCCCCTCTGTTGTTGTAAATCCCCCCGCCCGGCAAACATAACAGTGTAATTTTCGTCCCGATGCCATTAAAATCCCGCGCCATTGATGCAATGTGAGTAATGTCGAATGTCTGATAATAAAATTCCTGCCGCACAACCCAAAGTGGGTTTTGTCTCCCTGGGCTGCCCGAAGAACCTGGTCGATTCCGAGCGTATTCTGACGGAGCTGCGCACCGAAGGGTATGACGTGGTGCCAAGCTACGACGATGCGGATATGGTTATCGTCAATACCTGTGGGTTTATTGACAGCGCGGTTCAGGAATCCCTGAAAGCGATTGGCGAGGCGCTGAAAGAAAACGGCAAAGTTATCGTCACCGGCTGCCTGGGCGCCAAAGAAGATCAGATAAGAGCGGTACACCCGAAAGTGCTGGAGATCACCGGCCCCCACGCCTATGAGCAGGTTCTGGAGCATGTGCACCACTATGCCCCCAAACCGCAGCACAACCCGTTTACCAGCCTGGTCCCGGCACAGGGCGTAAAACTGACCCCGCGCCATTACGCTTACCTGAAAATTTCCGAAGGCTGCAACCACCGCTGCAGCTTCTGCATTATTCCTTCCATGCGTGGTGATCTGGACAGCCGCCCGATAGGCGACGTACTGGCCGAGGCAAAACGCCTGGTCGAAGCGGGCGTAAAAGAGCTGTTGGTTATCTCCCAGGACACTTCCGCCTACGGGGTGGATGTCAAACACCGCACCGGGTTCTGGAACGGCGCCCCGGTCAAAACCAGCATGGTCAGCCTGTGCGAACAGCTGGCGAAGCTCGGGGTCTGGACGCGTCTGCACTATGTCTACCCGTACCCGCATGTGGATGATGTGATCCCGCTGATGGCCGAAGGCAAAATTCTGCCCTATCTGGATATTCCGCTGCAGCACGCCAGCCCGCGGATCCTGAAGCTGATGAAACGCCCGGGCGCCGTTGAGCGCACCCTGGAGCGCATCAAAAACTGGCGCACCATCTGCCCGGAGCTGACCCTGCGCTCCACCTTTATTGTCGGCTTCCCCGGGGAGACCGAGGAAGACTTCCAGATGCTGCTCGACTTCCTGACCGAAGCGCGCCTTGACCGGGTAGGCTGCTTCAAATACAGTCCGGTAGAAGGGGCTGCCGCCAACGATCTGCCGGATCAGGTGCCGGAAGAGGTCAAAGAAGAGCGCTGGAACCGCTTTATGCAGTTACAGCAGCAGATCTCCGCAGAGCGCCTGCAGGAAAAAGTAGGCCGCGAGCTGCTTATTCTGGTGGATGAAGTGGACGATGAAGGCGCCATTGGCCGCAGCATGGCCGATGCCCCGGAAATTGACGGTGCCGTCTATCTGAACGGTGCAAAACACCTGAAAGCCGGGGATATCGTGCGTGCCCGCATTGAACACGCCGACGAATACGACATGTGGGGCGTGGTACTCTGAGCCCCTCCCCCGCGCGGGCGCGCGGGGGCCATTCTTACCCGCCACTAGAGCTGAATTTTCGGATCCAGCGCATCACGCAGCCCGTCTCCCAGCAGGTTAAACGCCAGCACAGTAATAAAAATCGCCAGGCACGGGAAAATCGCCACATGGGGCGCTATAACCATGTCTGCCTGCGCCTCGTTAAGCATTGCCCCCCACTCCGGGGTGGGCGGCTGAGCCCCCAGCCCCAGAAAAGAGAGGCTGGCCGCAGAGATAATCGAGGTGCCAATGCGCATGGTAAAGAACACCAGAACAGATGACAGGGTGCCGGGCAAAATATGCCCCAGCAGAATCACCCGGTCCGGGGCACCGATACTGCGGGCCGCCTCTACCCAGGTTTGCTGTTTAAGTACCAGCGTATTGCCGCGCACCAGCCGGGCAAAGGCCGGAACAGTGAACACCGCTACCGCCACCACCACATTTGTCATACCGCTGCCCATCAGCGCCACCACCGCAATCGCCAGCAGGATCCCCGGAAAGGCGAACAGCACATCGCAGATGCGCATAATGATCCGGTCACACCAGCCCTCATACCAGCCGGCAATAAGCCCCAGCAGGATCCCCGGGATCGCCCCGAGCAGTACCGCCAGGATCCCGGCCATCAGCGAGATGCGCGCCCCGACGAGGATCCGGCTGAAAATATCCCGCCCCAGCGCATCCACCCCGAACCAGTGCTGTAGTGAAGGCGCACTGTTGATTTGGTCGTAATCGAAGTAATTTTCCGCATCAAAGGGGGCAATCCAGGGGGCCACGAACGCCAGCACAATCAGCGCCACCACCACCACGCCCGCCCCCATTGCCAGCGGCTGGCGTTTCAGCCGTTGCCACACCAGGGCTGATGATCCCGCGGGCTGCCCGCTACGCAGCCAGGGCAGTCGGGCGTCCATTATCCGGCGACGCCAGTTAAACCAAGCCATATTATTGATACCTGATAGTCGGGTTAATGGCCGCATAGAGCATATCCACAACCAGGTTAATAAGGATAAATTCCAGCGAAAACAGCAGGACCAGCCCCTGAATTACCGGGTAATCGCGCATTTCTACTGCATCCACCAGCAGCCGCCCGATACCCGGCCAGTTAAAGACCTTTTCGACCACTATCGAGCCGCCGAGCAGAAAGCCGAACTGCAGGCCCATCATGGTTACCACCGGGATCAGCGCGTTACGCAGCCCGTGGCGGATAATCACCCCGCGCTCTGCCACCCCTTTCGCCCGGGCCGTGCGGATATAATCCTCGCGCAGCACATCAATAAAAGCCGCCCGGGTAAAGCGCGCCATAACCGCCGCCACCGCCGCACCAAGTGTCAGAGAGGGCAAAATATAGTGCTGCCAGCTCCCGGCCCCCACGGTGGGTAGCCAGCCAAGCTGTACGGAGAAGATCTGCATCAGCAACAGCCCGAGGGCAAACGCCGGGAAGGATATCCCCGACACGGCCAGCAACATACTGAGCCGGTCAGGCCACTTATTGCGCCATACGGCGGCAATCACCCCGGCCCCGAGCCCGAACAGGGTCGCCCACAGCATACTGGCGAGGGTGAGCCACAACGTAGGAAGGAAGCGCACGGCAATCTCATCCGCCACCGGGCGGCGGGAGGTCATCGATATGCCCAAATCCCCCTGCAGGGCATTACTCAGAAAATGCCAGAACTGCAGCCATAAGGGCTGGTCAAGGCCCAGCTGGCGGCGTACCAGCTCCACCACAGCGCTGTCTGCCTCCGGTCCGGCCAGCAGCCGGGCAGGATCCCCGGGCAGCAGGTGAACAAATAAAAACACCAGCACGGCCACGATCAGTAATGTGGGGATAAGCCCCAGTAAACGCCTGGCAAAATAGTTTAACATGGTCATCCTTACCCGCCCCGCCGCAGCGGGGCTGCTGTGCGATCCGCTATTTCAGATCCGCATCGTCAAAGCTAAAGCCTGTATCCGGCATCACATAAAACCCACTCAGCCCGTTGCTGTGGGCCGACACCAGTTTTTCCACCACCAGCGGCACCCAGGGCTTGTCGTTCCAGATCCGGTCCTGGGCATCTTTGTAACGCTGCGCTTTTTGCCCATCATCGGTAGTTTTCAGCGCCTGGGCCAGATCCTCATCCACCTGGGGGTTACTGTAAAAGGCGGTATTAAACTGGGCCGGAGGCCAGCTTGAGGTACTGAACAGCGGGGTGAGCGCCCAGTCGGCCTCCCCTGTGGATGCCGACCACCCGGTGTAGAACATGCGCACCTGGCTCTCTTTCTGGTTTTTGTCCTCTACCTGGGCTGCCCGCTGGCCCGCATCCATGGCGGTAAGCCTGGCCTTAATGCCCACCTGGGCCAGCTGCTGCTGGGTGAACTGCAGCACTTTCTGGGCGGTACTGTGGTTATGGGAGGACCATAACGTCGTGCTGAAGCCGTCCGGGTAGCCCGCCTCTTTAAGCAGCGCCCGGGCCTTAGCCGGATCATAAGGCCAGGCCGGATACCGGGCCGCATACGCAATCGACGGCGGCACCACGCCAGTGGCCGGGGTGGCATACCCGGCAAACGCCACTTTTGCCAGCGCCTCCCGGTTAATGGCGTAGTTGATGGCCTCGCGCACTTTGGGGTTATCGAACGGTTTCTGAGTGACATTCATACTGATATAGCGCTGCATGATCGACGGCGATGTCACCAGGGTTAATTTCGGGTTCTGTTTCAGCACCGCCGCCTGCTCAAAGGGGATCGGGAAGGCGAAGTTCGCCTCACCGGTTTGCAGCATCGCCGCCCGGGTGTTGTTGTCCACCACCGGGCGCCAGGTGATGCTGTCGAGCTTCGGCAGGCCCGGCTGCCAGTAACCGGCAAAGCGGGTCACTTTCACGAAATCGGTCTGGTTCCAGGTCTCCAGCTGATACGGGCCGGTGCCTGTCGGGTGAAAACCGATGGATTTACCGTACTTTTTCAGCGCCGCCGGGGAGATCATCACCGTCGCCGGGTGGGCCAGCACGTTAATAAATGCCGAGAATGGCGTTTTCAGGGTCACCGCCACCGTATGCTCATCCACCACATCCGTATGGGCGATATTTTTATACAGGTTATAGCGCTTCAGGTGGCTGTCCGGGTTACTGGCCCGGTCAAGATTCACCTTAACCGCCTGAGCATTAAACGGCGTGCCGTCCTGGAATGTGACCCCTTTACGCAGGGTAAATGTCCAGACCAGCCCGTTGTCCGATACCTGGTAACTTTCCGCCAGAACATTTTGCACTTTCATCGTCTTATCAAGGCCGAATAACCCCTGATAGAACGACTTCGCCACCGCCTGGGAGAGGGTGTCGTTGGCGTCATAAGGATCAAGCGTGGTGAAGTTAGACCCCACCGCCACCACCACATCTTTTGCTGCCCATGCCCCGGAGCTGAAGGCGATGGCCGCCAGCCCCAGCGCGACCACCCTGCGTTGTTGTGCCCGTTGTGTTGTTTTCATTATGGTGAAACTCCCGCCTGCGCTCCCGGTCGTTAGCCCGCGAGCAGTCATACCGGCCGCAACCGGCGCTCAAAAATGGTGTTCCATCCCCGCCAGCGGATGGGCGGCAACATAGTGCTCCGGCCCCACTTCCACCAGCGGCGCAACCGCCACGGCCTCTCCCGGTGCGCGCAATGCGCCGGGGAGATCGTCGGATAACAGAATCTCCTGGCGACGCCGGTAGGCCGGGTCCGGCACCGGCACTGCCGCCATCAGCTTACGGGTATAAGCATGGCGGGGATTTTCAAATACCGCCCGCCGGGGGCCAATTTCGACAATTTGCCCCATATACATCACCGCCACCCGGTGGCTGATACGCTCAACCACCGCCATATCGTGGGAGATAAATAAAAACGCGATCCCCTGCTCCCGCTGCAGGTCGAGCAGCAGATTAATAATCTGCGCCCCCACGGAGACATCCAGCGCCGAGATGGCCTCATCGGCGATGACCAGCTTCGGCGACAGGGCCAGGGCCCGGGCGATACTGATACGCTGGCGCTGGCCGCCGGAAAATTCGTGGGGATAGCGCCGGGCGTGCTCGGGCCGGAGCCCCACCCGCTCCAGCAGCCAGGCCACCCGCCGCTGTGCCTCGGCCCCCCGGGCCACCCGGTGGATCAGCAGCGGCTCCATAATGGCCGCGCCAACGGTCTGACGCGGATCCAGCGAGGCGTAAGGATCCTGAAAAATAAACTGAATATCCCGGCGCACGCTCTGCATCGCCCGCCGGGACAAGGTATCAATACGCTGGCCGTTAAAGTGAATGGTGCCGCCCTGGCTATTGACCAGGCGCAGCAGCGCCCGCCCGGTGCTGGATTTGCCGCAGCCGGACTCCCCCACCAGCGCCAGGGTTTCACCAGGCCAGAGATCAAAGCTGACCTGCTCAACCGCCCGCACCTCGCGGACCACCCGGTTAAACAGCCCGCCACGCAGGGGGAAGCGCACCGCCAGATCCCGCACCGCCACTAATGGCCGGGCCGGATCGCGCGCAGGGGGCGCAGGCTGAGGGCGCGAGGGGGCCTCCCCCAGCGCGAAGGTGGCCGGGAGATCCTGCCCCTTCATCGCCCCGAGCCGGGGCACCGCCGCCAGCAGTGACTGGGTATACGGGTGCTGCGGATGGCGGAAAATCTGCTGCACGCTGCCGCTCTCTACCGCCACTCCCTGGTGCATGACCAGCACCCGGTCGGCGATATCCGCCACCACCCCCATATCGTGGGTGATAAAAATCACCCCCATCTCCATCTCCTGCTGAAGAACCCGGATAAGCTGCAGGATCCTGGCCTGTACGGTCACATCCAGGGCGGTGGTGGGCTCGTCGGCAATCAGCACTGCCGGGCGGCAGGAGAGCGCCATGGCAATCATGACCCGCTGGCGCATACCGCCGGAAAGCTGATGCGGGTAGCGCTTCATCACCTGGTCGGCATCGGCAATGCGCACCCGCTCCAGCATCTGGCGCGCCTCTTTCCAGGCCTCCCGGTGGGAGAGTTTCTGGTGCAGGCGCAGTGATTCGGCTATCTGCTCCCCCACGGCGAAAACCGGGTTGAGTGAGGTCATGGGCTCCTGGAAAATCATGCTGATATCAGCCCCGCGCACCCGGGTCATGTCGGCGGCGCTCAGGGCCCCCAGATCCGCCACGTGGCGGTTACGGCGGCGTAAGATAACCCGCCCCCGGCAGGAGACCCGGCTGTTTTGCTGCTCCAGCAGGCGCATCAGCGCCAGCGCGGTGACCGATTTCCCCGAGCCGGACTCCCCCACGATGGCGAGCGTCTCCCCACGGGCGAGCGTAAACGAGAGCTGGCGCACCGCCCGGTTTTCATCTTCCGGGGCGCCAAAGCTCACGTTTAAGTTCTCTACCAGCAAAACCTGGTCCTGGGTCAGTGCGTCGCGATAGGGCACAGCGTCTCCTTAATTTCCGTCTGCTGGCGGTTTTTCTATAAATATCATCATAGTGCCTGGCGCTTAATTCGATTTTTGAATATAGAAAGCACTAAAAGTGTTGTAAAGCTGTACAACGCTCCCCCGTGAGGAGTAACACAGGGCCATTTAGTGAGCTGGCGATATCTGCCATAATAGCGGCACTTTTATATATTCCTCGTGCAGGAGATATTGTCATGGAATTTACCAATGGCCTGATGCCGCTGGACACCGCACTGGCGCACATGGCGGCGCTGGTTACCCCTATTCACGAAACACAAACCCTTCCTCTGGTTCAGGCGTTTGGCCGGATAACAGCGTCCGATGTGGTCTCCCCGCTGGATGTACCGGGGTTTGATAACTCGGCAATGGACGGTTACGGGGTGCGTCTGGCGGATCTGGCTACGGGTAAACCGCTGCCGGTGGCGGGCAAAGCCTTCGCCGGGCAGCCCTTCCAGGGGCCGTGGCCTGCGGGCACCTGCGTGCGCATTATGACCGGTGCCCCGGTGCCGGACGGTTGCGAGGCGGTCATCATGCAGGAGCAGGCCAGCGTCAGCGATGCGGGCGTCACCTTCAGCGCGGCGGTCAAACCCGGGCAGAATATTCGCCGCCGGGGGGAAGATATCCGCCGTGGTGCCAGCGTGCTCAGTGCCGGTCAGCGCCTGACCGTGGCCGAGCTTCCGCTGCTGGCCTCCCTCGGGATTGGTGAAGTGAGCGTGGTGCGTAAGGTTCGCGCGGCGGTCTTCTCCACCGGGGATGAGCTGCAACTGCCCGGCCAGCCCCTGGGCGAGGGGCAGATTTACGACACCAACCGCCTGGCCGTCCACCTGATGCTGGAGCAACTGGGCTGTGAGGTGATTAACCTCGGCATTATTCGTGACGATCCCCGGGCGCTACAGGCCGCCTTTGAACAGGCGGACAGCCAGGCCGATCTGGTAATAAGCTCCGGCGGGGTCTCGGTGGGGGAAGCGGACTACACCAAACAGATCCTCGATACCCTCGGGGAGATCCACTTCTGGAAGCTGTCCATCAAGCCCGGTAAGCCCTTCGCCTTCGGGCGCCTGAAAAACAGCTGGTTCTGCGGGCTGCCCGGTAACCCGGTCTCCGCCACGCTGACGTTTTATCAGCTGGTTCAGCCGCTGCTGGCCCGTTTATCCGGCCAGGCATCCCCTGCGCTGCCTGCCCGCTTCCGGGCCCGGGCGGCACAGAAACTGAAAAAAACCCCCGGCCGCCTGGATTTCCAGCGCGGTATTTTGCGCACCGGCCCGGACGGTACACCGGAAGTGGTCAGTACCGGCCATCAGGGCTCCCATATTTTCAGCTCATTTAGCCAGGGCAACTGTTTTATTGTGCTGGAGCAGGAGCGGGGTAACGTGGAGCCCGGCGAGTGGGTCACCGTAGAGCCTTTTAACCCGCTGTTCGGGGGCTAACGTGGCTGAGGAACTGTCCGACAGCGAAATGCTGCGCTATAACCGCCAGATTATTCTGCGCGGTTTTGATTTCGACGGTCAGGAGACGCTCAAGGCCAGCCGGGTGCTGATTGTGGGGCTGGGCGGGCTGGGCTGTGCGGCCGCGCCGTATCTGGCGGGTGCCGGTGCCGGCCACCTGACACTGCTCGATTTTGACACGGTGGCCCTGTCCAATTTACAGCGCCAGATCCTCCACCATGATCAGGATATCGGGCTGGCGAAGGTGGAATCTGCCCGCCAGAGCCTGGCGGCAATAAACCCCCATATCCGGATCGAGACCATTGACCAGCAGCTGGACGACAGCGCCCTGGAGGCGCTGGTGGCGCGCCACGATCTGGTGCTCGACTGTACGGATAATGTCGCCACCCGCAACCAGCTGAACCAGGCCTGTTACCGGGCCCGGGTGCCACTGGTGTCCGGGGCGGCTATCCGCATGGAAGGCCAGGTCAGCGTCTTTACCTATGGTCCGGGCGAGCCCTGCTACCGCTGCCTGAGCCGCCTGTTTGGCGACAACGCGCTGACCTGTGTTGAAGCGGGGGTCATGTCCCCGCTGGTGGGGGTGATTGGCGCACTACAGGCGATGGAGGCCATCAAACTGCTGACCGGTTTTGGCACCAGTATCGCCGGTAAATTACTGATGTATGACGCGATGACCTGCCAGTTCCGCGAAATGAAGCTACCGCGCAACCCGGCCTGTGAGGTGTGCGGCCAGCCGCAGGGCTAGTCGTACAGCCCTTCCTGATCCACCGCCGTAGTCCCCTGGGTACTACGGATACGCCGCACGGACTCACGCCCGACCAGGGTGCCGTGCAGTAACAGCGTGCCGCAGGCCGCCTGCGGGCGCATGATCCGCTGGCGCAGCAGGTGCACTGCCTCTTCCCCCAGCTCGTCCCGGGGCACATGCACCGAAGAGAGCGGCACCTCCTGAATGGCAGACAAATTAAACCCGTCAATACTCATGACCGAGATATCCTGCGGCACCCGCAGCCCGTGCTGCTGCAGGGCGCGCATCGCCCCGGCGGCCATAAAATCCCCCCCGGCGAGAATAGCCGTCGGCAGGCTCTGGCGCGGCGTTCTCAGCAGGTATTCCCCCAGTTGTTCCTCGCTCTCTTTGGCGCTGAAGTTACGCATCAGTAACAGATCCCGCTCGTCGTCCAGCGCCAGGTTATGCTGGCCCCAGGCATCGCGGATCCCGCTCAGGCGCAGTTCCATGGTGTAGCGGCGCAGGCAGACCAGGTTCAGGATCTTACGGTGGCCCATGGCAAACAGGTAACTGGCGGCAAGCTCCCCGATCCCCCGGTGATCCGGCGCCACCGCAGGCAGGCGCATTTTATTATCCCGGCAGTTGATCAGCACCCCGGGTTTGCCCATATCCACCAGCAGATCGTGAATATGGGGATCATCGATCCCCAGCAGAATAGCCGCCTCAACGTCGCTCTCCCCCAGGCGGCTTAAGAACAGGGCCGCGTCGCTGTCATTCTCTTCCAGGGCGCAGTAGCGCAGGCGCACATCGTGCACGCTCAGGGCTTTGCTGAGGTTCTGAATCACCCGGTAGTAGAAAATATCTGAGCGCTCATCAAACGCGCGCTGCGGCGCAAAAAGAAGAATGTTATTCAGCAGCATGCGCCCGGCGGCCATGCCGTCCAGCACCCCCATCTGGCGGGCACACTCCATAACCCGCTGTTTTGCCCGCTCGCTGGTGTTGGTTTTCCCGGCCAGCACCCGGGAGACGGTGCTGATGGATAACCCGGTTTGTTGGGCAATCTGGCTGATATTGAGCTTCTTTTCCATTTTGTGATCCCGGCAGATTTGTGAAATGAAAAAATTTTCACAGGCAATATTACAACCATTACCTGGCGTTTAACGGCATATTTTATGTTACAACGCCAAAATATGAAAATTTTTGCAAAACTATCGCTGTCGCCGGCACAAAAACTCTTTTAGCCTGTTTTTGCACTGGTATGGTGAGCAATTAATCACCACCTGCAGTGCCATAACAGGCCAGGGAAACCGGTGGAAAATTATCCACTTTTATAAAAAATCGCTTCCCGGCCCCAGATTTTCATCTTACCGATTACCTGGAGATAACCATGAGTCATGGCATTAATCCGGAACTTACCACAGTCAAAAGCAAGCGGGTGGTGAAGCATCTGCGCTGGTGGATGCTGGTCCTGTTTCTGCTGGGCGTTACTGTTAACTACATCACCCGTAACTCGCTGGGTATCCTGGCACCAGAGCTGAAAGTCAGCCTCGGGCTGACCACTGAGCAGTATTCGTGGATTGTCGGGGCATTTCAGCTGGCCTATACCCTGTTCCAGCCTCTGTGCGGCTGGCTTATTGATGTTATCGGCCTGAAAATTGGCTTTATGGTGTGCGCCGGTATCTGGGCTGTGGCCTGCCTGGCCCACGCCGGTGCCGGAAGCTGGCTGCATCTGGCTATCCTGCGCTTTGTAATGGGTGGTGCAGAAGCGGCTGCCACCCCGGCGAACGCCAAAACCATTGGCGAGTGGTTCCCGAAAAGCGAGCGCCCCATTGCCGCAGGCTGGGCGGGCGTGGGCTTCTCTGTGGGTGCGATGCTGGCCCCGCCAATCATCTATTTTGCGCATGCCTCTTTTGGCTGGCAGGGTGCCTTCCTGTTTACCGGGGTACTGGCGCTGCTGTGGGTGGTGCTGTGGTGGATGTTCTACTACAACCCGGAGCAGCATCCTAATCTGGGCAAGAGCGAGCTTGAGTTCATCAAGCAGGACAACGAACCGGCCCCGGTGAAGCTGCCTTTCTTTACCGCCCTGAAAACCGTCTCTAAAGATAAGCGCTTTTACGGGATTGCCATCCCGGCATTTATGGCAGAGCCCGCCTGGGCGGTGCTGAGCTTCTGGGTGCCGTTGTACCTGGCGAATGAGCGCGGTATGGATCTGAAGCAAATTGCCATGTTCGCCTGGTTACCCTTCCTGGCGGCGGACCTGGGTAGCGTAGTCAGCGGCTATCTGACCCGCCTGTATACCCGCCTGTTTGGCTGCACCCGGGTGAACTCGGTGGTTGCCAGCTCCGTTACCGGCGCGTTTCTGATGATCTCCCTGGCCCTGGTGGCGATGACGGACGATCCCTATATCACCATTGCGCTTATCTCTATTGGCGGCTTCGGGCACCAGATTATCTCCTGCATGCTCAGTGCGCTGGTGGTGGAGTCCTTCGATAAGGGCCAGATGGCCACCGTTAACGGGATGCGCGGCTCATTCGCCTGGATAGCCAGCTTTATCTTCTCACTGATTATCGGGGTCACTGCCGACAAGATTGGCTTTAACCCGCTGTTTATCGCCATGGGCTTTTTCGACCTGATTGGCGCCTTCTTCCTGATTGCTTTTATTGCTGAACGTCGCGCAGCGCGTGCCTGATGAGGAATTACTGAATGAAAACCCTGAAAAACTGGACTCTGAGCCACACCGACAACCAGCAGGTTGTACTGAATGTCGAGGGTCGTCACCAGATGTCCATCTATGTGCTGGAGCCGGAAATGTTCCGGGTTGCGGTAAAACGCGAGGGGCATTTCACCCTCGACCGCACCTGGGGTATCGCCCCCGAGCAGGATGTGCCCTGGGAAGGCCGTGCCCGTGACAGTCTGGAAGGGTTTAGCCTGCCGGGATTCACCCTCGAAGAGGGTGACCAGACGCTGACCATCGCCACCGATGTTCTGAAAGTGACCGTGCACCAGCCCCTGTGGCTGGAGTGGCACCACCGCCTTGATAACGGCGAATGGGCGCCGCTGGCCTGCGATCGCCCGACCAGCGCCTATCTGATGAACCCGCACGGCGACGGTGTCGCCCACTACCAGCGCCGCATGGCAGACGATCGCTACTATGGTCTGGGGGAAAAAGCCGGTGATCTGATGCGCAACGGCAAACGCTACGAGATGCGCAACCTGGACGCGATGGGCTATAACGCGGCATCTACCGATCCGCTGTATAAGCATATTCCGTTCTCCATTACCCGCCGCCCGGACGCCAGCTTTGGTATCTATTACGATAACCTCAGCAGCAGCTGGCTGGATTTTGGCAACGAGCTGGATAACTACCACCTGCCCTACCGCCGCTGGGAAGCCCAGTGTGGCGACATTGATTACTATTTCTTTGTTGGCCAGCGGGTGCTGGATGTCACCAAAGCCTTTGTGCGCCTGACCGGTAAAACCCTGTTCGGGCCGAAGTGGAGCCTGGGTTACAGCGGTTCGACCATGTACTACACCGACGCACCGGACGCCCAGAATCAGCTGATGAACTTCATCCGCCTGTGTGAAGAGCACCAGATCCCCTGCGACTCCTTCCAGTTGTCGTCCGGGTATACCTCCATTAACAACAAGCGCTACGTGTTTAACTGGAACTACGACAAAGTGCCCCAGCCGAAGGTGATGAGCCAGGCCTTTGCCGACGCCGGGATGCACCTGGCGGCCAATATCAAACCCTGCCTGTTGCAGGACCACCCGCGCTACCAGGAAGTGGCGCAGCAGGGGCTGTTTATTCAGGATTCAGAAAGCGACACGCCGGAGCGCTCCGTATTCTGGGATGACGAAGGCTCCCACCTGGACTTCACTAACCCGAAAACCATCCGCTGGTGGCAAAACGGTGTGACCACCCAGTTGCTGGAAATGGGGATAGGCTCCACCTGGAATGACAACAACGAATATGAAATCTGGGACGGGGAAGCCCGCTGCCACGGCTTCGGCCAGCCTGTTGCCATTAAACATATTCGCCCGGTGATGCCGCTGCTGATGATGCGTGCCTCCATGGAAGCGCAGCAGAAATTCGCCCCGGAAAAGCGCCCGTATCTGATTTCCCGCTCCGGCAGCGCCGGGATGCAGCGCTATGTACAAACCTGGAGTGGTGATAACCGCACCAGCTGGCAGAACCTGCGTTACAACATCCGCATGGGCCTGGGGATGAGCCTCTCGGGGCTGTATAACCTCGGCCACGATGTGGGCGGCTTCTCCGGGGATAAACCGGACGCGGAGCTGTTTGTCCGCTGGGTTCAGAACGGGGTGATGCACCCGCGCTTTACGATCCACTCCTGGAACGACGATCACACGGTCAATGAGCCGTGGATGTACCCGGCGGCGACCCCGGCAATTCGCAGCGCCATTGAGCTGCGCTACCGGCTGATGCCCTACTTCTACACCTTACTGTGGCAGGCCCATGCGGACGACGAACCGATGCTGCGCCCCACTTTCCTTGACCACGAGCACGACGAGCAGACCTTCGCAGAGTGTGATGACTTCCTGCTGGGCCGGGATCTGTTAGTGGCAAGCGTGGTGGAGCCTGGTCAGCGTGAGCGTAAGGTCTGGCTGCCGGACAACACCACCGGCTGGTATGACTACTACACCGGCCAGTGGTACAGCGGCGGCCAGTGGATAGTGCTGGATGCCCCGCTGGAAACCCTGCCGTTACTGGTGCGCGCCGGTGCCGGCCTGCCCCACAGCGAGCGCCTGGGCTATGTGGACACCCGGGAGGATGATCAGCGCGAGCTGCGTCTTTACCCGCTACAGGGGCCGGGGGTTACCTGCGGTATGCTGTTTGAAGATGACGGAGAATCCTGGGGCTACCAGACCGGTAACGCCCTGTGGCTGAACTGGGAGATGCGTTGCGACAGCACCTGTATCAACCTGTGTCTGACCCCGAAAGGGGATTACCAACCCGCATGGAAGACCCTGAAGATCACACTGCCGGCTGGGGAGAGCCGCCAGCTGCTGATTAACGGTGAGCCTGCGGACCACTGGCAGCGTTAAGTTCGCCGCCAGCCCTTCAAAAGGCCATGCGTCATGCATGGCCTTTTTTTATCCGCAGCTTACAGGGCAAGGAAAAACCCGGCGATTGTTGCGCTCATCAGGTTAGACAGCGTACCGGCCGCGACCGCCTTCAGGCCAAGACGCGCGATATCCGGGCGGCGTCGCGGTGCCATACTGCCAAGCCCCCCCAGCAGGACCGCCACCGAGGCAAGGTTCGCAAAACCGCACAGGGCAAACGAAATAATCGCTTTGGTATGCCCGGAAAGCACCTGTAACCCGGCGCCAGCCACTACGTCGTCCGGGCGCAGATAGGCCCCAAAGTTCAGGTAGGCCACAAACTCGTTAACGATAACCTTCTGACCAATAAAGGAACCGGCGACCAGGGCCTCACTCCACGGCACCCCAATCAGAAAAGCCACCGGCGAGAAGATCCACCCCAGCAACAGCTCCATCGACAATTGCGGATAGTTAAACCAGCCGCCAATGCCAGCCAGCATACCGTTCAGCAGCGCGATAAGCGCAATAAAAGCCAGCAGCATGGCACCGACATTGAGCGCCAGCTGCATGCCGGATGCGGCACCGGACGCGGCGGCGTCAATCACATTGGCCGGGCGTTCTCCGGGCAGGTCTGCGGCATCATCCGCATCGCGCGGTTGCCCGGTTTCCGGCACTATCAGCTTCGCAAATAAAAGCCCACCGGGTGCCGCCATAAAAGAGGCGGCTATCAGGTACTCCAGCGGGACCCCCATTTGCGCGTATCCGGCCAGTACAGAACCGGCCACCGAAGCCAGCCCGCCACACATCACGGCGAACAGCTCCGACTGGGTCATGGTGGCAATATACGGGCGCACCACCAGTGGTGCCTCTGTCTGCCCGACAAAAATATTTGCCGTCGCCGACAGTGACTCAGTGCGCGACGTGCCGAGCAGTTTTTGCAGTCCACCCCCGAGCACGCGGATCACAAATTGCATGATGCCAAGGTAATAAAGCACCCCAATCAGCGAAGAGAAAAAGACAATAACCGGCAGCACGCGCAGGGCGAAGACAAATCCACTACCGCCAAAGAGCTCAAACATGGTATCGGAAACCAGGCCGCCAAAAATAAAGGAGATGCCCTGATTACCGTAGGAGATCACGCTGGCCACCCCGTCAGACAGGCTCCCTAACAGCCGCCGGCCAGCCGGGACATACAGCACCAGCGCGCCAACGGTAACCTGCATCATAAACGCCCCCAGCACGGTGCGCAGATTAATCGCCCGCCGGTTACTACACAGCAACAGGGCAATGATAATCAGCGCCGCCATCCCAACCAGACTCATAATAAGTTGCATTTAATACATTCCTGTACAGTGAAATATCCCCGGGCGACCTGGTGTCGGGCCTCCCATCACGGCGGGGGCGCAGCCGCCCCCCACCGGTGCCCCGGATTACGGCGCCACGTCTTTAATCCGCATTTCTTCACTGGGGGTGATTTCCGCCTGTGCTTTGATATAGGCCACAACCGCGCCCGTCGCCCCGCTACCGGGTAATACTCGGGTATTGCGCCCTGCCGCAAAGGCGCTGAATCCGTCACCGCCGGTTGCCAGGAACGAGTTCACCACCACCGGATACCAGGCATCATCCTTCACCGGTTGCCCCTGTACTGTCAGTGAGATCAGGCGCTGGTCAAGTGGCTTGCGGCTGTCGTAGGTCATCTCAATCCCTTTTGAGGCCTGCAGGACACCGTTGGTCAGATTTGCCGCGTGATTCATTAACGCCCGCAGCTGTTTGCCGTTAATTTCCGTGTAGCTTAAATCGTCCGGGAAGGGGAACATGGTGATAATATCCCCAAGGGTAATCTCCCCCCGGGGCAGTTCACTGCGCAAACCGCCGCTGTTAACAAAGGCCAGCTGCGCCCGTGGCTCTGCCGCTAAAAAGGCGTCCCCAACCAGATTACCCACCGGAGACGACGCCCCGTAAGCGCGGGTTAACCCGGCGCTGGCATTGCCAATTTTCTGCTGCGTAATCTGTGCCAGTTTATCTGTCCAGTGGGCTACCGCTTCCGCCGTTTGTGGATCCGGGGTAACGTCACCGTCGAAAATATTAATCAGCCTCCCGTTATAGCCGGTTATTTTCCGGCTTTTATCATCAATATTAACGACCAGTTTGCCAAGATTAATACCGTAGGCATCGGTGGAGACAATTAATGTCTCGTTTACTTTAATCGGCTCCGGTGTGCCCACATGAGCATGGCCGGTAATCAGAATATCCAGCCCCTGTACCTGTTTTGCCAGCTCGATATCTTTTTTTAATAACCGGCTGACATCGCCACTGCCAATACTGGATTGCCGTGCCGGTACGCCTTCATGAACCAGTAATACCGTTATATCGACTTTATCGCGGATTTCCTGAATATATTTTTTCAGGTATGCCACTTCATCGCGCATTTCTACCCCATTGCGCATATTTTTATTTACCGTATCGTAGAAGGCGAATTTCCCGTGCAGACCAATAACCCCCACTTTGACACCAGCCTTCTCCAGCAGAACATAGGGTTTATCCCACACGGGCTTGTCACTGCCTTCATAGAACAGGTTGCCCAGCAACACCGGGAAGGTGGCTTTATTCAGCTGCTCTTTCATATTGGGGACACCATGATCAAACTCATGATTACCAATAGAGACCGCGTCGAATGACATTTTATTCATAATATCAACGATGGCCTCACCTTTGGTGAGCGTGCTGATATACGGCCCGGTGAAAAAGTCCCCGGCGTCGAAAAAGAACACCCCATCATTGCTGGCTTTCGCCTGTTTGACGATAGTGGCAATATTGGCAAATCCCCCGATCTTTTTATCTTCACTGACATAAGGCGCTTTAAAAGGCAGTACGTTAGCGTGCAAATCATTAGTGTGATAGATAGTGATCTCTGCTGCTACTGCCGGGCCGCACATCCACAACAGCCCGATAATAAATAAATTAATCCTGTTAATCATCTTCATAATGATCCCCTGTAAATGAGTAAACATCAGATCACGCCAGAATAGCGAACCGCCCGGCCAGATTTCTGTGATTTATCACTCAGGGCACTGGTTTTAGTAATACTTCTATTATTTGCGTTGTGTTTTATTCAGTGGGCAGGAGTTAACTATTATTGTGGACATATTTATATTATCCGCAATTCACCGCAGGGAAATACGCCACGGGCAGGAGATACCGGAATAATGCGCACCGCTATTCCGGTAAAAGACGGGGCGCGGCAAGCCGCGCCCGCCGGGGGGGTTATTCGATACCTTTGCTGCGCAGGTAGTCTTCGTAACCGCCGGTGAAGTCCACCACCCGCTCCGGGGTTATCTCCAGCACCCGGGTCGCCAGGGAGCTGACGAACTCGCGATCGTGGGAAACGAAAATCAGCGTGCCCTGGTACATCTCCAGCGCCATGTTCAGGGATTCGATAGACTCCATATCCAGGTGGTTGGTGGGTTCATCCATAATCAGGATATTCGGGCGCTGCATCATCAGCTTACCGAACAGCATACGGCCCTTTTCGCCACCGGACAGTACCTTCGCCTGCTTCTTAATATCATCCTGGCTGAACAGTAAGCGGCCAAGAATACCGCGCACCACTTGTTCGTCGTCCCCTTCCTGCTTCCACTGGCTCATCCAGTCGAACACGCTCAGGTCATTGTCGAAATCCGCCGCGTGATCCTGGGCGTAATAGCCGATACGGGCATTTTCAGACCACTTCACGGTGCCGTTTTCCGGGGTCAGCTCACCGACCAGGGTTTTCAGCAGGGTTGATTTACCCACGCCGTTGGTCCCCATCACGGCCAGCTTCTCGCCCACTTCCAGCAGCATTTTTACATTTTTAAACAGCGGGCCGTTATCAAACCCTTTGGTGAGGTTTTCCACTTCCAGGGCGTTACGGAACAGTTTTTTGTCCTGCTCGAAGCGGATAAACGGGTTCTGGCGGCTGGAGGCTTTGACCTCTTCCAGCTGAATTTTATCTATCTGGCGGGCACGGGATGTGGCCTGGCGGGATTTAGACGCGTTGGCGCTAAAGCGGCTGACAAACGACTGCAGATCGGCAATCTGGGCCTTTTTCTTGGCGTTGTCGGCCAGCAGGCGCTCCCGGGCCTGGGTGGCGGCGGTCATGTACTCATCATAGTTCCCCGGGTACACGCGCAGCTCGCCGTAGTCCAGATCCGCCATATGGGTACACACCATATTCAGGAAGTGGCGGTCGTGGGAAATAATAATCATGGTGCTGTCGCGCTCGTTGAGCACCTGCTCCAGCCAGCGGATGGTGTCGATATCCAGGTTGTTGGTCGGCTCATCGAGCAGCAAAATATCCGGGTTGGAGAACAGGGCCTGGGCCAGCAGCACACGCAGCTTCCAGCCCGGGGCCACTTCGCTCATTGGCCCGTAGTGCTGCTCCAGCGGGATCCCCACCCCTAACAGCAGTTCACCGGCGCGGGACTCCGCAGAGTAGCCATCCATTTCGCCGTATTTCACTTCCAGATCGGCCACTTTGTAGCCGTCTTCTTCGCTCATTTCCGGCAGCGCGTAGATGCGATCGCGCTCCTGTTTGACCTCCCACAGTTCCCCGTGGCCCATAATCACCGTATCCAGTACGCTGAACTGTTCAAAGGCAAACTGATCCTGACGCAACTTACCGATCCGCTCATTGGGATCAAGCGAGACGTTACCGGCAGTTGGCTGCAGATCACCCCCCAGAATCTTCATAAAGGTGGATTTGCCGCTGCCGTTGGCGCCGATAAGGCCATAGCGGTTACCGCCGCCAAACTTGACGGAGATATTTTCAAACAGCGGCTTGCTGCCAAACTGCATAGTGACGTTACTGGAAACTAACACGGGTCATTCCTGGGTAAAATGTGATAAACGGCGCATTATGCCACAAGAGTGAAATCGGGTCGCCCCCTTCCGGCGCGATGGCGCTCAAGCCCGGCCAGAAAAAATTGTGATTTAATCCACATCCTAATTCCCAATAGCGGGGTATGCACATATAATGCCCATCCGGCATCGTCACCTGTTTTATTAACCCATATCGCAGTGTGGCCATTTATCACTGCGTTGAATAACACATCAAATGACTATGAAATTACGCACGTTTTTCCTGGCAGCACTGGCGATAGCTGGTATTTGTAGCAACGCTTCTGCTGTGACTTATCCGCTCCCTACTGATGGCAGCCGCCTGGTGGGTGAAAACCAGGTTGTTACTGTTCCGCAGGGCAGCACTCTGCCCCTGGAATATTACGCCGCCCAGTATCAGCTTGGCCTGTCCAACATGCTGGAAGCCAACCCGGGCGTTGACCCTTACCTGCCGAAGGCCGGTACCACACTGACTATCCCCCAGCAGTTGATCCTGCCGGATACCAAACACGAAGGTATTGTCATCAACAGTGCGGAAATGCGCCTTTATTACTACCCGAAAGGCACCAATACCGTTATCGTGCTGCCGATCGGTATCGGCCAGTTAGGCCGTGATACCCCGGTAAACTGGGTCACCAAAGTTGAGCGTAAAAAAGCCGGTCCGACCTGGACGCCAACGGCCAAAATGCACGCGGAATATATCGCCGAAGGTAACCCGTTACCGGCGGTTGTGCCTTCAGGACCGGATAACCCGATGGGGCTGTACGCGCTCTATATCGGCCGCCTGTACGCCCTGCACGGCACTAACGCTAACTTCGGGATTGGCCTGCGCGTGAGCCACGGTTGTGTGCGCCTGCGTAAAGACGATATCAAATTCCTGTTTGATAACGTGCCGGTTGGCACCCGCGTTGAGTTTATCGACGAGCCGGTAAAAGCCACCACCGAGCCAAACGGCGCGCGCTATCTTGAAGTGCATAACCCGCTGTCTACCAGCGAAGCCCAGATTGACAACAACGAAGTGGTGCCGATCACCATGACCAAGGCCGTGACCGCCGTAACGTCACAGGCTGATGTTGATCAGAATGTGGTTAAGCAGGCGGTAGATACCCGCTCCGGGATGCCGGTTCGCCTGAACTAATCCGTTATACCTCAGGGGGAGCCCTCCCCCTGAGTTCTCCCCACTACCCGATACACTTCAGCAGCAGATAACCACACAGCGCCGCCCAGGCAAGCGCGGGCAGCGAATAAAGATGAAAACGCCACCAGATACGCCGGTCCGCCGCCATACGCAGCGCAATCAGGTTAGCCATCGATCCGGGCAATAGCCCGAACCCGCCAATATTCACCGCCCAGGCCAGCACCCGATCCGCAGGCAGATAATTCACCAGCAAAATCGTGGCGGGCACATTACTGATAACCTGAGAAAGCCCGATCCCGGCGGCAAATACGCCCCCCTGCCCCAGGCCTGCCAGCGCCGGTAAGTCGCGGGTCAGCACCGGCAGTTGTGTCAGCAGGTGCACATCAATAAACATCACCACAAACACCGCCAGCAGGGTCCAGTCGATGGAGGTGATCACCCGGCGGGCAAACCCCAGAAAGATAAGCGCCACGATAATCAGCCCCACCAGCGGCTGGCGAAGCTCCAGCGCGGTAATAAAGATCCCGTAGCCCACGGCGCTGGCCACCAGCAATCGGCGCCGCCAGTCAACCCGCTCCGTGGAGGCGTGATACACCAGCGGGCGGGCCGGGAAGCACCACCAGCACAGGATCAGCAAACTCACCATCAGCACGGCGGCCAGCGGCAGCATCTCCAGAATGTACCCGGTGAATGTCAGGCCCGAGCGCCCCCACAGCAGAATATTTTGCGGGTTGCCGATGGGGGTCAGCAGCGAGCCGCTATTGACCGCCAGCGCTTCGAAAATAATTAACCGGCTCACCGGCAGCGCACACATTTTGCGCAGAATAATGGTCAGCGGCACAATAATAAACAGCGCCACATCGTTGGTCAGAAAGGTGGATAACAGTGCGGCAGCGGCCACCATAAACAGTGCCAGGGCGCGCTCGGTACGAAACCGGCGCACCATTTTACGCCCCAGCACATCAAAGTAGCCGCTCAGCTCCATGCCTTTGGTCAGCATCATCAGGCCGCTGAGGGTAATAATGGTTTTCCAGTCAATGGCGCCGGGCCACGCCCGGGGGTGGAACGGAACAAACAGGCAGAGCAGCAGACCGGTGACCAGCAATAGCTGTAAAAAACGATCGCGCATCACGGCGCGAACCAGAGGGGTAACTATCACGGTGATCAGCCTTTGCGGGCCGTGAACTGGCGGAAGATTTCCAGCGTCTCGTCACTGACATGGTGCTCAATGCCTTCGGCATCGCGCCGGGCCGTATCGGCACTCACCCCGAGGGTTAACAGAAAGTTTTCCACAATATGGTGGCGCTCGCGGCTGGCCTGGGCCTGTTTCTCCCCTTCAGGGGTCAGAGAGACTCCGCGCCACGGGATCTGCTCAATCAGCCCCACCGATGCCAGGCGCTTTAGCATTTTGGCAACGGTCGGCTGGGATACCCCGAGCCGGGCGGCCATATCCACCTGGCGCGCTTCGCCGCTTTCGCGGATCAGATCGTCAATCAGCTCCAGGTAGTCATCAATCAGCTCACGCCGGTGAGCCTCCCGGACCTGGCGGAACCCCGCGACATGCTCTTCCACATTAACCAGCTGGGACTCTTTTTTTATGACGGGCTTACCTGCCTGACGGCTCATATTGCGTTCTCCGGGGCAACGTCGCCAATGGGGGCGACAAAAGAGCGCTCATTGTAAACCACAGTGCCAAAACAACAAAAAAATAACGAAATAGCAATAGCTATAAAATATAGCCTGTGCTATATCTGTATGTAATCTCATCGCCAGAACGGAGTCTGGTCAGAACAGCGGGAGGAAAAGCTGATGAACGAACTCAAAAGGTGCTTAGCTGTGTTTACTCACTCACCCTTTCAGGTGCGCCTGAAATTACTCACCATGATCTGCGATCTGGTTAACGGCAAACCACAAAATAAACCGGATATGCCGTCCTGATCCGGGCCCGGCCAGTTCGGGCCACGCCCTCTTCCCCCGGGTGCTTATGCCATGCCCGCCGTTTTTTTCGTCCTGATCCCTGCCCGTTTCCCCTCTCTGTGGTCTTTTGTCAGTTTTTGTAGTCCGACTCGCAAAACAAGTGGTTACCAGCCATTGATTTGATCGAATAACCCCTTTATCTTCATGCTGCCGGCAGGCGTGCCCCCACGCCGGGCAATATCCCGTGTCCACCACGCACATTATCCGTCCTGACCAGCCAGATACCGCCAGAGTTTGCCTGAGGTGTAAGAGCCGTAACTTATGACTGCTACCGTAAAATCCGCTTCAGCCACCCGTCGCGTGGCCTTTTCCCTCTGGCCTGGGTTTTATTTTCTCCAGTCGCTGCTGATTAACACGGCCCTCGGTTATGGTGTCAGCCTGCTGTATGCCGCCGCCTCCTGCTGTGTGCTGCTGGTGCTGTGGCAGCTAGCCCCCCGTTTACAAAAAACGCTGACAGGCTTCTGGACATTACTCGCCGCCAGCTATTACCCGTTTGGCCAGACCTGGGGCGCCCCCAACTTTAATACCCTGCTGGCGATGCACGCGACCGACGTGCAGGAGTCCGCCGAAATGCTGACCCTGTTCCCCTGGCACAGCTACGCGGTGTCGCTGGTTATCCTGGCCCTGGGTGCCGTGGCGCTGTGGCGCCCGCGCACAGCCCGCCCGCGCTGGGAGCTTTTGCACAGTGCCGCTCTGGTTTTCAGCCTGGTGTGTTACTTTATTCTGCCCGTGCACAACTACCTGACCGGCTGGGGGCTCACCCTGCTGGAGACCGGCTACCCCACCGGGCGCTTTGTGCGCGATGTGATTATCAGTAACCAGGAGGTCATGCAGGAGCAGGCGCGGATGAAACAGCTCGCCCGCCAGAAAGATGCCTGGACCCTGGTCTCAGTAAAGCCCCGTTACCATATATATGTGGTGGTGATTGGCGAAAGCGCCCGGCGGGATGCGCTGGGTGCCTTTGGCGGGCACTGGGACAATACCCCTTTTGCCAGCCGCGTGAAGGGGGTGTTCTTTCAGGACTATATTGCCGCCAGCGGCTCTACCCAGAAGTCGCTCGGCCTCACCCTCAACCGGGTGGTCGACGGGAAACCCCAGTATCAGGATAATTTTGTCACCCTGGCCAACCGGGCCGGGTTTCAGTCATGGTGGTTTTCCAACCAGGGGCAAATTGGCACCTATGATACCGCCATCGCCAGTATTGCCCGGCGGGCGGACGAAGTGCACTTTCTGAAAGACGGGAACTTTGAGGCCAGTAAGGATACCTCCGATGAGCAACTGCTGAAAATGACCGCCCAGGTGCTGGCGGTTCCCCGCAGCCAGCCCCAGTTGATCGTGCTGCATCTGATGGGCTCACACCCGCAGGCCTGCGACCGGACACACCAGCAATACCGGGAGTTTGTCCAGTCGAAGGAGACCTCCTGCTATCTGTACAGCATTACCCGGACCGATAACCTGCTGGCGCAGCTTTACCAGCAGCTGCGCGACAGCGGGGAGAGCTTCTCCATGGCCTATTTTTCCGATCACGGGCTGGCGCTGAAACAGCGCGGCACAGCGGAGCAGTATCTGGCCCATGATGATGCCTTCCGGCAGAATTTCCAGGTGCCGTTTATGGTGCTCTCCAGCGATGATACCCGCCACCGTCTGATTACCGCCCGGCGATCCGCCAATGATTTTCTTCACTTTTTTTCCCAGTGGACCGGTATCAAAACCCGGGAGCTGGTCAGCAAATACCGCTTTATCTCCGGCGAGCCCGCCGGGAAAGTGTCCGTGACCAGTTTTAAACTGCAAAAAGTGGACTACAACCGGCTGGGGAATGATCTGTTTACCGGCGCCGATCCGAAACTGCCCGGTTTTCGCTGATCGCAGGCAAAAAAAAATCCGCCCGGAGGCGGATTTTTCTCTGCAGGCAGAGGATCAGAAGCGGTAACCCGCGCCCACGATCCAGGTGCCAACATCAACACTGCGGATGCGGCTCTGCTCGTAGCCAACATCCAGAGCAACCATTTCCCACGGGTTGAACTGCAGACCAGCACCGTAAGAGAAGCCAGCATCTGATGTGCTACCGTTATGAGAACCTTCGGTTCTCTGGAAACGACCAGCACCAACACCCACAACACCGTAGATGCTTGCCCAGTCAGTCAGACGGTAAACAGGACCCGCAGTGATTCCGTAGTACTGGTCTTTGTGGTAACCGTCACCGGAACGATTCTTTTCAGTGTAGGTGAAGGAAGCGATCACACCCAGCGGATTGCTATCGTCGAATTCATAACGATATTTTAAGTTAAAGCCGCTTGCTTTGTTCGCTTTACCCTGCATATCGCTCTGAGCATAGCCACCAGTTACGGTTGCAGTGCCTGCGAACGCAGTACCAGTAGAAACGGCCAGAACACAAGCCAGAGCTGAAAGACACGCAATTTTTTTCATAACCACCTCAAATGTGCTTCAAATAAGTCCCATGCGATAAATATATCAAAGTATTTAGGAAACTTTTAGTAGTTCCTGATGTCGCATGAGCTCTTGGTGTAACAGAACATTTCCATGAGTGATTGTTTTTCATCCAGACAAACAGCAATCACACCTTTTTCTGTCCCGTAACGGGCAACTCTGTCATCATCAAATTGTCTTATGCTTCGGTTACTTTAACCGGCATATGGCTATTTTACTACTCAGTTGAACTTTTTGTTAAATGAACAATCAAGCCATTCGTGCTATTTAAGCAACCTTGAGTAGTCTTACCTATCATCATACATACTGACACAGGTTTACAAGGCCCATGATGCCCTCTTCCCAGACCAGCATACCCCGCTGGGCACCGGTACTGATTCTACTTATTGCAATGGTTTCTATCCAGGGCGGCGCCTCGCTGGCCAAAACCCTGTTTCCGCTGGTGGGGGCTGAGGGGGTCACCGCGCTGCGGCTCGGCATTGGCACCGTCATCCTGGTGCTGTTTTTCAAACCCTGGCGCCTGCGCTTTACCCGCGAACAGCGCCTTCCCCTGCTATGTTACGGGCTGGCGCTGGGCGGGATGAACTACCTGTTCTACCTCTCATTACAGCGGATCCCGCTGGGGATTGCGGTCGCCCTTGAATTTACCGGCCCACTGGCCATTGCGCTGTTTGCTTCCCGGCGCGGGGTGGATTTCCTCTGGGTATTACTGGCAGTGGTGGGGTTATGGTTCCTGCTGCCCCTGGGCCAGTCTGTGTCCGCCATCGATCTGACGGGGGCCCTGTTCGCCCTTGGCGCGGGGGCCTGCTGGGCCATTTATATTCTCAGCGGCGCCCGGGCCGGGGCCGGACACGGCCCGGCGACGGTGGCGGCAGGCTCGGTAATTGCGGCGATCATTTTTGTCCCCCTCGGGGCTTTCCAGGCAGAGACCTCTATTTTCAGCTGGTCGCTGCTGCCCCTCGGGCTTGGGATTGCATTATTGTCCACGGCGCTGCCCTATTCGCTGGAGATGATAGCCCTGACGCGGCTACCGGCGCGCACGTTCGGCACCCTGATGAGCCTGGAGCCTGCGGTGGGGGCCCTGTCTGGCATGCTGTTTCTTGGCGAAATGCTCACCCGCACCCAGACGCTGGCGTTACTGGCGATTATTGCGGCCTCTGCGGGCTCAACGCTGACCATGAAACAAACCGGCCGCTAAAATTAAATCTGTTGATATAAATCAGGAATAAGTCAATATTTCTGGCCGCCTTGCTGGCCAGCCAATAATTCCGCTGACAGCCGCAACCCTGCGGCTGTCTTAATATTTCATAAATCCTTCATAAACCAGCACTGTTTACAGAGCGCTCTCATAATACACTGATATTTAATGATTAATATTTTCAATCATAATACTCCTATTCAACTGATAGGTATTATCCCGCACGGCGCAGGAAAAATTCGGTGCTATACTTAATGCCGTTCAGTAATCAGGACTATTACATCAAGAGGATATGAGATTATGAGTACCGCTAAATTGGTAAAAACTAAAACTACTGATCTGGTTTATACCCGTAACGATGTTGCGGACAGTGAAAAGAAAGCCACCGTTGAGCTGCTGAACCGCCAGGTTATCCAGTTTATCGATCTGTCGCTGATCACCAAACAGGCTCACTGGAACATGCGCGGTGCTAATTTTATTGCGGTCCACGAAATGCTCGATGGTTTCCGTACCGCACTGACCGATCATCTGGACACCATGGCGGAACGCGCCGTTCAGCTGGGTGGCGTGGCGCTGGGCACAACCCAGGTTATCAACAGCAATACACCGCTGAAAAGCTACCCGCTGGATATCCACTCAGTACAGGATCACCTGAAAGAGCTGGCCGAGCGTTATGCGGTAGTGGCAAATGACATCCGTAAAGCCATTTCAGAAGCCAAAGACGAAGACACAGCAGACATTTTCACTGCTGCATCACGGGATCTGGATAAATTCCTGTGGTTTATTGAAGCAAATATCGAATAAATTTCCCTGCATTATCCCTCTCCGCCGGAGAGGGATGCACCATAATGATGCACCTTCGTAGTGCAATCTCCCACCCAACGTTAATTTTCTGTATAAATCACATCACAAAAACGTTAACCAGAGATTGTTTTACCCGTGGCCCACAGGGTAAAAAGAATAACTGGCTGCATCCCTTTCCAGGCGCACCAAAACAGAGCACCAAAATGGTGCATTTCGCCACTATTGCATCCATTTTTATGCAATGCTACAAAAATAGTTCCCTGTTAAATCAGCACGTTGAAAAGATGGCATGATTCTTTCATACCAGAGTCTTGCTTACCCAGGGGACAGCCCCGTGGATTAATCAAAGGAAATGCTATGAAGTCTATGTTTAAAGTTTCACTGGCCGCACTCTCCCTGGCTTTTGCCGTTTCAGCACAGGCGGCGGACAAGCTGGTTGTCGCGACAGATACCGCCTTTGTCCCGTTCGAATTTAAACAGGGCAATAAATATGTCGGCTTCGATGTGGATTTATGGGACGCGATTGCCAAAGAGCTGAAACTGGATTACACCCTGAAACCGATGGACTTCAGCGGCATTATCCCGGCGCTGCAGACCAAAAACGTTGACCTTGCTCTGGCCGGTATCACCATTACCGACGAGCGCAAAAAAGCGATTGATTTCTCCGATGGCTACTACAAAAGCGGCCTGCTGGTGATGGTAAAAGCCAGTAATGACGAGGTAAAAAGTGTTAAAGATCTGGACGGTAAAATCGTTGCCGTGAAGAGCGGCACCGGCTCGGTCGACTACGCAAAAGCCAATATTAAAACCAAAGATCTGCGCCAGTTCCCGAATATCGACAACGCCTACATGGAGTTAGGTACTAACCGGGCAGACGCGGTACTGCACGACACCCCGAATATTCTTTACTTCATCAAAACCGCCGGTCACGGTCAGTTCAAAGCGGTAGGCGAATCGCTGGAAGCCCAGCAGTACGGTATCGCCTTCCCGAAAGGTAACGATGCGCTGCGCGAAAAGGTTAACGGTGCGCTGAAAACCCTGCGTGATAACGGCACCTACAACCAGATCTACAAAAAATGGTTCGGCACCGAACCTAAATAATAATAACAAGATGTAGTTATCACCTCAGGGGCGGCGTTACGCCCCTGCTATTTTTGAACCACGGTAATACAGGATATTATTATGCAGTTTGACTGGAGTGCCATCTGGCCCGCCATCCCGCTCCTGCTTGAAGGGGCAAAAATGACGCTGCTGATCTCGGTCATCGGGTTGCTGGGCGGCTTAGTGATTGGCCTGATAGCGGGTTTTGCCCGCTCCTTCGGCGGCTGGCTTGCCAACCATATCGCCCTGGTATTTATCGAAGTTATCCGCGGCACACCGATTGTCGTCCAGGTAATGTTTATCTACTTCGCCCTGCCGATGGCCTTTAGCGATCTGCGCATCGATCCGTTCAGCGCCGCAGTGGTCACCATTATGATCAACTCCGGTGCCTATATTGCAGAAATCACCCGTGGTGCCGTGCTCTCCATTCACCGGGGCTTTCGCGAAGCGGGCCTGGCACTGGGGCTCTCCCGCTGGGAAACCATTCGCTATGTGATTATGCCGCTGGCCCTGCGCCGTATGCTGCCGCCGCTGGGTAACCAGTGGATCATCAGCATTAAAGATACCTCGCTGTTTATTGTTATCGGCGTGGCCGAGCTGACCCGCCAGGGCCAGGAAATTATTGCCGGTAACTTCCGCGCGCTGGAAATCTGGAGCGCCGTGGCAGTTATCTATCTGATTATCACGCTGGTTCTGAGCTTTGTTCTGCGCCGCCTTGAAAAAAGGATGAAAATCCTGTGATTGAATTTAAAAACGTCTCCAAGCACTTCGGCCAGACCCAGGTGCTGCACAATATCGACCTGCATATTAAACAAGGTGAAGTGGTGGTGATTATCGGCCCGTCCGGCTCCGGTAAATCAACCCTGCTGCGCTGCATCAATAAGCTGGAGGAGATAACCAGCGGCGAGCTGATTGTTGACGGCATGAAGGTGAACGATCCTAAAGTGGACGAGCGCCTGATCCGCCAGGAAGCGGGCATGGTGTTCCAGCAGTTCTACCTGTTCCCGCATCTAACCGCGCTGGATAACGTGGCATTTGGCCCGCTGCGGGTGCGCCACACCAGCAAAACCGATGCGGAACAGCAGGCCAAAGCGCTGCTGGCAAAGGTTGGCCTTGCTGAACGCGCCCATCACTACCCGTCTGAGCTCTCCGGTGGCCAGCAGCAGCGTGTGGCCATTGCCCGCGCGCTGGCGGTGAAGCCGAAGATGATGCTGTTTGATGAGCCCACCTCAGCCCTGGATCCGGAGCTGCGCCATGAAGTGCTGAAAGTGATGCAGGATCTGGCCGAAGAAGGCATGACCATGGTTATCGTCACCCATGAAATCGGCTTTGCTGAGAAGGTGGCCTCCCGGCTTATCTTCATTGATAAGGGGCGGATTGCGGAAGACGGCGATCCCCGCGAGCTGGTCAATAACCCGCAGAGCCCGCGCCTGAAAGAGTTCCTGCAGCACGTATCCTGATGCCTTCACGCCGCCAGAATCCCTGGCGGCATTTTAGGTTGGCCTCAGCCAGTCAATCAGCCGGTAAACCGGCTTGCCGCCCAGCGCTGGCGCTGTTCGTCATTCATAAAACTCCAGGCCAGGATCCGGCTCTGCTTCTGGCCCTGGGCCATCTCCAGCTTCACAACCTTCTCCACCCCGGCCTCCTGGAGCGCCCGGTATAACACCGGCAGGTTATCCCCCCGGGAGACCAGCGTCGTGAACCACAGCACCTGGCGGCGGAAGGCGACACTTTCAGCAATCATGCCTTTAATAAAGGCCACCTCACCACCGGGGCACCACAGCTCCTGCTGCTGGCCGCCGAAGTTCAGGCTCTCACTTTTCACGCCCAGGTTACGCCGCTTGCGTTCACTGCCTGCCCGGGCCGTGTCGGCAGAATCATGGAACGGCGGGTTGCACAGGGTGGCGTCGTAGCACTCTGCACTGTGGATAATGCCTTTAAAGAAGGCGCTGCTGTCCTTCTGGCGGCGCAGACGGATATGTTTACTCAGCCCCGGGTTGGCGCTAATGATCCGGCTGGCATTTTTCAGCGCGGCTTCGTTTATCTCACTGCCGGTAAAGCGCCAGCCGTATTCACAGTTCCCCACCAGCGGGTAGATAAGATTGGCGCCGGTGCCGATATCCAGCACGCTGGCCTGACGTGGCGGCACGCCGTTGCGGTGCTCTGCCAGAAGGTCCGCCAGATGATGAATATAATCCGCCCGGCCGGGCACCGGCGGGCATAAAAAACCGTCAGGAATTGCCCACTCCCGGACCTGGTAAAAATGGGCCAGTAATGCCTGGTTCAGGCACTTCACCGCCTCCGGATCGGCAAAATCAATGGTCTTATCGCCACCGGGGGCGGTGCGTAAAAACGGCACCAGCGCCGGGCAATCCTGGCACAGTGCAGTAAAATCATACCGCTGGTGATGACGGTTTCTCGGGTGTAGCCCTGGCTTGCGGGGACTTACAGTTTTCATCGGCTTTCTCCTGTCAGGTCGCGTAAGATACCTGCTGACAGCGGGGCGGTAAACTGTTCCGCATACAATAATCAGACAAACGGAGCCTGCAATGACCCGTCGCTACTATTATGAGCCCGCAAAGGGCCACGGTTTACCTCACGATCCCCTAAACGCCATTATCGGGCCCCGGCCCATTGGCTGGATCTCCTCCGTCGATCCCCTCGGGCGCAATAATCTGGCCCCTTACAGTTTTTTCAACTGTTTTAACTACCGCCCGCCGATCATCGGTTTTTCCAGTAACGGCTGGAAAGACAGCGTCAGCAATATTATTGCCACCGGGCATTTTGTCTGGAATCTGACCACCCGCGACCTGGCAGAAAAGATGAATGAAACCTCCGCAGCACTGCCCCACGGGGAGGATGAGTTTATCCGCGCGGGCTTAACCCCCCTGCCGGGAACCCGGGTGCCGTCACCGCTGGTGGCCGAAAGCCCGGTGAATTTTGAATGCCGGTTATCACAACATCTGCAACTGACCAGCGCCGCCGGTGAGCCGGTAGACACCTGGCTGGTGCTGGGAGAGGTCGTCGCCGTACATATTGATGAGTCGCTGCTGGAAAACGGTATTTACCAGACAGCGAAAGCCCGGCCCGTATTGCGCGCCGGTGGGGCGGGCGCCTACTACAGTATTGATGAAAGCCAGCGTTTTGACTTACTGCGTCCGGGTGCCCGCAGGCCCGGATAACCCATCTTCCATTTACGACTAACGGACCAGGGTTGTCATACCGAAATAGAACAAAAGAGTGAGGGATTTTTACTACCCGGCCCCCGGCAGGCACCTAAACTTAGTAGTGTCAGATTTGTGGTTCTGATAGCACTATCGCCAAGAGGTGTAAAAATGAAAAAACTGCTTTTAGTCGTTACCGCCGCGCTGCTGGTCAGCGCCGCGCACGGCAGTTTTGCCGCACAGACACTCACGCAGGAACAGCTGGGGCAGCTTCATAAGGCCGGAACGGTCTCTGCCAGTGGTGCCAGCAATCTTGATGATCTGCAGGCCCAGCTTGCCGAAAAAGCCCGACAGGAAGGGGCAAAAGGCTATGTGATTACCTCCGCCGGGGGGGAAAACAAAATGTTCGGTACGGCTAATATCTACAAGTAGCCTGGTGCGGTGTCCCTTACGGACCGCCCTTCTTTGGGAAGGGCGGAATTCACCAGTCGTTTGTTTTCTTGCGCATTATTTCCTTTCGCGTGCTTATCATAATGTGCGCAATAAAAACATAAGATCATAATCACCCATGAAATTATCAGCGTGGTAGTTTATTTCCCATATAAATCAAATGATTAAAAGTTGTTCAAATTATTAGAACGAGGTCATCAATTCTACTTAGTTTTATCTTTCTGCAAAAAGTGTGAACATAATCACATCAACGGGATAACCCCCCGTTTTACAGAATAAATGCTGAGGATAGAACCATGAAAACGACTAAATATGTTGCTGTAACCGCCCTGCTCTCCATGCTCTCTTTCGGTGCTTTTGCCGCTCAGCAGGTTGACCATGCTCCGGCGAACAGCCAGAAAATAGGGGTTGTTTCCGCTTCCGGCGCCACCAACCTTGATCAGCTCCAGAGCGAGCTGGCCGCTAAAGCCGCCAAAGCGGGCGCCTCTTCTTATGAAATTACCTCTGCATCCGGTAATAACCTGATGCACGGTACTGCGGTGATTTACAAATAATCACGCAAGTGAATGTGTTGAGTTAATTCTGTGTCCTGCGGCCAGTGAAAGATAGCGGTCTACCCAACCGCATTCTGAAGGCCTGCTATATGCCTGCTTTACCCTTGATATCCCTTGGCCCGCAATGATTGCGGGCTTTTTTTTGCCTGGCGTTAACCTATGCCGCCATGTTACGCAGGGCCCCTACACAAACACCTGATTTACGCGATCCAGCGCCAGGCTGAGATCCGGCGCATCGCCGGTGGCGACAATACAGCAGGCCATCTGTAGCTTCAGGGCATCCGGCACCGGCTCAACCCCGGCCAGGCAGCGCTCGCTCCAGCGGGCGGTGATTTCCGCGTCTTTATCTGCCGGTAGCGGAATATCCTCCACCACAACGTTCTCCTGGCGCTCGCACAGTACCCGTGTTCCCTGCCCGGTAATCAGGCTTATCTGCGGGCAGCGCTGTGGATTGGCGTACACCTCCCCTTCAGTGCCGTGCATCAGCAGACCGCGCCCTCCGATATCAGTAAAGAAGCGCGCCACCTTCGGGACATATTCCGGGTGGGAGACGCTGGCTAAACGCAGCGCCGCGTCTTCGGCAAAAGGGGTCGCCAGTTTCGCCAGGGTATGGGCGCTATTGCGCACCCCCATCCGCCAGCGCAAATCAAGCTGCTGCGCCAGCGGCGGGCAGAGCACATTAACCGGCAGCCACACCGGGTGGTGGGAATCCAGCCGGGCCTGAGCCTGGCCTGCGTGCTGTGCGGGCGCAACCCCCAGCAAGTCAAAAATCGTTTCGGAAATGACCCGGGTGGGATCCCGGGTCACCCCGTGCACCACCACCGGATAGCCCAGCTTATTCAGCAACAGCGCCAGCAGCGGTGTCAGATTGGCCTGTTTACGGGCCCCGTTATAGCTGGGGATCACAATCGGCATCGGCTTACCGGCAGGCGGGGTGAGCCGGATACAGCGCTGCCGGACAGCCTGGTAAAAGCCGCGCAGTTCGGCCTCTCCCTCTCCTTTGATTCGCAGGGCAATCAGTATGCCCCCCAGCTCCAGATCCGGCACCTCGGCGCCCAGCATCCGGCTGTAGAGCTCCCGGGCGGTCTCCAGACCCAGATCCCGGGCATGATTCTTACCACGGCCAATTTCTTTAATTATTTTACGGTAGTCCACGGCATCGCTCCCTTGTTAGTGAGCGTCGCTAGCGTTTGCGGCGCTTACGGGTTGTGACGGTTTTGGCCTTCACTATAGCCTCCGGCACTTCCGGTTGCGAGAGGGGAAATACCGGCAGCGCATCCAGCAGCCGCTTACCGTAGTTTTTGGTCAGTAACCGGCGGTCATAAATGATAACCTCCCCCCAGCAACTGTGGCTGCGGATAAGCCGCCCCACTTGCTGAATAAGGTTAAACGAGGCACTGGGCAGGCTTTGCACTTCAAAGGGATAGCGCTTCAGGCTTTTCAGCCACTCCCCTTCAGTCACCACCGGCGGGCTGTCTACCGGCGGAAAGGCAATCTTATGAATATGCACCTGGGTGAGGTACTCCCCTTTGAGATCCAGCCCCTCGGCAAAGGACTGTAGCCCCACCAGCACGCTGGTTTCGCCCTTTTCGATACGTTTACGGTGCAGCTCCACCAGCCGGTAGCGGGGTTTATCCCCCTGGACCAGCAGCGTCAGGCGCAGATCGGTCACAAAGGTCAGAAAACACTGGAGCGCACGCATACTGGCAAACAGCACCAGCATGCCTTTATGCTCCCCTTTTGCCAGCTCCTGGCGAAAGAATGTGGCCATCTCCGCCAGATGCAGGGGCTCGTTATCGATGGACGGCTCATAGCGCATCCGGGGGATCAAAATCTTCCCCTGATCCACATGGTGAAAGGGCGACGGCAGGCTGACAAACCGGTCCCCGGCTTTCTCTTTCAGGCCGCTCAGCTCCTGGAGCCGGTCAAACCGGTTCAGGGAGCGAAGCGTCGCCGAGGTGACCACCACATGGGGCACACTGCGCCACAGTAGCTTTTCCAGCTGATCGCTGACCCGGATCCCCACACAGTGCAGATACAGATGGGGCTGGCCCTCTGCCAGCTGGCGGCTCACCCATTTGGATACCGGTGCCCCGGATGCCTGGACCATTGCCGCCAGTTTCCACAGCTTACTCTGGGCCTCAAAATGGCCCAGCGCCCGGTTCATCTGCAGCAGCGCCCGGTGCAGGCGCACAATATCCTGCTGGCCGGTGCGCTCGCTCAGATCGTTCAGCAGCGCTTCTGCCAGGCCGCGCAGCCCGTCGGTCAGCTTCGCCAGCCGCTGAGCATGGGCGAGGATCTCTTCCGGCAGTTCGCCCATCGGGAAGCGGTATTCGGCCTCCTGCTGTGGGGGCAGTAGCTGGCTGAACACCTGGTTAAGGGCCCCCAGCAGTTCGGCGACCTCATCACAGTGTTCGCTCAGCCGCTCCGGATTTGCCAGCGGCGGCATGGATTTGGGGCGAAACTGCTCCCGGCAGGTGGCGACCAGCTTAATAAACAGATCCAGTTGCAGGCGAACCCAGCTGCCGGTTATTTCGGCGCTCATCTCCAGGGCATCCCGGGCGACATCCGGCAGGTGGTGGCCTTCATCAAGCACCAGCAGCATATTTTTGGCCTCCGGCAGTACCGCGTCGCTCTCCAGGGCGGCCATCACCAGGGCGTGGTTCGCCACGACCACTTCTGCCTCGGTAATGGCTTTGCGCGCCACAAAAAACGGACACTCCCGATACCAGTGGCAGTTACGCCCCAGGCAGCTGGCTTTATCGGTGCTGAGCCGCGCCCACAGGCTGTCTTCAATGGTTTTGTGGCTGTGATCGCGCAGACCGTCCCAGCGGTAGCTGGCGAGGTCGTTTTGCAGCCCGGCACACAGGGTCTGCTCCGCCTGGCTTGCCGGGGCCATGTCATCGTCCAGAAAGGCCAGCAAATCCCCCTGGTGGTCAGCATCGCCGCAGGCGAGCATCGACAGGTTGCGCGGGCACACATAGCGCCCGCGACCAAAGGCTGCGGTAAATTTAAGTTCGGGGATAATTTTGCCCAGCAGCGGCAAATCTTTACTGAAGATTTGATCCTGCAGCGCCACATTGGCGGTACTGACCACCAGGGTTTTTTGCTCATCACGGGCCAGCGCAATGCCGGGGATCAGGTAGGAGAGCGTTTTCCCGACCCCGGTCGGCGCCTCAATAGCCAGATGGCGGCCCTCTTCACCGGCCAGGGTTTTTGCCACCTCGGCAATCATCTGGCGCTGGGGCGCACGGGGGATAAAGTCCGGAATTTGTTGCTGGAGCGCCTTATACCATGCGCTGATTTGCGCTTTTACCGCCGCAGAGAGAGCCATGTCATAACCACTAATACTGTATAAACAACCACTATATTGCCACTTTTTGCCGCCGTGGCGTACCTTTTTAACCGCAGGATGCGTAGCGCTACGCAAAAGAAAAAGGCCAGGGTCACTGGCCTTAAGAGAACAATTTACTGTGCGGCTGCCGGTTTACGCGGCGGGCGGCGGCGCTGCTGGGGTTTGGCGCTGGCCCCGTTACCACCACGAGCCCCTTCCCCACGGGGAGTGCCCTGGCGGCGATCGCTCTGTCCGCTGCGCGGCTGGCCCTGACCACCGTTTGCCGGGCGTCGATCGCCACCGCGACCCTGGCCCTGACCACGGCCCTGGCGGCCATTCTGGATAGGCTCCGCTTTAATGGACGGATCCGGCTCATAGCCCGGGATCGCCATGCGCGGAATTTCGCGCTTCAGCAGGCGTTCAATATCGCGCAGCAGTTTATGCTCATCCACACACACCAGCGAGAGCGCCTCACCGGTGGCGGCCGCACGGCCGGTACGGCCAATACGGTGCACATAATCTTCCGGTACGTTGGGCAGCTCATAGTTAACAACCCAGGGCAGCTCTTCGATATCCAGTCCGCGGGCGGCGATATCCGTTGCCACCAGCACGCGAATCGCGCCGGATTTAAAATCAGCCAGCGCCCGGGTGCGCGCGCCCTGGCTCTTGTTCCCGTGAATAGCGGCCGCGGTGATACCGTCTTTTTTCAGCTGATCCGCCAGATGGTTGGCCCCGTGTTTTGTCCGGGTGAACACCAGCACCTGCTCCCAGTTATCCCGGCCAATCAGGTAAGAGAGCAGCTCGCGCTTGCGTTTCTTATCCACAAAGTGCACGTGCTGGGTAACCTGTTCAGAAGCGGTGTTGCGGCGCGCCACTTCCACCTCTTCCGGGTTATGCAGCAGTTTACCGGCCAGCGATTTAATCTCATCCGAGAAGGTGGCAGAGAACAGCAGGTTCTGGCGACGGGCAGGCAGTTTTGCCAGGACCCGGCGAATATCATGGATAAAGCCCATATCCAGCATCCGGTCGGCTTCATCCAGCACCAGAATCTCCACACTGTCGAGGCTGACCGCGTTCTGGTGTTCCAGATCCAGCAGGCGGCCCGGGGTGGCGATAAGCACATCCACACCGCCGCGCAGTTTCATCATCTGCGGGTTAATGCTGACACCGCCAAACACCACCAGGGAGCGGATATTCAGATAGCTGCTGTACTGACGAACGTTTTCCCCCACCTGAGCCGCCAGCTCACGGGTTGGGGTGAGGATCAGCGCCCGCACCGGGCGACGCCCTTTGGCGTGGGGCTGATTATTAATTAAGCGTTGTAATAATGGCAGGGTAAAACCCGCCGTTTTCCCGGTACCGGTTTGGGCACTGGCCATCAGATCGCGACCGGCAAGAACCACCGGAATAGCCTGACGCTGGACCGGGGTCGGTTCGCTATAACCGGCTTCCGCCACGGCACGTAAAATATCCGGATTTAACCCGAGGGATTCAAAAGACATAACTGCTCCAGACCCGCCCCGATTGTCCAACTGACAATGTAGTTTCCGGGGGGATGTCACTGGCCAGAACTTCGGCCTTAAGGGGGCACAAACCACTGTGCCGTGTAGCCGCGTAGTGTAACACCGTTTGGCGCATTCAGGCTAATTTTGCGTGTTTTGTCACATTTTTAGCCGGAGGCCCGCCCCCACTGGACAAGCCGGAAATCGGGGGCTAGAGTTAGTTAATCAAACGATTGACTAAGATTTTTATCTATGAGCAATACACCGCCGACCTCCCGCGGGGAACAGGCCCGCAACCAGCTTATCCATTCGGCCCTTAACCAGTTTGGGGAGTATGGCCTGCACGCCACCACCCGGGATATTGCCGCCGGGGCCGGTCAGAATATTGCCGCCATTACTTACTACTTCGGCTCAAAAGACGATTTATACCTCGCCTGCGCCCGCTGGATTGCCGGTTTTATCCAGCAGAATCTGGCGGTTTTTCTGCCCCAGGCCCGGCAACTGCTGGCCGCCAGTGAGCCAGACCGCCCCGCCATCCGGGCGCTGATTCACCAGTGGGCAAATCAGATGCTCCACCTGCTGACCGCCAGGGAAACGATCAATATCAGCCGCTTTATCTCCCGGGAGCAGCTCTCCCCGACCAGCGCCTACCGGCTGATCCACGACCAGGTGATCGATCCGCTGCATATCACTTTTACCGCCATGCTTGCCCGCTACACCGGCCGCCAGGCGGATGACGTAGAAACCATTCTTCACGCCCAGGCCATGGTCGGGGAGATCCTCACCTTCCGGTTACTGCAGGAGACGGTCCTGCTGCGCACCGGCTGGAAAACCTTTGATGAAGAGAAGACCCGGGTTATCTGCCGGGTGGTGAATCAGCATTTTGATTTGATACTCCAGGGGTTATCGGCACAACAAGGGATAGTCAGTCATGAATAACAAAAAACCGCTCACTGTTCTGGTGATCATTCTTATCCTGCTGCTGGCCGGTGGCGGGCTGTGGTACTACTTCGGCCAGGACAAAACCTTCCGCCTGTACGGCAATGTGGATATCCGCACGGTGGATATCAGCTTCCGGGTTGGCGGGCGCCTGGATAACCTGGCGGTGGATGAGGGGGACACCCTCAAACGCGGCGAGACCATCGGCACGCTCGACAAGGCCCCTTATGAGAATGCGCTGCACCAGGCCGAGGCCAACGTGGCGGCAGCCCAGGCGAAATATGATCTGATGACCGCCGGTTACCGTAACGAAGAGATAGCCCAGGCCCAGGCGGCAGTGCATCAGGCCCGGGCCGCCTGGCAGTATGCGGAGAGCTTCCATCAGCGCCAGCAGGGGCTGTGGGCCAGCCGCACCATTTCAGCCAATGATCTGGATAACGCCCGCTCCGCCCGGGATCAGGCGAAAGCGAACTTAAAAGCCGCCGAAGATAAACTCAGCCAGTACCACACCGGTAACCGTCCGCAGGAAATTGCCCAGGCGAAAGCCAGCCTGTCACAGGCCGAGGCGCAACTGGCCCAGGCAAAACTGGATCTGGCGGATACCACCCTGACAGCCCCCTCGGACGGGACACTGCTGACCCGCGCCGTAGAGCCGGGCACCATGCTCAGCGCCGGCAGCACCGTGCTTACCCTCTCCCTGACCCGCCCGGTCTGGGTGCGCGCCTATGTGGACGAGGTAAACCTCAACCGGGCCCGGCCAGGGAGCGAGGTACTGGTCTATATTGATGGCCGCCCGGATAAGCCCTACCACGGTAAAATTGGCTTTGTCTCCCCCACGGCGGAGTTCACCCCCAAAACCGTGGAAACCACCGATTTGCGCACCGATCTGGTCTACCGCCTGCGAATTGTGGTGACCGATCCGGATGACACCCTGCGCCAGGGCATGCCGGTCACCATCGAGTTTGCCCCCCGCCAGCAGACGGGTGAGCCACACAATGGATAAGGCCGATAACAGCATCCGGCTACAGCAACTGGTGAAAACCTTCCCCGGTATGGAAAAACCGGCGGTCGCCAGCCTGGATGTGGTGATCAACCCGGGCTATGTCACCGGCCTGGTGGGCCCGGACGGGGCGGGCAAAACCACCCTGATGCGCATGCTGGCCGGGCTGCTCAAGCCCACCAGCGGCAGCGCCCGGGTGATAGGGCTCGATCCGGTGGAAAACGACAGCGAACTGCACAGTGCGCTGGGCTATATGCCACAGAAATTTGGCCTGTATGAAGATTTAACCGTGCAGGAGAACCTGAACCTGTATGCGGATCTGCGCAGCGTGACCGGGGCTGCCCGCAAGGCCACCTTTGAGCGGCTGCTGGCGTTTACCGCCCTGGGCCCCTTTACCGGGCGCCTGGCTGGGAAACTCTCCGGGGGGATGAAACAAAAACTCGGCCTGGCCTGCACACTGGTGGGGGAGCCCGCCGTACTGCTGCTGGATGAGCCCGGGGTCGGCGTTGATCCCATCTCCCGCCGCGAACTGTGGCAGATGGTCCATGAGCTGGCTAACGACGGCATGCTGATCCTGTGGAGCACCTCTTACCTGGATGAAGCAGAACAGTGCCGGGATGTGCTGCTGATGAACGAAGGCGAGCTGCTGTATCACGGTGAGCCCACCGCCCTGACCCGCAACATGGCCGGGCGCACCTGGCTGATGAGTAGCCCCCGGGAAAATAACCGCCAGCTTCTGCAGCGGGCGTTAAAACAGGCGCAAATCAGCGACGGGATGATCCAGGGCCGCTCGGTGCGTATTATCTCCCGCAAGGGGGTAGACGGCGCGCAGCTGACAGCGGCACTGCAACTGCCCGCGGAACGTATCACCCCCACCACCCCGCGCTTTGAAGATGCGTTTATTGACTTGCTCGGCGGCGCGGCCAGCACCGAGTCCCCCATTGGCGACGTGCTGCACACCATCGAAAAGAACCCGGATGAGACCATCATCGAAGCCCGGGAGCTGACCAAAAAGTTCGGCGATTTCGCCGCCACAGATCATGTGAATTTTGCCGTGAAGCGCGGCGAAATTTTCGGCTTACTCGGGCCCAACGGTGCCGGGAAATCTACCACCTTTAAGATGATGTGCGGCCTGCTGGTGCCCACCTCCGGCCAGGCGCTGGTGCTGGGTATGGATCTGAAGACCGGCTCCGGAAAGGCCCGCCAGCGGCTGGGGTATATGGCCCAGAAATTCTCGCTGTATGGCAACCTCACCGTGGCCCAGAACCTGGCGTTCTTCTCCGGGGTATACGGCCTGCGGGGCCGCCAGCAGGCGGATAAAATCGCCCGCATGAGCGAGGCGTTTAACCTTCAGCCGGTGGCAAACCAGGCCACAGACGCCCTCCCCCTGGGATTTAAGCAGCGCCTCGCCCTCGCCTGCTCACTGATGCACGAGCCGGATATTCTGTTTCTTGATGAGCCCACCTCCGGGGTGGATCCCCTCACCCGCCGGGAGTTCTGGCTGCATATCAACAGCATGGTGGAAAAAGGCGTCACCGTGATGGTTACCACCCACTTTATGGATGAGGCGGAATACTGCGACCGGATAGGTCTGGTGTACCACGGCAAACTTATCGACAGCGGCACACCGGACGCCCTCAAACAAAAAGTGGCCGATGCCACCACCCCGGATCCCACCATGGAGCAGGCGTTTATTGGCCTGATCAACGCCTGGGATAAGGAGCACAGCGCATGATGTTGTCCTGGCGCCGCCTGCGCGCCCTGTGTGTTAAAGAGACTCGCCAGATTATTCGCGATCCCAGTAGCTGGCTTATCGCCGTGGTTATCCCTTTGCTGCTGCTGTTTATCTTCGGCTACGGGATTAACCTCGACTCCAGCCGTCTGCACGTTGGCGTGCTGCTGGAGCAGCGCAGCGAAGACGCCCTGGACTTCACCCACGCGGTCAGCGCCTCGCCGTTTATTGCCCCCACCATCAGCGATAACCGCAGCGAGCTTATCGGCCTGATGCAGGCCGGTAAAATCCGCGGCATTATTGTTCTGCCGGTGGATTTTGACAGCCGGATGACCCGCAGCAACAATACGGCCCCGATTCAGGTTATCACCGACGGCAGCGAGCCCAATACCGCCAACTTTGTCCAGGGGTATGCCCAGGGGATCTGGCAAATCTGGCAGCAACAGCGGGCAGAAGATCAGGGCCAGCATTTTGAGCCGCTGATAGAGCCCCAGCTGCGCTACTGGTTTAACGCCGCCGCCATCAGCCGCCATTTTATTATTCCCGGGGCGATAACCATCATCATGACGGTGGTTGGCGCGATCCTCACCTCCCTGGTGGTTGCCAGGGAGTGGGAGCGCGGCACCATGGAGGCGCTGCTCTCCACCGAGGTGACCCGCAGCGAACTGCTGCTGTGTAAACTGATCCCCTACTATGTGCTGGGCATGCTGGCGATGCTTATCTGTATGCTGGTGGCGGTGTTTATTTTGCAGGTGCCCTTTCGCGGCTCGCTGATCCTGCTGTTTCTGATAAGCAGCCTGTTTCTGCTCAGCACTCTGGGCATGGGGTTACTGATTTCAACCGTGACCCGCAATCAGTTTAATGCCGCCCAGGTCGCGCTCAATGCCGCGTTTTTGCCCTCGATTATGTTGTCCGGGTTTATTTTCCAGATAGACAGCATGCCCGCGGTGATCCGCCTGGTGACCTATATCATCCCGGCCCGTTATTTTGTCAGCACGCTGCAAAGCCTGTTCCTGGCCGGGAATATCGCCCCGGTGCTGGTGGTCAATGTGCTGTTTTTAATTGCCTCCGCCATTATGTTTATCGGCCTTACCGCCCTGAAAACCAAACGTCGGCTGGACTAAGGAGCCGCCATGTATCACCGTTTATGGACCCTGATTCGCAAAGAGCTACAGTCGCTGCTGCGCGAACCCCAGACCCGGGCCATTCTGATCCTGCCGGTGCTTATCCAGGTGCTGCTGTTCCCCTTTGCCGCCACCCTTGAGGTGACCAATGCGACCATCGCCATCTACAACGAGGATAACGGCAAACACGCCGTAGAGCTGACCCAACGCTTCGCCAGGGCCAAAGCCTTTACCCATGTGCTGTTGTTGCAGAACCCGCAGCAGATCCAGCCGACAATCGACCAGCAAAAAGCGCTGCTGCTGATCCGCTTTCCGGCAGATTTCTCGCGCAATATTGCCCGGTTTAAGAAGGCCAGCGTGCAGATTATTCTTGATGGCCGCAACTCAAACAGCGCCCAGATAGCCGCTAACTACCTGCAGCAGATTATTGAGGATTACCAGCAGGAGCTGATTGCCGGAAAGCCAAAGCCCAATAACAGCGAGCTGGTCATTCGCAACTGGTACAACCCGAACCTGGAATATAAGTGGTTTGTGGTCCCCTCGCTGATTGCCATGATAACCACCATCGGGGTGCTGATTGTCACCTCCCTGTCCGTTGCCCGGGAGCGGGAACAGGGCACCCTGGATCAGCTGCTGGTCTCCCCCCTTTCTACCTGGCAGATATTTGTCGGCAAGGCCGTTCCGGCGCTGATTGTCGCCACCTTTCAGGCATCTATTGTGCTGGGGGTCGGGATCTGGGCATACCAGATCCCCTTTGCCGGTTCACTGGCGCTGTTTTATTTCGCGATGGTGATTTACGGATTGTCGCTGGTGGGGTTTGGCCTGCTGATTTCGGCAATGTGTGCCACACAGCAGCAGGCGTTTATCGGGGTGTTTGTCTTTATGATGCCGGCAATTTTGCTCTCAGGCTATGTGTCGCCGGTAGAGAATATGCCGCTCTGGCTCCAGAATCTCACCTGGATTAACCCCATCCGGCATTTTACGGATATCACCAAGCAGATTTACCTCAAGGACGCCAGTATCGGTATTATCTGGCAGAGCCTGTGGCCGCTGCTGGTGATTGCGGCCAGTACCGGCTCAGCGGCGTATGCCATGTTTCGGCGCAAGATTGCCTGAGCGGCGGCGGTTCTCTCTTGCCAGCAGCGAAAGCAACGCCGGGCCCGCCAGCAGCCCCAGGCCGCACAGGGCCAGTAACAGGGGGTTGTGAAGCATCCGGGAGATAAGCCACAGGGCTATCATCGCCGTGCCAAAGTACCAGGTGGTGGTCAGCTCTTCCAGCGCATCACCCAGCTCGCGGCGGCGCCCCACCGGGTGGCGCTGTAGCATCAGCATGGTGATAAGGGTCAGCGCGTAGAGCACACAAAGCCCGAGACCCACCCGGACCAGCGCCCCGTGCAGCCAGCCCGCCAGCAGCAACGCAACGACAAACAGATGCAGCAGGATCTGCCCGCAGCTCATTCCGGTCACTACCCGAACATACTGTTGCCATTTCATCTTGTTTCTCCGGCTGGTAAATGATCTATCAGACCATACCGCCGGGAAATCGCGCCCATATACTGTGTGTTTTTGTGACGCGCCTTACATTTTACAGCCGAAAAACCGCCCGCCGGGTTACCAGCGGGATGCCGCCTGCTGGTCGCTCTCCCGGGCGTCAACCCAGCGGTCGCCGTCGGCGGTTTTTTCACGCTTCCAGAACGGCGCGCGGGTTTTCAGGTAATCCATAATGTACTCGGCCGCCTCAAACGCGCTGCCGCGATGGGCTCCGGTAACCCCGACAAACACAATCTCATCCCCGGGCCACAGCTCGCCGGTGCGGTGAATAACCGACACCCGCTGCAGCGGCCAGCGCTCCCGGGCGCTGGCGACAATTTCCGCCAACGCTTTTTCGGTCATGCCCGGGTAGTGCTCCAGGGTCAGGGCACTAACGCTGTCGCCAAGGTTATGGTTGCGCACTTTGCCGGTAAAGGTCACCACGGCGCCGTCGGCATCGCACTGGGCCAGCCACTGGTACTCGTCACCCACGCTGAAGCCATCGTGGCCCACTCTGATACGGGTATTGTCCATTTTCAGCCTCCGGTCACCGGCGGGAAGAAGGCCACTTCGTCACCGTCACACAGCGGGTGATCGGCCGCCACCAGGGTCTGGTTTACCGCAAACAGCAGTTTGCCGGACTCCAGCGCCAGGGCCCAGCGATCGCCGCGCGCGCAAAGGTGCTGGCGCAGAGCTTCTACGCTTGGAAACGACGTGTCCACACGGAGGCTGTCGCACCCGACCAGCTCCCGGACCTGGGCAAAAAACAGTACGTTAATCATTTTCATCCACCCTGAAATCACCGGATTTTCCGCCGCTTTTCGCCAGCAGACGCACCGGACCAATGACCATATCTTTCTGTACCGCTTTACACATATCGTAAATCGTCAGTGCCGCAACGGAGGCCGCGGTCAGCGCTTCCATTTCAACGCCGGTTTTCCCGGTCAGGCGGCAGCGGGACACAATCCGCACCCGCTGGTGCTCGGGTTGTGCCTCAAGCTGTACTTCCACTTTGCTCAGCAGCAGCGGGTGGCACAGCGGAATCAGCTCCCAGGTGCGTTTTGCAGCCTGGATCCCGGCAATACGCGCCGTGGCAAAGACATCCCCTTTGTGGTGGCTGCCGTCGATAATCATCGCCAGGGTTTGCGCCGCCATGGTGACGAAGGCTTCGGCCCTCGCTTCGCGTACCGTTTCGTGCTTGCCGGAGACATCCACCATATGGGCTTCGCCTGCGGCGTTAATATGGGTCAGTTGCGCCATGATAAGTTCTTCAGATAGAGGTAAAAGCCGCGCGGGCGGATACCCGCGCCTGTTGATATACGAAAATACCGGGCCCCGGGATCACCCGCCAATAAACGACAGGTTGCGGGTCAGACCGGTGTTCCCCTGGTGCAGGAAGTGGGTCTGTTTTTTCGCGCTCAGTGCCTGAGAAATCCGCGCCTGTAGCGCCGCCTGCTGGGTATCGTCGCTCAGCAAGTCCCGCAGCGGCACACCATTTTCGCCAAACAGGCAAAGGTGCAGTTGCCCCACCGAAGAGACACGCAGGCGGTTGCAGGTTGCGCAGAAGTCTTTCTCATAGGGCATGATAAGCCCGATTTGCCCGACATAATCCGGGTGGCAGAACACCTGTGCCGGGCCGTCGCTGCGCTCACGCAGCTGGTGGATCCAGCCACGGGCCAGCAGCTGCTCGCGGATGGTCGCCCCGGAGATGTGGTGTTTACGGAACAGATCGCCGCCGTCGCCGGTTTCCATCAGCTCAATAAAGCGCAGCTGGATCGGGCGGTGTTTGATCCACTCAAGGAAGGTGTCCAGCTGGTAGTGGTTCACGTCGCGCATCAGCACCGTGTTAACTTTTACCCGGCTGAAGCCCGCCTCAAAGGCGGCATCAATACCGGCCATCACCTGGCGGAATTTATCCTGGCCGGTGATGGCGTGAAACTGGCGGGCGTCCAGGCTATCCACGCTGACGTTCAGCGCCGTTAACCCGGCATCGCGCCACTGTTTAACGTCCCGGGCCAGCCGGTAACCGTTGGTGGTGACCGCCAGCTGGCGGATTTGCGGATTTTCGCGGATGGCGGCAATGATCCCGGTAAAGTCCCGGCGTAAGGAGGGCTCGCCCCCGGTCAGGCGCACTTTTTCAGTGCCCAGGTTTGCAAAAGCGCGGGTTACCCGGCGGATCTCGTCCAGGCTCAGAAAACTTTTATTGGTTACCGCACCCGGTTTGTAGCCGTCCGGCAGGCAGTAAGTGCAACGAAAGTTGCAGACATCGGTAATTGACAGGCGCAGATAGTAAAATTTCCGCGCAAAAGCATCGGTAAGTTGAGAGACCATAAACACCTTTCCAAATCGGGAGATGCAGGCATTTCTTTCTGCACCCTGGCGATGTCAGTGCATCGCGGCCCGGGAACCCTATCCGGCAGACGTAGGTTCAGGGGCTTGAGTGTATGTTTTCGCCGCGGCGAAAACTGGTTACAGAGGATGGTAGCGCGTTACCGCACAATGTGCCACCGCCTGTTTTCGTTATAAAATTTTCTATATAGCGTACAAATTCTGCATTTACGCTACAGAATAGGCGAAAATGCATTTTTCACATTGATATGTGTCATAGTCTGCGGTGCCCGCATCGTCTTTTGGTCGCATTTACGCTACCGTAAGTTAAGAACACTTACTAAGGATGCTGTATGCGCAACCGCACGCTGTCTGACCTTAATCAGGTTGTTGCGTTAGGGGGAGGCCACGGTCTGGGCCGGGTGATGTCTTCCCTTTCATTTCTCGGGTCACGGTTGACCGGTATTGTTACCACCACCGATAACGGCGGCTCTACCGGCCGGATCCGCCAGTCTGAAGGCGGTATCGCCTGGGGGGACACCCGCAACTGTCTGAACCAGTTAATCACGGAACCCAGCACCGCTTCCACCATGTTTGAATACCGTTTTGGGGGTAATGGGGAGCTTTCCGGGCATAACCTCGGAAATCTGATGTTAAAAGCGCTGGATAACCTCAGCGTGCGGCCTCTGGAGGCGATAAATTTAATTCGCGACCTGCTGAAGGTCGACGCGCAATTGATCCCCATGTCCGAGCAGCCGGTGGATCTGGTGGCGATAGACAAAGACGGCCACGAAGTGCACGGGGAGCTGAATGTGGACCAGCTCACCGCCGCCCCTCAGAGCCTGCAACTGCACCCGCCGGTCAGCGCCACCCGGGAGGCGGTACTGGCCATTGAGAACGCCGAGCTGGTGATTATCGGCCCGGGCAGTTTCTACACCAGTCTGATGCCGATTTTGCTGGTCAGCGAGCTGGCCTGTGCCCTGAAACGCAGCCGCGCGCCGATGGTGTATATCGGTAACCTCGCCCGGGAGCTGAGCCCGGCGGCCGCAAGCCTGAGCCTGGAGGATAAACTGGCCCTGATGAGCCAGTGTGTGGGCCGCCCCTGGATTGATGCGGCGATAGTCGGGCAGCCGGTGGCGGGCAGCAGTACCCCCGGGCGGTTAATGATCTGCGAGCCGCTGGCCGCTGCGGATATTCCCTACCGCCACGACAGGCAGCTACTGCGCAACGCCCTGGAGCATACCCTGCTCGCTCTGGATAAGCGCAACCGGATCCCGGCCTGAACCAGGCGGCTCAGGAGGCGGCAATAAACAGCTCGCGCAGGGCGTGCAGCTCGTCGCGCAGGCGCGCCGCCTCTTCAAATTCCAGGTTTTTGGCGTGCTCAAACATTTGCGCTTCCAGCCCGGCAATCCGCTGTTGCAGCGCCTTCGGCGACAGGGCGCGATCCTCGCTGCTGGCCGCCGCTTTGCCTTTTGCCCGTTTGCTTTTGGTCTTCGCCAGCCCCTCGCCCATGGCAAGAATATCCACCACCCGCTTTTTCAGCCCCTGGGGCACAATACCGTGCTCCTCGTTATAGCGCTGCTGGCGCTCGCGGCGGCGTTCCGTTTCGCCGATGGCCTTCGCCATTGACGGGGTGATCTTATCCCCGTAGAGGATAGCCTTGCCGTTAATATTACGGGCCGCACGGCCAATGGTCTGAATCAGCGACCGTTCAGAACGCAGGAAGCCTTCTTTGTCCGCATCGAGAATAGCCACCAGGGAGACTTCCGGCATATCCAGCCCTTCGCGCAGCAGGTTGATCCCCACCAGCACATCAAACTCCCCGAGCCGCAAGTCGCGGATAATTTCCATCCGCTCGACAGTGTCGATATCCGAGTGCAGGTAGCGCACCCGCTCCCCGTGCTCTTCAAGGTATTCGGTGAGATCTTCCGCCATGCGTTTGGTGAGTGTGGTGACCAGCACCCGCTCGTTTTTCTCCGCCCGCTGGCGAATTTCAGACAGTAAATCGTCTACCTGTGTGGCTACCGGGCGCACTTCAATCACCGGATCCAGCAGGCCCGTCGGGCGCACCACCTGGTCTATCACTTCACCGCCGGATTTTTCCAGCTCATAGTTGCCCGGCGTGGCCGAGACATAAATCGTCTGGGGGGCCAGCGCCTCGAACTCTTCAAATTTCAGCGGGCGGTTATCCAGCGCTGAAGGCAGGCGAAAGCCATATTCCACCAGGGTCTCTTTACGGGCCCGGTCCCCCCGGTACATGCCGCCTATCTGCGGCACCGTCACGTGGGATTCATCAATCACCAGCAGGCCATCGGCGGGCAGGTAGTCAAACAGGGTGGGCGGTGGCTCGCCGGGGCCCCGGCCAGACAGATAGCGCGAATAGTTTTCGATCCCCGAGCAGTAGCCCAGCTCGTTCATCATTTCCAGATCAAACTGTGTGCGCTGGCTCAGGCGCTGCTCTTCCACCAGCTTGTCACTGGCCAGCAGCACCTTACGGCGATCCGCCAGTTCGAGCTTGATCTCCTCCATGGCCTGGAGGATCCGCTCCCGGGGGGTGACATAGTGGGTTTTGGGGTAAATGGTATAGCGGGGCACCACCGACATCACCTGCCCGGTGAGCGGGTCAAACAGCGACAGGCGCTCTACTTCTTCATCAAACAGCTCCACCCGCAGGGCGATATCGTCCGATTCCGCCGGGAAGATATCAATCACCTCGCCGCGTACCCGGAACGTGCCGCGCTGGAAGGCCTGGTCATTGCGGGTGTATTGCAGCTCCGCCAGCCGGTGCAAAATGGCCCGCTGGTCAATAATCATGCCGCTGGTTAAATGCAGCATCATTTTCAGGTACAGGTCAGGATCCCCCAGACCATAGATGGCGGACACCGAGGCCACCACCACCACGTCCCGCCGCTCCAGCAGCGCTTTAGTGGCGGACAGACGCATCTGCTCGATATGTTCGTTGACCGAGGCATCCTTCTCAATAAAGGTATCCGAGCTTGGAACGTAGGCTTCCGGCTGGTAGTAGTCGTAGTAGGAGACGAAATACTCCACGGCGTTTTCCGGGAAGAACTCTTTCATCTCGCCGTATAACTGGGCCGCCAGGGTCTTGTTGGGTGCCAGCACCATGGTGGGGCGCTGCAGATCCGCAATCACATTGGCGATGGTAAACGTCTTCCCTGAGCCGGTCACCCCCAGCAGGGTCTGGTGGGCCAGACCATCTTCCAGCCCCTCTTCCAGACGCCGGATAGCGTCCGGCTGATCACCGGAGGGTTTAAACGGAGAGTGCAGTTTAAAAAGTTTGCTCATGGTACAGATACCTGATGACGAAGAAACGGGCGGGACGGGGTAATTTTACCCGTCCGTGGCAAATTTACCACTCAAAAATACTGGATAAAAACCCAGTCAGGTGATAAAAAAACCGCCGCTGCGTTGCCCGACAGGAGATTATCAAAAAGTGGTTTTCTCAGCCTGAACCGGGCAGCGGGTTATCCCCAGATGGAGGGGGCTTTTTAACAATTGTCAAGGGGTGTAAAGAAAGTTCTTCCCCGGAAAATGACAGATTCCTGACAGCGCTTGATTTTATTTAACACGCTGTTTTGTATTAATTTTCTATTTAAGCTCTCTTTCACGCCACTTCAGGCGCAAGCCGCGTATTTTCTCGCTTACCGGCGCTTTTCTAACTCTAATACACAAGGTTATCCACAGGAATAGTGGATAACTGCCTCCGGCCCTGAATCTGCGCCGCTGCCCGGGCAGCGCAAAATGATAAAAAACACGGCGGAAAAAATTTTTTTTGATTTTTTTCCGCCGCCGCAGACAGCCACACAGCCGCCTGCAATAGCCCCGCCCGTGATTATTGCAGGGCGGACAAATCCAGATAGCGCCCGGTATCCTGGTACTCAGCCCCCTCCCCCAGCCAGGGGATTTCCCCCAGCAGCGGGGCGTCTATCATGGCGCTCAGCGCTGCCATATACTCCCGGTGGCGTCGCCCGGGTGGCTGCACATCACTGGCAATCCAGCCGGCGACCGGCAACCCGGCCTGGCGCACCGCCTGTACTGTCAGCAGGGCGTGATTAATACACCCGAGCTTCACCCCCACCACCAGAATAACCGGCAGTTGCTCTGCCACCACCCAGTCCGGGAAGAACATGTGCTCTGAGAGCGGAGTAAACCAGCCCCCGGCCCCCTCCACCAGGATCCAGTCTGCCAGGGGCTCCAGCGCCCGCAGCCCGGCAGACATGCGCGCCGGATCCACCGGGCGCTGCTCCTCCCGGCTGACAATATGCGGCGAGGTCGGCTCCAGAAACGTATAGGGGTTTACCTGGTCATAGGTGAGCGCCACGCTGCTGGCGCGCTGTAGCGCCAGCGCATCGCTATTGCGCAGCCCCTGGGGGGTAAGCTCACTGCCTGACGCCACCGGCTTAAACCCGGCGCTACGCCTTCCCGCCGCGGCCGCGGCCCGCAGCAGGGCACAGCTGGCGACTGTTTTACCGGCATCGGTATCGGTGCCGGTCACAAACCAACGCTTAATCACAACGGATCACTCCATAAAAAAGCTGATAACTGAGAACATACTCCCCCTGCTGCCGGGGCCAGGCCAGGGCCAGGCGCGTCAGTTGCCCCCGGGTCAGGGTCGTAGCCGGGCGGCCTTCGTGCAGGTGCGTGGCGCCAATGCCTTTCAGAGAGCGCATGGCGGTTAACACATCCGGGAAACGCAGGGTGATTTGCGTATCATGGGCTGCCAGCGAGCGCCCGCCACAGGCGGCAATCACCTGTTCCCGGGTCAAAAAACGGTTACCGTGGCGGTAACTGTCCACCTCCCGCCAGGCCTGGTGCAGCTCCGGCAGCGAGCCGGACAGCAGCGTGCTGAACGCCACCTGCCCCCCCGGGCGGGTAACCCGGCACATTTCACTGACCGCGCCGGACAGGGCGCTGCACCACTGAACGGCCAGGTTACTCCACACCAGATCAACCTGCCCGTCGTCCAGGGGCAGTTGTTCAATATCACCGTTCAGGTACTGGTCTGCCGAGTGCTGCCTGGCGGCGCTCTCGAGCATTTGCGGGGAGATATCCAGCGCCAGCACCCGGGTGCCGCGCTGGCGCCATACCCGGCTAAACCAGCCGGTGCCGCATCCGGCATCCAGCACCGTTGCCGGGCGCGTGCCCCCCAGCAGGGTCAGCAACTGCTCCCCGCTCTGGCGTTGCAGCCCGGCAAACTGGTCATAGTGGCCCGCCGCCCGGCCAAAGGCGGCCGCGATCGCCGGTTTATTGACAGACATGGGCAAGCCCCTCCAGCAACGTGTCAATATCGCGCCGGGTGTGGGCCGCGGTGAGCGTAATGCGCAGCCGCGCGGTGCCCGGGGGCACCGTTGGCGGGCGAATGGCAGTCACCCACAGGCCCCGCTCACGCAGCCGGGCCGCTATGGTCAGCGCCCGTGCGTTATCCCCGGTGATCAGCGGCTGGATCGCGGTGTGCGAGTCCCCCCGGGTGAGCGGCAACCCGGCGCTGGCGGCGCGGAAATAGTCAATATGCTCATCAAGGTGACCGCGCAGCGCATCCCCTTCGGGGCTGCGGATCACCCCCAGCGCCGCCTGTAGCGCCACTGCCTGGGCGGGCGGCATGGCGGTGCTGTAGATAAGATGGCGGGCAAACTGCAGCAAATAGTCCGCCAGCGCCTCACTGCACAGCACAGCCGCCCCGCTGACCCCGAAGGCTTTACCGAAGGTGACCACCAGAATATCCGGGTGTATCCCGGCCAGGGCGCAGCTTCCGCGCCCCTGGGGGCCGGTGGCACCGGCTCCGTGGGCATCGTCTATCATCAGCAGGGTATCCGGGCGCTGGCTGTGGCGGGCAATCTCCGCCAGCGGGGCCTGGTCCCCATCCATACTGAATACCCCCTCGGTGATAACCAGCTGCTGGCCGCTAAGCGGTTTTTCCAGCAGGCGGCCAAGGGAGGCGGGATCGTTATGGGTAAAACGCCGCAGCCCGGCGGGGCTGAGGGCGGCGGCCTCCAGCAGCGAGGCGTGTGCCAGCCGGTCCGCAAGAATGCGATCGTCTTTCGCCATCAGCGCATGGATAACCGCCTGATTGGCGGCAAAGCCGGAGATAAACAGCAGCGCCCGGGGGTAGCCAAGCCACTGGGCCAGCTCCGCCTCCAGTTGCTGGTGGGCCGGGGCGTAGCCGGTCACATGGCCGGAGCCCGCGCTGCCCACCCCGTACTCATCCGCCCCCTGCTGCCAGCCGCGGATCACCGCCGGGTGGTGGCTGAGCCCGAGGTAGTCATTACCGGAAAAATTGAGCCAGCGCCGCCCCTGATAGCCTATCCGCCCTGCTGGCAGGCCGTGCAGTGCGGTGCGGGTGCGTAGCGCGCGGGCGGCCCGGCGCGCATCCAGCGCCTGGTCAATGCGTTGTTGCCAGCTCATCACAGGGCCGCGTTGTAGTAGAGTTCGCTGTCGGCATTCAGCAGCTGGTGGGCCAGTTGCTGTTGCTGGCCGTTATCCCCCAGCTCAGTGGTGGTCTGCTGCGGGTTAAGGCCCAGTTTGCGAAACAGGATAAGATCTTTGTCTTCGTCCGGATTGGGGGTGGTGAGCAACTTGCAGCCGTAGAAAATGGAGTTCGCCCCGGCCATAAAGCACATGGCCTGGGTCTGCTCGCTCATCTGTTCGCGCCCGGCGGAGAGCCGCACATAAGAGGTGGGCATCATAATGCGCGCAATGGCGATAGTGCGAATAAAATCAAAAGGATCCACATCGTCGTTATCTGCCAGCGGCGTGCCTTTGACCTTAACCAGCATATTGATCGGCACACTTTCCGGCGCCACCGGCAGGTTAGCCAGCTGTAGCAGCAGCCCGGCGCGGTCGTTAACGCTCTCCCCCAGCCCGACAATCCCGCCGGAGCAGACTTTGATCCCCGCATCGCGGACTTTTTCCAGCGTGTCGAGGCGCTCCTGGTAACTGCGGGTGGTAATGATATTGCCGTAGAACTCCGGCGAGGTGTCCAGATTGTGGTTGTAGTAGTCCAGCCCGGCACTGGCCAGGCGCCGGGCCTGGCTGTCTGAGAGGGAGCCCAGGGTCATGCAGGCTTCCATCCCCATGGCTTTGACCCCCTGAACCATCTGCTCCAGATAGGGCATATCGCGCTCCTGGGGGTTTTTCCAGGCGGCCCCCATGCAAAAGCGGGTGGATCCGGCCTGTTTCGCCTTGCGGGCGGATTCCAGCACCTGTTCGACCTCCATCAGGCGTTCGCTCTCCAGCCCGGTTTTATAGCGTGCGCTCTGGGGGCAGTATTTACAGTCCTCCGGGCAGGCGCCGGTTTTAATCGACAGCAGCGTGCTGACCTGAACCTGGCGGGGATCGAAATGCTGGCGGTGTACGGTCTGGGCTTCAAACAGTAACTCCAGCAGTGGTTTTGCGAATAAATCGGTGACTTGCGACAGTGTCCAGCGCGTGTGGTGAGCCATGAGCCTCTCCCAAAAGGGGTGTTATCGTGAATGGTTTGTCGTTATACTTGTAAACTAAATCTTTTTAATTAGGTTTACAAGTCACCTTATGACGCCACAGGATCTCGCCTTTGATGCCCGGCATATCTGGCATCCCTACACTTCCATGACTCACCCCCTGCCGGTTTACCCGCTGGCCTCAGCCCGGGAATGCACCCTGACGCTCGCCGGGGGAGAGACCCTGACAGACGGCATGTCCTCCTGGTGGGCGGCGATCCACGGTTATAACCACCCGCAGCTGAATGCCGCCATGACGCAGCAGATTGACCAGGTGTCTCACGTGATGTTTGGCGGGCTTACCCACCAGCCTGCGGTGGAGCTGTGCCGCCGCCTGGTCGCCATCACCCCGTCAGCGCTGGAGTGTGTATTCCTGGCAGACAGCGGCTCAGTGGCGGTGGAAGTGGCCATGAAGATGGCGCTCCAGTACTGGCACGCAAAAGGGGAGAAACGCCAGCGCTTTCTGACCCTGCGCAACGGCTACCACGGGGATACCTTCGGGGCCATGTCGGTGTGCGATCCGGATAACTCCATGCACAGCCTGTGGAAGGGGTATCTGGCAGAGAATCTGTTTGCCCCCGCCCCCACCTGCGCCTTTGACGCTGAATGGGATGAGCAGGATATCGTCCCCTTTGCCCGCCTGATGGCGGCCCACCGCCATGAGATTGCCGCGGTGATCCTCGAGCCCATCGTCCAGGGGGCGGGGGGAATGCGCATCTACCATCCGGAGTGGCTGCGGCGGATCCGCAAAATGTGTGACCGGGAAGGTATCCTGCTGATAGCCGACGAAATCGCCACCGGCTTTGGGCGCACCGGTAAGCTGTTTGCCTGCGAGCACGCAGGGATAACGCCGGATATTCTCTGCCTGGGTAAGGCCCTGACCGGCGGCACCATGACCCTGTCCGCCACCCTGACCACCCGCCCGGTGGCGCAAACCATCAGCGACGGGGAAGCCGGCTGCTTTATGCACGGCCCGACATTTATGGGTAACCCCCTGGCCTGCGCCGTGGCCTGTGCCAGCCTTGATCTGCTGGCGCAGGGCGACTGGCAACACCAGGTGGCGCGTATTGAGGCGCAACTGCGCGCCGGGTTACAGCCCCTGCGGGCCGCCCGGACCGTTGCCGATGTGCGGGTGCTGGGTGCCATTGGCGTGGTGGAAACCCACCAGCGGGTCAACATGGCTGCGCTGCAGCGCTTTTTTGTCGAACGCGGCGTGTGGATCCGCCCGTTCGGTAAACTTATCTACCTGATGCCACCCTATATTATTCGCCCTCAGGAGCTGGAGAAGCTGATCAGCGCCGTGGCAGAAGCGGTACAGTGCCCGGCGCTGTTCAGTGACTGATCCGGCCTGACAACCGGCAGTGGTTTCTGGTACAACGGTGGCTGATACGCTACGCCACAAGGAGACACCATGAAGCTGTTCAGCCACGACTTTCGCGATGGCGACATCCTTCCCCTGCGTCATGTTTTCAACGGGATGGGCTACACGGGGAGCAATATCTCCCCGCACCTGGCCTGGGAAGATGTGCCCGCACAAACCAAAAGTTTTGTAATCACCTGCTACGATCCCGATGCGCCCACCGGCTCCGGCTGGTGGCACTGGATTGTCGCCAACCTGCCCGCCGGGTGCCGTGAGTTGCCCCAGGGGGCGGGCTCGGGCCTGGCTCAGGTCCCCCACCCGGCCATCCAGACCCGTACCGACTTCGGCAAAGCGGGTTACGGCGGCGCGGCACCGCCACAGGGCGAGCGCCACCGCTACATTTTTACCGTCCACGCCCTTGATACCGATCGGATTGAGGTAGATGAAGGGGCCAGCGGCGCCATGGTCGGCTTTAATGTTCATTTTCACAGCCTTGCCAGCGCCTCGCTGACGGCGCTGTTCAGTTAAGTTCTCCCCGCCGCCTGGCCGGTGGCGGGGTCGTTTTTTCTCTCTGTTCCGGCAATATCTTGCCCGGCACTGTCACTTATTGCTTCCCGTTTCGCTTAACCTGGTATAAAAACAGGCGGCTGAGATACACCGGGGGTTCCCCCTCAGCATTCGTTTTTTCTTCAGCAAGGAGCATCTCTTGAAAACATTGTCCGTTTCCCGTCTTGCGCTGGCGCTGATCTCAGGAGCCGCGCTGTCAGCCTGCAGTTCCACGCCGCCGGAGAGCCAGCCCTCTACGCAGCAGGCGCCAGGCACCCAGGCCCGGCCGGTTCTTTCTGCCGGGGAGGCGCAAAACTACACCCGGGAGCGCTATTTCAGCGACCGGGATCCCCAACAGCCCGCCTGGCAACCGGCCCCGGTTACCGTGGCACAGACAGCGGATTTTGTCGTCGGCCCCGCCGGTGAGGCCGGTGTCACCCACACCACTCTCCAGGCCGCTGTTGATGCCGCTATTGAGAAGCGCACCAGCCGCCGCCAGTACATTGCCATTATGCCCGGCAACTATGAGGGAACCCTGTATATTCCGGCGGCCTCCGGCAGCGTGACCCTGTACGGCCTGGGGGATAACCCGGAAGCGGTGAAGATAGTCAGCGCCATCAATGGCCACAGCGCGCTCAGTGACTGGCGCCATACGGTTAACCCGTCGGGCAAATATATGCCGGGGAAACCCGCGTGGTATATGTATGACAGCTGCCAGCGCCAGCACAGCGCCACCGCAGGGCTGATGTGCTCGGCGGTGGTCTGGTCCCAGAATAACGGCCTGCAACTGAAGAACCTGACCATAGCCAACACCCTGGGCGACGCCAGCGGCGAGGGGGATAACCCCGGGGTCGCCTTACGGACAGATGGCGACAAAACCCAGCTTGACCGGGTAAATATTCTGGGCCGCCAGAACACCCTGCTGTTTACCAATAGCGATGTTCATAACCAGATGCGCAATGACGGCCAGCCGCGCACCCTGGTCACGGACAGCTATATAGAAGGCGATGTGGATATGGTGGCCGGGCGCGGCGCGGCGGTGTTTGACAATACAGAATTTCGCCTGGTGAACAGCCGCACGCAGAAAGAAGGCTATGTGTTCGCCCCCGCCACCCTGCCCGGGATCTACTACGGTTTCCTGGCAATAAACAGCCGCTTTGTTGCCAGCGGTGAGGGTGTCGCCCAGCTGGGCCGCGCCTGGGATCTGGGGGCCGGGGCCAGTGGTTATCAGCCCGGGCAAACCGCCAATGGCCAGGTGGCTATCCGCGACAGCGTGATTAACGCCGGGTTTAACCGCGAAAAACCCTGGGGGGATGCCTCCGTCAGTCTGCGTCCGTTCAGCGGCAATGTGGCTGAACAACGTAACCTGAACGATCCGCAGTACAACCGGATGTGGGAGTATCAGAACCACGGCGCCGGCAGCCAGGAGTAGCCAGATAGCAAAACGGCCCGGAAATCCGGGCCGTTTTATCAGAAGGCGTTAATGGTGACCCACATGGGCCCCTGGCCCACCGCATAGCGGCCTTTTTCCACCAGCAGCCCCTGCTCGCCGGTGATTTCATACACCGCAATATGGTGCGACTTCTGCCCGGCGGCAATCAGGAACTTCCCGGCGTCATCAATATTAAAACCGCGTGGCTGGGCTTCGGTCTTCTGGTAGCCCTCCACCGACAGTACGCTGCCATCTTCCGAGACGCTGAAAATGGTGATAATGCTGGCGGTACGGTCACAGGCATAGAGGAATTTGCCGTCTGGCGTGATGTGAATATCCGCCGCCCAGCGGGTGTCGGAGAAGTCCGGCGGCATCATATCCAGGCTCTGGACACATTCAATCTCGTCGTGCGGGTTGCTCAGTTGCCATACGTCGATGGTGCTGTTCAGCTCATTGACGCAATAACCGTACTGGCGGTTCGGGTGGAAGGTCATATGGCGCGGGCCCGCACCCTCTACGGTGGTCACTTCCGCAGGATCCTGCAACACCAGATCCCCGTCATCCCCGAGGGTAAACAGGCAGATACGGTCCTGTTTCAGGGCCGGAACCCACAGGGTTTCGTTGTCCGGGGAGATATTGGCCGAGTGGCACCCTTCCAGCCCCTCGACAGTAAACGCAACCGGCTGCGGGCGGCCATTTTCCAGCGGGGTCACGCTCACGGAACCGGCGTTGTAGGAGGCGGTGAATAAAAACGCGCCGCTGTGATCGGTGGAGATATGGGTCGGGCTGCCCGACAGCGCGGCGTGTGCCGCCTCGCTCAGGGTGCCGTCATCCGGGGCGATGCGGTAGGCTATCACGCGAAAATCAGGGCGCACCCCGACATATAACCAGCTCTTGTCCGGGCTGACCACCATCGGCTGAACCTGTGCGCCAACATCCACCACCTGCAGCAGGCTCAGCTCTCCCTGCCCATCCAGACGCCAGACGTGGATCTGCTGGCTTTCCGGACTGGCGACATACACGGTTTGTTTCATTTCGACTCCTTTTTAGGGCGGCAAATGGCCTGACACAAAGGTAGTCTGTTTTGACTCTCACTGCTGCTATTTGCGCAGCAGGTTTGGCCCCTGTGTCCGGCGGTGTTACATTTGTGCCGACTTTCGATTGACTAACCAGGACTATCACATGCGTTATCGCGTCATTGCGCTCGATCTTGACGGCACCCTGCTCACCCCGGCCAAAACTATTCTGCCAGAGTCTCTCGCGGCCTTGCATCAGGCCCGCCAGGCGGGATATCAGGTGCTTATCGTTACCGGTCGCCATCACGTTGCTATCCATCCTTTTTATCAGGCACTGGCGCTGGATACACCCGCTATTTGCTGTAATGGCACCTATTTGTATGATTATCAGGCTAAAAAAGTGCTGAGCGCCGATCCGCTGCCCGTGAACCAGGCATTGTCGCTGCTGGATCTGCTCGATGCGCACCACATCCACGGCCTGATGTATATCGATGACGCGATGGTATATGAAACCAGCACCGGCCATGTGGAGCGCACCCGCAAATGGGCAGAACACTTGCCCGCCGCCCAGCGACCGGTATTTCGCCAGGTCGACTCGCTGCGCCAGGCCGCCCGCGATGCGCAGGCCATCTGGAAATTTGCCCTGACAGACTCAAGCAATGACAAGCTCAGCGACTTTACCCGCAGTGTGGAAAGCGAGCTGGGGCTGGCCTGCGAATGGTCATGGCATGATCAGGTTGATATCGCCCGCCAGGGCAACAGTAAAGGCAACCGCCTGGCCCAGTGGGCCGCAAGCCAGGGAATTGATATGCAGGAGATTGTGGCCTTTGGCGACAACTATAACGATATCAGCATGCTGAAAAATGTCGGGCTCGGTGTCGCGATGGGTAATGCCGTAGATGAAGTAAAAAAATGTGCTGATTTAGTTATAGGTGCTAATACTGAACCTGGCATTTCAGAGGTAGTGAAAAAATACTTTTCCGGTGTACCTGCATAAAAGAGTGTCTGAGTGTAAGTCAGGGTATGGCGGCTCAAATTGTTAATTTCAGCCGCCATAATCAACGCCCACAAATAACAGAAACAAAACCAATCAAATATAAGTAAAAAAAGTCCTTAATCAGCCATAGAGTAAAGGGCTTATTTTTATCTGACCATGAGTTAATCATGGCCTCACTTTAAGCACAATCAATAGGCTGACAAAACTCAATAGCCCTACAATCAATGCGGTATATTTAATATAAAACCAGGATATCTCATTAATTTTTAAAGATTTAAAAAGTTCTATTTCCTCTTCTGTCAGTGTCTTTTTTGTCGCCGGGAAGCCAGGAAAGATAAGATCACTCATAATATAAGACTCCTTATACCCCCAAAAGAAAAAGCCCCCCATTTTTACCCACAGCCATAGGAAAAGGCATATAGCCAAATTGTTGTTTAAATTTATCAGCAATGAGATCAAACTTATGTTCTGTAAATTTACCATAGATAAGATAAAATAACAGTGAAACTACAAAGATGGCAGCCAAACATATTATGATTATATCAAAAGGGTTCATTTTGACTCCTCGATAACCTTGTACACTGAAAGAATATCCACACAATGCACTGCTGACGCTCATCTTTCGGCGTCAGCGGTCCTCGTCCGTTTCCCCGTAGTAATCCCTGCGTTTTTTTCGCAGCCCCAGTTACGGCACTACTCCGCCACTTCAGCCTCTGAAAGTGTGGCCGTTTCCACGATGGCGGCGAAACGGGCTTTTGGAGGGGGTGACAACTATTCTGATACTGAGGGCATTACCCCGTTAGGGGCTGTTCTGTTTAGTTGGCTTGTTCTTCTTTCTTCTCTAACTCCTTACCCCAATAATCTTCTTTTTTAATATTTCCAGGTAAATAATTCCACGCAATGCCACGGTATCTTAGTTTAACAACCTCTGTCATATTAGGAGTGATGGACCCGGGAATATAAGCATGATTGAATACAACCGAGGAAATAACAACACTATCCAGTGTTATATTATAAATTTCCAATTCAACTCCAGCACCATTGATAGCATAGAATCTTATAATTGCGGTTTTAAGTCTTTTACACGAACAAACAAAATCAAATAGATATGGTGAAGATTTATCTACTTCTTTGCTCATAATCACAGGCTCATGTTGCCTTGTTCCTGTCATTGAGCCTGAGTGTGGGTCTGTAGGTAATGTAATGCCATGTTGCGTATTCATTACCTCTATAGCACCTTCACGGCCTAAAGCAGTACAGGAGCCTTTTATTTGGACACCATTTTCATCGTATAAAAATAAATAAGCGGGTAAAGACATTGGTAAATCCTTATGTGGGTAAAATCCTATTCTTCCGGTCTTTCAGGTAGAAGTTTAACGATTATATATACTACAACTATACTCACGGCTATATAAATAAATCGTTCATGCCATGTTTCAAAATGGAAGAACCAATAAATACATAAAAAAACTAAAATACCACCAAGTAATGAAGCGGCGTATTCTAAAAAGCTATGAAATACTCTCTTTACAAATGATAACTTTTTAATTTTATCATCTGCCATGATTGACCTCTTTTTCAACAAGATCCAATATCTGATTAAATGCCGTTTCTCCTTGTGTTCTTCTGACTCTTAACGCCTCAACAAAGGGGTGTAAAGCTGGTTCAACAAGGAAATAAAGAAAATCGTAGTCTCTTTGACGCAATGCGTAATATATTTCTGGATCGGTGCTTTGAAGTCTTTGAGATGTGTATATACTACGTTCTGCCATACCTCCAGCTAACAAGGTATTTCCGACTATACCGCCACGTAGAGCTACCATAAGGGAACTTCTTTGAGCTATAGAGGTTGCTATTTTTTTGGATATTATAGAGTTGGTAATAGCTCGCCCAACTACTGATGCAGCAATCTTAGCGTATATACCATCCTTTTTTTTCTCCGGTACATATTGATTAAATTTATTCAATACTGTTTCAATCGTCCTGACAAAATTTTCATTTTGAAGAATACCAAAGCGTATAGCTTTAATCAGTCTGATACGTTCCGTCTCTCTGTTGTATCTTGAATCAGTATCTATAAAACCATAAGCAAGATAGCCCAAGTCTTGAGGGACTGATAAAACACCATGAACAAGTCCTACGCCTGTTTCAGGTGATATAATGATCTGTGCTATACGTTTTGCTATGTCCATGTAAGTAATCATAAAGATTCCATTCCTTCAGTTTTATGCAGTCTAAAGGCAGATTGAGCAAAAAACAAACAAAAACAAGCGGTATATACTGATATAGACTATTTTCGATTTGGTGGATTCTGACGGTGAACGGATGTGACTACCCGAAACCAGGAAAAAGTGGAAGTATGATCAACCGGGATAACGACTACGTCTTCCTGAAGATAAAAGCAGCGCTCCCCGGTAAAGCGCGATGAACCTTAAAAAAGGCCGCTTTCGCGACCTTGTATCCGTGCAGACAATTATTAAGAACGATCAAGTAGCATATACTTACCCGCTCCTGTAACCGGCTCAGCCCGCCAGTGAGACGCTTTTGATCTGTGCGTATAGTCTCTGGCCCGGCGTGATATGCAGCTCGTCCCGGGCCCAGGGGCTGATACGCGCCCAGAAGATGGCTTCGCCGCTCTCCAGCTGTACGTTGACCTGGCCGTCATCCTCATGGCTGTCCACCACCCGGGCGCTGAGCACATTGCGGATACTGGTCTGCTGTGGCGGCACCAGCACCAGCGAGACATCCGTCGCCTGAATACGCACCCGCACGCGGCTGCCGATCTCCTGGTCTATCCTGGGTACCCATAATGTTTGCCCGGCCACCTGCAGCGCCGTCATCCGGTATTGTGGATGCTGAGCCTGCAGCCGGGTATTCAGCACAGTGCTCTGCTGCTCGCCGGGCAGCCACGGGTGCATCACCTGGCTGCTCCATACTGTCTCCAGGGTGCCGAACGCCTTCACGGCGCCTTTATCCAGCACCAGGACATTATCCGCAAGGTGCAGGATCTCCTCCAGCGAGTGGCTGACATAGAGCATCGGAATATGGATTTCCCGGGCCAGATTTTGCAGATACGGCAGCAGCTCCCGTTTGCGTGGCACATCCAGCGACGCCAGCGGTTCATCCAGCAGCAAAAGCTCCGGCGCGGTCAGCAGTGCCCGGCCAATCGCGACCCGCTGCTTCTCCCCGCCGGACAGGCTCCAGGGGAAGCGGTTCAGTAAGTGCGCAATGCCCAGCAGCGCCACCAGCTTATCAAACTGCTCCGCCATGGACGGGGCCAGCCCGTAACACAGATTCCCGCGCACCCGGTAGTGGGGAAACAGCCGGGCATCCTGAAACACATACCCGATACGCCGCCGCTCCGGGGGCAACATAACCCCGGCGGCGGTGTCATTCAGCACCCGGCCATTGAGCACAATGCGCCCCTGTTCTGGCCGGGTTAACCCGCTGATGGCGTTAATCAGCGAGGTTTTACCCGCACCGGATACACCGAATACGGCGGTGATCCCGTGGGCGGGCAGGTTTTCTTTGATCCGCAGGCAGTGGCTCCCCAGGGTCTGGGTAAAATCGAGCTCCAGCATTATGCCTCTCCGGTGATACGTTTTCGGCTGATGCGCGCCAGCCACTCAGAGACCAGCAGCGACACCAGCGCCAGCACTATCGAAATCACACACAGCCGGGCCGCAGCGCTCTCGCCGCCGGGGATCTGGATCAGGGTATACATGGCCGAGGGAATAGTGCGGGTCTCCCCGGGAATATTGGACACAAACGTAATGGTGGCGCCGAACTCCCCCAGCGAGCGGGCAAATGCCAGCACCGTGCCGACAATAATGCCCGGCAGGGTGAGCGGCAGCGTAATGGTAAAAAACACCCGCCAGCGCCCGGCACCCAGGGTGCGGGCCGCCTGCTCAAGGCGCATATCAACCCCTTCCAGCCCGAGGCGAATAGCCCGCACCATCAGCGGAAATGACATCACCGCCGCCGCCAGCACCGCCCCGCGCCAGGAGAAGGCGAAAGAGAGGCCAAACCAGTCATACAGCCAGCTGCCTATCACCCCGCGCCGCCCCATTACCACCAGCAGCAAATACCCCACCACCACCGGCGGTAACACCAGCGGCAGGTGAATAATACTGTCGAGCAGGGATTTACCCGGGAAGCGGCAGCGCACCAGTACCCAGGCCAGCAGAATGCCGAACGGCAGGCTTATCACCACCGCCAGCGAAGAGACCTTCAGGCTGAGTAAGACCGCCTGCCATTCCGGCTCGCTGAGTATCATTGCCGGGGGGTGAAGCCATATTTTTTAAATACCGCGGCGGCCTGCGGGCCCTGCAGATACTGCCAGAACCCCTCAACGGCTGCGCTGGCGTGATCCCGGGTGATGGCCATCGGGTATTCGACTTTCGGGTGGGAATCTTCCGGGAAGGTGCCAACCACTTTCACCCCTTTACTGGCCACCGCATCAGAGCCGTACACCACGCCGAGCGGCGCTTCGTTACGCTCTACCAGCGCCAGGGCACCGCGCACATCTTCCGCCGGGGCCAGCACCGGGGAGAGCGTACTCCAGACCCCCAGCTTCTCAAACGCCTGCCGGGCGTAAATACCCGCCGGAACATGCTGAGGATCCCCCACCGCCAGGCGCCCGCCATTAAGCAGCGACACCCAGTTTGTGGTGCGGTTTATCGTGATATTCCCCTGCGGGCTGGCTTTTGGTGCCACCAGCACCAGGCTGTTGCCCAGCAGCGTGACCCGGGAATCAGTTTTAATGGCCTCTTTGCCTGCGGCGTAGTCCATCCATTTCTGGTCGGCAGAGATAAACAGATCGGCGGGCGCGCCTGCTTCAATCTGGCGCGCCAGGGTGGAGGAAGAGGCAAACGAGGCGACCACATCTACCTGCTTTTCTTTTTTATATTGCTGCGCAATATCCTGCAGTGCGTTGGTCAGCGAGGCCGCCGCAAACACCGTGACTTTTCCCTGGTCAGCCACGGCCTGGCCGGCAAAAACCACGGAGAACACCATGCCCGCTGCCGCCAGGCCCCATGAACGTGCCATCTTCCACTCCCTACCTTTCGTTATGTAGCGACAAATATAACGATAATCCGGCCCGATGGAAAGCCACAATACATACAGAAAATAGCCCGGAGGCAGAGCGGGGAGAGGGTAACCCGGGGGATGAGGGGGAAAAACAGGCAAAAAAATACCCGGCCAGGCCGGGTATTTTACAAATCAGCGCTGCCGGGTGCTGGTATCACGGTGCCCGATGCCGGACAACACGTTAAACACCTCACCCAGACCATAGATAAGCCCAAGGATTACCGCCATCACAATCGGCACCATGATGACCGCTGTAACCATACTTTTTATCAGTTCTAACATGGATGCTCCCGGCAAACAAATAACGTATCAGCCCGTTATTTTAACCTTTATGGCAAAAAATACACTCTCCTTTTGTGCCCCGCCCCTGGCAACTGGACGCCCTGCCCTGCTCAGGTAGAATAGCGGTTTTGCGTTACCGGGACCCACACCATGCAAGCTGAAATTCTCCTCACCCTGAAACTTCAGGATCGTCTGTTCGCCGATCCCCGGCGCATTGCACTGCTTAAACAGATAGATAATACCGGCTCCATTAGCCAGGGGGCGAAACTTGCCGGTATCAGTTACAAAAGTGCCTGGGACGCCATTAACGACATGAACCAGCTGACCGAACAGCCGATTGTTGACCGGGCCACCGGGGGTAAAGGCGGCGGCGGTGCGGTGCTGACGGCCTACGGCCACCGGCTGTTACAGCTCTATGATCTGCTGGCCCAGATTCAGCAAAAAGCCTTTGATGTTCTCCAGGAGGACTCGCTCCCCCTGGACAGCCTGCTGGCGGCCATTTCCCGCTTCTCCCTGCAGACCAGCGCCCGTAACCAGCTGTTTGGCACGGTGGTGGCCCGCGACAACCAGCAGGTTCAGCAACATACCGAGATCCTGCTGGCCGACGGCGCCACCCACCTGAAAGTAGCCATTACCCGGCACAGCGGCGAGCGCCTGGGGCTGGATGCCGGTAAAGAGGTGCTGGTGCTGATTAAAGCCCCCTGGGTGCAGATCTGCCGGGATCCCCGCCAGGCCGCCCTGGCGGATAACCAGCTTCCCGGGGAAATCACCAGTATCCAGGCCGGGGCAGAACAGTGTGAAATCTTAATTGCCCTGCCCGGCGGCCAGAGCCTGTGCGCGACAATCCCCGCCACCCGGATGGAGCAGGAGCAACTCGCCTGTGGCCAGCAGGTGACAGCATATTTTAATGCCGATGAGGCGATTATCGCGACACTCTGCTAAAGCCTGCCGTGCCATTGACAAGCCGCAGGCTGTCACGTATCCCTGTAGTTATGTGCTGCATAAAATGGGATAAATGATGTCTGTATTGCAAATTTCGCAAGGCACGTTGCGGATCAGCGACACCCGGGTGCTGACGATCCCGGCGCTGTCTGTTCACGCAGGTGAGAGCTGGGCGTTTGTCGGCAGCAACGGCAGCGGCAAATCCGCCCTGACCCGGGCGCTCAGCGGGGAGCTTCCCCTGTTGCGCGGAGAGCGCCAGTGTACTTTTGAGCGTATTGCCCGTATCTCGTTCGAACAGTTGCAAAAACTGGTCACCGACGAATGGCAGCGCAACAATACCGACCTGCTCAGCGAAGGCGAAGAAGACACCGGCCGCACCGCCCGGGAAATCATCGAAGAACACCACCAGGATCCCGAACGCTGCCTGGCGCTGGCCCGGCGTTTTGGCATTACCCATCTGCTGGAACGGCGCTTTAAATACCTCTCTACCGGGGAGACCCGTAAAACCCTGCTGTGCCAGGCCCTGATGCCCGGCCCGGATCTGCTGGTTTTTGATGAGCCCTTCGACGGGCTGGACACCGCCTCACGCCAGCAACTGACCGCCCTGCTGGCGGAGCTTAACCAGCAGGGCTATACCCTGGCACTGGTGCTGAACCGGTTTGATGATATTCCGGCATTTGTGGAGTTCGCCGGGGTGCTGGCAGAGTGTACCCTGGCGGAAACCGGCGATAAGCGCACCCTGCTAAGCCAGGCGCTGGTGGCCCAGCTGGCCCACAGTGAGCAGCTGTCCAGTACCGCTATTCCCCCGCCAGACAACCCCGGGGAGGTGCACCGCCCGCCCGCCAGTGAGCCGCGCATTATTCTGCGCGACGGGGTGGTCTCATACCACGATACCCCGGTACTCCACCACCTGGACTGGACCGTAAACCCCGGGGAGCACTGGCAGATAGTCGGCCCCAACGGGGCGGGAAAATCGACCTTACTCAGCCTGATAACCGGCGACCACCCCCAGGGCTACAGCAACGATCTCACCCTGTTTGGCCGCCGCCGGGGCAGCGGTGAGACCATCTGGGAGATTAAAAAACATATCGGTTACGTGAGCAGCAGCCTGCACCTGGATTACCGGGTCAGCAGTTCGGTGCTGAACGTGATTATCTCCGGCTTCTTTGACTCTATCGGCATCTATCAGGCCGTGTCGGAGCGCCAGCAGCAGCTGGCCCGCCAGTGGCTGGCGCTGCTGGGGATTCAGGATGGGGAGCAGCCGTTCCAGAGCCTCTCCTGGGGGCAGCAGCGGCTGGTGCTGATTGCCCGGGCGCTGGTGAAACACCCGACGCTGCTGATCCTGGATGAACCACTACAGGGGCTTGATCCGCTCAACCGCCAGCTGGTGCGCCACTTTGTTGACATTATGATAGGCGAAGGCGATACCCAGCTGTTATTTGTCTCTCACCATGCCCAGGATGCCCCCGCCTGTATCACCCACCGGTTAACTTTCGTACCGGATCAGGGGTGTTACCGTTACCACAAGGAAATCTGCCGGGCGTGATAATAGCGGGGTCTGACGGCCCCGGCTATTTTCAGAAAAACCGCATTCAGCCCGGAAAATACCCCGTTATACTAGCGACTTATCGTGGGAAATCGCAGTCAGCATGCCAGTGTAAACGATTCCACTAATATGCGTCATATCACACTTTTGCCGGTTCTGTTATGCTATGGTTATTTCAACCCACAAGCCTAATGGAGCAAACATGAAAGTTCTGGTAACGGGTGGTAGCGGTTACATTGGTAGCCACACATGTGTACAACTGCTGCAAAACAACCATGACGTGGTCATCCTCGATAACCTGTGCAACAGCAAACAAACCGTTCTGCCGGTTATTGAACGCCTTGGCGGTAAAAAGCCGCTGTTTATTGCGGGCGATATCCGCGATGAGGCGCTGCTGGACCAGCTCTTCAGTGAGCATCACATTGATGCGGTTATTCACTTCGCCGGTCTGAAAGCCGTGGGGGAATCCGTCAGCAAGCCGCTGGAGTATTACGACAACAACGTCAATGGCACCCTGCACCTGCTCAGCGCGATGCGCAAAGCGGGGGTCACTAACTTTATTTTCAGCTCCTCTGCCACCGTTTACGGCGACCAGCCGCAAATTCCGTATGTGGAAAGTTTCCCCACCGGCCTGCCGGCAAGCCCTTACGGGCGCAGCAAACTGATGGTGGAGCAGATCCTCACGGACCTGCAGCACGCCTGCCCGGAATTCAGTATCGCCCTGCTGCGTTACTTTAACCCGGTAGGGGCACACCCGTCGGGTGATATGGGGGAAGATCCCCAGGGGATCCCGAACAACCTGATGCCGTATATCGCCCAGGTTGCGGTTGGTCGCCGCGAGTCGCTGGCCGTATTTGGTAACGATTATCCGACAAAAGACGGCACCGGGGTCCGGGACTATATCCACGTAATGGATCTTGCCGACGGGCACGTGGCCGCCATGCAAAAACTGGCGGGTAAAGCCGGTGTGCATATCTACAACCTGGGTGCCGGTGTCGGCAGCAGCGTGCTGGATGTGGTTAATGCCTTCAGCAAAGCCTGCGGCAAGCCGGTGGCCTATCACTTTGCTCCGCGCCGCGATGGCGATCTGCCTGCCTACTGGGCAGATGCCAGCAAAGCGGACCAGGAACTCAACTGGCGTGTAACCCGCTCGCTCCAGGAAATGGCTGATGACACCTGGCGCTGGCAGTCACGTCACCCACAAGGTTATCCAGACTAAGGAACTACAATGGCGCGTTTTAATCCCGTCGATCACCCACATCGTCGTTATAACCCCCTGAAAGGGGAATGGATTCTGGTTTCACCACACCGCGCCAAGCGCCCCTGGCAAGGGGCGCAGGAAGCCCCGGCAACGCAGACCCTGCCCTCCCATGACCCGGACTGCTATCTGTGCCCCGGCAACCTGCGTGTCAGCGGTGACAAAAATCCGGACTACACCGGTACCTGGGTTTTTACCAATGACTTTGCCGCCTTAATGACCGACACCCCGGACGCACCGCAAAGCGACGATCCGCTGATGCGCTGCCAGAGCGCCCGGGGCACCAGTCGGGTTATCTGTTTTTCTCCGGATCACAGCAAAACCCTGCCCCTGTTATCCCTGCCGGCTCTTGAAGAGGTGGTGACCACCTGGCAGCAACAGACTGCTGAACTCGGCCAGCATTACCCCTGGGTACAGGTGTTTGAAAATAAAGGGGCGGCGATGGGCTGCTCCAACCCACACCCCCACGGCCAGGTATGGGCCAATAGCTTCCTGCCTAACGAGATAGCGCGGGAAGATAACCAGCAGCGCGACTATTACCGCGAGCACGGCACCCCGATGCTGCTGGACTACGTACACCGGGAACAGGCAGACGGCAGCCGGACCGTGGTGGAAACCGAACACTGGCTGGCGGTGGTGCCCTACTGGGCCGCCTGGCCGTTTGAAACCTTACTGCTGCCTAAAGCCCCGGCATTACGCCTGACCGATCTGGATGCCGATCGCAGCCGTGATCTGGCGCTGGCGCTGAAAAAGCTGACCACCCGCTACGACAATCTGTTCCAGTGCTCCTTCCCCTATTCCATGGGCTGGCACGGCGCCCCCTTTAACGGTGAGGACAATCCGCACTGGCAACTGCACGCGCATTTTTATCCACCGCTGCTGCGCTCAGCCTCGGTGCGTAAATTTATGGTCGGCTATGAGATGCTGGCCGAAACCCAGCGCGATCTGACCGCCGAACAAGCCGCCGAACGCCTGCGCGCGGTCAGCGAGATCCACTATCTCGAATCCGGAGAATAAAAATGTCACTGAAAGAGACAACCTCAGCCCTGTTTACCCGCCACTTTGGCTACCCGGCCACCCATACAATTCAGGCCCCGGGCCGGGTAAACCTTATCGGTGAACACACGGACTATAACGACGGTTTCGTGCTGCCCTGTGCCATCGACTACCAGACGGTGATAAGCTGCGCTGCCCGCGACGACCGCCAGGTGCGCGTTATCGCCGCAGACTATGATAACCAGTCAGATACTTTCTCCCTTGCGGCACCCATCACCCCCCATGAAACCCAGCAGTGGTCAAACTACGTGCGCGGGGTGGTTAAACACCTGCAAAAACGCTGCCCGGATTTTGGCGGGGCGGATCTGGTTATCAGCGGTAATGTTCCGCAGGGGGCCGGGTTAAGCTCTTCGGCCTCCCTGGAAGTGGCGGTGGGTAAAGTCTTCCAGACCCTGTATCAGCTCCCCCTGGACGGTGCCCAGCTCGCCCTCAACGGCCAGGAAGCCGAAAACCAGTTTGTGGGCTGTAACTGCGGGATCATGGACCAGTTAATCTCCGCCCTGGGTAAAAAAGGCCATGCGCTGCTGGTTGACTGCCGCAGCCTGGAGACCCGGGCCGTACCGATGCCGCAAGGCGCGGCAGTGGTGATCATTAACAGTAATTTTAAACGCACCCTGGTGGGCAGTGAATACAACACCCGCCGTGAACAGTGTGAAGCGGGCGCCCGTTTCTTTGGCGTGCCTGCCCTGCGCGATGTGACCCTGGCGCAGTTTAACCAGGCCGCCGGGGAGCTGGATCCGGTGGTTGCCAGACGCGTGCGCCATGTCATAACCGAAAACGTCCGCACGCTGGAAGCCGCAGAGGCGCTGGCCCGGGGAGATCTGAAAGTGATTGGCCGCCTGATGGCCGAATCTCACGCCTCAATGCGGGATGATTTTGAAATCACAGTTGAACAAATCGACACTCTGGTAGAAATTGTTAAGGCGGCCATCGGCGACGAAGGCGGCGTGCGCATGACCGGCGGTGGTTTTGGGGGATGTGTGGTTGCCCTGGTGCCTGAAAACAGAGTCGACAGCGTGCGCCAGGCTGTTGCTGAGCAGTATCAGGCCAGAACGGGTATCAAAGAGACATTTTATGTCTGCACACCTTCAGAAGGAGCCGGACAGTGCTAAGAGAAACACCCCAACTCGCCCCGGACGGGCTACCCTATCGTCTTTCTATCCTGCGCAATCAGGCCGGTGTTGTGGTCACCATGATGGACTGGGGGGCTACGCTGCTCTCCTGCCGGGTGCCACTGCGCGATGGCAGCGTGCGCGAGACCCTGCTCGGCTGCCCGAGCCCGGAAAACTACCTCAACCAGAGCGCGTTTCTCGGCGCGACGGTTGGCCGCTATGCCAACCGTATCGCCGGTAGCCAGTACGTTTACGAGGGCAAAACCGTTACCCTGCAGCCCAGCCAGGGGGAGCACCAGCTGCACGGTGGCCCCCGCGGGTTTGATAAACAGCGCTGGCGGATCCTGCGCCAGAACGACAGCGAAGTGCTCTACACCCTCGACTCGCCAGACGGCGACCAGGGCTTCCCGGGGAATTTCCGCACCACGGCCTTATACCAGCTCACCGACGATAACCGTATCCGCATTCAGTTTACGGCCTGGTGTGATCAGGCCTGCCCGGTGAACCTGACCAACCACGCCTACTTTAACCTTGATGCGACACCCGGCGATATTCGCGAGCACCAGCTCCAGCTTCTGGCGGATCAGTACCTGCCGGTTGATGCCAGCGGCATCCCCCGGCGCGGGCTGGCCGATGTGACCGGCACCAGTTTTGATTTCCGCAAACCTAAAACCATTGGCGCGGATTTCCTGGCTGACGAGGACCAGCAGGTGGTCAATGGCTACGATCACGCCTGGTTACTCAATGCCCGGGGCGATGCCACACAACCGGCTGCCTGTCTCTGGTCAACGGACCGCCGCCTGAAGCTCACCGTGTATACCAGCGCCCCGGCGCTGCAGTTCTACTCGGGTAACTTTCTGGCCGGTACTCAGGCCCGGGAACAGGGTGAGTACCAGAACTGGCAGGGGCTGGCGCTGGAGAGCGAATTTCTGCCAGACAGCCCTAACAACCCCCAGTGGCCTCAGCCTGACTGCTTCCTCCGGCCACAGCAGGAGTACAGCAGCCTTACCGAATATCAGTTCACGGAACAGTGATCCTGCCTGCCCCCCGCCCGGGGGGCATACCGGCCTCTGAGGGCGGAATCCTCACAGCCTTAAGCAAAAATATAACGATAACGTCACACCGGCCTTACAGTTCAGCGCTATTTTCGCTATGTTAATGGTTTATCGTTGCCAGCCGCCGTACTACGGCAATACAATGATAATAGTTATCATTCATAACGATTTTATGGAGGAGTCATCTATGGCTGTTACTAAGCTGGTTCTGGTTCGTCACGGTGAAAGCCAGTGGAACAATGAAAACCGCTTCACCGGTTGGTACGATGTGGACCTGTCTGAGAAAGGTGTTGGCGAAGCAAAAGCCGCAGGTAAACTGCTGAAAGCTGAAGGCTACGCTTTCGATTTTGCCTACACTTCCGTGCTGAAACGAGCCATCCATACGCTGTGGAATATCCTGGATGAGCTGGATCAGGACTGGCTACCTGTTGAGAAATCCTGGAAGCTGAACGAGCGCCACTACGGGGCACTGCAGGGGCTGAATAAAGCAGAAACCGCCGCCAAATACGGCGACGACCAGGTGAAGCAATGGCGCCGTGGTTTTGCCATTACCCCACCGGCACTGACCAAAGACGACGAGCGCTACCCGGGCCACGACCCGCGCTATGCCGGGCTGAGCGAGAAAGAGCTGCCGTTAACCGAAAGCCTGGCGCTGACTATCGAGCGCGTGGTGCCCTACTGGGAAGAGACAATCCTGCCGCGCCTGAAAAGCGGTGAGCGCGTGATCATCGCCGCCCACGGCAACTCCCTGCGCGCGCTGGTGAAGTATCTCGATAACATGGGCGAAAAAGAAATTATCGACCTCAACATCCCGACCGGTGTACCGCTGGTTTATGAGTTCGACGAAAACTTCAAGCCGGTGAAACACTACTATCTGGGCAATGCGGACGAGATCGCCGCAAAAGCCGCCGCAGTTGCCAACCAGGGCAAAGCGAAATAATTCTGCACAGGCAATAAAAAAAGCGTGGTCATGAGCCACGCTTTTTTTTATGTGTCGGGGTAATTAACCGCGCCGGGCGTTGATCGCTGCGGCCAGCTGGCGCAGAACCTTTTCGGTATCATCCCAGCCGATGCAGGCATCGGTCACGCTTTTGCCGTACACCAGCGGTTCACCGCCTTCCAGGTTCTGGTTACCTTCTGCCAGGTTGCTTTCGATCATCACCCCCATAATGGCCTCTTCACCACCGGCGATTTGCTGGCAGACATCCTGGGCCACATCCATCTGCTTTTTGAACTGCTTGCTGGAGTTCGCATGGCTGAAATCGATCATCACCCGGGCCGGTAACTGGGCTTTTTCCAGCCCCTGTTTAACGGCGCTGACGTGGGCGGCGCTGTAGTTCGGCTCTTTACCGCCGCGCAGGATAATATGGCAGTCTCCGTTACCGCTGGTATTCACAATAGCGGAATGGCCCCACTTGGTGACCGACAGAAAACAGTGCGCTGCACCCGCCGCGTTAATAGCGTCTATCGCCACTTTGATGGTGCCATCGGTGCCGTTTTTAAAGCCAACCGGGCAGGAGAGGCCAGACGCCAGCTCGCGATGCACCTGGGATTCCGTGGTGCGGGCGCCAATCGCCCCCCAGCTCATCAGGTCTGCCAGGTACTGAGGGGTTATCATATCGAGGAATTCACCGGCGGTCGGCAGGCCCAGATCGTTGATATCCAGCAGCAGCTTGCGGGCAATACGCAGACCATCGTTAATCTGGTAGCTGTGATCAAGGTGCGGATCGTTGATAAGCCCTTTCCAGCCCACGGTGGTGCGCGGTTTTTCAAAATAGACACGCATCACAATTTCCAGCTCCCCGGCAAGCTCCTGGCGCAGCGCCATCAGACGCGTGGCGTACTCCCGGGCGGCAACCGGATCGTGGATCGAGCACGGGCCGATAATCACCAGCAGGCGATCATCATTCCCTTTAAGAATGTTGTGAATCGCTTTACGGGCTTTAGAAACCGTCTGTGCGGCGTGCTCAGTAGCGGGGAATTTTTCTAATAATGCGACCGGAGGTAAAAGTTCGTTAATCTCTTTGATGCGTAAATCGTCGTTCTGATAATTCATGATAATCCCAGTAGCCATATATCTGTTCTTGATGCAATCCCTTCAATCTATCTCGCGGCGGGCTAAGTGTAAATGTCAATTTACACTCGAAACGGATTAATGCTAAAAATTCATAAAATTCACGATAAAATAGTGAAAAAAGAGACGTACGACACAGTTATTGATTTTTTATGCTTATAAATATTGACTAAACAACATCTGACACTGAATAAAACTTACCAGACAGTATGTTATGCCGGTGCGGCGCATTATGACCTTTTCCCGGCGCACATCCGGCGTGTTATAAATTCAGTTAATTTCCCGTTTCTTATCAGACACACAATGGCACATACACACTCTCACGAGCCGGGCGACAGCAATACCAGGCGCCTGCTGGCGGCTTTTATCATTACCGCGCTATTTATGGTTGCCGAGGTTATCGGCGGGTTATTGTCCGGCTCTCTGGCACTGCTGGCAGATGCGGGCCATATGCTCACCGATGCGGCAGCCCTGCTGATGGCGCTGGTGGCCGTGCAGTTTTCCCGGCGCCCGGCCAGCACCCGCCGGACTTTTGGCTGGCTGCGTCTGACGACCCTTGCCGCCTTTGTGAATGCCCTGGCGCTGGTGGTTATCATTGTGATTATCGTCTGGGAGGCTATTGAGCGCTTTCGCCATCCCCAGCCGGTGGCCGGGGTCGGGATGATGATTATCGCGGTGGCTGGCCTGCTGGCGAATATTGCCAGCTTCTGGTTTCTGCACCACGGCAGTGGCGAGAAAAACCTTAACGTGCGGGCAGCCGCGCTGCATGTCATGGGGGATCTGCTGGGTTCGGTGGGGGCCATTGTGGCCGCGGTAGTGATTATCACCACCGGCTGGACACCGATAGATCCTATCCTCTCGGTGCTGGTCTCCTGCCTGGTGCTGAAAAGTGCCTGGGGGCTCCTGAAAGAGAGCGTTAACGAATTACTGGAAGGCGCACCTGATGCCATCGACGTGGCGGCCCTCGCCCGGGATCTGGCCCGCGCCATTCCGGAGGTCCGCAACGTGCACCATGTGCATGTCTGGCTGGTGGGGGAAAAGCCGGTGCTGACCCTTCATGTTCAGGTGATCCCGCCCCACGATCACGATGCGCTGCTGGCGCGGATCCATGCGTTTCTGGAGCATCACTACAGCATTGCCCACGCTACCGTGCAGATGGAGTATCAGGCCTGCTGTGGCCCGGCGTGTGAGCTGAGCACCACCACGCCGGGCCATCACCATCACCACCACTAACCGCAGCAGGCGGATGCCTGACGGCGGTCAGGCATTCCCTTTTACGGCAACGCGTAACGACGCGGCGAAATCCAGCATCCGGTTTAGCGGTATCAGCGCCTTTTCACGCAGTGCATCCGCCACATGAATTTCATGGGCCGCCCCGCCCTGCTCAAGGCCCTGAGCAATGGCCTGTAACCCGTTCATTGCCATCCACGGGCAGTGGGCGCAACTGCGGCAGGTGGCGCCCTCTCCTGCGGTGGGGGCTTCCAGCAGGATTTTTTCCGGGCAGGCCTGCTGCATTTTGTAAAAAATACCCCGATCTGTTGCAACAATCAGGTGGCTGTGCGGTAGCGTTTTCGCTGCGGCAATCAGCTGGCTGGTGGAGCCCACCGCATCGGCCATATCAACCACCGCCTGGGGCGATTCCGGGTGTACCAGGATTGCCGCATCCGGGTAGAGCGCCTTCATGCGGGCCAGTGCCTGGGTTTTAAACTCGTCGTGAACAATGCACGCCCCCTGCCAGCACAGTACATCCGCGCCGGTCTGTTTGCGGACATAATTGCCCAGGTGACGATCCGGAGCCCAGAGAATTTTTTGCCCCAGACTATCGAGGTGTTCAATCAGCTCAACCGCAATACTTGATGTCACCACCCAGTCTGCCCGGGCCTTAACTGCGGCGGAGGTGTTGGCATACACCACCACGGTGCGATCCGGGTGAGCATCGCAAAAGGCGCTAAATTCCGCTTCCGGGCAGCCCAGATCCAGCGAACACTCTGCCTGCAGGGTTGGCATCAGAATAGTTTTTTCCGGGCTCAGGATCTTCGCCGTTTCCCCCATAAAGCGGACCCCTGCCACCAGCAGTGTTGACGCCGGATGGTTAGCCCCGAAACGCGCCATCTCCAGTGAGTCTGCCACGCAGCCGCCGGTCTCTTCCGCCAGCGCCTGAATTTCCGGATCGGTGTAGTAGTGGGCAACCATCACCGCATTACGCTCGCGCAGCAGCTGTTTTATCTGGTCACGGTAGTGTTGCTTTTCAGCCGGGGTCAGCGGGGCGGGTTTGGCAGGGAAAGGATAAATCGCGGCCTGGGGATCAAACATTACGCTCATGGTGCTTTCTCGTTTTGCTCGCTTAACGATAACAGCCGGATATTGCGATATACGGACGTATACCGACCGCTGTTGTTTTCTATACTAAACAAGATAGCCGATCATGAGGGAAATGTCGTCAGTTATTTCCCCTGCCGGGATGCGGGTAAGAGGAGAAAACGGGGAATGGCGGGCGTGTGGGGCTGAGGGAATGGCACATAGCAAAAAGGCGCCTTTAGGGCGCCTTTCTACATAATGGTGGGTCGTGCAGGATGACCCGGCTTGCGCCTCGCCCTACGGGCCGTCGCCTTACGGCTCCGTTGTCTCGCCAGGGCTCGACTCGACCTGCTGCAGGTTCGAACCCTGCACGGTCAGCGCATAGCAAAAAGGCGCCTTTAGGGCGCCTTTCTACATAATGGTGGGTCGTGCAGGATTCGAACCTGCGACCAATTGATTAAAAGTCAACTGCTCTACCAACTGAGCTAACGACCCACACCAGAACAACACATTGTATACTGCTTACTTCACCGGCCATCCCATCATCGAAAATGGTGGGTCGTGCAGGATTCGAACCTGCGACCAATTGATTAAAAGTCAACTGCTCTACCAACTGAGCTAACGACCCATACCGGAATAACACATTATAAACTACTTACTTCACTAACCATCACTCTCAGTCGAGAATGGTGGGTCGTGCAGGATTCGAACCTGCGACCAATTGATTAAAAGTCAACTGCTCTACCAACTGAGCTAACGACCCGAAGTGGTGGGTGATGACGGGATCGAACCGCCGACCCTCTCCTTGTAAGGGAGATGCTCTCCCAGCTGAGCTAATCACCCACTTCGTACTGCTTCAGACTATTACCGCTGACAGCTGAATCAGCAATAATATTTTGACTGGACGCTGACCGGACAACGCAATCTTTTACACCACTAACCATTTTGTCATCGAAAATGGTGGGTCGTGCAGGATTCGAACCTGCGACCAATTGATTAAAAGTCAACTGCTCTACCAACTGAGCTAACGACCCAAGTGGTGGGTGATGACGGGATCGAACCGCCGACCCTCTCCTTGTAAGGGAGATGCTCTCCCAGCTGAGCTAATCACCCACTTGGTACTGCGTTCAGAATCACTCTGCCTGAGAATGGTGGGTCGTGCAGGATTCGAACCTGCGACCAATTGATTAAAAGTCAACTGCTCTACCAACTGAGCTAACGACCCATTCTGACTCGCCACTGGCTAACTCGGTATCCTGTGGCAACGGCGGCATATATTACTGATTTAAGATGATGACGCAACAAAAATTTTCAACCAGACCGCTCAACTGTACAGGATTCACGCGGCCAGACCAGAAAGCCAGCGATATCTGATCAAGCCGCGCGCATTACTGAGCACTGAGGCGTTTTTGCGCCTGCTTTGCCGCATCGGTGCCCGGGTATTTCGCGACCACCTGCTGGTACACGGCCTGTGCTTTAGCCGTGTCGCCTTTGTCCTGCATAATCACCCCCACCTTAAGCATCGCATCGCTCGCTTTGGGTGATTTCGGGTAATTTTTCGCCACACCGGCAAAATAATACAGCGCGTCGTCTTTCTTCCCTTTGTTGTAATTCAACTGACCCAGCCAGTAATTGGCATTCGGCTGGTAGGTTGAATCCGGGTAACGCTTCACAAAGTTCTGAAACGCCGTCATAGCCTCATCCTGGCGGGACTTATCCTGCACCAGGGCAACGGCTGCATTATAGTCGGTATTGGCATCACCAGACTGAACAGGCGCACTCGCAGCACCGCTACTGCTTTGCGCAGCCCCGCTGTCGCTGCTCTGCTGGGCGGAGCCGCTCTGTGTCGCATTGCTTTGAGATGAACTGCTCAGGCTGTCCATCTGCAGCAGGATCTGCCGCTGGCGCTCCACCACCTGATTCAGCTGATACTGGCTCTCCTGGATCTGTCCACGCAGAGTATCAATATCGTTCTGGTTTTCGGTGAGTTGTTGCTGGAGCTGGGTTAAAAGTTGACTGTGAGCGTTAGAAATACGCTCGAGTTGCGTGACCCGGTCTTCAACCGAGCCAGAGCCTACATCACTGATTGGCGCCTGGGCATTAGCGGCCCAGGGGGCCGCTACGCCAACCAGTAACGACAGACTCAACAGGTGAGGTCTGAAGTTACTGATCATGTCATTCTCTTAGTAAACCAGTACGGCACGACGGTTTTTAGCATAGGCTGCTTCGTCATGACCCAGCACTGCTGGTTTTTCTTTACCGTAAGAAACAATGGAGATCTGGTCAGCAGAAACGCCTTTGCCCTGCAGGTACATTTTCACTGCGTTGGCGCGACGCTCGCCCAGCGCGATGTTGTATTCCGGCGTACCGCGTTCGTCCGCATGACCTTCGATGGTCACTTTGTAAGACGGGTTGCTGCGCAGGAAGCTGGAATGCGCATCCAGCATGGACGCAAATTCAGAGCTGATATCGTATTTATCCAGGCCGAAATATACGATGTTGTTCTGTTGCAGCTGCTGCATCTGCAGACGCGCCTGCTCTTCAGAAGACAGGTTGCTGCCGTTAGCACCGCTGTTAGCATCCATACCAGTGCCGGCGCCCAGCATACCTTCACCGCTCTGGTCGTTGCTGGCGTTCTTGTTAGAACTACATGCGGCGATTGCCATAACAGGCAGTGCCAGCATAAGCCCCTTCAGCACTTTGTTCAGTTGCATTTCTTAATCCTTACTCATCAATATTTTATTATTAAAGATACGGAGACCAGGCAGGGAATTTAACCTGTCCATCAGTCGCCGGAAGACGCGCTTTGAAACGTCCGTCAGTGGATACCAGGTTCAGCACGGATCCCATCCCCTGAGAAGAGCTGTAGATAACCATAGTGCCGTTGGGAGCCAGACTTGGCGTTTCATCCAGGAACGTTGACGACAACACTTGTACGCCACCCGCTGCCAGATCCTGTTTGGCGATATGCTGCGCCCCGTTAGCGGAGCTTACCATCACCATAAATTTACCGTCAGTGCTGACATCTGCATCCTGGTTCTGGTTACCTTCCCAGGAAATACGCTGTGCGGCACCGCCGTTAATATTCACTTTATACACCTGCGGACGCCCTGCCTGGTCAGAGGTGAAGGCCAGGTTCTGGCTGTCCGGGAACCAGCTCGGCTCCGTGTTATTGCTGCGACCGTTAGTCACCTGGCGGATCTGGCCGGAGCCAAGGTCCATCACGTACAGGTTCAGGCTGCCGGTTTTAGACAATGCGAAAGCCAGTTTTGTACCGTCCGGTGAGAACGCCGGTGCCCCGTTATGCTGCGGGAAGGAAGCTATCTGGCGTACCGCGCCATTAGACAGTGTCTGAACCACCAGCGCAGAACGGCCACTTTCGAAGGTAACATAGGCCAGTTTGCTGCCGTCCGGAGACCATGCCGGAGACATCAGCGGCTGGGATGAACGGTGAACCACAAACTGGTTGTAGCCGTCGTAATCAGACACACGCAGTTCATAAGGGAACTGGCCGCCTTTATTCTGGACAACATAAGCAATACGGGTACGGAACGCGCCTTTAATACCGGTCAGCTTTTCGAATACTTCATCGCTGGCAGTATGGGAGGCGTAACGCAGCCACTGCTTGTTCACTTTGTAGGAGTTCTGCGCAATCACCGTACCCGGTGCTGCGCCGGTATCCACCAGCTGGTAAGCCACTGTGTAGCTGCCATCGCCATTTGGGGTTACCTGGCCGACAACCACCGCATCCACCCCGAGCGCAGACCACGCCGCAGGCTGAACTTCCTGAGCAGAACCCGGCTGTTGCGGAAGACGGGCGCGATCAAGCGGGTTGAATTTACCGCTGTTGCGCAGGTCGGCTGCGACAATACCGCCGAGATCCGCAGGTGCAGCACCAGGGCCCGCCCATTTAAACGGCGCAACACCGATAGGACGCGCTGAATCCACCCCCTGGGTGATTTCAATACGCACTTCTGCGTGCAGGACTGCGGCCCACAACATCAGAAAACTTAACGCTACTTTTAATGCCTGCTTCATCATATCTCCCATACCCAGGCAAAACGCCACGATAATTTAGCAGAATGTTAACAAACTGAAATAAACAAAACTACCAAAACCCGGGGGACTCAGCCGGTGTCGTTTCCTCCCCCACCCGGGGAAGGAAAACGTCATTACGGTTTAAAGTCCAGCGGTGCATTCTTAAAGACTTCATAGACAGCGTCACTCGGCGGCTTAGGAATTCTTGCCTGCTTAGCGGCGGTCACCGCGGCCTGGCAGAGTGCCGGATCGCCACCTTCGGAGGTTACGTCCTTCACCAGGCCATCACGGGCAAGTTTAATCCGCAGAGTACAAGTTTTGCCCGCGTAAGAAGCGGCATCGTAAAATTTGTTCTCAATTGCGGCTTTAATCTGCCCTGCGTAGCTGTCTATTTCGCCTTTCGTCGCCCCATTTTTACCGCCACCGGAACCGGCAGTCGCACCAGATGCGCCTTTCCCGCCCCCGGCTTTAGGGGCATTTTTACCCGAGCTCAGATCGCCCAGTAAATCATCCACCCCGGCTGCGGCAGCTTTCGCGGCAGCGGCCTTTTCAGCAGCGGCTTTCTTCGCTGCAGCTGCTTTTTCCGCTGCGGCCGCTTTTGCGGCGGCGGCTTTCTCGGCGGCAGCCTTATCTGCAGCTGCTTTTTCTGCAGCCGCCTTTTCAGCTGCGGCAGCTTTGGCAGCAGCCGCTTTTTCCGCTTTCTCAGCAGCAGCCTTTTCGGCCGCAGCCGCTTTGTCAGCAGCGGCTTTCTCTGCTTTCTCGGCGGCAGCCTTTTCAGCCGCGGCAGCTTTGGCGGCCGCCGCTTTTTCAGCTTTCTCAGCAGCAGCCTTTTCAGCCGCAGCCGCTTTGTCAGCAGCGGCTTTCTCTGCTTTCTCGGCGGCAGCCTTTTCGGCTGCGGCAGCTTTAGCAGCCGCCGCTTTCTGAGCCTGCTTTTCTGCTTCCTGCTGGGCTTTCTTCTGTGCATCTGCGGCTTTAGCGGCCGCTTCCTGCTGGGCTTTTTTCAGCGCCAGTGCGTCGGCGGCAGCTTTCTTCGCCGCCTCCTGGGCTTCTCTGGCTGCATCGGCTTTCGCCCGTTCTGCTGCCTGTTTTGCCGCCTGTTCAGCCTGTTTTTGCTGCTCCGCGGCTTTTTCGGCAGCCTGTTTCGCTGCCTGCTCAGCCTGCTTAGCGGCCTCCGCCGCCTGAAGCTGTGCTTTTTCCTGGGCCTGCAGGCGCTCTTTCTCAAGCTGTTTCAGGCGCGCCTGTTCGGCTGCCTGTTTTTCCTGCAACTCTTTTGCCTGCTGTGCGGCCTGCTTTTCCCGTTGCTCTGCGGCACGCTTGCTGCTTGCCTGCTGCTGTTGCTGTCGGTTGTACTGTTGTACAACGGCACCGGGATCCACCATAACCGCATCAATGGAGGAGCCACCTCCCCCACCGGCGCTGGCGTCAATCTGCTCATCGAACGAACTCCAGATCAGTACCGCAATCAGAATTAAGTGCAGTACGCCTGAAACAATTATCGCCCGTTTGAGCTTATCGTTTTCTTCGGATGCCTTTGACACTCTTGGTTCCCAAAAACAGTTAACCCTTCACCCGCTGTCAGATAGGCTGCGTCATCAGTCCGACTGATTTCACACCTGCCTGATGCAGCAAATTCAGCGCTTTAATAATTTCATCGTAAGGTACTTCTTTGGCGCCACCTATCAGGAAAACCGTTTTCGGGTTAGCCTGGAGGCGACGTTGCGCTTCAGCAATGACCTGCTCCGCAGGTAGCTGGCTCATACGGTCATGATCAACCACAACACTGTACTGGCCTACCCCGGAAACTTCGATAATTACCGGCGGCTCATCATTACTGGCAACGGTTTTGGATTCGGTTGCATCCGGCAGATCAACCTCCACGCTCTGGGTGATGATGGGTGCGGTCGCCATAAAGATCAGCACCAGCACCAGCAGCACATCGAGCAGCGGAACAATATTGATTTCAGACTTAACCTCACGCCGGCCCCGCCCGCGAACTCTGGCCATGACTTACCCCTTGTTACTGTCGCTGGAGCTGAAAGCCTGGCGGTGCAGAATAGCCGTGAACTCTTCCATAAAGTTGTCGTAGTTAAGTTCCAGCTTATTCACCCGCTGGCTCAGGCGGTTATACGCCATAACAGCAGGAATGGCCGCAAACAGACCAATCGCGGTGGCAATCAGCGCTTCGGCAATCCCGGGCGCGACCATCTGCAGGGTGGCTTGCTTCACCGCCCCCAGGCCAATAAACGCGTGCATAATCCCCCATACCGTACCAAACAGGCCGATATACGGGCTGATGGAGCCCACCGTACCGAGGAAAGGAATATGGGTTTCCAGATTTTCCAGCTCACGATTCATTGAGATACGCATCGCGCGGGATGCCCCTTCAACAATGGCCTCCGGCGCGTGGCTGTTGGCTTTATGCAGCCGGGCAAACTCTTTGAATCCGGAATAGAAGATCTGCTCAGTACCGGCCAGGCTATCGCGGCGGCTCTGGCTCTCCTGATACAGGCGCGACAGTTCAATACCGGACCAGAACTTGTCTTCAAACGCTTCGGCATCGCGAGAGGCAGCGCTTAAAATACGCGTTCGCTGGATGATGATGGCCCATGATGCAATGGAAAAACCAATCAAAATAAACATGATGACTTTGACCAGGAGGCTTGCCTCAAGGAACAAATCAATAATATTCATGTTAGTCACTGCTTAAACTCCGCGACAATAGACTTAGGAAGCGCTCGGGGCTTCATTACGTGTGGATCAACACAAACAATCATCACCTCGGCTTGGTTGAGGATCCGGTTCTCTGCATCGACTATTCGCTGCGTAAAGATCAAAGAGGTCCCACGCATTGATGTGATTTCCGTCTGGATTTCGAGTAAATCGTCGAGTCTGGCAGGCGCAAGATACTCTATAGTCATTTTGCGAACTACAAACGCCACTCGCTCCTCCATCAGCGCCTGCTGGCTGAACTGATGATGGCGCAACATCTCAGTGCGGGCTCGTTCATAAAAAGCCACATAACTGGCATGGTAAACCACGCCACCGGCGTCGGTATCTTCGTAATAGACACGAACCGGCCATCTGAAAATATTTGTACTCACTCTACATCCCGGTAATGCAAATAAACCTTGCTACTATACGCAAGCTGATGGGGGTTGGGAATGGGAAGCGGGGAGCTTAAGATAAATATTTATGGGCGTTGTTCAGCCCATAAATATCTGTGTAAGGTAATTGTCAGGAAAAGAAAAAAACCAGGCCAGCAAGCAGGATGAGATCGGCCAGCAGCGGGCAAAAGATGCCCTGCCAGCGTACCATTTTCGGACGAAACCCCACCCCGTGAATCACACCGGCACAAACGGCCCACATCATCACCAGCCCGTGCCAGACAGAAAGCGTACTGGTGCGGGCGGCAAACCGCGCCGGATCCCAGAACATACAGCCTGCCAGCACCAGGGCCATCAGCAGAGAAAGGGCCCGTAACGGGCCCTTATCCATTACCGCATACAGCGTCGCGATAATATTTTTCATCAGCTATCTTCTTTAGCCGCTTTAGCGCCTTCTGCCTGTTCCAGCGCCAGCGCGGTCACAATCCCGAAAGCACAGGCCAGCAGCGTGCCCAGAATCCATGCAAAGTACCACATTGTTAACTCCTTACTCAGTACAGAGAGTGGGTGTTGCTTTCGATATGCTCTTTGGTAATGCGCCCGAACATTTTCCAGTAACACCAGGTGGTGTAGGCCAGAATCAGCGGCACAAACACAATAGCGACATAGGTCATCACCGCCAGCGTCAGATGGCTGGAGGTGGCATCCCACATGGTCAGGCTGGCGTTCATCATGGTGCTGGACGGCATCACAAACGGGAACATCGCAATACCGGCAGTCAGAATCACGCAGGCCAGCGTCAGGGACGAGAACACAAACGCCCATGCGCCTTTATCCACGCGGGACATCAGCACCGTCAGCAGCGGCAGCACCACACCCAGCGCCGGAATCGCCCACAGGGCCGGCATATTGTTAAAGTTCACCAGCCAGGCCCCGGCTTCCCGGGCAACTTCTTTGGTCAGCGGGTTAGAGGCCGCATGGTGATCCATGGCTGAGGTCACCACATAGCCGTCAATACCGTAGATCACCCACACACCGGCCAGGGCGAAGCAGATCATGGTCACCAGCGCCGCAATTTGCGAGGTGGAGCGGGTACGCAGGTGCAGCTCACCGGTGGTGCGCATCTGCAGATAGGTCGCCCCCTGGGTCAGGATCATCGCCACGCTCACCACCCCGGCCAGCAGGCCAAACGGGTTGAGCAACTGGAAGAAGTTACCGGTGTAGTAAAGACGCAGATACTCATCCACATGGAACGGCACCCCCTGCAGCAGGTTACCGAAGGCCACCCCAATCACCAGCGGCGGTACAAAGCTGCCGATGAAAATGCCCCAGTCCCACATGTTGCGCCAGCGCATATCTTCAATCTTGGAGCGGTAGTCAAAGCCCACCGGACGGAAGAATAACGAGGCCAGCACCAGGATCATCGCCACATAAAAGCCGGAGAAGGCTGCAGCGTACACCATTGGCCATGCGGCAAACAGCGCACCACCGGCGGTGATAAGCCACACCTGGTTACCGTCCCAGTGCGGGGCGATGGAGTTAATCATCACCCGGCGTTCGGTATCGGTACGGCCCAGAATACGGGTCAGCATGCCGACCCCCATATCAAAGCCATCCGCCACGGCAAAGCCAATCAGCAACACGCCAATCAGCAGCCACCAGATAAAACGCAATACTTCATAATCGATCATTTCTGGACTCCTGTCTTAACGTGCCGGCTGAGAAGCCACAGTGGACTGCTCAAAGTGGTAACGGCCAGTTTTCAGACTGCTTGGTCCCAGGCGCGCGAATTTGAACATCAGGAACATCTCCGCCACCAGGAACAAGGTGTACAGGCCACAGATCAACACGATGGAGAAGATAAGATCGCCGGCAGTTAACGAAGAGTTCGCCACCGCAGTGGGTAATACCTCACCAATCGCCCAGGGCTGACGGCCATATTCCGCCACAAACCAGCCCGCTTCGACGGCAATCCACGGCAGCGGAATGCCGAAAAACGCCGCGCGCAGCAGCCATTTTTTCTGACCAATACGGTTACGAATTACAGACCAGAAGGAGAGCGCAATGATTGCCAGCAGCAGGAAGCCACACGCCACCATGATACGGAACGCGAAATAGAGCGGTGCCACACGCGGGATAGAATCCTTCGTGGCCTGCTGAATTTGCGCCTCGGTTGCATCGGTCACGTTCGGGGTATAGCGCTTCAGCAGCAGACCATAGCCCAGGTCTTTCTTCACGTTGTTGAAGTTAGCCCGCACGGCCGGATCCGTAGAGCCGTTACGCAACTCTTCCAGCAGTTTGTAGGCAATCATCCCGTTACGGATACGCCCTTCGTGCTGGGAGAGCAGATCTTTCAGGCCAGTCACCGACTTATCAACTGAACGGGTCGCGATAATCCCCAGTGCATACGGGATCTGAATAGAGAAGTGGTTTTCCTGGGCATCCTGATCCGGAATACCAAACAGGGTAAACGCCGCCGGTGCCGGCTGGGTTTCCCACTCGGCTTCAATGGCGGCCAGTTTGGTTTTCTGCACGTCACCCATCTCATAACCGGATTCATCACCCAGTACGATAACGGAAAGCACCGCAGCCATACCGAAGCTGGCAGCAATCGCAAAGGAGCGCTTGGCAAATGCGAAGTCACGCCCTTTAAGCATGTACCAGGCACTGATCCCCAGCACAAACATGGCGCCGGTAACATAGCCAGAAGCCACCGTATGAACAAATTTCACCTGAGCTACCGGGTTAAGCACCAGCTCGGCGAAACTCACCATCTCCATACGCATGGTTTCGAAGTTAAAGTCTGAGGCGATGGGGTTTTGCATCCAGCCGTTCGCCACCAGGATCCACAAGGCAGAAAGGTTAGAGCCCAGCGCGACCAGCCAGGTGACCGCCATGTGCTGCACTTTGCCCAGACGATCCCAGCCAAAGAAGAACAGCCCCACGAAGGTAGACTCAAGGAAGAATGCCATCAGACCTTCGATTGCCAGAGGGGCACCGAAGATATCGCCGACGTAATGTGAATAGTAAGACCAGTTAGTCCCGAACTGAAACTCCATTGTCAGGCCAGTGGCAACACCCAGGGCAAAGTTGATACCAAACAACTTGCCCCAGAACTTAGTCATATCTTTATATATCTGTTTGCCTGACAGGACGTACACCGTCTCCATAATGGCCAGCAGGAACGCCATACCCAGCGTTAGCGGCACAAACAGAAAGTGGTACATCGCAGTCAAGGCAAACTGTAAACGCGACAGTTCGACAATATCTAACATCTTGACTCCTTGCTCCTCGCTCGTGGGTGAGTCACCTTTTTTGTTCCGCAGATGACACCCGGTGATACATGCCCCAATACCAAATATTCACATAAAGCCGCACAACCGTTGAAAATCACACCTTTAAAGGTAATAGCTCAAAGATTGATGGTTGCAAATACGTTAATGAAATTACAAAACACTCCGCGCTATATTACGCTGCAATGACCTTACAATAAATAGGTTTTTCTTGCCCTTTATTTACGTTTTTGGGTATGGGTCAATTTATAGCTAATTTGGTCTCCGGATACCAGTTTGATCTACGACAATTTTTCAAATAACAGCACTTATTCACTTTAGTTACATATTGATCTACATCAATTTTTTGTAGATATTGTTAAATAACAGCGTGTTGAAAATAATAAGTAGCCAATATGTTATTTAATTGTTTAATTAATAACATACAGAGAACAATCAGGGATCACGAATATCATCCGGATATCTGATTAAAATTATGATTTATTTTCTGCTCTGTAACGGTCCGGAAATGCGGTCTGTTACTGAAACTGGCTATTTCCGCATTTTTGATCAGCGCCACATCACAATATCAGTGAAAATTTTAATACAAAATAAGCCATATAATACAAAAGGTTCCGCTTGTTATTCCTGAAGGGTATATTCAGCCCATTATAAATAACTTTATACCTTACCCTCCTCCCCCGTCAGGCAAAAAAAAGCCACCCATGCGGGTGGCCAACCATGTCGAACCTGTTATCTTGTCATTATTACGTATTACTGCGGCAGCACCATTTTCAGGGCTTCGCCGATATCAGCCAGGCTGCGCACGGTCTTCACGCCTGCGGCTTCCAGAGCGGCGAACTTCTCGTCTGCCGTTCCTTTACCACCAGCGATGATCGCGCCCGCATGGCCCATACGTTTACCTTTCGGCGCCGTAACACCGGCAATATAGCCAACCACCGGCTTGGTCACGTGATCTTTGATGTAGGCCGCCGCTTCTTCTTCTGCGCTGCCGCCGATTTCACCGATCATCACGATAGCTTCTGTCTTCGGATCGTCCTGGAACATCTTCAGGATATCGATGAAGTTAGAGCCCGGGATCGGGTCACCGCCGATACCCACACAAGTGGACTGGCCGAGGCCGATATCAGTAGTCTGCTTAACCGCTTCATAGGTCAGCGTACCGGAGCGGGAAACGATCCCCACTTTACCCGGCAGGTGGATGTGCCCCGGCTGGATGCCGATTTTGCACTCACCCGGGGTGATTACGCCCGGGCAGTTCGGCCCGATCATGCGCACACCGGCTTCGTCCAGCTTCACTTTCACCGTCAGCATATCCAGGGTCGGGATACCTTCGGTGATGGTGATAATCAGTTTGATACCTGCATCGATGGCTTCCAGGATCGAGTCTTTGCAGAACGGTGCCGGAACATAGATAACGGTCGCAGTCGCGCCTGTGGCTTCCACCGCTTCGCGCACGGTGTTAAAGACCGGCAGGCCCAGGTGCGTTGTACCGCCTTTACCCGGGGTCACACCGCCAACCATCTGCGTGCCATAAGCAATCGCCTGTTCAGAGTGGAAGGAGCCCTGGCTGCCGGTGAAACCCTGGCAGATAACTTTGGTGTTTTTGTCGATCAGAATGGACATTATTTACCCTCCACAGCGGCTACAACTTGCAAAGCTGCATCCGTCAGACTTTTCGCTGCAATAATATTCAGGCCGCTTTCTGCCAGTTTGCTGGCGCCCAGCTCGGCGTTGTTACCTTCCAGACGCACCACCACCGGTACGCTAACGCCCACTTCGGCAACGGCGCCGATGATACCGTCAGCAATCAGATCGCAACGTACGATACCGCCGAAGATGTTCACCAGAACGGCTTTAACGTTTTCATCGGAGAGGATAATTTTAAAGGCTTCTGTTACGCGCTCTTTGGTTGCGCCGCCGCCAACATCCAGGAAGTTAGCCGGAGCACCGCCGTGCAGTTTCACGATATCCATCGTGCCCATGGCAAGGCCTGCGCCGTTCACCATGCAGCCGATGTTACCGTCAAGCGCCACGTAGTTCAGCTCCCACTGGGCAGCGTGCGCTTCGCGCGGATCGTCCTGGCTGGCATCGTTCATTTCGCGCAGTTCCGGCTGGCGGAACAGAGCGTTGCTGTCGATAGTCAGTTTACCGTCCAGGCAGATAAGATCGCCCTGGCCGGTAATAACCAGCGGGTTGATCTCAACCAGCGCCAGGTCACGCTCCAGGAACATGGTCGCAAGGCCCATAAAGATCTTCGCGAACTGCTGTACCTGCTTGCCTTCCAGGCCCAGTTTGAACGCCAGCTCACGGCCCTGGTACGGCATCGGACCGGTCAGCGGATCCAGTGCCACTTTGTGGATCAGGTGCGGCGTCTCTTCCGCCACTTTTTCAATCTCTACCCCACCCTCGGTGGACGCCATAAACACCACGCGACGGGAAGCACGGTCAACAACCGCCCCCAGATACAGCTCTTTGGCAATATCTGTTGCGCTTTCAACCAGCACCTGGTTTACCGGCTGGCCATTGGCGTCTGTCTGGTAGGTCACCAGGCGTTTACCCAGCCAGGCTTCGGCAAAAGCACGGATATCTTCTTTCTTGCTGACAACTTTAACGCCGCCCGCTTTACCACGACCACCAGCATGAACCTGGCATTTCACCACCCACGGGCCGGCGCCAATTTTAGATGCCGCTTCTTCAGCTTCGCGGGGAGTAGTACAGGCATAACCCACCGGTGCCGGCAGACCATACCGGGCAAACAGTTGTTTAGCCTGATATTCATGTAAGTTCATATGTTCTTTCCATTAAGGCAGGGAGCGCACGGCTCAACACTTAACTGGCCGCCCCGCAAAGGAGCGGCATGGGTCTACAGGGAGAGGGGCTTACGCCCCTGCGGCCCACTATACGTCCAGTAACAGACGAGTCGGATCTTCAAGCATCTCTTTGATAGCCACCAGGAACCCAACGGATTCGCGGCCATCAATCAGGCGGTGATCGTAAGAGAGCGCCAGGTACATCATCGGCAGGATCTCTACTTTACCGTCTACCGCCATGGGACGATCTTTAATCGCGTGCATCCCGAGGATGGCACTCTGCGGCGGGTTAATAATTGGCGTCGACATCAGGGAGCCAAATACCCCACCGTTAGTGATGGTAAAGTTACCGCCGGTCAGCTCTTCAACGGTCAGCTTGCCGTCGCGGCCTTTGATGGCCAGCTCTTTGATGCGTTTTTCAACATCGGCCATGCCCAGCAGATCCACATCTTTCAGCACCGGAGTCACCAGACCACGCGGGGTAGAGACCGCCATGCTGACGTCGAAGTAGTTGTGGTAAACCACATCTTCGCCGTCAATAGAGGCGTTCACTTCCGGGAAGCGCTTCAGGGCTTCCACTACCGCTTTAACGTAGAAGGACATAAAGCCCAGGCGGATACCGTGGCGTTTTTCGAACGCATCACCGTACTGCTTACGCAGATCCATGATCGGCTTCATGTTGACTTCGTTAAAGGTCGTCAGCATGGCGGTGGAGTTTTTTGCCTCCAGCAGACGCTCGGCCACGCGTTTGCGCAGGCGGGTCATCGGTACGCGTTTTTCTGAGCGGGAACCCAGTACCGGCTGAGCTGCCGGTGCTTCTGCTGCGGCAGGTTTCGCCGCAGAGGCCAGATGTTTTTCCACATCTTCACGGGTAATGCGCCCACCCACACCGGTGCCTTTCACGGCGCTGGCGTCCAGGTTGTGCTCAGCCAGCAGGCGGCGGATAGCCGGGCCCTGCGCATCGCTGGACTGCTCTTCCAGATCTGCGGTGTGGCGCTGTGCCGGGGTAGACTCTTTTTCTTCCGCTTTGGCGCTGGTGGCTTTACCGGCGCTGTTACCTTCACGCAGGCGGCCCAGGATCTGGCGGGAAGTGACGGTTGTGCCTTCATCTTCCAGCACTGCATCCAGAATACCGTCCGTCGATGCAGGTACTTCCAGTACCACTTTATCGGTTTCAATCTCTACCAGCACTTCGTCACGCTGGACGGCATCACCCGGTTTTTTGTGCCAGGTGGCTACGGTGGCATCCGCCACAGACTCAGGCAGGTCGGGAACCAGAATATCTACGCTACTCATTATTTATCCTTTTCTACTTAATCGACGTTCAGCGCGTCATTGACCAGATCTTGCTGCTGTTTCTGGTGGACAGACATATAACCCACAGCCGGAGAGGCAGATGCCGGGCGGCCCGCGTAACGCAGTGCGGAGCCAAACGGAATCACATCACGAAGGTGGTGCTGGCTACAGTACCAGGCGCCCTGGTTGAGCGGCTCTTCCTGGCACCATACAAAGTCATGAACATGGGCATAAGGTTTTAACGCCTCCTGCACGGACTGATGCGGGAACGGATACAGCTGTTCGATACGCACAATCGCCACGTCCTGCTGCTCATTCTTACGGCGCTGCTCTAACAGGTCGTAGTACACCTTGCCGGAGCACAGCACCACGCGTTTCACCGCTTTCGGATCCAGCTCATCAATCTCACCAATGGCGGGCTGGAAGGTGCCGTTCGCCAGCTCATCCAGGCTGGAGATAGCCAGCGGATGGCGCAGCAGCGACTTCGGAGACATCACCACCAGCGGGCGGCGCATACCGCGCAGCGCCTGACGGCGCAGCATGTGGTAGACCTGAGCCGGGGTAGACGGCACACACACCTGAATGTTCTGTTCAGCACACAGCTGCAGGTAACGCTCCAGACGGGCGGAGGAGTGCTCCGGACCCTGGCCTTCATAACCGTGGGGCAGCAGCATCACCAGGCCACACATCCGGCCCCATTTCTGCTCACCGGAGCTGATGAACTGGTCAATCACCACCTGGGCGCCGTTCGCAAAGTCACCAAACTGGGCTTCCCAGATGGTCAGCGTGCGCGGCTCCGCCGTGGCATAGCCATATTCAAAGGCCAGTACGGCTTCTTCAGACAGTACCGAATCCCACACTTTGAAATCGCCCTGGCCGTTATGCACATGGGCAAGCGGGGTGTAGGTAGAGCCGTTACGCTGGTTATGGATAACCGCATGGCGGTGGAAGAATGTACCGCGCCCGGAGTCCTCACCAGAGATACGTACCGGTACGCCTTCATCCACCAGGGTAGCATAGGCCAGGTTCTCTGCCCCACCCCAGTCAAACGGCTTCTCGCCGTTGGCCATCAGCTGGCGGTCACCGTAGATTTTCGCCACGCGGGACTGCATCTCAACCGCTTCCGGCACGGTGCTGATACGCTTAGCCAGCTCCTGAAGACGCTTCATCTCTACCTTGTTGGGGTAGCTTTCGTCCCACTCGTGGTTGAGGTACGGCGACCAGGTAAAGGAGTGCATGTTCATCGGGCGCCACTCTTTCACCACGCATTCACCGGCATCCAGCGCATCGCGGTACAGGTTCACCAGCTCTGTGGCATCTTCGAGGGTCGCGACCTTGTCCTGCTCCAGCTTGTCGGCATACAGCTTGCGCGGGGTCGGGTGTTTTTTAATTTTCTGGTACATCAGCGGCTGGGTCGCACTTGGCTCATCCGCTTCGTTATGGCCGTGGCGGCGATAGCAGACCAGATCGATAAACACGTCGCGTTTAAAGGTATTGCGGAAGTCCAGCGCCAGGCGGGTAACAAATGCCACCGCTTCCGGATCGTCTGCGTTGACGTGGAAAATCGGCGCCTGCACCATCTTACCGATATCGGTACAGTATGGTGTCGAGCGGGCATCCAGCGGGTTAGAGGTGGTAAAGCCCACCTGGTTGTTGATAACAATACGTACCGTGCCGCCCACTTCGTAGCCGCGGGCTTTGGACATGTTCAGGGTTTCCTGAACCACGCCCTGGCCGGCCACGGCCGCATCCCCGTGGATGGTGATCGGCAGGACCTGGTTGCTGCCAGGCTGATCCAGACGATCAAGGCGCGCACGCACAGATCCCATCACTACCGGGCTGACAATCTCAAGGTGAGACGGGTTAAACGCCAGCGCCAGGTGAACCAGGCCACCTTCGGTTTCCACGTCAGACGAGAAGCCCATGTGGTACTTCACGTCACCGGTGCCCAGGTGCTCTTTATGTTTACCGGCAAATTCGTCGAACAGATCCTGGGATTTTTTACCCAGCACGTTAATCAGTACGTTAAGACGGCCACGGTGTGCCATCCCCAGTACCACTTCACGGGTGCCGTTTTTTCCCCCGTGGCGAATCATCTCTTTGAGCATCGGGATCAGGGCATCGCCCCCTTCAAGGGAGAAACGCTTCGCCCCCGGGAACTTCGCCCCGAGGTAACGCTCCAGCCCCTCTGCTGCTGTCAGTTCACTGAGAAAACGTTTTTTCTCATCTGCGGTGAAACTGGCTTTCCCCACCACCGATTCGATACGCTGCTGGATCCAGCGTTTCTCTTCGGTATTGGTAATGTGCATGTATTCCGCACCAATCGCGCCGCAGTAGGTCTGTTTGAGAGCCTCAATCAGATCGCCGAGCTTCATGGTCTCTTTGCCGATGGCAAAAGAACCCACGTTGAAACTTTCCTGGAAATCGGCTTCCGTTAAATGGTGGAAGGCCGGATCCAGATCCGCTACCGGATCCTGTTTCCACAACCCCAGCGGATCAAGATTCGCCTGCTGATGACCGCGGAAACGGTAGGCGTTGATGAGCTGCAGGACTTTTACCTGCTTGGCATCGGTGTCAGGGTCGGTAATAGAAGAAGTATAACGTGAGGCATCCTTCGCCAGACGACGGAAATAATCACGCGTTTTGGAATGGAATTGATCCGATCTTGCCCCCGTACCGGGTAACTGCTGGAACAGAGAACGCCAGTGAGCATCCACTGAGTCAGGATCGGTTAAGAAGTCTTCATAGAGCTGCTCTATGTAGGACTGGTTTGCGCCCGCCAGCCAGGAAGAGTCCAGCCAGGGCTTCATCGCGCCGTTCTGCATCGTGATCCCTTAAGCATCTGTATGCTTATTTCGCCGTAGAAACTACCACGCACACCGGGGTGTACGTACCGGGGTTCACTTTTGGCGGGCTATTATTATTATGGCCCGCAAAGGAACCTTTAAAAACTGCCATTCACCCACTGCAACCGGCATTGTGCCTGTCTGGTCCATACCCGCGCCCGTAGGCATTATGCGGGACGTTCCGCCATCTGTTATGGCATGAAGAACGCGTGGTGATTGATCCTATTTGGCGGTTTTTAGAGGTTTCCTGCCAATCTCTGCGATGTATCACACCCCCGCCGGTCACCCGGACGGGAGTGCGCCACATCAGTTGCCTGTCATCAGGCGCTACGCTGTAACAACATTGATTTAATATGGCCAATGGCGCGCGTCGGGTTTAATCCCTTCGGGCACACACTGACGCAGTTCATAATGCCGTGGCAGCGGAATACGCTGAAAGCGTCACTTAATCCGTCAAGGCGGCTTGCGGTTTCTGTATCGCGACTGTCAATCAGGAAGCGCCACGCCGCCAGCAGACCTGCCGGGCCGATAAACTTATCCGGGTTCCACCAGAAAGACGGGCACGAAGTTGAACAGCAGGCGCAGAGGATACACTCATACAGCCCGTCAAGTTTCTCGCGCTGCTCCGGCGACTGTAAAAACTCGCGCGCCGGCGGATTTGTGCCATTATTCAACAGGTAAGGCTTAATCTTTTCATATTGAGCGTAGAACTGGCCCATGTCTACAATCAGATCGCGGATCACCGGCAAACCGGGCAGCGGACGAATCACAATTTTCTTGCTACCGTCGCTGAGCGCCGAAATCGGCGTAATACAGGCAAGACCATTCTTACCGTTCATATTCAGGCCATCCGAGCCACACACCCCTTCACGGCAGGAGCGGCGGAAAGCCAGAGTAGGATCTTTTTCTTTCAGCTGGATTAACGCATCCAGCAGCATCATATCCCGGCCTTCCTGCGCCTCCAGGGTGTAGTCCTGCATCCGCGGGGCGTCATCCACGTCGGGATTGTAACGATAGACAGAAAATTCAAGTTTCATTACCAGACTCCGCGAATTAGTAAGAACGCACTTTCGGCGGGAACGCCGGACGCAGTTTCGGCTCCATATTCACGCTGCGGCGTGTCATGGAATCGCTCTGCGGCAGATACAGGGTGTGGCACAGCCAGTTCTCATCATCACGATCCGGATAGTCGAAACGGCTGTGGGCACCACGGCTTTCGGTACGGAAGTTGGCGGATACGGCAGTGGCGTAAGCCGTTGCCATCAGGTTGTCCAGCTCCAGGCACTCCATACGCTGGGTATTAAACTCGCTGGAGGTATCATCCAGACGGGCATTATTCAGACGCTCGCGGATCTCCTTGAGCTGCTCCAGCCCTTTCGCCATGGCATCCCCTTCGCGGAATACCGAGAAGTTATGCTGCATACACTCCTGCAGTGCTTTGCGGATCCGTACCGGATCTTCACCACTGCGGGTGTTGTTCCAGCGGTTAAGGCGATCCAGGGAGCCTTCGATATCGGATTCGCTGGCATCACGCAGCGCACCCTGCTCGGCAATGGATTCCTGCAAGTGCAGGCCCGCCGCACGGCCAAAGACCACCAGGTCGAGCAGTGAGTTACCGCCCAGACGGTTAGCCCCGTGTACCGATACGCAGGCAATTTCGCCCACCGCAAACAGCCCCGGAATCACCACATCTTCGCCTTTTTCGTTCACGGTCAGCGCCTGGCCGGTTACTTTGGTCGGAATACCGCCCATCATGTAGTGGCAGGTCGGGATAACCGGAATAGGCTCTTTTACCGGATCCACGTGGGCAAAGGTACGGGACAGCTCAAGAATGCCCGGCAGGCGGGATTCGAGCACTTCTTTACCCAGGTGGTCCAGTTTCAGCTTGGCGTGCGGGCCCCACGGACCATCACAGCCACGGCCTTCACGGATTTCAATCATAATTGAGCGGGCAACCACGTCGCGGCCCGCCAGATCTTTGGCGTTCGGCGCATAACGCTCCATAAAGCGCTCGCCGTGCTTGTTCAGCAGGTAGCCGCCTTCACCACGGCAACCTTCGGTTACCAGCACCCCTGCCCCGGCAATACCGGTGGGGTGGAACTGCCACATTTCCATATCCTGCAGCGGTACACCGGCACGCAGGGCCATACCGACACCGTCACCGGTGTTGATGTGGGCGTTAGTGGTGGACTGGTAAATACGGCCGGCACCGCCGGTCGCCAGGACCGTTGCCCGGGCTTTGAAGTAGACCACTTCACCGGTTTCAAGGCACAGCGCCGTACAACCCACGACTGCGCCGTCCTGGTTTTTCACCAGATCCAGGGCATACCACTCAGAGAAGATAGTGGTGTGGTTTTTCAGGTTCTGCTGGTACAGGGTGTGCAGCAGCGCGTGACCGGTACGGTCTGCCGCCGCTGCGGTGCGTGCCGCCTGCTCGCCGCCGAAGTTCTTCGACTGGCCACCAAACGGACGCTGGTAAATACGGCCATCATCCAGACGGGAGAACGGCAGACCCATATGTTCCAGCTCAAGAATCGCTTCCGGGCCGGTCTTACACATATATTCAATGGCGTCCTGGTCACCGATATAGTCGGAGCCTTTCACCGTATCGTACATGTGCCACTGCCAGTCATCTTCGTGGGTATTACCCAGCGCAACGGTAATACCGCCCTGGGCAGACACGGTATGAGAACGGGTCGGGAAGACTTTGGAGAGCAGCGCACAAGTCTGGCCACTCTGGGAAATTTGCAGCGCGGCGCGCATACCTGCACCACCGGCGCCAATCACTACTGCATCAAACTCTCTGACAGGAAGATTCATTACACACCCCATACCACGACAAATCCATAAATCACATAAACCAGCAGCGCCACAACAATCGCCAGCTGTAACACCAGGCGAATCGCAAGCGGTTTAATGTAGTCCGTTAACACCTGCCACATACCGATCCACGCATGGATCAGCACGCTGAACAGCGCCAGCAGGGTGAATACCTTGGTAAAAGCAGAGGAGAAAAAGCCGGTCCAGATTTCCCACGTCAGCTCGCCGCTGATAGCAAAAAATCCTACCAGGTAGACGATATACAGGGCCAGTACGATGGCAGAAGCACGGACCAGCAAATAGTCATGTACGCCATTACGACCCAGTGCAGATGCGTTGCTTACCATACGAGAACTCCTGCAAGAAGTGAAAGCACGACGGTCACCCCAAAAGACATCACCGCGGAACGCTTACCCGCTTCCAGTGTTTCTTCGAGATAGCCAAAGTCCATCAGCATGTGGCGAACGCCAACCACGACGTGATACGCCAGGGCCGTCAGGATGCCCCAGATGATGAACTTAACAATGAAACTTCCCATAATTGAGGATGCCACCAGGAACCCTTCCGGGGAGGAGAGGGATGTCCCCAGCAACCATAACAGGATCCCGATCGCCACAAAGGTGATCACGCCGGATACACGATGGAGGATGGAGGCAATAGCGGTGACGGGAAACCTGATTGTCTTTAAATCAAGATTCACAGGTCGTTGTTTCTTCACGTCTTTTATCATGAATAGCGCCCACATGCTGTTCTTATTATTCCTTCCTCCGGGTCTGCAGGCGGGTCAGACAGCGTTTTTCTATAACTCTGCGTCATGTAAAACACACTGCTTCCAGGTGTGAAAAATGGCAGGTTATTACGCTGGTGGCTCGCGGTTGCAAGGTATTCCGGAGACCTGGCGGCAGTATAGGCCGTTCACAAAATTATTACAATTAACACACAAATACTTTGCCAGCTTTTGGTAAGAACAGTGATACAGATCACGAACACAACTTTTTATTAATCTTAAATCATTTGATTTGACAAAGATTAAACATTTTTATTACATACATCACCTAAAAGGCCGTATAATGCGCAAAAGTTATAGGGTCACTCTGTTACCTGAATATTAGTTATGTAACAGTGTTGCACTATTGACCTGAGTCGTCTGGACAGTTAATAGTGGTACACCGTACTGAAATAATGGACTGCTAACATCCTGATTTGCTGCTGTTTCGCTATGGTCCGGGTCGTTATTTATACTCTGCTCATCGCTCTGTACCCTGCCTTACTCTTCAACAGAGCCGGTGCGCCATATAACACTTTGATAACTAGCCCCTGACACTTATGCAAATCCGGACGCCGCGGTCCCCAGCGAAAATGGCGCTAAGGAGATAGTAAATGGCTGATAAAAAAGCAACCGTCACCTGCCCGGGTGAAACAGCTGTCGAACTGGACGTGCTAAAAGGCACGCTTGGTCAGGATGTCATCGACATTCGCAGTCTTGGATCTCATGGGGTATTTACATTCGACCCTGGTTTTACCTCTACAGCATCGTGCGAGTCCAAAATCACCTTTATTGATGGTGACGAAGGCATCCTGTTACACCGCGGCTTCCCTATCGATCAACTGGCTACTCACTCATCCTATCTCGAAGTCAGCTATATCCTGCTTTACGGGGAAAAACCCACCCCGCAGGAATTTGAAGAATTCAAAACCACGGTCACCCGCCACACCATGATCCATGAGCAGATCACCCGTCTGTTCCATGGTTTCCGCCGCGACTCTCACCCGATGGCGGTACTGTGCGGGGTCACCGGTGCGCTGGCCGCCTTCTACCACGACTCCCTGGACGTGAATAACCCGCGTCACCGGGAAATTGCTGCCTTCCGTCTGCTGTCCAAAATGCCGACAGTGGCCGCCATGTGTTACAAGTATTCTCTCGGCCAGCCGTTTGTTTACCCGCGTAATAACCTCTCATATGCCGGTAACTTCCTGCATATGATGTTCTCGACCCCGTGTGAAGAGTATGTGGTGAACCCGGTACTGGAGCGCGCTATGGACCGCATCCTGATCCTGCATGCGGACCACGAGCAGAACGCCTCAACCTCTACCGTGCGTACGGCGGGCTCCTCCGGCGCTAACCCGTTTGCCTGTATTGCCGCGGGGATCGCCTCCCTGTGGGGACCGGCCCACGGTGGCGCTAACGAAGCCTGCCTGAAGATGCTTGAAGAGATTAACCGCAAAGAGCACATTCCGGAGTTCCTGCGCCGCGCGAAAGACAAAAACGACTCTTTCCGCCTGATGGGCTTTGGTCACCGGGTTTATAAAAACTACGATCCGCGCGCCACCGTGATGCGTGAAACCTGCCACGAAGTGCTTAAAGAGCTGGGCATGAAGGATGATCTGCTGGAAGTGGCCATGGAGCTTGAGCATATTGCCCTGCACGACCCGTACTTCATTGAGCGTAAACTGTACCCGAACGTGGATTTCTACTCCGGTATCATCCTGAAAGCGATGGGGATCCCCTCTTCCATGTTCACGGTTATCTTTGCCATGGCCCGTACCGTAGGCTGGATAGCCCACTGGAACGAAATGCACGACGACGGCATTAAAATTGCCCGTCCGCGCCAGCTGTATACCGGTTACACCCGGCGCGACTTCACCTCAAACCTGGACAAATAACCCCGCCAGGAGCACCAGTAAAAACGGCCAGCATTGCTGGCCGTTTGTTTAAGATTTTCGCACCACCGGCTGGCAGTGCGGGCAAAACCAGAACGGCCTGCCGGACAACACGGTTTTAATAATCCCCGTGCCGCAACGCTCGCAGGGCTCCCCTTCCCGCTGAAATACCCGAAAGCGAAACAGCGCACCGTGGTGGTAATTTTCATCCACCTGCCCCCGGGTCTGATAAGAGAGCCGCGCCACACTCAGGCAGGCATCCGCCAGGGCCGTCACCTGAGCATCGTCCAGATCCCGCACTGCATCCAGCCCGCTGACCTGCGCCTGCCAGAGGATCTCGGCCCGCAAATAGTTGCCCAGCCCGGCAAGGAATTTCTGATCCAGCAACAGGCTGCCCAGTTGACGGCGGCAAAAACGGGGCGACATCAGCCGCTCACGCACCGCCTGCACGGTCAGGGTGCTGTTCAGCACATCCGGGCCTGCCTTGCTCAGAAACGGGTGGCGGGTAACCGTATCACTGTTGAGCATTTCGATATCCGACGCGCTGTACAGCAAAATGGCGCTGGTGGCCGTCTCCAGCCGCACCCGCAGGCTGCGGGCGCTGTCGGCTTCGCTTCCGGGCGTGCTCACCCGCCATACCCCGTACAGCTGATTATGGCTGTAAAGGATAAGCCCCCCGGAAAAGTGGGTCAGCAGGGCTTTACCGTGGGTTTCAAAACGGACAATCGTCTGCCCCACCAGCTGCGGGGCGTAACGTTCCAGTTCGGGGAAGGCAAACCAGACCCGGGTTAATGGCTGGTGTTGTACCGCTGCCGCCAGCATATCGGCGGCGCGGCGTATTTCTGGTCCTTCAGGCATACTCTGCTACTTAACCTTAACCGGCTCCTGTAAGTGCCAGGCTATCTGGCGGATAAATAACTCCTGCTCATGGCGCGCTTTCAGCGCCTCTTCATGGGTACAGGGGATAAAGTGAATCGGCTCCCCGAGCCGCACCTGCGCCAGATGGTACAGATCCGCCTCAATCACCACCGCAATGCGCGGATACCCGCCGGTGGTCTGGGCATCGTTCATCAGCACGATCGGCTGGCCGTTGTGGGGCACCTGCACCACGCCGGGCAACAGCCCGTGGGAATAGAGCTCCCGGCGGGTTTCCCGCGCCAGCACTGGCCCCTGCAGGCGGTAGCCCATGCGGTTACTTTGCGGGCTGATATGCCAGGGCAGGCGCCAGAAATCCTCCTGCGAAACCTTGCTGAACTCCTGATACTCCGGCCCGGCCAGCGCCCGGATCCGGTTTCCCCACAGCAGCTGCTTCACCCCGCGGGACTCCATAAAATGCTGACCACCGTCACGCACGGGCAGCTTATCGCCGTCTTTCAGCAGACGCCCCTGAAAGCCGCCAAAACCGGCTTTCAGATCGGTACTGGCGGAGCCCATCACCCGGGGAACATCAAGCCCCCCGGCCACCGCCAGATAACTGCGCATCCCGTGGCGGGGGGTTTTAAGCACCAGCTGCTGGCCACGTTTGTAAGGCAGCCGCCAGCCGGTCCAGACGGCGCGGCCATCAATGCGCGCATCGCAACCAGCCCCGGTCAGGGCAAACCAGCCGTCCTGGTTAAACTCAATCACCACCTGGCCCAGGGTTATCTCCAGGGCCGGGGCGTTTTCATCATTGCCCACCAGCAGGTTAGCAATCCGCAGGGCAGGCAGATCCAGCGCCCCGCTGCGGCTGACCCCCATCCCCCGGCTGCCGATGCGCCCGGCATCCTGTACTGAGGTGTGCACCCCGGCACGAATAATCGTCAGCATACCCCCTCCTTCTGGGGCACAAAACGCACCCTGTCCCCCGGTTGCAGTAAACCTGCCGGTGTGTTGTGGATATCAAACAACCGCACGGAAGTCTGGCCAATCAGTTGCCATCCTCCCGGGGTTTCCAGCGGGTAAATACCGGTCTGGCTGCCGCCAATGCCGACGCTTCCGGCCGGAACCACCAGCCGCGGCTCTGCCCGGCGCGGGGTCTCAAGCGCCCGGGGCATTCCGCCAAGATACGGGAACCCGGGCTGAAAGCCGATAAAGCAGACAAAATAATCCGCGCTGGCGTGCAGCTCAACCACCTGACGGGGTGATAACCCGCAGTGGCGGGAGACCTCGTTCAGATCCGGCCCGGCCGCACCGCCGTAGATAACCGGAATATCAATCTGACGTGGGGTGGGCTCCAGTGCGTCGCTCTCTTCCCACCAGCGCTGAATGCGCTCAATGGCATCCAGCGCGCGGTTTTGCGGATCCGCCAGTACCACGGTGACATTATTCATGCCCGGGATCACATCCAGGATACCGGGCACCTCCGCAAGCCTTGCCTTCAGCCCCCAGATTTTTTTCTGGCTCTCAAGCGTGACCGGTGGCTCCAGCTCCAGAACAACCGCGCTCTCGCCTAATAAATAGCAGCGTGCTCGTTGCAAGATGTCCCTCCTTCAGATCTCAGGCCGGATTCGGAATATCAACAAAAGTGACATCCAGATCAGTGTGCGCATTCAGCCACTCGCCCAGGGCGCGGATCCCCCCGCGCTCCGTGGCGTGGTGACCGGCGGCAAAGAAGTGCAGCCCCTGCTCACGGGCTGAATGGATAGTCTGTTCGGAAACTTCGCCGGTAATGAAGGCATCCACCCCGTAGCGGGCGGCGCTGTCAATAAACCCCTGGCCGCCCCCGGTGCACCAGGCCACCCGGCGGATAGTGTCCGGCCCGGTATCCCCACACCACAATGGCTTGCGGCCAAGGCGGGTTTCAATCCACGAGGCCAGCTCCGGCCCCGGCACCGCCATGGCGAGCTCCCCCCAGGGCACCAGCGGCTCGATCTCGCCTTTTATCTCAATACCGAGTAAATGCGCCAGCTGCGCGTTATTGCCCAGTTGCGGATGCGCATCCAGCGGTAAGTGCCAGCCATACAGATTAATATCGTTTTCCAGCAGCGCTTTCAGGCGCTGGCGTTTCATGCCGCGGATCTGCGGCGCTTCATTTTTCCAGAAATACCCGTGGTGGACGATAATCGCATCGGCGTTGCGCTGGATAGCTTCATCAATCAGTGCCTGGCAGGCCGTAACGCCGGTAATAATTTTGCTTACCGACGACCGCCCCTCAACCTGCAAGCCGTTGGGGGCGTAATCATTAAACGCCGCGCTGTTAAGTTGCGTATTAATCAGGGTTTCCAGTTCGATATTATTCATTCTTCCTCTCTATTGGCTGGCGCGTCGCGCTATAACATAACCCTCGCCGGTCCGGCCGTCGATATTAACCGGCACGCCAGAGCCCGACATGTTAAGTGTAGCCAGTCCGTTACTGATACAAAAAAACCGCCGACAGCTCACACTGCGGCGGTTTTTATCCGGCATACCGGCAATCAGTAAAAATCGCAGGCGGCCTGTTCAGCCTGCTCCATCCATACCGGTTTATCCCCGGTTTTCGCCCACACCCGGTGCAGGTAACTGTAAAAGCGGGCCCGGTCTTTCCAGAACAGCATCACCGGCAGCGCGGCAATGCCGACAGTCAGCGCGAATGCACGGCGCAGCAGGATATGTAATGCAGAATAACGTTTATAGGTGGTGGTGGTCATTGTCTTCTCCCCTCGCGACCCGCGTGATTCCGGAGGCTACCAGCCTGAAACGAACCTGGCGGGTGATACATCGTGGCGCAAGGCGCCATAACGGTAAGTGTTTTATCTGGTCAAAATATTACCGCTTTTTCTGAAATTTTACTACTCATCCGACCACTAAAGCGCACTTTTTTTAATACCGGTCACCTTATTCTGTAATTTTGTTACCACAAGGTTAACTTAATACTAATCAATAGTTAATTTGTGGGATTTTATTTTTATACTTTTTTTATATTCCCGGCCCCTATTTTTGCAACATCTTTGCGCGCCAGCGGCGAGGATCAAGTTATCCAGACCATATTATTCGGGGTGAACTGTGAATACTGGCATCATAATCGGCGTCATCGTGGTGTTCCTGTTACTGGGCTACCTGCTGTACGCCCTGCTCAACGCGGAGGATTTCTGATGATCTCCGCAACCGCACTGTTACTGATCAGTTATCTGGCGCTACTGCTGGCCCTGGCCAAACCGCTGGGCAGCCTGCTGGCCCGCCAGATAGAGGGCATACCGCTGCCGGGCACCGCCTGGCTGGAGCGCCCGCTACTGCGCCTGGTGGGGGCAGACAACCGCGAAATGGACTGGCGTCAGTATCTGCTGGCCATTGTGCTGTTTAACCTGCTGGGGCTGGTGGTGCTGTTTACCCTCCTGACCAGCCAGGCAAGCCTGCCGCTTAACCCCCAGCATTTTCCGGGGCTGAGCTGGGATCTGGCCCTTAATACCGCCATCAGCTTTGTCACCAACACCAACTGGCAGGCTTACGCCGGGGAAAGCACCCTCAGCTACTTCAGCCAGATGGCCGGGCTGACGGTGCAGAACTTCCTGTCGGCGGCCACCGGGATAGCGGTAGCCTACGCCTTAATCCGCGCCTTTACCCGCCAGTCGGTCACCACCCTCGGGAACGCCTGGAGCGATCTGCTGCGTATTACCCTGTGGATCCTGCTGCCGCTCTCGCTGATCATCGCCCTGTTTTTTATCCAGCAGGGGGTCATTCAGAATGTTCAGCCCTATACCCCTGCGCTCAGCCTTGAGGGGGTGAACATGCTGCTGCCCGGCGGGCCGGTCGCCTCCCAGGAGGCGATAAAACTGCTGGGGACCAACGGCGGCGGCTTCTTTAATGCCAACTCCGCCCACCCGTTTGAGAACCCCACCGTGCTGACCAACGCCGTGCAGATGCTGGCTATCTTTTTGATCCCCGCCGCCCTGTGCTTTGCCTTTGGTGACGTGTGTGGCGACCCGCGCCAGGGGCGGGCCATTCTCTGGACCATGGGGCTGATTTTCGCCGTTTGTGTGGTGCTGGTGGTGTGGGCTGAATGGCGCGGCAACCCCCACTTTCTGACCCTGGGCGCAGACAGCAGCGTCAATATGGAGGGTAAAGAGAGCCGCTTTGGCATTCTTGTCAGCAGCCTGTTTGCGGTGATAACCACCGCCGCCTCCTGTGGGGCGGTCAATGCCATGCACGACGCCTTTACCGCGCCGGGCGGCATGATCCCCCTGTGGCTGATGCAGATTGGCGAGGTGGTCTTCGGCGGTGTCGGGAGCGGGCTGTACGGCATGATGCTGTTTATCATGCTGGCGGTGTTTATTGCCGGGCTGATGATTGGCCGCACCCCGGAGTATCTGGGCAAAAAAATCGATGTCCGCGAAATGAAAATGACCGCCCTGGCGATTCTGGTCACCCCCACACTGGTATTAGCCGGTACAGCGCTGGCAATGATGACCGGCGCCGGGCCCGGGGCCATGCTCAACCCGGGCCCCCACGGGTTTAGTGAAGTGCTGTATGCGGTCTCCTCCGCAGCCAACAACAACGGCAGCGCCTTTGCCGGGCTCAGTGCGAATACCCCCCTCTGGAACCTGCTGCTGGCCCTGTGCATGCTGCTGGGCCGTTTTGCCGTGATTGCCCCAGTGCTGGCTATTGCCGGCAGCATGGTGACCAAACGCACCCAGCCCACCTCTGCCGGTACATTGCCGACCCACGGGCCGCTCTTTATCGGTCTGCTGATCGGCACCATTTTGCTGGTTGGCGCCCTGACATTTATCCCTGCCCTCGCCCTTGGCCCGGTGGCGGAATATCTGGTTCACCGTTAAGTTCTCAGAGGATGCTATGAGTCGTAAATCCGTCAATCTGTTCGAGCCCGCCCTGGTCAGACAGGCGTTGATAAGCGCGGTGAAAAAGCTGAACCCCGCCACCCAGTGGCGCAACCCGGTCATGTTTATTGTCTGGTGCGGCAGCCTGCTGACCAGCCTGCTGGCCCTTGCCATGCTGGTGCGCCTCCTTCCCGGCAGCGCCGGGTTTAGCGGCATCATCAGCCTGTGGTTATGGTTTACCGTGCTGTTTGCCAACTACGCCGAAGCCCTGGCCGAAGGGCGCAGCAAGGCCCAGGCCAGCAGCCTGAAAGGGGTGCAGAAAACCAGCCGGGCCCGCAAGCTGCGCGCCCCCCGGCACGATGCCCAAATGGACCATGTCCCGGCGGCAGAGCTGCGTAAAGACGATATAGTGCTGGTGGAGGCCGGCGATATTATCCCCTGTGACGGCGAGGTCATTGAAGGGGGGGCCTCCGTAGACGAGAGCGCCATCACCGGCGAATCCGCCCCGGTTATCCGCGAGTCCGGCGGGGATTTCGCCTCCGTGACCGGGGGCACCCGGATCCTCTCAGACTGGCTGGTTATCCGCTGTAGCGCCGATCCGGGGGACACCTTCCTGGACCGGATGATAGCCATGGTCGAGGGGGCTAAACGCCGCAAAACCCCCAATGAGGTCGCCCTGACCATCCTGCTTATCGCCCTGACGATTGTCTTTCTGCTGGCTACCGCCACCCTGTGGCCGTTTACCGCCTGGACCGGCCACCCGGTGAGCATTACGGTGCTGGTAGCGCTACTGGTTTGCCTGATCCCCACCACCATCGGGGGGCTGCTCTCTGCCATTGGCGTGGCCGGAATGAGCCGTATGCTGGGGGCCAATGTTATCGCCACCAGCGGGCGCGCCGTAGAGGCGGCCGGTGATGTGGATGTCCTGCTGCTGGATAAAACCGGCACCATTACGCTGGGTAACCGCCAGGCGTCCCACTTTCTGCCTGCGCCCGGTGTCAGCGAACGGGATCTGGCCGACGCCGCGCAACTGGCATCCCTGGCAGACGAAACCCCCGAAGGGCGCAGTATCGTTATCCTGGCCAAACAGCGTTTTGCCCTGCGCGAGCGGGATATTCAGAGCCTGAAGGCCACATTTGTGCCCTTTACCGCCAGCACCAGGATGAGCGGGATAAACCTCGGTGAGCGGATGATCCGCAAAGGCTCGGTTGATGCCATCCGCCGCCATATTGCGGCCAATGGTGGTCACTTTCCGCCCGGGGTCGAAAGCGATGTTGACGCAGTAGCCCGCAAAGGCGGCACCCCGCTGGTGGTTGCCGAAGGCGGCCAGGTGCTGGGCACGATTGCCCTGAAAGATATTGTTAAAGGCGGCATTAAAGAGCGCTTTGCCCAGCTACGCCAGATGGGCATCAAAACCGTGATGATCACCGGCGATAACCGGCTCACCGCCGCGGCCATCGCCGCAGAAGCCGGGGTGGATGATTTTCTCTCTGAGGCCACCCCGGAGGCGAAACTGGCGCTGATCCGCCAGTACCAGTCCGCCGGGCGCCTGGTGGCAATGACCGGGGACGGCACCAACGACGCTCCGGCCCTGGCCCAGGCAGACGTCGCCGTGGCGATGAACTCCGGCACACAGGCGGCCAAAGAGGCGGGCAACATGGTGGATCTGGACTCAAACCCCACCAAGCTGATTGAAGTGGTCCACATCGGCAAGCAGATGCTGATGACCCGGGGCTCCCTGACCACCTTCAGTATCGCCAACGATGTGGCCAAATATTTTGCCATTATCCCGGCGGCGTTTGCGGCGACATTTCCGCAGCTCAACGCCCTGAATATCATGCATCTTCACTCTCCGGCCTCGGCGATTCTCAGCGCGGTCATTTTTAATGCGCTGATCATCATCGCCCTGATCCCGCTGGCCCTCAGCGGGGTGAGTTACCGGCCACTCAGCGCCGCCGCCATGCTGCGGCGCAACCTGTGGATCTACGGTCTGGGCGGGCTGATTATTCCCTTTCCCGGTATCAAGATAATTGATCTGATCCTCACGGCCACCGGGCTGGTTTAGGAGTGTTATCAAATGGCTATGTTACGTCCTGCTGTACTATTATTGCTGTTACTGACCCTGTTAACCGGGGGCGTTTACCCGCTGCTTACCACCCTGCTGGGGCAGTGGTGGTTTGCGGATCAGGCGTCAGGCTCTCTGATAAGAACACAGGGGCAGATTCGCGGCTCCCTGTTGCTTGGCCAGGCATTTACCCGGGCGGAATATTTCCACGGTCGCCCCTGTGTAAACGGGGATTCACCCTGTAACCCGCTCGCCTCCGGCGGGAGCAATCTGGCGGGCAGCAACCCGGCGCTCGATAGCCGTATTGCCGCAGACATCGCCGCCCTGCGGGCCGCGAATCCGCAGGCCAGCCCGCAAGTGCCGCTGGCGCTGGTCACCACCTCTGCCAGCGGGCTGGATCCGGATATCACCCCGGCGGCGGCCCACTGGCAGGTGGCGCGCATCGCCCGGGCCCGGCAACTCCCCCCGGAGGTGATAACCCGGCTGATCGCACGTTTTACCCGCACACCGCTGCTGGCGTTTACCGGCCAGCCGGTGGTAAATGTTGTTCAACTGAATCTGGCGCTGGATGCCCTCCACCACCCGGAATAACAAGGAACAGAGATGACAGGGGAACCCGATCGCCCGGATCCGGACCAGCTGCTACACCAGCTCAGCCGCCCGCCCCGGGGAAAGCTGAAGATCTTTTTTGGCGCCTGTGCCGGGGTGGGGAAAACCTACGCCATGCTCCAGGAGGCCCGGCGCCTGCATCAGCAGGGGCTGAATATTCTGGTGGGGGTGGTGGAAACCCACGGCCGCCAGGAGACCGCCGCCCTGTTAGCCAGCCTGCCATTGTTGCCCCCGCGGCGGCTCCTCCACCGGGGGCGCCGCATTGGCGAGTTCGATCTGGATGGCGCCCTCTCCCGTAACCCGGCGCTGGTGCTGGTTGATGAGCTGGCCCACAGTAACGCCCCGGGCTCCCGGCACCCGAAGCGCTGGCAGGATGTGGAGGAGCTACTGGCGGCGGGGATCGACGTGTTCACCACCGTTAACGTACAGCATCTGGAGAGCCTTAATGACGTGGTGGGCGGCGTGACCGGCGTACAGGTGCGGGAAACCGTGCCGGACCCGATCTTCGACGCCGCCGATGAAGTTGTGCTGGTGGATCTGCCCCCGGACGATCTGCGCCAGCGCCTGCACGAGGGCAAGGTCTATATCTCCGGCCAGGCCGAGCGGGCCATTGAGCACTTTTTCCGCAAGGGCAACCTGATCGCCCTGCGCGAACTGGCGCTGCGGCGCACCGCCGACCGGGTTGATGAGCAAATGCGCGCCTGGCGGGCTGAGCGCGGGCGGGAAAAGGTCTGGCACACCCGGGACGCCATCCTGCTCTGTATTGGCCACACCGGCGATAACGACAAGCTGGTGCGCACCGCCGCCCGGCTGGCCGGGAAACTGGGCAGCGACTGGCACGCAGTCTTTGTGGAGACCCCGCGCTTGCATCAGCTCCCCCCGGCACAGCGGCGGCGCATTCTCAACGCCCTGAGACTGGCCCAGGAGCTGGGGGCCCAGACCGCAACCCTCTCAGATCCCAGCGAGGAAAAGGCGCTGGTGCGCTATGCCCGGGACCACAACCTCGGCAAAATGATTACTGGCCGCCGCACCCTGCACCGCTGGTGGCCGCGCCCCCCGTTTGCCGATCGCCTGGCCCGGCTGGCGCCGGATCTGGACATTATGGTGGTGGCCGTTGACGAAAAAGCCCCCGCAGACCCCCGTAAAACGCCGGATAACCGTCCGTTTGGCGAAAAATGGCGGGTACAGATCCAGGGGTGCCTGGTGGCTGTGGCCCTGTGCGCCCTGATTACGCTGTTCGCCCGCCAGTTTATGATGGGGTTTGACGCCGCCAACCTGGTGATGATCTACCTGCTGGGGGTGGTGGTAGTGGCCCTGTTTTACGGGCGCTGGCCTTCGGTGCTGGCAACCGTGATTAACGTGCTGAGTTTCGATCTGTTCTTTATTGCCCCCCACGGCACCCTCGCCGTGTCGGATGTCCAGTACCTGCTGACATTCAGCGTGATGCTGGTGGTGGGGCTGACCATCGGTAATCTGACTGCCGGGGTGCGCTACCAGGCGCGCATCGCCCGCTACCGGGAGCAGCGCACCCGCCACCTGTATGAAATGTCCCGGGCCCTGGCCACCACCCGCTCAGTGCGGGATATTGCCGCCACCAGCGAGCACTTTCTCGGTAACAGTTTCCGGGCCCGCTGCCAGGTGCTGACCCCGGACGAGCACGGCAAACTCACCGCCCTGACCGCCCCGGACAGCGACCCCTTCTGGGATGATGCCATTGCCCGCTGGAGCTTTGATAAAGGCCTGCCGGCCGGGGCCGGAACCGACACCCTGCCGGGGATGCCCTGGCGGGTTCTTCCCCTGAGCACCCCCAGCCAGACCCTGGGCCTGGTGGTGATTGAGCCGGAGAATCTGCGCCAGCTCATGGTGCCCGAACAGCAGCGCCTGCTGGAGACCTTCACCCTGCTGTGCGCCACCGCCCTGGAGCGCCAGCTGCTGGCCACCAGCGAAGAGCAGGCACGGATCGCCAGCGAGCGGGAGCAGATTCGTAATGCCCTGCTTTCGGCCCTCTCCCACGATCTGCGCACCCCGCTTACGGTGCTGTTCGGCCAGGCCGAGATCCTGACCCTGGACCTGGCCTGTGCCGGCTCACCCCACGCCCGGCAGGCCAGCGAAATTCGCGAATATATTCTCAACACCACCCGGCTGGTGAATAACCTGCTGGATATGGCGCGCATCCAGTCCGGGGGGTTTAACCTGCATAAAGAGTGGCTGACCCTTGAAGAGGTGGTCGGCAGCGCCCTGAAAACCCTGGAGCCGCTGGCGGCCGGGCACCCCGTCACCCTGGATATTCCCGACCCGCTCGCCCTGATCCAGGTCGACGGCCCGCTGTTTGAACGGGTGCTGATCAACCTGCTGGAGAACGCCATCAAATATGCCGGACCCGGCGCACACATTAGCCTTCACGCCCGCTGCCCGCAGGCTATGCTGGAAGTGGACATCCGCGATAACGGCCCCGGAATCCCCTCCGGGCAGGAGCAGACTATTTTTGATAAGTTCGCCCGCGGCAGTAAGGAGTCCGCCATCCCGGGCGTGGGGCTTGGCCTGGCCATTTGCCGGGCGATAATGGATGTGCACGGCGGTACAATTACCGCAGAGAACGCCCCCGAAGGCGGGGCGGTCTTTCATCTCCGGGTGCCCCAGCCCCCGGCCCCGGAACTGGATGAAAATGAGGTTATGTGACCAGCATACTGATTGTTGAAGATGAAAAAGCCATTGTCCGTTTCCTGCGTACCGCGCTGGAGAGCGACGGGCTGCGCGTCTATGACGCCGACACCCTGCAACGGGGGCTGACGGAAGCGGCCACCCGCCAGCCAGCCCTGACCATTCTTGACCTCGGCCTGCCGGACGGCGACGGTATCGATTTTATCCGCGAGGTGCGCCAGTGGTCCCCGATGCCGGTGATTGTGCTCTCTGCCCGCAGCGACGAGCAGGATAAAATTGCCGCCCTGGATGCCGGGGCAGACGACTACCTCAGTAAGCCGTTTGGGATTGGTGAGCTCCAGGCCCGGGTGCGTGTGGCCCTGCGCCGCCAGGCCACCGGCGTTGCCGGACCCACCTTCAGCTTTGGGGATATTCAGGTTGATCTCGCCGCCCACCGTATCACCCGGGGAGAGGCCGATATCCACCTGACCCCGATTGAGTTTCGCCTGCTGGCAGTGCTGCTTAATAACGCCGGAAAAGTGCTGACCCAGCGCCAGTTACTCAACCAGGTCTGGGGGCCAAACGCCGTTGAGCACAGCCACTATTTGCGTATTTATATGGGCCACCTGCGCCAGAAACTGGAGCAGGATCCGGCCCGCCCGCGCCACCTGCTGACAGAAACCGGCATCGGCTATCGTTTTATGCTCTGAGCCGCCGCCGGGTGCCCGGTAATTGGCTTTTCACCTCCGGGGAGTAGAATAACTCCCCTTCTTACTCTTAACGGATGGACAGACACAATGAGCGCCTGGCTACTCTATGCGCTGCTCTCTGCCGCCAGTGCGGCACTGGTGGCGATTTGCGGCAAAATCGGGCTTCAGCATCTGGATGCCAACACCGCCACGGCTGTGCGCGCGGTGGTGATGGCCCTGTTTCTGGTGGGTGTGGTGGTGGTCCAGGGGAAGGTCAGCCTGGTAAGCCAGGTCCTTGCGGATCGCAAGGCGCTGCTGTGGATTGTCTGTAGCGGGGTCGCCGGGGCGCTTTCCTGGCTGTTCTACTTTATGGCGATTAAAGCGGGGCCGGTCTCCCGGGTGGCCCCCATCGACAAGCTGAGCGTGGTGTTTTCCGTGGTGCTGGCGGTTATTTTGTTCGGGGAGAGGCTCTCCCTGGTGGCCGGGGCGGGTGTGGCGCTGATTGCCGCGGGTGCCCTGCTGGTCGCACTGGGCTGAGCCTCAAAGGCGTTGTTAACCGGCCACAGGCTATGCTCAGGGCAAGCGAACCCATGAGATAACGCGCCTCACCGCCACATATAAAGCAAAAAGGAACGCCGGGGCGTTCCTTTTTATTATCCGTCAGTCAGCGCTGCGCTTATCTGGCGTTTTTCAGCACTTCGCTGACAATCTCAACCGCTTCTTTTTCGATCTGCTTACGGTGCTCATCACCGAGGAAGCTCTCGCAGTAAATCTTGTACGCGTCTTCCGTGCCTGACGGACGGGCGGCAAACCAGCCGTTGTCGGTCATCACTTTCAGGCCGCCGATAGAGGCACCGTTACCCGGGGCCGCCGTCAGGCGTGCGGTGATCGGGTCACCGGCCAGGGTGCTGGCGCTGACCATCTCCGGGGAGAGCTTAGACAGCGCCGCTTTCTGTGCAGAGGTGGCAGATGCCTGTAAACGGTTGTAGCTCGGCGCACCGAAACGCGCGGCCAGCTCGTCGTAATGCTGCTGCGGGTTCTTACCGGTCACGGCAGTAATCTCCGCCGCCAGCAGGCACATGATGATGCCGTCTTTATCGGTAGACCACGGGGTGCCATTAAAGCGCAGGAAGGATGCCCCGGCGCTCTCTTCACCACCGAAACCGAAGCTGCCGTCGAACAGGCCGTCCACAAACCATTTAAAGCCCACCGGCACTTCAACCAGCTTACGGCCCAGGTCGTTAACTACCCGGTCAATCATCGCAGAAGAGACCAGGGTTTTGCCCACGGCAACATCACTGCCCCACTGAGGACGATGCCGGAACAGATAGTTGATCGCCACCGCCAGGTAGTGGTTCGGGTTCATCAGCCCCGCCGGGGTGACGATACCGTGACGGTCGTAGTCCGGGTCATTGGCGAAGGCCAGATCGAACTTGTCGCGCAGCGCCAGCAGGCCCGCCATGGCGCACTCGGAAGAGCAGTCCATGCGGATAGCCCCGTCTTTGTCCAGGTGCATAAAGCGGAAGGTCTGATCAACCTGATCGTTTACGATGGTCAGATCCAGCTTGTAGAACTCAGCAATGCGTTTCCAGTATTCAATACCGGAGCCGCCTAACGGATCGACACCCAGTTTCAGCCCGGCTTTCTGGATAGCTTTCATATCCACAATATCCGCCAGACCTTCGATATACGGCTGTACCAGATCCACTTCTTTTACGTGACCACTGGCCAGGGCCTGGGCCAGCGGCAGGCGTTTCACGCCCTTGAGACCATCGGCCAGCAGCGCATTCGCGCGCTCTTCGATAACTTTGGTAACGTTGGTATCCGCAGGCCCACCGTTTGGCGGGTTGTATTTGATACCGCCATCTTCCGGCGGGTTATGGGACGGGGTAATGACGATACCGTCCGCCTGCGGGCCCGCTTTCTGGTTGTGAACCAGAATCGCGTTTGATACGGCAGGGGTCGGCGTAAAGCCGTTATCCTGCTGGACTATCACATCCACACCGTTGGCCGCCAACACTTCCAGTACGGAAATGAAGGCCGGTTCAGAGAGTGCGTGAGTATCCTTTCCCACATAGCACGGGCCGGTAATGCCGTTCTTCGCGCGGTTCTCAGCAATTGCCTGGGCAATAGCCAGAATATGCGGCTCATTAAAGCTGTGGCGCGCTGCGCTGCCGCGGTGCCCGGAGGTGCCAAATTTTACCGCATGCTCCGGGTTAGCAATATCGGGGGCCAGTACATAATACTGAGCGGTCAGTTGAGCGACGTTAATCAGGTCGCTCTGCTGCGCCGGAAGACCGGCACGAGGATGGTTAGCCATTGTCAGTTCCTTTCCATGTTTGACGCGAAAATCAGATAGTGCCGCAGACTTTTTCGATAAGCTCCGCCGGGAACTGCATCGATTGCATGATGTGTTCTACCATCGCGCATTTGCGGCCAGTATTGGTGTTCGTAATTACCCAGTACGGGGTAGCCGGGACCTGTTTAGGTTTGGTCTGGTTACCACTTTTCAACAACGTTTGCGCGTCAGAGGCGAAGTATACGCGTGTCCGACCATGCAATGATTCCGTTGCGGCGCCAAAGGCGCTCTCATCCAGTGAGTAGAGGGTCGTCAGAATTAATAAGAAACGATTAACCGCTTTTTTCTGCTCTGCGTACTCATCAGAGAGTAGCAGTTCCCGCATCGCGCGCACGCGGCCCCGGGCGTTGTTCGCCGGTTTTTCTGCCACAGCAGGCGCAGCAGGTGCTGCTGCGGTGGCGGATTTTACAGGGGCCTGGCTGCCAGATGCGGTCTGTGCAGTAGCGATTTTCAGCATTCGCCGTAAAATGTCGGACGCGCTCTCGCCAATGTGCAGAGTGTGGCTGGCAATATAGCGATACAGCTCGTCATCAACTTCAATCGTTTTCATCTTTATCCGGTGCAATAATCTTTCTGAATACAAGTCGTCAGGGTTTACCCTTCATGCCCAGTTAACGGCCAGGACTCCAGACGCCTGAAATCAGTACCTGGAATTTACGGCATTGACGCCGTCCTGCAAGCCGAAAAATCTGAGAGTGAACGCGCCCCCGACTTCCCGCAATACGAAACCCGGCTGGTCATAATGTTAATTAATCGTTACTATGCCGCCGGACGCTAGAATGCGGAACATAATACCCTAACCTGACCTCAGCCAAAAAAGAACTTTGCCATGAAATTACACGCCCGGGTGCAAAGCGCACAACAAACACAGCAGAATTTACCCGTTGTCCTGATCCACGGCCTGTTTGGCAGCCTGGATAACTTAGGGGTGCTGGCGCGGGACCTGGTTAACGATCATACCGTGATGCAGGTGGATTTACGCAACCACGGCCTGTCGCCGCGCAGCCCGGATATGCACTGGGCCGCGCTGGCCGGGGATATTCTCGACACCATGGACAGTGCCGGGTTTGAGCGGGCCATTCTGATAGGCCACTCCATGGGGGGGAAAACCGCCATGGCCACCACTGCACTGGCGCCTGAGCGCATTGATAAGCTGGTCGCGATTGATATTTCACCGGTGGATTATCATCTGCGCCGTCACGACGATATTTTCGCCGCTATCCGGGCGGTGAGTGCCGCAGGCGTGACCACCCGCCACGATGCGGCGGCGATCATGCGTGAGCATATAAAAGAAGAAGGCGTTATCCAGTTTATTCTCAAGTCCTTTGTCCAGGGCGAGTGGCGCTTTAATGTGCCGGTGCTGTGGGACGCGTATGCCAGTATCGTCGGCTGGGACGATGTGCCCGCCTGGCCACACCCGGCCATGTTTATCTGCGGTGGCGACTCGCCCTATGTAAAACCCGAGTACCGCCCGGCTATTTTACGCCAGTTCCCCCAGGCTCAGGCCCACGTGATAGCCGGTACAGGCCACTGGGTTCATGCTGAAAAACCCGACGCGGTGCTGCGGGTGATCCGCCAGTTTCTCGCCGCCGGGCAGGAATCCGCCTAAAAACTCGCCGACTGATTTTCAGATTAGCCTTACGCGTTGGCGCGCCCTGCTCCCTGTTGTATGATGGCGCGCTGATTAATACGCCCGGGCTTAATGCTCCGTCGCCTGTTTCCCCTGGCAATATTCTTTATCATGGCAAAAGAACAAACGGACCGGACGACACTCGATCTGTTCGCAGACGAACGTCGCCCGGGTCGACCGAAAACCAATCCGTTATCCCGTGACGAACAGTTACGCATAAATAAACGGAACCAGCTCAAACGCGATAAAAGCCGCGGGCTTAAGCGTGTGGAGTTAAAACTCAATAGTGACGCCGTGGATGCACTGAACCAGCTGGCAGAGGCACGCAGTATCAGCCGCAGCGAACTGATCGAAACCATGCTGATGGACTTACTCAGCGACACGTTACGCAAGACGCCCTCCCGGTAACAGAGAACCCGTCGTTCCCCGTTATCCGCCCCATGTTGCAGTCTGTGCACAAGGCGGTGATAGCAGTTTCCGCTGCAGGAGCTGTTCTGCTATCATTGACCAATCCATGGCATCAAGCAGCCACCCTATTTTAAGATTCAAGAGGTTATCTTACTCATGGCGATCGCAGGCATTTTCTTCGGCAGCGACACTGGCAACACCGAAAATATCGCAAAAATGATTCAGAAGCAGCTCGGTAAAGATGTGGCTGAGGTGCATGACATTGCTAAAAGCAGCAAAGAAGATCTGGAAGCGTTCGATATTCTGCTGCTCGGTATCCCGACCTGGTACTACGGTGAAGCGCAGTGTGACTGGGATGATTTCTTCCCTACCCTGGAAGATGTTGATTTTACCGGCAAACTGGTAGCGCTGTTTGGTTGTGGCGACCAGGAAGATTACGCAGAATATTTCTGCGATGCGCTGGGCACCCTGCGCGATATTATCGAGCCACGCGGGGCGACTATCGTCGGCCACTGGTCAACAGAAGGCTACCACTTTGAAGCCTCTAAAGGTCTGGTGGATGATAACCACTTCGTGGGCCTGGCTATCGATGAAGACCGCCAGCCAGAGCTGACCCAGCAGCGCGTTGAAGCCTGGGTTAAGCAGGTTTCTGAAGAGATGCACCTGAGCGATATTATCAACGCCTGAGTGGTAGCGCGGCGCTGGCACCCACCCGCCAGTGCCGCCTGATTGTTTTGCCCGATAACAAGAATTGCTACAAGTTTTTAACTTTATATCAGAACGCGGTACAATGACGGTCGCTTTAATGAATGTTTTTTTCTTGTGAAGCAATACTGACATTCGTTTTCTGAAGGCTGTATTTGTGTGATGTTTCGCGGTTTTCATTTATAACCATCGGTTCTATAATGAAACCCATGCATCTTTTGTCGTACCCGCTTTTAACTCCCTCCGGGGGCTAAATCGTTAAGCAACAGGATAACTCCCGCATGACTGACAATAATAACGCGTTAAAGAAGGCTGGCCTTAAAGTCACACTTCCCCGGCTGAAAATCCTCGAAGTGTTACAGGAGCCTGCTAATCATCACGTCAGTGCGGAAGAGCTGTACAAACGACTGATCGATATGGGCGAAGAGATTGGCTTAGCCACCGTATACCGCGTGCTGAACCAGTTTGATGACGCGGGCATTGTTACCCGTCATAACTTCGAAGGTGGCAAATCGGTTTTTGAGCTGACCCAGCAGCATCACCATGACCATCTGATCTGTCTGGATTGCGGCAAAGTGATCGAATTCAGTGATGACTCCATTGAATCCCGCCAGCGTGAAATTGCGGCGCGTCATGGAATTCGCCTGACCAACCACAGTCTGTATCTGTATGGCCACTGCGCTGAGGGAGACTGCCGTGAGGATGAACACGCTCACGACGACTCTAAATAATCACGCTCAGTAAACATAACCGGGTGATACCCGGTTTTTTACCGACAAAAAAACGGTGGCCAGGCCACCGTTTTTCGTTGCGACTCAGCGTACCGTTGTCGCCCGGCTGGTACGTTTACCGTCCGGGCTGACAGTACGCACCATCACCTCACCGCTGACCTGCGGGCGGGCATTATCCTGATAGCGCTGCCACTGCTTTCCGCCATCTACCGAGTATTCAATACCAAGCCCCGGCAGGCTGACATTCGCCGCCAGCACCCCGGCTGCCACCTGCGCCCCTGGCACCGGCAGGCGGTATGCAAGCGTGGTTTTATCCACCTTCGCCAGCTCACGCTGCCCCAGCAGGTTTGCAAAACGCTCCCAGTCCTGGTGCAGCGCTTTGGTATCCACATGGTGCGTGACGCCCCCCTGATACTCTTTACCGGCCTGGAAAGGTTGCTCCCACCCGGCCTGGTGCCAGGCACGCTCCGCCATGGCAATCAGGCGCGGGAACAGGCGATATTCCAGCTCATCGTCTGTGCGCACCACCTCGCTCCAGAGCTGGGCGGAGATCCCGTGAGCGCCCGGCCAGGGTTTGTCTGACTTCGCCGCGAAGGTCATACCGTCGCGATCGACGGAGGTCTCCGCATTTTGCGGCAGGTTATTGGGGGCAAAGCTGAACAGCTTGCGCTCATCGGTAAAGCGTGTTCCCCAGTAATATCCCGGCTCTTGCGGATCCACTTCATAAGGGAAGTCGAGATAGACATAATCCGGGTTAGAGATGGTCACCTCATAGCCTTTGTTCGCCCAGTCATTGACCGAATCCGCCCCGCCCCAGTACAGGGTATCCCAGAAGTTCACCCCAACGCGTTTCGTGGCGAAGGCGCTGGCATCTTTGGCATCTTTGAGGCCGTCCTGCCAGGCCTGCATCTTCTCGATACCGTGCTTATTAACAATCTTGCTCACCTCCACGGCGAACCAGCTCGGCAGGTGCTCCAGATCGGCCACTTTGCCCTCTTTCAGCATGGTCTGGCACACCTGAGACTTCGCCCAGGGCTTGTCCTGTTTGCTGAGATCCAGCTGGCCTTTACCCGCTTCCGGTTTGTTCTTATCCGTATACCCCGGGCCGAGGTAGATATTTTTCGCCTCGTCGCCACCGAAATGCCAGGTCGTCAGCGCCAGCCCGGCCTCTTTGTGCATCTGCTGGATCTCGCCGATCACTTTATCAATAAAGTGGCGCGAGGATTCCAGGCACGGGTTCAGGTAGCCGGTGCGATCGTAAAACTGCACGCCCGTGGTGTTTGAGGTATCGGTCGGATCCAGCAGCCGGTAGGCCGCGGCCTCCTGCGCTTTGCCCTCTTTCATCAGACGATCATAACGGGCTTCCATGGAGATAACCGCCGCACGGGCGTGGGCCGGTACGTCTATCTCCGGGATCACCTCAATATGGCGCGCCTTCGCGTATTTGAGGATCTCGATATAGTCCGCTTTACTGAAATAGCCGCTGCCGTTGGTCGAGGTATCCGGCCCGGAACCCAGCTGTGGCAACAGGCAGGTTTTCTCACTCAGATCGTGGCAGCGCTTACTGCCGACTTCTGTCAGCTCCGGCAGCCCGGGGATTTCAATGCGCCAGCCTTCATCATCGGTCAGGTGGAAGTGGAATTTATTCAGCTTGTAGGCCGCCATCTGATCCAGCGCACGCAGGATAGACGCCTTGCTGTGGAAGTTGCGCCCCACATCAATAAACATCCCCCGGTACTGGAAGCGCGGCGCATCTTCCGCATCCAGGGTGGCTATCTTCATCGCCCCTTGTGTCGGGATCAGCGACAGCACAGACTGCAGACCATAAAAGACCCCGGCTTCGTCATAGCCGGTTATCCGCGCCTCTTTGGGGCCAATCTGTAAACGGTAAGCACCGGGTACTGCGTCATCGCCTTTAAATTCGCGGGCAGCAATCGCGGTTTTTACCGGGTAGCTACCGTCCGTTTTGACCCCCAGCAGCGCAAAGCGATCGCTAATCGCCCGGGCAGACGGGGCCGTCAGCGCAGAGAGATCCAGCTTAACCCCGTGGCTGAGATCCACATCCTCGCCGTGTACCGTTACCCGGGAGGGGCTTGGCAGGATCTGGCCGCGCAGGTTCCGGGCATTGAGCAGTTTTACATCGCTGTTTTTCTCAAAACGCGCTTCTGCCGTCATCAGAATGTTTTTATCTTCCGGCGTGCGCTTCCACTGATCTCCTCCCAGCGGCGAGACAAAACGGCTCAGATCTTCGCTATTGGTGCTGGCAATCACCTTCGGGGTTGCCTCGCCGGAGGTCACATACCAGCGCGGGATCACATCGGTCATAAACAGCTGCCAGTATTCGTTGACTATCGGGATCTCTACCGACTTCCCGGCCGGGAAGCCGGTGAATTTATCCGTTGGCGTCAGCTTGTGCAGATCACCCACAATATGGGTAACGGCAAACTGATCGTTGTCGATTTTGAGGATCTGGCGAATGCTCGGGAAGTAAATCGCCC